>NZ_CP087998.1:1893540-2524721 GCF_021044585.1 Sulfurimonas sp. HSL-3221 | reverse complement strand
TTTCAAGCGGCGTAAACACGGGGCTTTTTAAAAAACATTCACAGGTGAATAACTTTTTTCACAGGGGGAAAATACGTGGTAATTCTTGGAATCGACCCGGGGACGCGCAACTGCGGATACGCATTGCTCGAACTCGACGGCGCAAAGATGCGGCTGATCGAGGCGGGCCTGATCAAAATGAAACCCGAAGCGCTGCAGCTGCAGATCCCCCAGATGGTGGAGGCGCTTGAGCAGCTTTTCAGGGCGCACCAGATCGACGAAGTGGCGATGGAAGATATCTTTTATGCGCACAATCCGAAAACGGTGATAAAATTGGCACAGTTCCGCGGCGCGATTACGTTAAAATTGTTACAGGAGTTCGGACAGTTTGACGAATATACTCCTCTGCAGGTGAAAAAAGCGCTGACGGGCAAAGCCAAAGCGGCCAAGGAGCAGGTCGCTTTCATGGTGAAACGGCTGCTGGGCATCACCCGGGAGATCAAACCGCTCGACATCACGGATGCCATCGCGGTGGCCATTACCCATGCCCAGCGGGTCAGACTCGCGAAAAAGGAGACAAGATGATGGAGTGGATCAAGGATTACGCCGTTTTGTACGAGGATCCCATGACCTGGTTGATCGTCGCGCCGGTGATTTTCGGCATTATCTACGTTGCCGTCAGTTTTTTCGGGGAACGCGGCAGATAAGCGGCCGAGCTGAAAGGGAAGCGGCATTTTTTCGCCGCCGCCGTTGCTTTCAAGTACCGATGGTACAATACCCCAATTTGTCATTTGCGGAGCGTCAGGATGCAGGTTGAATTCCTCGAAGTCGATACCCCCTCGAACGTAGCGGTTTCCGCCGCGCGGACCTGTTATTTCCCCAACGGCATCGTCACCCCCGACGCCAGCGCCTCCTGGAGCAGAAAAGATGACCTGCTCCAGGGGATCTTCAAAGGCGGGCACCACACGACGCTGATGCATACGCATGTCACGATGCTCATCTCGGGTATGAGCCGTCACCTGATCTGGCGGCTGCTGCACGCGCACCCCTATTACAACTCCGAACAGGTCTCCCAGCGCTACGCGAAAATGAAGATCGAGAACTTCGTCTATCCCGCGGCGGGAGAACGCAGCGATTGGGAAACGTACTACCAGCACTGTTTTGACGATTACGAGCAGCTCATCGAAGTGCTGCTCCCCGACGTCGAGGCGGTCGTGCCGAAGTTCCGAAGGAAAGACAGCCGCAAAAAGGCGCAGGAGATGGCCCGGTACGTTCTGCCCGGCGGAATGAGCGCCTATCTTTACCACACCGTCAACATCATCACCCTTCTGCGCTACATCGCCGTGGCCAAAGCGATGCCTGAGTGCCGCGCTGAGGCGGAGGAGTTCGCCGCGATCATCGCGGAGGCGCTCGTGAAGGTGGATGCGTCGCTGGCGCCGCTGGTGGAACATGCCAAGGAGGCCGCCCCGGTCTTCCCGGCCTTCGATATGGCGGCGCACAAAGCCAAAATCGGCGTGGGGGATGAAGCCGTCAAGGTGTACGACGTCGTCGGCGACGCGGCCTTCGACGTCAACGAAAACTACGCGGACGTCCTGCGTTTCTCGCAGATGCTGCCCGACAGCGGCGTGCTCGGCGGGTTCTCCACCTATACCCGCCTCTCGCTCTCGGCCGATGCGCAGAACCAGCGCCATCGCCGTTCTCCGGCCGTGCGCCCTGCCCTGGAATCGATCTACGCCCGGAACGCCTATACCCCGCCGATCATTTCGAAAAACCCAGAAGCGCTCGCCATCTACGAGCGGGCGATCGCGCGGAGCTACGACTTTTTCGAAGCCCAGCGCGAGCTGCTCGGGTTCGGCGAGGCGGCCTACGCGCTCAGCAACGCCCACGAGATCGAACTGGTGGAGCGGGACGAATTCACCTCCTTCCACCACAAGGCGCAGATGCGGCTCTGCTACAACGCGCAGGAGGAGATCTTCGATATCGTCTACGGCCAGGTGAAACAGCTGCGCGCCATGGGCGTGCCGGGAGCCGAGGAGCTGCTGCCGCCCTGCGCGACGCGCTTCGCGATGAAAATACGGCCGACCTGCCCGGAGGGGGACCACTTCTGCGGGATCAAGGTCTGGAAACTTGAATTTGAAGATTACAAGAGGGAGATATGATGCGTATTGCCATTGCCGCGCTGGCGCTGCTGATCGGCCTGGCGGGCTGTTCGACCAAGAATATCCGTGTCGGCGGAATGATGTGTCCGGAGGGGTACTCGCAGGAGCAGATCCATCAGGATATGCAGGAGTGCCGTTTCTACGGTCCGGCCGAGGATGAAGCGGCAGCCAAGGCGGCTTTCCCGAGAGACGTCGAGCCTGAATGCATCAAGTGCCTCGAAGAGAAGGGTTACAAGATTACCGAATGAGACCCGACGCGCGATTCCACGGTATTCAGGACGATTTCCGCGCCCCCTATGCCCGTGACCGCGACCGCATTATCCATTCGGGCAGCTTCCGCAAGCTGGAGTACAAGACCCAGGTTTTCCTGAACCAGGAGGGGGATTTTTTCCGTACCCGCCTCACCCATTCGCTCGAAGTGAGCCAGATTGCCCGTTCGATCGCGGCGGAGCTCGGCCTGCGTGAACCGCTCGCCGAAGCGATCGCCCTCGCCCACGACCTGGGCCACACTCCCTTCGGCCATGTCGGCGGCGACACCCTCGACGAGTGCCTCAAGAAAGACGGCCACGCGAACGGGTTCGAGCACAATTTCCAGAGCTTCCGGGTGGTGACGGCGCTGGAGAAGCGCTACAGGACCTTCGACGGCCTCAACCTCACCTTTGCGACCCTGGAGGGTATTCTCAAGCACTCCTACCCCTACAAGAAAGCTTTTCTTCCCGAATGGATCGACACGGCGTTCGATCTCACGATGCACCCCTCCGTCGAGGCAATGATCGTCGACCGGGCCGATGAGATCGCCTATATGAGCCATGACATCGACGACGGGGTCCACTCGGGGCTGATCTCCTTTGACACCCTCCGGGGCAATCCCCTGATCGCCGAAATCCTGCAGAAGGTCTATGACGAGGGGATCGACGAGCGTGACGACGAGATGTTCCGCTACCGCTTCAGCTCCCACTTCATCAATCATCTCGTCTATTCGATGCTCGCTTATTCGCAGCCACGGGTCGCGGCGGCGGCCCCGGAGCACCTCCCCTCTTCCGAACCGCTGCCGATCGGGTTTGAACCGGCGCTGGAGACGGAGATCAAGAAGCTCAAAAAGCTGCTCTACCGCGATCTCTACCAGCACAAAAAAATCCTGCGCCACATGTTTGCGGGCAAACAGGCGATCCGGGGGCTCTATGCGGCATTGACGGCGGAGCCGAAGATGATGCCCGAGTATTTTTTCGCGCAGACCGACTCCCGGGCCCACCACAGGGTCGTTGCCGACTATATTGCCTCGATGAGCGACCGTTTCGCGATGAAGCTCTACAACGAACTCTACGGCCGTATCTAAACGGCCACACCCCTTTCTAACTCCTTTTTCGGTATAATCGCGAAAAATTTTAATGGGCGCAGTCGCCTCATGAAGGAACCCCCTTGCAAAAAATCAGAAACATTGCCGTCATCGCGCACGTCGACCACGGTAAAACGACGCTGGTCGATGGACTTTTGGGCCAGTCGGGCACTTTTACGTCCCACGAGCATGTCGATGAACGTGCGATGGACTCCAATGCCCTCGAAAAAGAGCGCGGGATCACCATCCTCTCCAAAAACACGGCGATCCGCTACAAAGATCACAAGATCAATATCATCGACACCCCGGGCCACGCCGACTTCGGCGGCGAGGTTGAGCGTGTCCTGAAAATGGTCGACGGCGTTCTGCTGCTCGTCGACGCCTACGAAGGTGTCATGCCGCAGACGAAATTCGTCGTCAAGAAGATGATCGCCCTGGGCAAGAAGCCCATCGTTGTCATCAACAAGATCGATAAGCCGGCAGCAGAACCTGACCGCGTCGTCGACGAAGTATTCGACCTCTTCGTCGCGATGGACGCCAGCGAAGAGCAGCTGGAGTTCCCGATCGTTTATGCCGCAGCGCGCGACGGCATCGCGAAGATGGACATGGGCGACGAGGACGGCAACTTCGAGTGTCTCTTCGAAGCGATCGTCAACGAGATCCCCGAGCCGGAAGGCGACGCGGGCAACCCGGCGCAGGCGCAGGTCTTTACCCTGGACTACGATAACTACGTTGGTAAGATCGGCATCGCGCGTATCTTCAACGGCACCATCAAGAAGGGCGACAGCGTCATGCTGGCCAAAGCCGACGGCGAGATGGTCAAAGGACGTCTGAGCAAACTGATCGGTTTCCACGGCCTCAACCGTATGGAGATCGATCAGGCGGAAGCGGGCGATATTATCGCCTTTGCCGGTTTCGAGACCGTCGATGTCGGTGACTCCGTCGTCGACCCGGCGAACCCGATGCCGCTGGACCCGATGCACATCGAAGAGCCGACCCTCTCCGTCGTCTTCTCCGTCAACGACTCGCCGCTGGCGGGTACCGAGGGTAAACACGTCACTTCCAACAAGATCAAAGACCGCCTCGAGGCGGAGATGCAGACGAACGTCGCCATGCGCCTTGAGACGATCGGCGAAGGGAAGTTCAAGGTTTCCGGCCGCGGCGAACTGCAGATCACCGTCCTGGCGGAGAACATGCGCCGCGAAGGGTACGAGTTCGGTATCGGCCGTCCGGAAGTCATCGTCAAAGAGATCGAAGGGGTCAAGTGCGAGCCGTTCGAGCACCTCGTCATCGATACGCCGGACGACTTCTCCGGTACGATCATCGAGCGCCTCGGTAAACGCAAGGCGGAGATGAAGTCGATGGTGCCGATGGGTGAGGGCTATACGCGTATCGAGTTCGAGATCCCTGCACGCGGCCTGATCGGTTTCCGCGGTATGTTCCTCACCGATACGAAAGGGGAGGGGGTTATGAACCACTCTTTCCTCGAATTCCGCCCGTACTCCGGTACGGTCGAAAGCCGCCAGTACGGTGCGCTGATCTCCATGGAGGGCGGTGCAGCGATGGCCTATTCGCTCTTTAACCTCCAGGACCGCGGCGTCCTGTTCATCGAACCGCAGGACAAGGTATACGAAGGGATGATTATCGGCGAGCACGCCCGTTCCAACGACCTTACCGTCAACCCGATCAAGGGCAAGGCGCAGTCAAACGTCCGTTCATCCGGTGCGGATGAGGCGATCAAGCTCGTTCCGCCGCGCGATATGAACCTCGAAAAAGCGCTGGAGTGGATCGAAGACGACGAGCTGCTCGAAGTCACGCCGGAGAATGTCCGTATCCGCAAGCGCTACCTGACGGAAAACGAGCGCAAGCGCAACGACCGCAGCAAAAAATAACCGTTTTTCCATACTTTCGCCCGGGAGTCACGCTTCCGGGCACCCCTCGATTTTTTCCGCGCAATCTCCACTGTTTTAAAGCATTTCAAACCTCACTTTCGCCATAATCATTCACTTAACAATGACGAGGAATCAGCAGCATGCAGCGCAAACAGATCTATAATCCGGATTCACACGAACACGTCAATGACCGCCGTATTTTCGGGGGTAATCCTACGGGTATTTTCGAGCTCAACAATATCAAATACCAGTGGGCGTACAACCTTTGGGAGATGATGCTCAACAATACATGGTTTCCCAAAGAGGTCGATATGACGCGTGACGCCATCGATTACAAGAATCTGACCGATGCGGAGAAGACGGCCTACGACAAGGCGCTGTCGCAGCTGATCTTCATGGACTCCCTGCAGACGAACAACCTGATCGACAACGTCAACCCCTACGTGACCGCTCCGGAAGTCAACCTGATCCTCGTGCGCCAGTCCTTCGAAGAGGCGCTGCATTCGCAGAGCTACGCGGTTATGGTCGACTCCATCTCGAAAAACAGCGCGGAGATCTACGAACTGTGGCGCCGCGATATGATGCTCAAGTCGAAAAACGATGCGATCGCCGCCATTTACCAGCGTCTGGCACTGGACCCGACGGAACGCAACTTCGTTCTCGCCTGTTTCGCGAACCAGATTCTCGAGGGGATCTATTTCTACAGCGGCTTTACCTACATCTACACCCTGGCGCGTTCGGGCAAGATGCTGGGGTCGGCGCAGATGATCCGCTTTATCCAGCGCGACGAAGTGACGCACCTGGTGCTCTTCCAGAACCTTATCAACACGCTCAAGCGCGAACGTCCGGACCTCTTTACCGAAGACCTCAAAGCGGAAGTCTACGAGATGTTCAAAAAAGCCGTCGAACTGGAGACGGCATGGGGCAAATACATCACCCAGGGGCAGATTCTCGGTCTCACCGACGGCATTGTCGAGCAGTATATCCAGTACCTCGCCGATGAGCGTCTCAGCAAGGTCGGGTTCGAGAAGCTTTACAACGTTTCGCACCCCATCAAGTGGGTGGATGACTTCTCGAAGTTCAACGACCAGAAAACGAACTTCTTCGAGGGCAACGTCACGAACTACTCCAAAGGCAGCCTCAGCTTTGACGACTTCTAAGACGCGTCCGCTCTGCTCCCTCACTTTCGGGACGCAGGGACGCACCTACGATGAAAACCTTGCCGTTCTACTCTCCCTGATCGCCGAAACGCCCGAAAACGCCATTGTCCTGGCACCGGAGGTCTGTCTGACCAATTTCGACTACGACAGCTTTGACGCGGCGGCGGACTTCGCGGTGATCGCCGGGCCGGAGCTGGAAAAGGCGAGCCGGGGTCGTACGCTCCTTCTGACGATGATCGTTCGGAAAGAGGAGGGGGTCTTCAACGTCGCCCGGGTCTATCACGATGGCGCGCTGCTGCGCGAGCAGGCGAAGGCGAAACTCTTCAGCATCGGGGAGGAGGAGCAGTGGTTCACGGCCGGCGGCACCGAAGCGATCGTTCCCTTCGAGGTGGAGGGTATCCGCATCGGCATCCTGGTCTGCTTCGAGCTGCGTTTTACGGCATTGTGGGAGCAGCTGCGCGGTGCGGAGATCATCTGCGTGCCGGCGCAGTGGGGACGGCTCCGCGCCGCGCACTACGACATCCTCGGACAGGCGCTGGCCGTCGCCAACGAGTGCTACGTGCTGCAAAGCGACACCGCCAACCGCGATACGACGGGCCAGAGCGGCATCATCACCCCCTTCGGTGAATGTGTGCGAAACGGCACAGACGCCCTGCTGGTGCAGCCGTTTGAGCCTGGCGAAGTGAAAAAGATGCGCCGCTATCTTGATACGGGAATACGATAATGAATGCCATTGCAGTGATGCGAAACAAAAAACTGGCCGAGGCGATCCGTGAGCGCCTCGAGATCAGTGACACCGTTTTTGACGCCATCGCGTCGACGAATCGCGAAGTCTATGTGCCCAACGGCTTCAAACAGCACGCTTTCAAGCTCGATGCCCTGCCCATCGGAGCGGCGCAGTGGATCAGTTCCCCGCTGACGGTGGCGAAGATGACCGAGTACCTGCAGTGCAACGGTGCCGACAGGGTCCTGGAAATAGGCTGCGGCAGCGGGTACCAGGCGGCGGTCCTGTCACAGCTTTTCCGCGGGGTCTTTACGATCGAACGGATCGAGCCCCTGATGCGCGAGGCGAAAAAGCGTTTCCGGGAGGAGGGGATCACGAACATCCACACCCGCACAGACGACGGTCAGCTGGGCTGGAGCACCTACGCCCCCTTTGACCGCATTCTCTTTTCCGCTTCCGCGGAGCATATCCCCCAGGCGATCATCGATCAGCTGGCTCCCCGCGGCGTGCTGGTCGCTCCGATGACGCGCGATGGGGGTCAGGTCATCGTGCGCTATGTTAAAATAGGCGATCAGCTTATTGAAGAGGAGCTTGAAGTGTGTTCGTTTGTACCGGTGCTTGACGGGGTTCAGAAATGAAGATCGGCAAAGTATGGAATGAGAAATTTTCACGGGAGGGGTATCTGTACGGCACCCAGCCCAATGCCTACCTCAAAGAGGTGATGGATTCGCTCCCTCAGGGCGCGCGGATCCTTTTCCTCGGCGAGGGGGAGGGCAGAAATGCCTGTTACGCGGCGGAGCGGGGCTTTGAAGCCCACGCCATCGATGCGTCCGAAGTCGGACTGCAAAAGCTGCAGGAGATGGCGAAGAGCAGGGGAGTGAACGTCGAGGTCTCGCACATGGATCTGGCGCACTGGGAGCCGGAGGGGCGCTACGATGCGGTGCTCTGTTCGTACCTTCACCTCGAGGAGCCGCTGCGCACGGCGGTCTTCGTCAAGGCGCTCGCCGCCGTCAAAGAGGACGGCCTGTTCGCCGGCGAGTTCTTCGCGACGTCGCAGATCGAGCGCGACTCCGGCGGTCCGAAGGCGCCTGAGCTGCTGTATGATCTGAAGAGCTTCGAAAAGCTCAAACGCCCCTGGTTCGACTGCGAGGAGCTCGAAGCATGCAGCATCGAGCTGGACGAAGGGAAGGGGCACCAGGGGCTCGCGGACGTCATCCGCGTGCGTTTCCGCCACAACAGCGACCCGCGTTTCAAGATCACGCTGCCGGAGTTGACGCTCAGTGCACTGCTGGAGCGTTCGGTCACGGAATACGCCGAGCGGCCCGTCCTGCGCAACGTCGATGAGAGCGTGGCCCTGAGCTATGCCGAATTCGGGGAAGCGGTCGCCGCGCTGAAGACGCGCCTGGCCGATGCGGGCATCGGTATCGGTGACCGCGTCGCGCTTTGCAGTGAAAACATGCCAAACTGGGGGGTCGTCTATTTCGCCGTCACGACGATGGGGGCTGTCATCGTCCCGATCCTCCCGGATTTCCACGACAACGAAGTGCGCCATATCATCACTCATTCTCAGAGCAAGGCGGTCTTTGCATCGGCCAAGAAGCGCGAGGCGCTCGACGAGGGGATACTCTCCTCGCTGGTGATGCTGGTGCTGACCGAGGATCTCAGCGATGATCCCACCTTTGCCAAACGAAGCCCTACGATCCTTCAGAAGGTTAAGGAGGGGGTAAAGGGCTCTAAACACGCTGACGTGCATTACAGGCCCTCTGAGGACGATCTGGCAGCGATTATCTATACTTCCGGTACGACGGGTAGCAGTAAAGGGGTGATGCTGACGCACCGCGCCCTGACGTTCGAGGCGCTCGTTGCGCAATGCGTGGTTGAATTGGTAGCGGAGGACCGGTTCCTCTCCATCCTGCCGCTGGCGCATACCTATGAGTGTTCCGTCGGCTTTCTGCTCCCCATTGTCAACGGTGCCAGCGTCTACTACCTCTCCAAGGTCCCGACGCCAAAGATCCTCATCGACGCGATGGCCCTGGTCAAACCGACGGTCATCCTCTCCGTACCGCTGGTGATCGAGAAGATCTTCAAGAACCGCATTCTGTCGAACTTTCACAAAAACGCGCTCATGCGGGCCCTCTATGCCGTACCGTTCATCCGGAAGGCGCTGCATAAGATCGCCGGCAAAAAGCTCCTGCAGACCTTCGGCGGCGAGCTGCGCATCTTCGGAATAGGCGGGGCGCCGCTTTCACCGATGGTGGAGCACTTCCTGGATGACGCGGGCTTCCCGTATGCCATCGGTTACGGCCTGACGGAGACGGCGCCGCTGCTGGCGGCCGGCGCGCCTTTTAAGACGAAAGTAGGGGCGATCGGTCCGGCGATCTCCTCGGTCGAGCTGCGCATCGCCGACCCGGACGAAAAGGGAGTCGGGACGGTCTGGGCAAAGGGGCCGAACGTGATGCTCGGCTATTACAAGGACCCGGAGAAGAGCGCAGAGGTGCTGCACGAAGACGGCTGGTTCAATACGGAGGACCTCGGCTATATCGATGCGGAGGGCTATCTTTTCCTCAGCGGACGCTCCAAAAACGTCATACTCGGTCCCAGCGGCGAAAATATCTATCCCGAGCAGCTCGAGGCGAAGATCATGGAGGACGAGCTGGTAGAGGATGCGCTTGTCTACGAGGTCGAAAAGCAGCTGGTGGCACGGATTCATCTCAATTACGAAATGCTCGACGAACATATGGACATCACGAAGCTCTCCGAGACGGAACAGCACATTGAGATCGAAAAACTGCTCGAGCGCATCAAAACGGAGACAAACGAAAGCGTCTCCAAGTTCTCCCGTATCGCACGGGTGATCGAGCAGCGCGAACCCTTCGTTAAAACGCCGACGAAGAAGATCAAACGTTACCTCTATACGAACGGCTAACGGTGCGTTCGGTCCTGTTTGTCTGTCTCGGCAACATCTGCCGCTCCCCGCTGGCCGAGGCGATCCTGCGCTCGCAGGCGGAAGCGAAGGGCATGGCGCTGCGGATCGATTCCGCCGGCACGGGTTCGTGGCATATCGGTGACCCCCCCTGCGACCACTCGGTCCGTGTGGCGGAGGGGCACGGCCTGGACATCGCCGCCTACCGTGCCCGGCAGGTGAGCCCAGCAGACAGGGAGCGTTTTGACGTTATCGTCGGTCTGGATGCGAAGAACGTTGCCGATCTCAAACGCATGGGCATGGCTAACGTCTACAAACTGGGCGATTTCGGTTACGGCGGTGAAGACGTGCCGGATCCCTATTTCTTTCCCGGCTTCGAAGGGTTCGAAAAAGTCTTTACGATGATCGAAACCTGCTGCACGACCCTGATAACCCGTCTTGAAACAGGATTAGAGTGAAACTAAACAGTAACTAATTGTTACACGTTATCTTTTTATTACCTTATCCGTTATACCATTAAGATTCGGCTGAAAAAAATGCTTCCACAATTCGACACTGTTTTGACGTCTCAAATGGTATGAAACTGTTTCCCGCCGGAGATGTGCCGTGTTGTGAACCTGACAGGGACACTCGATAACCCTCATTGACATGTCACGTACTGCAAAGAGAGGAGAGACGAAAATGACGCATGTCTATCTGAACGCCAACGTCATCAAGGATGCACTCAAAGCCCGTGAGATCACCGAGCGCGAGGCCAAGGAAATGACCAGCAGACTTAAAGGCTGTGAAGTCAAACGGAGCCGGGAAGGGCGCCGTCATGAAGAGAAGGTGATCTCCTGATCACCCGCTGAAGGGTGCCTCTTCATATTTCAAAGAGGCGCCGATAACATAAAGGGGAGCGCTCTTGAGCGCTCCCAGACCCGCATAACGGCCCACGGCCAATCCCCACTGACCATCTTCTAACACGACCGTGATACCTTCATCCGTATCGATAAAGTCCAGCTGTTTGTCGTCGACGAGTCTGGCATCGTTCATGCCGCTCATTTCAAAGCTGATATCGATCCAGTCATAACCACGGTGTTTGTCCTGGACGGAGAGGGTGAGGGTGGCTGTGGTGGGGCCGTTCAAGGCGAGGGAGCGCAACATCGCCCCTTCGCCGTTTACGATGCGCTCCAGCAGTTGCGAGGCGGCTGAAGCCGTCGACAGTGGTTTCACTGACAGCCCACGCATTCCATGGAGCGGTCTTCGACGTCGTTCGTCGCTTCCGGCGATTGTGAGCGCAGATAGTAGGTGGACTTGATCCCAAGGCGCCATGCGAGCATGTAGATTTCGTTGAGGTACTTTCCGCTCGCTTTGTCGAGGGTGATGAAGATGTTGAGACTCTGCCCCTGGTCGATCCACTTCTGGCGAATGGAGGCTGCTTTGACGAGGATCGTCTGGTCGAGGTCATAGGCCGGCGTGTAGAAGGACCAGGTATCCGGGCTCAGGTTCGGTGCACAGACGGGGATGAGACCAGAGAGGTTCTCTTCGTACCATTTGCGTTTGTAGACCGGCTCGATCGTCTGCGTCGTACCCGTGAGGATGGAGATGGAGGAAGTAGGGGCGATCGCCATCAGGTAACCGTTGCGCATCCCCTGTGTTTTCACCGTTTCGCGCAGGCTCTCCCAGTCGTAGGCGGAGGCGAAGAGACCGCCGCGGTCGACGAGGTTCAGGACTTCGGCGTTGGCGTGGTCCATCGGCAGGATGCCGCGGCTCCATTTGGAACCCTCGAACTCGGGGTAGCTCCCTTTTTCAAGGGAGAGGTTTGACGACGCCTTGATGGCGTTATAGCTCACGGCTTCCATCACTTCGTCGATCTTGTCGAAATGCTCCTGGCTTCCCCAGCTCACTCCCGCCTCGGCAAGCATCTGCGCTTCACCCATAACGCCCAGGCCGATAGAGCGGCTGCGGGCGTTTGTACGTTTGACCTTCTCCAGCGGGTAGAAGTTGAGGTCGATAACGTTATCGAGGGCACGGACGGCGATCGGGACGATGCGGTCGATGTCCTCTTTGGTGTTAACACGTGACAGGTTGACGGAGGCGAGGTTACACACCGCCGTCGCGCCGTCGACCTTCTCTTTTTCGACAATATAGATCTGCTGTCCGCCGATGCTGTCGAGAGCCGTGACCTTCTTGGCCGGTTTCTCGATACCGCTGTCGACCTTGACGAGCTCATCCTCTTCGTAGGTGAGGCACTCACCGTTTTCAAACTTGAGTTTGATCAGGTAGTGGTTCGGCTGGGTGTTCTGGAAGATCTCCGTACAGAGGTTGGAGCTGCGGATGATGCCGTAGTGATCGTTCGGGTTAGCCTTGTTAGCGTTGTCCTTGAAACAGAGGAAAGGGCTGCCGGTTTCGAAATAGCTCGTGAGGATCCGTTTCCAGAGGTCCTTGGCTTTGTGGCGCTCTTTGAGGACGCTCTCGTCCTGCTCGAGTTCAAGATAACGTTTTTCAAACGCCTCGCCGTGGAGTTCGGAGAGCTCTTTGCATTCGAGCGGGTCGAACGTCGTCCAGATGCCGTCCTCCTGGACGCGCTTCATAAAGAGGTTGTTGATCCAGAGCGCCGGGAAGAGGTCGTGCGCGCGGCGGCGCTCTTCGCCGGAGTTTTTCTTCAGGTCGAGGAAGTCGATGATATCCATGTGCCACGGTTCCAGGTAGACGGCAATGGCCCCTTTGCGGGTCCCGAGCTGGTCGACGGCGATGGCGATGTCGTTGGTGATCTTCAGAAACGGTACGGTACCGCCGGCGGCATTCTTGTGGCCGTCGATATACGAACCCATGGAGCGGACCTGTGTCCAGTCCCAGCCGATCCCGCCGCCGAACTTGGAGAGCAGGGCCATCTCTTTATAGCTGTCGAAGATCCCCTCGATGTTATCCGGTGTCGAACCGATATAACAGGAGCTGAGCTGGTGGCGTGTCGTCCGTGCGTTGGAGAGGGTAGGGGTCGCCATCATGACCTCGAACTTGGAGATCATGTCGTAGAACTTCTTCGCCCACTCCTGCGGATTCTCCTCGTTCTGTGCAAGGAACATGGAGACGGCCATGAACATGTGCTGCGGCAGCTCGATCGGGTCGCCGTTGCGGTCCTTGATCAGGTAGCGGTCGTAGAGGGTACGGATACCGAGGTAGGTGAACTGCAGGTCACGCTCGGGATCGATGTAGGCATCGAGGTCGTCGAGGTCGTACTTGCTGCGAAGCCCCAGCAGGATACGCCCCTCTTTTTCCCCTTTTTCAAAATACTTTTCCAGTTTGCAGTAACCGGTAAAACCGTTGACGCGGTGGTAAAGGTCAAACAGAAACAGGCGGGCGGCGACAAACGTCCAGTTCGGTGCATCGATATCGATCTTGTCGACAGCGGTTTTGATCAGGGTCTCCTGAATCTCCCGTGACGTGGTGCCGTCGCGGAACTGGATCTGTGCGTCGACTTCGAGTTCGCTCTGGCTAACATTGGTCAGCCCGTTGACCGCTGCGGAAGTGTACTTCTGGATTTTCGTGATATCAAGCGGTTCTCTGCGTCCGTTTCGTTTGAGGATCGTGATCATTATTTGCCTTTACAGAAAGTTCATGTTTTGTATGCAAATGATAGAAAAGAGGGGAAGGCTCTTCCTACACTGTTTTATATGGATTCCTTATCGACCCTCTTGCAATAAAGAGCCAGGAAGATAAGGAAATTATATTCGAATTAGATTGTTATTTGCTAAAGACCCGTGCAAAAATTTTATCCACGTTTTTCGTATAGTAATCGTAGTTAAAACATTCGCGGATCTGCTCTTCGCTCAGACTTTTTCTCAGCTCTTCGTCACCGAGCAGGTACTGCAGATAGAGGCTCTCGCCTTTCTCGTTCAGTGCCGGTTTGCCCTGCTGCAGACCTTCCCATACTTTCATTGCGTTGCGCTGGACGATGCGGTAGGCATCTTCGCGGCTCACACCCTGTTTGGGGAGTTCGAGCAGGACGCGCTGGGAGAAGACGAGGCCGCCCGTGAGGTTCAGGTTTCTCATCATGTTCTCCGGGTAGACGACCATGTTAGCGATGACGTTATTCATACGGTGCAGCATGAAGTCGGAGGTGATGAAAGCGTCCGGCAGCCAGAAGCGCTCGGTCGAGCTGTGGGAGATGTCGCGCTCATGCCAGAGCGAGACGTTCTCCATTGCCGGGATGGAGTAGGCGCGGATCATGCGTGCCAGACCGGTGATGTTTTCGGTCAGAATAGGGTTGCGCTTGTGCGGCATGGCGGATGAACCTTTCTGCCCCTTGGCGAAGAACTCTTCGACTTCGTACACTTCCGTGCGCTGCCAGTGGCGGACCTGAACGGCAAACTTCTCGATGCTGCTCGCCATCAGGGCGAGGGAGGTCGCCAGGCGGGCGTAACGGTCGCGCTGGATCACCTGGTTGGAAGCGGGCGCCGGCTGGAGGCCGAGCTCTTCACAGGTGTACTCTTCGAGCTCCAGCGGGGCATGGGCGAAGTTACCCATGGCACCGGAGACCTGGCCGACGGAGATGACCTCCATCGTCTCTTCGAGGTTTTTGAGGTGGCGGTGCATTTCGTCGTACCAGACGGCCAGGACGAGACCGAAGGTGATCGGTTCGCCGTGGATACCGTGGGAGCGTCCGACCATCAGGGTCATCTTGTGCTCTTCCGCGCGTTTCTTGATGGACTCCATGAGCATTTTGACATCTTCGATGATCAGGGCAAGGGAGTCTTTCATCTGCAGGGCTACGGCCGTGTCGATCGTATCGGAGGAGGTCATGCCGTAGTGGAACCAGCGGCTCTCGTCGCCGAGTGTCTCCGAAACGGAGGTGGTAAAGGCGATCAGGTCGTGGCGGGTCACCTTCTCGATCTCATCGATACGTTCGACGTTGAAGCCGGCGTTCTCTACAATTTTTTTCGCATCATCGTCGGGGATGAGCCCCAGTCTGTTCCAGGCTTTGACAACCGCTTTTTCGACATCGAGCCAGGCCTGATATTTTGCCTGCATCGTCCATTTGGATGCCATTTCTTCTCTGGCATAGCGTTCTACCATTCTCGCTCCTCGTTGCAGCGGTTTTTTTTAGCCGGATTCGACGGAAAAGACACATCGTTCCTATGCTAAAATGCCGCTTTTATATAAAGTAGATAATAGCCAAGCGTCACTAATAAAGGGTTTAATTTGCCGTTCGTCCTTAAAGATTTCGTTGCCCCAAAACGCATGAAGGCTTTCCTCTTTTTAATACGCGAACTCGGCTTCACCCAGCGCGATGCACAGCGCTATATTTCGAAGGGCCGTATCTTTATCAACGGTGAGTTGATGCGCGACCCCGGCGGCGACGTTGAGGGTTTGTTTCAGTGTGTTATGTTTGAGCCGGTCTCCCGCGGCCTCGACCCTGTTTTTCAAACGAAATGGTTTGCGCTGTTTGACAAACCGAGCGGTGTGCTTGTGCATCCGCAGAACCGTCACACCCCCTACAGTATGGTGGATGAAATACGCCACCGCTTCGGACCGCATGCAAACATTACACACCGCATTGATCAGGAGACGAGCGGACTGTTATTGTCCGCGAAGGACAAAGAGAGCGAACGCACTCTCAAACTGATGTTTGAAAACCGTGAGATGGACAAACGCTATCTGGCTATTGTCCATGGCAAGATGGATGCAGATGTGACGATTGAGGCACCATTGATCAGACAGCCGGATGACTCCGCCCTGGTCAGGATGATCGTCAAGGTCCATGTGGAGGGCAAGCCGTCGCGGACGGACATCAAGGTCCTGCGCTATTTTCCCGAGCACGATATGACCCTTGTCGAAGCGAAACCGCTGACGGGCAGGCAGCACCAGATACGGGTACATTTGTTTCACGTGAAACATCCGATCGTCGGCGACCCCATTTATGGGCAGGATGAAGAGGATGTCGTCCGCTTTCTGGATAAGGGGATAAGCGACGAGGAGCGTATAGCGAAGAGCGGTGCGAAACGGTTGTTGCTGCACGCCAACAGATTGGCGTTTACCTTCGAAGGCGTCCGATACGATCTGGTTTCCAGGACGGACTTTATCAGTGAGGCTTTTGAGGCGATGAAGTGAGTGAATGTTTCACGTGAAACATTCACTCCGTATCAATGTAGCGCTTGCGTTTGCTCTCTTTGATCTTTGTGACGTCGACCAGGATATAGCTGTCGATACAGTTGTTGAACTCGGCATCGATCCCGAAATCCATAAAGGTGATCCCTCCCTCATCGCATAGCTCCGCATACTGTTTATAGAGCGTCGGTACGGTGACGTTGAAGGCCCTCAGATACTCTTTGAGACGGCGGAAGTCTTCGGCATAGTCGTCGCCGCAGAAGCGCGCCTTTTCATCCTCCAGGGCAAGGGCAGAGAGCCGGTACGGGGTACGTGCGGTCACCAGGGCGTCCCGGCTACCGAAGTAGTGCCCGTAGAAGTGGACCAGCGCCTCTTTGGCGGCAGAGGGGTAGCTTCCGCTGATGCTGACGGGACCGATCATGTACCTGATATGGGGATGGTGCTTCAGGTAGGCGCCGATGCCCTGCCAAAGATAATCGAGCGCGCGGCTTCCCCAGTATTTGGGCTGGATGAAACTGCGTCCGAGCTCAATGGCATTCTCAAGGTAGGGTTCGAACGCCTCGCCGAGGCTGCAGAGTTCATTGAGATAGAGGGCGTCTTTGCTGCCCCAGGAGAGCACCCATTCGCAGTCGGCAATGCGGTAGGCACCGACGACCTCCAGCGCGTCGTCGTCCCAGAGCACGAGGTGGCGGTAGTACTCGTCGTAGCGGTCGAGGTCGCGCTTGCGGCCGCTCCCTTCGCCGACTTTGCGGAAACTGTATTCGCGCAGGCGGCCGACTTCATTGAGCAGGGTCGGCGCCTCTTCGAAGTCGGCGAGATAGATCTGCTTGTTGTCCGAGGTCGAACCGATATGCTGCGCCCGCTTGAGCTCCTCTTTGATCAGGTGACGCGGTTCGGGGTGGGCGATGCACTGTTGGGTCGGGTAGAGCGGTTTGCGCCCCTTGGAGACTCTGTAAAGGTGCTTGCGCATCATCTTTGCGTGGCGCTTGTAACTCAGCGGCATATCGTTGATGGTATCGATGCCGATCATTTCGCCTACGGTGAACTCGACGACGCTGTTGCGGGCGGAGAACATCTCTTTGGCGAGCAGCATTGTGGCAAGCGGTCGGTAGAGCCAGGAGGCACCGTAGAAAAGCATGGAATTGCGCGCTTTGATATGAATCGGCAGGATGGGACTCTGCGTCCGTTTGGCAAACTTCATGAAACCGCTTTTCCATTTGCTGTCGACGATCCCGTTGAGGTAGGCGCGGGAGACTTCACCCGCGGGGAAAAAGATGACGGCCTCTTCGTTGCGCAGCGCCTCGTCGACCTTCTTCATGCTCTCTTTTGTCAGGCGGCCGTTAAAAGTGTCGACGGCGATCAGCAGGTCGCTGATCTGGTCAAAGGCGGCCAGCACCTTGTTGGCGATGATCTTCACCTTCTTGTCGTGGCGGATGCTGCTGACCATTTTGATCAATGTGAAGGCATCCATGGCACCCATGGGGTGGTTGGCGACGATGATCACTTTTCCGATGGCCGGAATGTTCTGGATCTGGTGGTGGTCCGTTTTATAGGAAATATTCAGATGCTCCAGCGCCGCGTCGATGAATGCGAGGTTTTTCACTTTGCGGTGGTCGGTGATAAAATGGTTGATTTTCTCTTCTTGAAGCAGCAGTCTCAAAAAGGAGAGGGCCGGTTTCCTGACTGCTGTCGGGTAGTGGAAGAAACGCGGGTACTCTTGATGCAGTGTGCCTTCGATATTCAGCATGGGATGCTCCATAGCGGCAGATACGCTGCACTGATGCGCCGCAGCGAAGTTGCCGGATTTTTATGGAAAGCAGTATAGGTTGCCGAAATTACACGGCCATTACATTTTCGCTACAGTGCTGTTACATGTAAAAGAGGATCGAAGAATAAGTATAAGAAAATCAAATATTAAAATGTGATGTTGTTTCAAGTTATTCACGGCTTTGAACAATATGTGAATTAAGCAGCAAAAAGTGTCGTTTTTAGAAGGTGTATGGAGAGAAAAAAAGGGGATGTGCAAGGGAGACGAGCATTAGCTGCTCAGTCTTTTCCCTTCCCAGTACTCGTTGAGTTCGCGGCGGACCCGGGCAAGGATCTCTTCGCGAGACTCATTATTGTCGAAGGCGAGCATTTTCGCCAGCTCAGAGGCTGAACGGCGTTCCGTATAGGTGCGCTCGATATAGTTGATCGCATTCGGATTAAAACGGTTGGCAGCTTCCATCGCTACTCTTTTGTTGAATGCAATAGTATCTGGGTAAGCATTGTTGATAAGAACGAGATATCCAATTGCTTTCATAGTACTACTTTCCGGCGGGAATTCTACAATACAGCCACAGACGGTAAAACATGTTGGGGGGAACCGTCGTCATACAGTCTGTCAAGAAACATGAAAATCGATGAATTTCATGATTTCTTATACTGCTGCATGTATTGTAAGTGCAATAGTAACAAAAAGGGAGGAAAAAATCTAGGGTTTTTTAAATTTTTTTTCGCTAGGCACTTTGTCATATGCACCCCCTCTTTTTCTGAGATAGGCTATAATTGCTTAGCAAAAAAAAACAGAATGAGGGTGTTTAATATGCATAAAATCGTCAGTATAGGCCTTGTGACGGTTGTCGGGTCGGTTTTGACACTTTCGGCACGGGGGGACACGGTTCACTGCAGCGTGCTCGATGACGGCGTCGAAAAGATTCAGTGTACATTCGTAACACCCCGTAAAGATTGGGAACGCGAGGTTGTTTTCTATTGGCATTCGGACATGTTTCCGCAGGATGACAGAGAGCACACCATGGCGCTGCCGACCCGAAACGGTTCGGTCTATGACTACCGCTACCTTCGCGGACGGGCGCAGGGAGTGTGGACGGTGACGGTGACGCTGACGGAAGAGGACGGGAGCGAGCGCGAAGTCTCACGCCGTTTTTCACTGGAGGATGGGACGGTCGACGAACTGGCCCATTAAGCAAGCCGCGTTACTTTTTTTCGTTCTTGACGACCCAGACGATCCCGCCGAGGCCGACGAGGACGACACCGATCAAAAAAACGATCTGTACGATATCCAATCCTGTCATGCTTTTCCCTTCTCTTCGTTTGTTTTCTCTTTGAGCTGCCCGCAGGCCGCGCTGATGTCGATCCCTTTCGAATCACGGATGGTACAGAGCTGTCCGTGGTCGATCAGATACTGCTGGAACTTCACCATGTCTTCGCGTTCGGGGCGCTGGTAGTCGCTACCGGGGTAGGGGTTGAAGTAGATCAGGTTGACCTTTGCCTTGATGCCGTGCAGCAGTTTGATCAGTTTTTTCGCCGAGGCGATGTCGTCGTTTTTCCCTTTGATGACGAGGTATTCGAACATGACGCGTTTGCGGGTGTCGATGGGGAATCGGCGCACGGCATCCATGATGGAGGCGATGTTGTACGCCTTGTTCATGGGGATAAGCTCTGTGCGCAGCTCGTCGTCGACGGCGTGGAGGCTGATGGCGATGTGTACACCGAGGTCCATCTGCCCCAGTTTGTCGATGCGGGTGCTGATCCCGCTCGTGGAGACCGTCTGGCGCTTGCCGGAGATGGAGAGACCGTCCTCGTCCTTGAGGATGCGGATCGCCTTGGCGAGGTTGTCGAGGTTGTCCAGCGGTTCCCCCATGCCCATATAGACGATATTGACCCGGCGGTTCGCCGCATGGTCGTTGTCTTTCTTGACGGAGAGCACCTGGGCGACGATCTCGCCGGGGGTGAGGTCGCGGGTGAAGCCCCCCTTGGCCGTCAAACAGAAGCTGCAGCCGACTTTGCAGCCGACCTGGGTGGAGACGCAGACCGTGTGTTTGGCCTCCTGGGCGACGGAGCCGTCTTCGTTGTACTGCGTCTCTTTCATCTTCAGCCAGACGGTTTCGACCGTTTTGCCGTCGGGGAGTTCGAAGAGGTACTTGATGGTGCCGTCGGCCGACTCCTCCTTGCGCAGGATTTTGAGCGGGTTGAGAATATAGCGCTCGTTCAGCTCTTCGCGCAGGCTTTTGGGAATGTTGGCCATTTCGTCGAAGCTGTCGACGAAGCTGTGATAGATCCAGCCGTAGATCTGCTTGGCGCGGAAAGCGGGCTTGACGGTCTGGGCAAGCTCCTCTTTGGTAAGGTCCATGATCGTCGGTTTCGGTGTGTTCATGCCGTCAACTCCTTGATGCGTCGCTTGACATGCTCGCCCAGCAGCGCCTTGGCCCTGTCATGGTTGGCGACAAAATCGGCGTGGGCATCTGCGTTGCAGTAGTTGGTGACGCAGAAGACGCCGCCCGCAGGAATGCCGAACTCTTGCGCAACGCGCAGGACGGCAAAGAACTCCATGTTCTCGATGCCGACGCCGAAGCGCAGAAACCCTCTGGCGAGTTCGGCGTCCGTCGTAATGTAGTTGCTGGAGTTGACGATGATCTCCCTGGTCCCCTCGGTATTGGTCGAGACGACGTTGTCGATGGGGGTATAGGCCTTGTTCTGCAAAAAGGCGAGCTCGATGTTCGACGCCGTTTTCGATTCGACGATGTCGAAGATCGCTTTCTCCCCGTAACTGCCGGCCGTCCCGACAAACAGGAGGAACTCCGGTTTGTCGAAGAGGCAGAGGCGGGTAATGTTCATGGTCGTCTCGATGAGCCCGACGCCCATCGGGGTCGCGAAGTCAAAGGTCTCGTTGTTGCCGGCACAGATGATCATCGCGCTTCATTCCTTATGAATGTGAATTTTTTTCAAGGGTGTAACCGACATCGTCGGCGATCGTATCGATCCGAACCCGCATCTCATCCAGACCGTCGTTCAAACCCTTGTTATAGAAGTAAACCCCTATCTCTTCGGCAAAAAAGTCCAGCAGGAACTCTGCGTCGAAGCCGCCGATCTCCTGGTCGAGCTCTTTGGCGACATAGGTTTTGATCTTTTCGACCAAGATCGCCTTCTCTTCGGGCGAAAACGTGACGATATCGGACATCTCAGAGCCGGACCGGGATGCCGTTACCCTGGAGGTAGTGTTTGAGTTCCATGATATCGATCTCTTTGAAGTGGAAGATACTTGCCGCCAGCGCCGCGTCGGCGCCGTGCTCGAAGGCCTCTTTGATGTGCTCCATCGTGCCCGCGCCGCCGCTGGCGATGACCGGGACGTTGACGAGGGAGCTGATCTGCTCGGTGATGGGGATGTCGAAGCCTGCCTTGGTGCCGTCGGTGTCCATGGAGGTGAGCAGGATCTCCCCCGCACCCCGGTCGACGGCCTCTTTGGCCCATGCCACGGCGTCGATGCCCGTATCGATGCGCCCGCCGTTGAGGTAGACGTGGTAGCGGTCCCCCGTCTTTTTCACGTCGATGGCGACGACGATGCACTGCGACCCGAACCGTTTCGCCCCTTCATTGATGAGGTCGGGGCGTTTGACCGCCGCGGAGTTGACGCTCACCTTGTCGCAGCCGACGTTGAGCAGTTTGTAGATGTCGTCAAGTTTGCGGATCCCCCCGCCGACGGTCAGCGGGATAAAGACCTCTTTGGCGACCTGCTCGACGATATGGACGATCGTGTCGCGCTCTTCGTGCGACGCGGTAATGTCGAGAAAGGTCAGTTCGTCCGCACCCTCTTCGTTGTAGCGTTTGGCGATCTCCACCGGGTCGCCCGCATCTTTGAGTCCGACGAAGTTGACCCCTTTGACGACGCGGCCGTCCTTGACGTCGAGACAGGGGATGATACGTTTGGCGAAATAATCCATGGGTTCGCTTTCATAATAGGTATCAAATTATAAGGTAATGCATCTTAATGTGAATGGCTATTCGCTATTTGTGCTACCATTAGAGGAACGATTAATATTATTTAAAGAGGGTGACGTGGCGCGTGTGAGCAAAGAAGAACGTAAAGAGAACATCATTTCGACGGCATTGAAGCTGTTTGCGGAGAAGGGTTTTTATGTCACGACCATTCCCGATATCGCGGCGAAGGTCGGCATGAGCGTGGGGAACTTTTACAACTACTTCAGCTCGAAGGATATCCTGGCCAAGGAACTCATCCTCTACATTTCCGAATACCTCGGCAAACACATCCGCGAGATCAACGAAGGTCCGGGCAGCGCAAAGGATAAGATCAGCGCGATCGTTACCTTCTACTTCACGATGGCGACCGAACGCCCGGAGATGATCGAGTATTTCCTCCGGATCTACCTCTCCAACCGCGAGGTGTTCGGAGAGTCGTGCGAGGGGATGGTCTGCGTCTCGCCCTTTATTACGGAAATGATGATCTTCTTCGATGACGGCGTCGCCGGAGGCGAACTCCGCGACCAGGACTTTTTCAGCGCCTTCGGCCTCTTTATGGGGTACCTCGGGGGGATGGTCTTTCTCTTCGGCGAGAAGATACTGCCCGAACCACTGAGCAGCTATGAGGCCTCCATCGCGGAGAATATCTACCGTGCGCTCAAGACTGTTTAAACCGACGCTGATCTGGCTTCAGGGCGTCACCTGCAACGGCAACACCCACTCCTTCTTAAACCTTCCCTATCTGCCGCAGCTGCTGGCGCGTTTTGAGGTGCTCTACCATCCGCTGCTCCCCTGTTCCCAGAGCCTGGAGGAGATTGCGCGCTGCAGACGCGGCTGCGACGTCCTTGTCTTCGAAGGCGCCTTCGACCCGATGATGGAGCGCGCCGGTGTGACGCTGGAGCGGCTGGTGGCGTATTATGCCGAGGAAGCCGGTCACGTCATCGCGGCGGGCAGCTGCGCCAGCTTCGGCGGTATCTTCAAAGCGGCGGCGCCGGAACGCAACAGCGGCCTGGCCTACGCCGGGGAGCATCCCGACGGCCCCCTGCTCGGGAAAGCCGGCAAAGTGATCAATCTCTCCGGCTGCCCCGTGCACCCCGAATGGCTCGGATTCGCCCTGATGAACATCGCGGAGGGGCGTCCCATTTCCGTCGATGCCCTGGGAAGGCCGACGGCGCTCTACCGCCACATGGCGCATGACGGCTGCCTGCGCAACGAGTACTTCGAGTGGAAGGTGGATGCGGAGCAGTTCGGGCGGAAGGAGGGGTGCCTCTTCTATGAACACGGCTGCCGCGGGCCGCTGACCCACGCCTCGTGCAACCGGACGCTCTGGAACGGCGTCAGTTCGAAAATGCGGGTCGGCACGCCCTGTTTCGGCTGTACCGAGCCCGATTTCCCGCGCCGCAACCTTTTTGAAACGAAGACGAACATGTCCATTCCCGAAGAGGTGCCGGTCGGCGTCTCCAAGCGTGCCTACCTGACGATGACGGGCATCGCCAAAAGCTTCAAAATCAAACGGCTGGAGGAGCGGCTTACCGATGATGACTAGGGCACTGATTGAACACATCGAGGGGGAGGCGTCGCTCTATTTCGACACCCGCGGGGAGAAAATCACCTGGGCGGAGATCGCTTTTCCGCATTTCAGGGGGATGGAGCGCATGCTCGAGGGGCGGAAAGCGACCGATGCCCTGGTGATCACGCCGCGGGTCTGCGGGATCTGCGGGCACGCTCACCTGATGGCGACCGTCCGGGCGATCGAGGCGGCATATGCGCAGGCGGGCTACCCCGTCGTGCTGACGCGAAAGGCGCGGAGCATCCGGGAGCTGACGCTGGTACTCGAGATGATCCAGAACCATTTTAAATGGCTCTACCTCGTCATTCTGCCCGAACTGGAAAAACTGGGTGTCGGAGGCCTCTCTCCAGCCCCGCTCAAGGGTGCCTACGCCGCCGCGCAGGCGACGAAGATTCTGGCGCTCTTCGCCGGGCAGTGGCCCCACAGCTCCTACATGATCCCCGGCGGCGTCACCTGCGACCCGACCCATCTGGAACGCATCCAGGCGGCGGGCCTGCTGGACGAGCTGATCGGTTTTTTCGAAAAGGAGACGGCGGGCGTAGGGCTGGATGCGCTGCTCTCCTTTGCCTCCTGCCGGGAATTCAACCCGCTGCAGAGCGATCTCGGGCGTCTGGAAAAGGGGCTGATCGCGACGGAGATGCATAAAAAGGGGATGGCATACGACCGGTTCGTCGTCCTGGGAGAACACGGCTTTACGGTACGGGCGCGGCTGAAACATACCCGTCCGATGAAAGCCGATCCCTGCCTGGTATCGACGGAACCGGCAGTCTGCCGGGACGAGACGAGTCATGCCCGCAATGTCCGCTACGGGAAGCACTTTTACGAAGTCGGGCCGCTCGCCCGGTCGATCTCGGCCGATACCGCCCTGATCAAAAACATGCACCGCCGCTACAAGGACAGCGTTTACACACGGGTGATGGCCAGGGCGTACGAGACGGCCGTGCTGCTGCAGCATGCGAAAACGCTGCTGGCGGAGCTGGAGCTCTCCGAACCCTCCTATGTCCCGCCGGTACCCCTTGAACGCATCAGCGCTACGGGGGAGGGGATCGTCGAGGCCCCGCGCGGCCCGCTGATGCACCGCATGCGTCTGGAGCGGGGGATCGTCGCCGAATACAAGATCATCACGCCGACGCAGTGGAATCTCGGCAGTTCCGTGATGTCCGATCCGGCACCGGCGCAAAAAGCGATGGTCGGTGCCGCCGATATCGCCGAGGCGACGTTCATTTTCCGCAGTTTTGACGTCTGTTCGGTGTGTACGACGCATTGATCCCCGGGCGGCATCATAAAATAATTCATTCATATTTATATTATAAAAAATAAATATACTATCTCCATTTCCGCACGTTTTCTCTCCTAATACATAAGTAACAATAGTAGAATACTAAGGTATTAAATAAAGAAAAAATTATTGCCTAGAAATCCCTGAATATAGGGCTTTTAACGTTTTTTGTTCCCGGAACAGAACCCCATAAAAATAAAAGTGCTTGACACTGAATGAATATTCATTTATAGTTTTTCCATTCCAAACGGTTTCCGAGATTCTGACGTCTTTCCTGGCGTCCGTTTCACAGCGGGAAGCCGAAAAACAATAGGCAGCGGGGCGGCGAATCCCTCCCGGCTGCAGAAAGGAGATTGGAATGAAGGTCAATACAACATCCGGTTACGGCAGCGATGCCAACCAGACCCGGTTGCGGGCAGCCGTCGTCGCGCTGGCGGCGACCATGTACCTGCATACGGGCAGTGCCGTCTGGCTTCTGCTGCTGGCACTGGACTATTTCGTGCTGCTCAATGCGACGCCATGGATCAGCCCGCTGGCGCTGAGTGCCCGCGCCGCAACGTACATGATACGGTTCGGGGCGCGCAGGGGCGACGCGGCGGAAAAGCGTTTCGCCGATCAGATCAAGTTCGGCGTGACACTGGGAACGCTAGGCACGGACCTGGCGGGATACGCGAACATCGCCGGACTGTTTGCCGGCGCGTTTGCGATCTGGACGGCGGCCGAAGCGGTGGATGACAGCTGTATGGGGTGTGCCCTCTACCGCTGGTTGAAACGGCATGAGATCGAGGTCGTGGCGCTGTAGGCCCGAACAGGTGCGAAGGTACCGCATTAATCCGTATTTCAAGGAGACGGCATGCATTACGCAACCAATGTAACGGAACTGATCGGCAATACGCCGCTGGTGAAGCTGAACAACGCTTCGGACGAAACGGAAACGACGCTGCTGGGCAAGTGTGAATTCATGAACCCTTCCGGATCGGTCAAGGACCGGATCGGGAAGAACATGATCACGCGGGCACTGGAGAGCGGGCTTCTGAACAAACAGAGCGTGATCATCGAGCCGACCAGCGGCAATACGGGGATCGCGCTCGCGTCGATCGCGGCGGGGCTGGGACTAAGGCTGATTCTTACGATGCCGAGCTCCATGAGCATCGAGCGCCGGAAGCTGCTCTTGGCACTCGGGGCGGAACTCGAGCTGACCGACCCCGCCGCGGGGATGGCCGGCGCGGTGGTGCGGGCCAACGAGCTCGCTGCCACGATCGAGAACGGCGTGGTGCTGCAGCAGTTTGAGAATCCGGCCAACCCGGTCGCGCATATGGTGACGACGGCGGAAGAGATATGGCGGGATACAGCCGGGAAGATCGATATCTTCGTCGCCGCCGTCGGCACCGGTGGCACGATCACCGGTGTGGGATCGATCCTCAAGGCGTACAACCCGAACATCGAGATCATCGCGGTGGAGCCCGAGGACTCGGCGGTCCTCTCGGGCGGCAAGCCCGGACCGCACAAAATCCAGGGGATCGGGGCGGGCTTCGTGCCCAAGGTACTCGACCCCTGGGCCTACGGCGAGGTGTTGACCGTCGGGAACGACGAGGCCATGGCTTCGGCGCGGAAGCTCGCACGGGACGAGGGGCTGCTCGTCGGCATCTCTTCGGGCGCGAACGTGCTCGCCGCCCGCACGGTGGCGGCCCGGCGGGAGAACCGGGGGAAGATGATCGTGACGATGCTTTGCGATACCGGCGAGCGGTATCTGTCGACGCCGCTGTACGACATCGAAGCAGCCGAATAGCGGCGAAACAACAAGAGGGCCGGTCGCACCGGCTCCATGAAAAGCGTGGTGACATTATGCAAGAAAAAGCCTATCGGAGTGCGGTGAAAACCCTCTCCTGGCGCGCGGTCGGCACCCTGGACACGATGGTGATCTCGTTCCTGATTACGGGGAGCCTGGCGATGGCAGCCTCGATCGGTTCGATCGAGGTCTTTACGAAAATGGTCCTGTACTACCTGCACGAGCGGGCCTGGACGAGGATCGGCATCGGTCTGCACCGGCCGACCGGCGACGACTATCAGATTTAGGAGAGGTGATGAAAGAGAACACTGAAACATTGAACCGCCGTCTGGCGGGGAAAACCGCCGATGAGGTGCTGGCGTATTTCGCACAGCAGTACGGCGGACGGATCGCGCTGGCATCGAGTTTCGGCGCGGAGGACCAGGTGCTGACGCATCTGCTGCAGCCGTACCGGGAGCGCATCGGGGTTTTTACGATCGACACGGGCAGGCTGCCGTATGAGACCTATGACGTGATGGACAGAACGAACCAAAAGTACGGGATGAACATCGACGTCTATTTCCCTGACCCTTCGGACGTGGAGGCGCTTTACAAGGCGCAGGGGATCAACGGCTTTTACGACAGCGTCGAAAACCGCAGACGCTGCTGCCATGCCCGGAAGATCGCGCCGCTGAAGCGCGCGCTTCGGGGTGTGGAGGTCTGGATCACGGGGCTCCGGCGGGAACAGTCCCCGACCCGCGAATCGATGCGATTGGTCGAGCACGACGAAGCAAACGGCCTGCTGAAGCTCAACCCGCTCATCGAGTGGAGCGAGGCGGAGGTGTGGGAGCATCTCCACGCCAACGGCGTGCCCTATAACCGGCTGCACGACCACGGTTACCCGAGTATCGGCTGCGCGCCGTGTACCCGGGCCGTCGTCCCGGGCGACGATATCCGCTCGGGGCGCTGGTGGTGGGAATTGCCCGAACACAAAGAGTGCGGACTGCACCGAAAGGAGTAAACAATGCTTGACAGACAACGTCGCACCCATCTGAGGAAACTCGAGGCGGAGGCGATCCACATCATGCGCGAAGTCGCGGCTGAGTTCGACAACCCGGCCATGCTCTACAGCATCGGGAAGGACTCCTCGGTGATGCTGCACCTGGCGCTCAAGGCGTTTTACCCGGCCAAGCTGCCTTTCCCGCTGCTGCATGTGGATACGACCTGGAAGTTCAGGGAGATGATCGCGTTCCGCGACAGCCGGATCGACGCGCTGGGGCTGGAACTGCTGGTCCACGTCAACGAAGAGGGCGTCGCCCGCGGCATCGGCCCCTTCACCCACGGCAGCGCGGTCCATACGGACGTGATGAAGACCGAGGGGCTGAAGCAGGCGCTCGACAAATACGGGTTCGACGCCGTATTCGGCGGCGCGCGCCGCGACGAAGAGAAGAGCCGCGCCAAGGAGCGGATCTACTCCTTCCGCGACGCGAACCACCGCTGGGACCCGAAAAACCAGCGCCCCGAGCTATGGAACGTCTACAACGGCAGCATCCGTCGGGGCGAGAGTATCCGGGTCTTCCCGCTGTCAAACTGGACGGAGCTGGATATCTGGCAGTACATCTACCTTGAACAGATCCCGATCGTCCCGCTTTATTTTGCTCAGGAGCGCCCCATCGTGGAGCGCGACGGCGTGAAAATTATGGTCGACGACGACCGGATGCCGCTGCAGGAGGGGGAGACGCCCCGCCTGGAGAGCGTGCGCTTCCGGACGCTCGGCTGCTACCCGCTGACCGGCGCGGTCGCTTCGACGGCGACGACGCTGCCGGAGATCATTCAGGAGATGCTGCTGGCGAAGACCAGCGAACGCCAGGGACGGGTGATCGACAGCGATCAGTCCGGTTCCATGGAGAAGAAGAAAATGGAAGGATATTTCTGATGGAAGCACAAGAGAGACTGATAGCCTCGGACATCGAGCGCTACCTGCATGAACACGAAAACAAAGAACTGCTCCGGTTCATCACCTGCGGCAGCGTCGATGACGGGAAAAGCACCCTCATCGGCCGCCTGCTGCACGATACGAAGATGATCTTCGAAGACCAGCTGGCGGCGATCACGAAGGAGAGCCGCAAATCAGGAACGACGGGAGAGCGGGTCGACCTCGCCCTGCTTGTCGACGGCCTGCAGAGCGAACGCGAGCAGGGGATTACCATCGACGTCGCGTACCGTTACTTTGCCACCGACAAGCGCAAGTTCATCATCGCGGACACCCCGGGGCACGAGCAGTACACGCGGAACATGGCGACGGGCGCGTCGACCGCCGACCTGGCGATCATCCTGATCGACGCCCGTTACGGCATCCAGACGCAGACGCGGCGCCATTCATTCATTGTACGGCTGCTGGGGATCACCCGGGTGATCGTCGCGGTGAACAAGATGGACCTCGTCGATTTCTCCGAGGGGCGTTTCGAAGCGATCCGGCAGGAGTATATGGCGTTCGCGGCGGGTCTGAATATCGCGGAGGTGTCGGTGATTCCGCTTTCGGCGCTGGAGGGGGACAACGTCGTGGAACGCTCGGCGCGTCTGCCGTGGTACGAGGGCGCGACGCTGCTTGAACTGCTTGAGACGGCCGAACTGGACAGGCAGGTCGACGGGGCGCCTTTCCGTTTCCCCGTGCAGTACGTCAACCGGCCCTCCTCCGACTTCCGCGGCTTTGCCGGGACCGTGGCCTCCGGCGCGATCCGCAAGGGCGACGCGGTGAAGGTCATGCCGTCGGGGAAACGGTCGCGGGTGCGTTCGATCGTGACCTTTGACGGCGAACTGGCGGTCGCGGAGGCGGACAACGCCGTGACGCTGACCCTCGAAGACGAGATCGACATAAGCCGCGGCGACATCCTCGTCGACGGCGACGCCGAGATTACGCTTGCCGGGAAACTTATTGCGGAGCTGGTCTGGATGGACGAGACACCGCTCGAGATCGGCAGAACCTATACGCTCAAGCGCGCGGCGACAACGGTGGCTGCGAAGGTGGAGGCGATCGATTACCGCTACGACGTCAATACCCTCACGCAGCACGAGGCGGCGGAACTCGGGCTTAACGGTATCGCACGGGTTCGGCTCCTCTTGGGAGCCCCGATCGCGTGCGACCCGTACGAAGCGAACCGCTACACGGGCAGCTTCATTTTGATCGACCGCGTCAGCAACAATACGTCGGGGGCCGGCATGATCGTTGCGGCGGCGGAAGAGAATACGCTGCCGGAGACGGCGACCGTATCGTTCGAGGCGGAACTCAACGCCCTGATACGCAGACACTTCCCGCACTGGGAAGCCAAAGCGATTGCATAGGAGGTGATGCATGGCATCCGAAACGAAAGCGCAGCGCGTGGAGCGCATCAAGCGCGAAAAGGACGGCCTGGACGTCATCGGCGCGATAGCGGAGTATGCTTGCAACGGCAGCGATCCGCATCCCGACGATATCGACCGGTTCAAATGGTACGGGCTCTACACCCAGAACAGAAACCTCCAGAAAGAGGAGGATCCTACGCTCTATTTCATGCTGCGGGTCAAGCTCGAGGCGGGGGAGGTGACGACCGAACAGCTCAAAACGCTCGGTTACATCTCCAATGCATACGCGCGGCGCAGCGCCGATATCACGACGCGGCAGGACCTGCAGTTCCACTGGATCGAAGTGCGGCATCTGCCGGTGATATTCGCCCTGTTGGAACGCGTCGGACTCAGTACGAAGATGGCCGCGGGCGACTGTCCGCGCAACGTCGTCAGCTGCCCGGTGGACGGCATCGACCATGGGGCGGTCTCAGACGTGCGCCCGCTGGTCAGGGCGGTCAACGCTCTCTTCCGGGACAACCGGGATTTTTCGAATCTGCCGCGCAAGTTCAAGATCGGCATCAGCGGCTGCCGCAGCCACTGTATCTCCCACGAGATACAGGACCTGAGCTTTACGGCGGTCGACCACCCGTCGGGCCGTGTGCTTTTCGACGTCAGCGTCGGGGGCGGGCTGGCCAAGAACCGGCGCATCGCTTCGCATATCGGTTATGCGGCGGCGGAACAGGTCGTTCCTATCGCTGAGGCGGTGGCGACCCTGTACCGCGACGAGGGGAACCGCGAAAACCGTTCCAAGGCCCGCCTGGGGCACCTTGTCGATGCTTGGGGAGTCGACGCCTTCGTCGCCCGGCTGCATGCGCTGCTGGGATTCGAGCTGCTGCCGCCGCAGACCCGGGCCTACACGCCCTATGCCCTGCGGGGCCATTTCGGCGCCCATGCGAGCAGCGTCGAGGGCAGGAGCTACATCGGCTGTGCCGTGACGTCGGGGCGCATCGGCGGGGGCGGGCTGCTGCAACTGGCCAAGGCGATGCAGCGTCACCGTGCCGGCAGGGCCAAGTTCACGACGACGCAGAACGTCGTCGTGCTCGACGTCCCCGAGAGCCGGGTCAGCGCCATGACCGGGGAGCTGGAGCAGGCCGGGCTGTCGCCCAATCCGACCCCCTTCAAAGCGCGAACGCTGGCGTGTACGGGGTTGAACTTCTGCAAGTTCGCCATCAGCGAAACGAAGGAGCTGGCGCGGGAGATCGTTGACTACCTGAATGAGCGGTTCCCCGATTTCACCGAGCCCGTTACGATCAGCGTCAACGGCTGTCCGAACGCCTGTGCGCATCCGCACATCGTCGACATCGGGTTCGTGGGGGCCGTGCTTAAGCGCGGGGAGCGGCGGATCAACGGTTTCGAGCTGATCTTCGGCGGCCACCTGGAAGGTGAGCGCAGCGCGTTCGGCGAAAAGAGCGGTATCAAGGTGGCGCCCGAAGAGGCCGCCGGGATCATCGAGCGCCTGCTGCTGCAGTATCTTTGCAGCGGGTATGAAACATTTGGAGCATTTTTACGGGAGCAGGCATATGACACAACAGCTATTTCGGCCGTTGCTTAAGCGGGGGAACCGCAAAACTTTCGTCGCTGAGCAGACGATCGGCCGCCATAAGAAACACTATTTTGACTACACCGCGTCGGGGCTGGCGTTCGAACCGATCGAATCGCGGATTCGGGAGGTCCTCGAGACCTATGCCAACACCCATTCGAAAGAGGCGTCGATGGCGGCGGTGACGGAACACTACTACAACGGGGCCCGGGAGCAGCTCAAAACGCTGCTGGGGCTGGACGACGCCTTCGCCATCCTGCCCTGCGGCTGCGGCGCCACCTCGGCGATCAAGCGTCTGCAGGAGATCCTGGGGGTCTACATCCCCCCGGCGACGCGGAAACGCTGCATCGTACGGGTACGGCCCAAGAACCGGCCGCTGGTCATCGTCGGCCCCTACGAGCACCATTCGAACGAGATCAGCTACCGCGAAGGGATCTGCGACACCGTGCGCATCGGGTTCGATGCCGAAGGGGAGATCGACCTGGAGTACATGGAGATGCTGCTGCAGGCGAACCGCCACCGGGAGGTGATCGGGGCGTTCTGCATCGCTTCGAACGTGACGGGGATCATCACCCCCTATCAGCGCATCTCGCGGCTGCTGCGCCGTTACGGCGCCATGGTCTGTTTCGACGCGGCCGCGTCGTCGCCGTATATGAACGTGCCCAGTAAACTCTACGACGCCATGTTCCTCTCCCCGCACAAACTGCTCGGGGGGCCGGGGTCGTGCGGGCTGCTGGTCATTCGCAAATCGCTGATCAACGATACGGTCGCGCCGACGTTCGCCGGCGGGGGCACCGTGACGTACGTGAACCGGAGCGAACACCGTTTCATCGACGAGAAGGAGAGCCGGGAGGATGCGGGCACGCCGGGGATCCTGCAGCTTATCCGGGCCGCACTCGCCTACCAGCTGCGCAACGAACTTGGGCTGGCCTGGATCAAAAACCGCAAAAAGCAGCTCACGGACTATCTGCTTTCCGGACTGAGGGACATCCCGGGCTGTACGGTGTACGGGGATCTGGAGAAAGAGAACCTCGGGATCGTCTCGTTCAATGTCGAGAGCATCGATCCCTACGCCCTGTGCGCCGGACTCTCGGAAGCGTGGGGGATCCAGACCCGGGCGGGCTGTTCATGCGCGGGACCCTACGGGCACGATCTGCTCGGGCTGCCCGACGATGCGGAGCTGCAGACGCGGCCGGGCTGGGTGCGCATCAGCGTGCACTATTCGCAGGAGGTCGCCGATATCGACTACCTGCTTGCATCGATCCGAAATACGATTCGGAGTCTAGGAGAGAAACATGAAAACGGCATCGCTTCCGGTGTTACTTAAGCCCAAAGAGGGCGGGGTCGTCCTTGTCGGTGCGGGAAAAGTGGGGCTGCACAAAGCGGAGGTCCTTGCGGCTAACGGCATTGCAGCAACGGTGATTGCACCCTCCGTCCATACCGGCTTTGAAGGGGTTCCCCTGCACAAAGTGATACGCAAAAGCGTGGCAGCCGGCGATTTGAAGGGGGCTTCGGTGGTCATTGACGCTACCGGCGACAACGCCGTGACGGAGATGCTGCTCGGTCTGAAGGCCGCAAAGGGCTTTTTGCTCAACGTTGTCGACGTTCCGTCTTTGTGCGACTTTTACTTCGCTTCCCTGCTGCACTACGGACCGCTCAAGATCGCCGTCTCGAGCGACGGGGCGAGCCCCGCGTTGACGCAGTGTGTCCGGGACAAGATACGGCGCATCCTGCCGCCGGAGCTCGAAACACTTGCACGGGAGAAAGCCGGCGAACGTTCCGGGGGGATGATCGATGCCGCAGCGACGCGCAAAACCGCCGGTCGTCTGCTCGCCAGCGTCTCCCTGGTGGGGTGCGGTCCGGGTGATGTGGAGTTGTTGACGCTCAAGGCGTACCATATTATAAAAGAGGCCGATGTCATCCTGTACGACCACCTGATCAGCGAGGAGATCCTGGCACTGATCCCGACAAAGAGCGTCAAGATTTATGTGGGCAAGCGCAAGGGATGCCACAGCCGAACGCAGGATGAGATCAACCGTATGATCGTGCAGTATGCGGAGAAGGGGTGCAGCGTCGCCAGGCTCAAAAGCGGCGACCCCTATATCTTCGGACGCGGGGCGGAGGAGGCAGCCTACCTGGCCGAAAAAGGGTTCCGCGTCAGTGTCGTTGCCGGCATCTCATCGGCGATCGCGGGGCCGGCAGTCGCCGGCATCCCGGTGACCGCCCGGGGGTACGCGGCGAACTTTTCCGTTGTTTCGGCCCATTTGAAAGGGGCGAAGACCAACCTGTCGTGGATCGATCTGCTCCGGCAGTCCGATCATACGACAGTGGTACTGATGGGGCTGTCGCTTTCCCGGGCCATCCGTGACGCCGCGCTGGAGCGGGGTATCAGCCGGGCACTGCCGGCGGCGATCGTTTCCAATGCAACGCGTCCGAATCAGCAGACGCGGGTTACGACGCTTGGCAAGCTTGCCGACGTCGCCGAGGCGGTCGAAGGACCGGCTATTATCGTCTTCGGCGACGTCGTCAGGCTGCAGGCCATCCTGCCAGGCTACCCCGAGGGCGGCAAAAGAGCGAAGCGGGCAGCGACGAATGTCGCCTGATCCGGCAGGGCCGTATCCAGGGAAAAAAACAGTGTGTCAAAAGGGCGCTACGATGGCGCCGGGAGAAAGATAAATCCTGCGCCTGTCTGGTTCCAAAGTTATATAAGAAATTCAGCGGGAACGGTGCCTTTCCCCGACTTTAGATAAGTTTAAGTTATTAGCACATAGAATGGTGAATGATCATTCATTTATCGAGGAGGAAACGATGGCTGAACGAATAGATGGGGTGCGGAAACTCTTCACCTCGAAAAGCGCCAGGGTAGATACGAACCGGGGTGACCTATATTATCAACAACTGTTCGATACGTGTCGGGCGCGTTTGGACGCACTGCGGGAGCAGCCGGCGGTCAACCGGCTCGACTTCGAATCCCTGCTCAGCGACGAGGGGCAGGACCGCCGTGACTTTATGAAATGGGTCAGTGCGGTCACGGCGATGCTGATGCTGCCGCCGATGTTTACGCCGCTTGTCGCGGAAGCCGCCGAACTGATGAACCGCCTGCCGGTCATCTGGCTCGAGCTTCAAGACTGTGCGGGCAACTCCGAAGCGCTGCTCCGCAGCGACGGGCCGAAGATCGACGAGATCGTTCTCGACATCATTTCGCTGGAGTTCCACGAGTCGCTGATGGCACCGGCGGGACACCAGGCGGAAAAACAGCTTGAAGATGCGATGGAGCACTTTAAAGGGAACTACCTTCTCTTTGTCGAGGGCTCTATTCCTGTCGGTGTCGGCAGGGAGTGGTGTACCATCGGTGCCTCCGGCGAGAACTTCCTGGATCACCTGAACCGCGTTGCTGAAGACGCTGCCGCCGTCGTTGCCGTCGGTGCCTGTGCGACCTTCGGCGGTATTCCCGCCGCGGCGCCGAATCCGACGGGCGCCGTCGGGGTGATGGACGTCATCAAGGGCAAACCGGTGATCAACATCCCGGCCTGCCCTGCGAACCCGGCGAATATGGTCGGCGTTGTCCTGCATTATGCCCTCACCGGGCAGGTGCCGGAGCTTGACTCCCTGCTGCGTCCGAAATTCGCGTTCGGATACCGTATCCATGATAACTGCGAACGCCGTGCGCACTTCGACGCGGGCGAGTACGTCGAGGAGTGGGGCGACGAGGGTGCGAAGAACAACTTCTGTCTCTATAAAATGGGGTGTAAAGGACCGATGACCTTTAACAACTGCTCCATTATCCGCTACAACGAAGGGGTCAACTGGCCGATCGGTGTCGGCCGCGGCTGTATCGGCTGTGCCGAACCGGACTTCTGGGACAAATACGCTTATGAGCGGCCGATGGCCAATGCGAATATCAAAGCACCGACCGGCGGTGTCGAAAAGACCGTGGACCAGTTCGGTCTCGGTCTCCTGACGGCGGCGGGTATCGGTATCGGTATTCATGCGGTCGCCAGTGCAGTTGCCGGTAAGAAAGAAGAGGGAGGAGAAGGATAATGAGCAAGAGACATATTGTAGTCGACCCGATTACGCGGATCGAAGGACACCTGCGTATCGAGGCGGTGATTGATGAAAACAACACCATCGTGGATGCCTACAGCTCCTCGACAATGTTCCGGGGGATCGAAACGATCCTTCAGGGGCGCGACCCGCGGGACTGCGGGTTGCTGGCTATGCGTATCTGCGGTGTCTGTACCGGGACGCACTACCAGCGTTCCATCGAGGCCGTCGAGGATGCTTTTGACATTACGATTCCAAAAAATGCGCGGATTGTCCGCAACCTGATCCAGGGAGCGCTTTACGTGCATGACCACCTCGTGCACTTCTATCACCTGCACGCGCTGGACTTTGTCGACGTCGTCTCCGCGCTCTCGGCCGATCCGGCCAAAACAGCGGAAGAGGCGCGCAAATGGGCCGGTGTGGCCGGTGTCGCCCCCTATACGGACGGTGAAGGCGAGTTCAAAGCGATCCAGGAGCGTGTCGCAAAGTTTGTTAAACAGGGCCGCCTGGGGATCTTCGGGAACGGTTACTGGGGTAACAAGCACTACAAGCTCACGCCGGAACAGAACCTGATCGGGGTGGCGCACTACCTCCAGGCCCTGGACATCCAGCGCGACCTGGCAAAGATGCAGGCGATCTTCGGCGGGAAGAACCCGCACCCGCAATCCATCGTTGTCGGCGGGGTCACCTGTGTTCAGGATATTGAGAACCCGGCGCGCATCGCGCTGTTCAAGCAGCTGCTCAGCGACGGAACGAAGTTCGTGAAGCAGGCCTACCTGCCCGACGTTTACATGGCGGGAACCATGTACGCCGCCGAGGCGACGGATTCCAAAGCGACGTTTACGGAGCTTATCGGCGGCAAAGGCGTCGGCGGGACCGGCGGCGGTCTACTCAACTACATGAGCTACGGCGACTTCCGCCTCGACGATACCGGGTTCTACAACGCGAAAACCCTCTTCCCGAGCGGCATTGTATACGGGGGCGACCTGAGCAAGGTCGAACCGGTGGACCATGAAAAGATCGCCGAAGACGTCACGCACTCCTGGTACGAAGGGAGCGAACCGCTGCACCCGTACAATGGTCAGACGATCCCGAAATATACGGGGCTTGACAAACGCGATGACGGCATCGCCTACCTGAAGACGGGGGAGAAGTACAGCTGGATCAAAACACCGATCTACAACGACACCCGTGTCGAGGTCGGGCCGCTGGCGCGGATGATCGTCGGGGTGGCGAGCAAGGACGAGCGGATCACGAAATACGTGACGAACTTCCTCAAGCGCGGCAACCTGCCGGTGTCGGTGCTGTTCAGTACCGTCGGCCGTACGGCGGGCCGGGCCATCGAGACCGAACTGATGGCGGACGCGATGATGGAGTGGGTCGACGAACTCGCCGCCAACGCGGCGGCCGGCGACCTGCGCACCTGGACGGAGTTCGACTTCGACAAGGTGAGCGTCAAGACCAAGGGGATGGGCCTGGCCGAAGCGCCGCGCGGCTCCCTGGGACACTGGGTCCGCGTCGAGGACGGGAAGGTGGCCAACTACCAGGCCGTCGTTCCTTCTACCTGGAACGCGGGACCGCGGGACTATAAAGGACGGATGGGCGCTTATGAGGCGAGCCTGATTGGTACGAAAGTGGCCGATCCGGAACAGCCGCTGGAGATCATCCGGACCATTCACAGTTTTGACCCCTGTATCGCCTGTGCCGTGCACGTTGTCGATACCAAGGGCAAATCGCTGGGTGTTTACAAACTCGACAGCCAGTGCAGTATCTAAGGAGATCCCATGAAATCCGAACGTAAACAGGTTAAGCGGATGACGGGCGCGATGCGCATCATCCACTGGGCCAACGCGATTTCGATGGTGGCTGCCGTGATCACCGGGCTCTATATAGGGCACCCGTACTACCAGACGCTCATCGCTGACGGTGCGGTGGACAAATATGTGATGGCGTGGAACCGGTGGGGACACTTTATTGTGGCGATCATCTTTGACGTCACCTCCATCGTTGTCGCCTATCTCTATTTTTTCAGCCGTTTCGAGAAGCCGTACAAGAAGCTTATTCCCACCGGCAAAAACGTCGCCGAGTTTGGCGAGGTGCTTTTGAACCTCGTCACGCTCAACCGGCGCAAGAAGTTCGATTCGACGCACAGCGACAGTTTCAACACGGTCTATTTTACGATTTTCCATCTGCTCCTGATCTGGATGCTCTTTACCGGGCTGCAGCTCTATGTCCACGGACTTGAGTCCGGCCAGAGTTCGATCGGGGCGTGGTGGCCGGCGCTGCTGCACCTTGCCACCGACTGGACCATCCCGGTGACGGGCGGTACGCTGATGGATGTGCGCATTTCGCACCATGAATCGATGTGGCTCATCCTTACCTGGGTCGCTTTCCATATCTACTACCAGATATGGCGGACGATCTTCTGGAAAGAGGGGGATATCGCCATTGTCTTCGGCGGCAGCAAGTTCGCCAAAGAGCAGGAATCCTAAGCAGCAGGATTTCTCCCCGCGTTCCGGGGTACCCGGGACGTTTTCAACCTCCCAAACTATGCTAAGATAACAAGGTTTCAGCCCCCGGTGAGGGGATGATGACCGTTCAAAGGACCCCCTATGGCCTTCGTGATGGAACTGCAGAGCAGCTCGTCCCAATTTTACCTGCGTAACTGTATCGCCGGCATTGCCCGTGAATTCGGCGTACCGGCAAAGATTGTCCAGTCAAAAGGGACGCTCTCCTGTGCATTTGTCTCGGACCATCCGGAACTGGAGGCGTGTGTCGGCGCCATCGCCGAGCGGCTTCCCGCCTCCTGGCATCTCAGCGGCAGCCGCCACTACGAGGCGGCGGGAGAACCGGATGTGCTGCCGGAACTTGTCGATGCGCCTCCGCTGGGACTCGGCCTCTGCCCCGCATGCCAGAAGGAACTTTTCGATCCTTCGTCGCGCCGCTACTACTACCCCTTCACCCACTGCGCACAGTGCGGGGGGCAGTACGCTTTTTTCGAAGCGTACCCCTTTGAGCGCGCCAACAGCGCTCTCTCCTACCTGCGCCCCTGTGCGGCATGCGAGTCGGAGCAGGAGACGTACGGCCGCCGGGAGAAGGACCACCTCAACAGCTGTCACGCCTGCGGTGTGCCCGTGCGCCTGGAGAGCGGGGGGAGTGAGCGCTATGCCAACGATGCCGGAAGCTTCAGAACGATGTTCGAGGTGGCGGCCAAGGCCGTCGCCGATGCCAAGTCGCTGCTGGTCAAAACGACGATGGGCTACCGCCGCTTTCAACTGAGCCCCGAGGGACTCCGCAACGCCGTGATCCTGATGATCGATGCGGAGAAGATCACCGACTACCTCTCCCTGATCGGCGAAGAGTTCCATGCGCTGCTGGGCATCGAACGCCCCGTGCTGCATGTGTCGGTCAAAGCCCCGGAGCTTCAGGCGGTTGCCGGCCGCACGGCGGATGTAAAATACCCCGACGACGGCTTTACGATCCTGCTGGCAACGGAGCTGCAGCGCCTGGGAGTGGATTACGTCTACTACGAGGAGGCGGACGCCCGGAGCGATGCGGACCTGCGGATGGAGTATGACCTGGAGCTCTCCTCCCAAAGCGACCAGCACCTCTTTATCAACAAGGATGTCCGTTTCGTCGCCGCCGGCGAACGGGTGAGTTTCCCGTCACGCATGATGCCGGCGTCGCAGACCCTCGGCATGGCGCACGGCCTGGTCGGGGTGCCCGAAGGGGGGAGCGTCGTGTTCGACCGGCCGGAGCATTTCGGCAGCGTGACGGTCGAGAATGCCGTCGTGCTTGAGGGAGAGTCGGAGGAGCAGTGGCATACGCATCAGCGCCCCGCGGCCCAGGATGAGGCGTCCTTTATGTCGGTCGTCGCGGAGCATGGCCTCTTCGGGCAGAAGTGCGTCGGCGCCCATTTTGACGACGAACCCTCCTTCCTTTATTATGATGGGCGAAAGGTGATCCGGCTGGTCCCGCCCATCGCCTTCGCACCCGCAGGGCTGCTCGAGAAGATCGCATCCCTGCGCGAAGGTTCCGACAGATTGGTACAGAACTTTCAAAAGGCGCTGCCCGCTGCCTATGCGCGGGTCGAAGCGCTGCAGGGGCGCAGCACGACGACCCTCTTCGAAGCGGCCGCCGCCGTGTTGGAACTGGAGGAGGAGAATTTCTCCGGGGTCAGCAAAGCGGCACTGGGCTTTTACGGGAAGGGCGGGGTGCAGGTCGATACGCACGTCAAGGACAACCGTTTCGACCACGCGGCCTTCCTCGCCAGCCTGGTGAGCTACCGCCTGGCAGGGGTGGAGACGGAGATGATCGCCTACTCCATCTTTGAATCTTTCGGCGACTATTTCAACGACCTGATGCAGCAGATCAAAGACAAAACGAAAGCGGAGCACTTCATTCTCTGCGGCGCGCATTTCGCCCAGCAGTCGCTTTTCAGCCGCATGCAGCGCAATCTGAAAGCCACGCCCCCGCTGATGAACGTCAACTACCCCATTGGCAGGGAGAATGCCGTTGTCGGCTGCGTCTACCTCTAAACGCTTTCGGTTCCGAATCCGCGGCATCGTCCAGGGTGTCGGTTTCCGCCCCTTCGTTTACCAGCTTGCCGTCCGAGAAGGGGTGGGTGGCCATGTGCTCAACGACGGGGACGGCGTGGTGATCGAGGTGGAAGGTCCCCCGGCGTCCCTGGAGGCGTTCGAGAGGGCTTTGACGGCCTCCCCGCCGCCGCTGGCCCGGATCGATGAGGTGCACCGCGACCTCCTGGCTCCCCTCGGTGAAACGGCCTTTGCCATTCGGGGATCCGAGAGCAGCGCGGCAAAAACGATGGTCTCGCCGGACATGGCCGTGTGCGACGCCTGCGCCGCCGAGCTCTTTGACCCCGCCAACCGCCGCTACCGCTACCCGCTGATCAACTGCACCGACTGCGGTCCGCGTTACAGCATTATCCGCGCACTTCCCTATGACCGGCCGCAGACTTCGATGGCCCCCTTTGCCATGTGCCCGCAGTGCGCGCACGAGTATAACGATCCGGCTAACAGGCGTTATCACGCCCAGCCGATCAGCTGTTATGAGTGCGGCCCGCACCTTTCCCTGACCGACGCCTCGGGTGCGGCGATCGGGACGGAGCACGACAGCATCGACAGGGCTGCGGCGCTGCTTGCCGAAGGCCGGATCGTCGCGGTCAAAGGGCTGGGGGGCTTTCATCTGATGTGCGATGCGACGAACGGCACTGCCGTGGCACGCCTGCGCGAGCGCAAAAGGCGCCCGAGCAAACCGCTGGCCGTGATGTTCCCCTCCCTGGAGATGATCCGGGAGGCCGCGGAGCTGAGCGACGCAGAGGAGCGGCTCATTCTCTCCAACACGCGCCCGATTGTCGTCGTGCGGAAAAAGGCGGGCCTCGCTTTCGGGGAACCCGTCGCCCCGGGCATCGACCGCATCGGCGTCTTTCTGCCCTACACCCCGCTGCACCTGCTCCTGATGGACCGCCTGCAGCGTCCCGTCGTCGCCACGAGCGCCAATATCAGCGAGGAGCCTATTCTCACCGATGCGGTGCAGCTGCGCGACAAACTGGGCAGTGTCGTCGACGCGGTCCTTGACGTTGACCGTGAGATCGTCAACGCCTGCGACGACAGTGTCGTGACGGTGGCCGGTTCCCGCACGCTGATGCTGCGGATGGCGCGGGGGTACGCCCCCCGGAGTTTGCCGCTTCCTTTTGAAGCGCCGGGCAGGATCCTCGCCGTCGGGGCGAACCAGAAGAGTACGATCGCGCTGGGATTCGACAAAAACATCGTGCTGTCACCGCACATCGGCGACCTCGTTTCCGTCGACGCCTTCGAGTATTTCGAGCGTACCCTCGAAACCTTCAAACGTTTTTACGCTTTCGAACCCGACATCGTCGTCTGCGACCTGCATCCGGGGTATGAAACGACCAAGTGGGCGAAAGCGTTCCACGCGGCGCATCCCGGCACGGCGCTCGTGCGGGTGCAGCACCACTATGCCCACGCGCTGGCCTGCATGGCCGAATACGGGCTGGAGGAGCCGGTGCTGGCGTTCTGTTTCGACGGCACCGGCTACGGGGGCGACAAGGTGAACGGCGAAGCCGGAGAAGGTACCCTGGGGTACGGGACGCTCTGGGGCGGCGAGGTGCTCCTGGCCGATCCGCGGCGTTTTGAACGGGCGTACCATTTCCGCCCCTTCCGGCTGCTCGGCGGGGAACAGGCGGTGCGGGAGCCGCGGCGGGTCGCGTTATCGCTGTTATTCGAGTGTTATAGTCTCGATGACGTCCTTGCGATGGCGCATCCGACCGTCGGGAGTTTCACGCCCGCGGAGATCAGAACGCTTCATACCATGTGGCAGCGCGGCCTGAATGCGCCTGAGAGCAGCTCCGTCGGCCGCCTTTTCGACGCCGTGGCGTCGCTGACGGGGTGTGCGCAGACCCTCGGCTACGAGGGTGAAAGCGGGATGCGGCTGGAGGCAGAGGCGGGGACAGCGCTGCCCGGGGAGTTCGCTTTTGCCGTGGAAGAGGGGGTGATCGACTGGGAGCCGCTGCTGCGGCAGACCCTTGAAGCCCCCTCCCGGGCGGCGGCGGGGCTGCACGCAGCGCTCACCGGAGTGATCACGGAGATCGCGCAGCGCCATCCCGGCACGCCGGTGGTGCTCAGCGGGGGCGTTTTTCAAAACCGGACACTGACGGCCATGGCCTGTGCGGCCCTGGAGAAGCTAGGGATCCGCTATTATGTCCAGTGCGATACGCCCGTCAATGACGGCGGCGTCGCCCTGGGACAGCTTTACCATGCACTGTACCGACAAGGAGGGAAGGGATGAACCGCATCGCACTGATCGGATCGGGAAACGCGTTTTTCAAGGATGAGGGAATCGGGCTCTACGCGGCCAAATACCTTAAAGAGAACTACACCTTCGAACCGGGCGTCGATATCGTCGACGGCGGGACGCTCGGGTTCGGGCTGATGCCGCTGCTTCAGGAGTATGACGAGGTGTTGATCGTTAATACGGCTTCGGACGAGGATGTGCCCGCCGGCACGGTGACCGTGCGCGACTGCGATACCTTTTTGGAGGGGTCGCTCATCAAAAAAACGGCCAACGAGGTGGAGATAGCGGAGATGCTGCAGATCTGTTCGCTGACGGGCAATATGGCCGAAACCTCCGTCGTCAGCATCGTGCCCGAGGACATCATCTCCGTCGAGGTCGGGCTCTCGGCGCCGCTGCGCGCGGCCTGGGAGCGCTACATCGACACGATAACGGCGCGTTTGGCCCATGCCGGCGTCGTCTGCACAAAACGCACGGACGGCGGTATGAAGCTGGAGACGATTCTCGAGAACTTCGCCGCCCCCAGCGTCGCCCTGGGGCGGGGCTTTTAGGAGACGCCGGAGGCCTGGAAGGCTTCGATAACCTCCGCGAGAGAGCTGCCCGGGTCACGCCGGTGGGCCGCGATCCCCGCGTTTTGCAAAATCTTCAATGCGTTCCCGACATAGCCTTCAAACGCGGCGGTCAGGGAGGGGGAGAGCCCGATGCGCACTTCCACGCGTTCGGGCACGATTCCCAGCACGCTCGATTCGGGCTGCGGCCTGCCCATCAGCTCCAGCATGTCAAGGCACTGGATCACCCCCACTTCGTGCGCACCCCCGTTCCCCAGACCGTAACCGGTGAGTTCGGATGCGGGGATATGGTAGATACTCCCCGCGTCGTCGTCGATGTCGATCGCGTCGAGGATCAGCACGCGTTCGTGCTCGATAAAGACGTCGAGGAGGTTGATCCCCTCGACTCCGCCGTTGATGATGCGTACCGGGGGCTCAAAGCGGTAGTTGGCATCGAGGTAGGCCGCGGCGTAGACGGCGATGCCGTCGTCATTTTCGAGAATGTTGCCGACCCCCAGGACGGCCGTTGTCGCTTGAATCATTCGAGTTCCTTAAAATAGTAGTCAATCAGCAGCCGCTCCCGTTCGGAGACGGGGTGGTTGAATTTGAACTCCATCTCCTTGAGATAGAGGGGAAAACTTTCGTCGCATACGCCCCGGTAGCGGAGGATGTTTTCTTCAAAGTATTCCCAGAAGCGGACGATGTTGTTATGCCGCGAGGAGATCTTGATCAGGCGGCTCTGGCGCCGGAAACGGGCGAACTCCTCCGCGTAGACGGATTCGAGGTCATCTTCGATGAACTGGTTGCGGAACTGCTGCAGCGAGGGCATGACGATGGTGTAAAGATGGCCCTCGTAATCGAAGGTGAGGAAGTTGTGGGCATCGAAAACGGCGTTTTTGCGCCGCTTTTTGGCCCGCTCCAGGTAGAAATACTCCTCGTATTCGCAGGAGAGGTGCCGTCTCGTCTCGTATTCATCCTCGCAGATGCGGGCGCACAACTGCCTGAACTGTCCGAAATAGCGGTGGACCGAGACGTAGGAGAGTCCCAGCGCTTCGGCGGAGACGCTGGCGTTTTCGTCCCGGGAGAAGCTCGCGATGAGCGTTCGTATCTTCGCGACGCGCGCGGGACTGACTTTTCGGCGGCAGCGTCCGCACTTGTACCGGCCGTCTCCCAGACGGTAAATGCTTCCTTGACAATAGGGACAGTGTTGAAGCGTTGACATCCTTCGCCTTTCCCGGTTCCAAAGTTATATAAGAGTGACGTTTTTTTAGTTTAATTTTACATAACAAGACTATAATTAATATAAAACTGAATACTTATTCATTTGCAGAAAGAAATACGCAATGAAATCGGTAGGATGCCAGCGCTCCCAGGAGCGCTGCCGCTGCGGAAACCCGTCGGAATAGGGACGAGTGGCGCGGGCGGAAATCCTCAGTCTTTTTTGGCAATTCCGTCGGTATCATCCCTGATGATCATCGGCGTTTGTTTCTTTATGAGAGAATAGCAATATTACTGAAAGGCCCCGGGTTTTGACGGGTTGAGAAGGAGAAATTATGTGTAAAGATTGCGGCTGCAGTGTGACGGAACATTCACACGGACACCATCATCATGATCACGAGCACGATCATGACCATGATCACCACGGGCACTCGCATGCCCATCAGGCGGCGCACGAGACGCTGCACCATAATCCGCAGCTCAATGACAAGAAGACGATCGATGTCATTACAAAGATCCTGGACAAGAACGATCACGAAGCGGGCCACAACCGTGCCCATTTCGACGGCCACGGGGTGCTCTCAATCAACCTGATGAGCAGTCCGGGCAGCGGGAAGACGACCCTGCTAGAGCAGATGGCGGAGCGTGCCCCCTTTCGGTTCGGCGTGATCGAGGGTGACCTGGAGACGAGCCGGGATGCCGAGCGCATCAAGGCCAAGGGGGTGCCTGCCTACCAGATCCAGACCGGCAGCGCCTGCCACCTCGATGCGTTCATGGTGCACGAGGGGCTGCACGACATGCCGCTTGATGACCTGGATGTCTGTTTCATCGAGAACGTCGGCAACCTCGTCTGTCCGGCCAGTTATGACGTTGGTTCCCACCTGAACATCGTGCTCGTTTCCGTGCCCGAAGGGAGCGACAAGATCGAAAAGTATCCCGTCATGTTCCGGCAGGCGGACCTGGTGCTGATCACGAAAACCGACCTGCTTCCCTATTTCGATTACGATATCGAGCATGAAAAGGCGGAGGCGCGCAAGATCAAACCGGGCGTCGATATCCTGGAGGTCAGCATCAAAGACGAAGCCTCCGTGCAGCGCGTTATCGAGTGGATCGAATTCAAACGCAGGATGAGGAGCTAAGATGTGTCTCTCTATCCCTTCAAAGGTCGTTTCCGTCGACCGTGAGAAAAACAGTGCCGTGGTCGATACGATGGGTGTCAAGCGCGAAGCGGGACTGGACCTGATGGAAGAGGGCAGCGTCAACGTCGATGACTATGTCCTGATCCATATCGGTTTCGTGATGAACAAGATCGACGAGGAGGACGCGCTCGAATCGCTCAAGGTCTACCACGAGATCCTGGCGAAGATGGACGAAGAGGAGCGCTCGCGTGTCGTCTTGGAGGATGACAATTGCGAGAACAGGGGTACACCATGAGCGAACTGAAACTCAAAGACCTTTACGACGGGTTCAGAGACCCCGCCACGATCCGGATGCTGGCCGCCCAGATCGGCGAGGAGGCAAAAGCGCTGCACGAACCGCTGCGGATCATGGAGGTGTGCGGGGGGCATACGCATACGATTATGAAGTACGGTCTGCCGCAGTTGCTGCCGGGCAACATCGACTTTATCCACGGTCCCGGCTGCCCGGTCTGTATCATGCCCAAAGAGCGGATCGACCACGCCATCGCGCTGGCACGGATGGAGGATACGATCCTGGTCACCCTGGGCGACATGATCCGCGTGCCGGGATCGCAGAGCTCCCTGGCTGTTGAACGGGCTGCCGGGCGGGACATCCGCCCGCTCTATACGCCGATGGATGCGCTCAAGATCGCCAAGGAAAACCCCGACAAACGGGTGGTCTTTTTTGCGATCGGGTTTGAGACGACGACGCCGATGACGGCAGCGCTGCTGCACGCGGCAGTCACCCAGAAGGTCGACAACCTCTATTTTCATATCAACCATGTGCTCGTGCCGCCGGCGATCGATGCGATCATGAGCGACGGCCAGGCGAAGATCAACGCCTTTATCGGGCCTTCGCACGTCAGCGTTATCACCGGGGCGAAGATCTACGCGCCGCTGCCTCAGAAGTACGGCACCCCCGTTGTCGTCTGCGGTTTCGAACCCGTTGATGTGATGCAGGGGATCCTGATGGCCGTTCGGCAGCAGGTTGAGGGGCGCGCGGAACTGGAGATCGAATACTCCCGTTCGGTGACGATGGAGGGCAACGTCAAAGCCCAGCAGCTGATCGACATGTACCTTCAGCCGCGCAGCCATTTCCGCTGGCGCGGGATCGGGGATATCCCCGACAGCGCCCTGGAGCTTCGGGAGGAATTTGCGTATCTCGACGCGGAAAAAGTGTTCGCGGAGGTGCTGCCGACGGAACCCATCGACGACCACAAGCTCTGCATCTGCGGCACGATCCTCAAGGGGCTTGCCAAACCGATGGAGTGCAAGGTCTTCGGGACGGCCTGTACCCCGAACAGTCCGCTGGGCAGCTGCATGGTCAGTTCGGAGGGGGCGTGTAACGCCTACTACCGCTATGCGGGGGTGCTCGGATGAAACAGGTACAGCTTAGCCACGGCGGGGGCGGGGAAGAGACGAACAAGCTCATCCACGACCTTTTCTACCGCCATTTCAAAAACGACATCCTCATCAAGGCAGAGGATGCGGCGGTGCTGCAGACGCAGGGGAAGATCGCGTTCACGACGGACAGTTTCACGGTCAGCCCGCTCTTTTTCGAGGGGGGCGACATCGGGAAGCTGGCGGTGGCCGGCACCGTCAACGACCTCTCTATGATGGGCGCGAAGCCGCTCTACCTCAGTTCGGCCTTTATGATCGAAGAGGGCTTCGCATTCGAGGAGCTGGAACGGATCGTCGAAAGTATGGCCAAGGAGCTGGCGAAGTCCGGGGCGAAGATCGTCTGCGGGGATACCAAGGTCGTGCCCCGGGGAAGCGTCGACAAGCTCTTTATCAACACGGCGGGGATCGGCGAGGTCAAGCGTGAAGGGATCTCTTCGCAGGCGATCAAAGAGGGCGACGTGATCATCGCATCGCGCGATATCGGACGCCACGGGGCGACGGTGCTGATGGCCCGCGAGGGGCTGGAGGTCAGCGCCGATCTCGGCAGCGACTGCGAAACGCTCTGGCCCGCCGTCGAGGCGCTGCTGGCGGAAAATATCTCCGTCAGCGCCCTGCGAGACGCGACCCGGGGCGGTCTGGCCGCCGTGCTGAACGAATGGGCGGAGAACAGTGATGTCTGCCTGGAGATCGAGGAGGCTGCGATCAAGGTCAGCGATGAGGTGCAGGGGATCTGTGAAATGTTCGGGTTCGAAGCGACGGACCTGGCCAACGAAGGCACCTTCGTTGCCGCCGTCGCACCGATGCACGCGGCCTTTGCCGTGAGTGCACTGCAGCGGTTCGGGTTCTGCCGCGACGCGGCGGTGATCGGCCGGGCGACGACGCAGTATCCGGGCAAGGTGGTGCTGCACTCCGCGTTCGGCAGCCGCCGCTTCCTCGACCTGCCCAAAGGCGAACTGTTGCCGAGGATCTGTTAGGAGTCTGCCATGCATGATGAAGCAAAGCGGAATTCCGCAGGCGTAGCCGAGGACAGTATAAATATTTTGCATGGAGGTTTCCATGCATGAATATTCCGTTGTACAGGCACTACTGGAACAGGTGGAGAAACATGCTGCCGAGAATGAAGCGGAGCGTGTGACGAAGGTGGTCGTGAAGATCGGGGTGATGAGCGGCGTGGAGCCGCATCTGCTCGAGATCGCCTTCAACACGTTCAAGGAGCGGACCGTCTGCGACGGGGCCGATTTCGTGATGAACATTCAGCCCGTCACTCTGACCTGCCGCCAATGCGGGAGTCGAAGCGAGCTGGAGAAGGTCTGGTACCGCTGCCCCGCATGCGAAAGTCTGGAAGTTGACGTCGTTGACGGCGAAGAGATGTATCTGATGAGTTTGGAAATGGAGTAGACCATGCAGGAGATCTGGGAAAACTATATGAAACCGGTGGATGGAAACCCTGCGACCGTGGCGTTCAATGCCGAGGTGGCCGATGCGCTTCCCAACGATGCGCTGGGATACGTGGGCTTTCTCAAGCTCCGTTTGAATGCGGCCACGCCCGAAGGGTTCGTCGCCGAAAACGAAGCGGACACGGTCAAAGAGATCGAGGACCGGCTGGAGATGGAGGCGCTGCGTTACCGCGTCGGCAAATATGTCGGGCGCATCGTGACGGGGGGCGAGGTCCATTTTGTCTATTACCTCAAGTACGATTTTGAGTGGCCCGACGTCATTGCCGCCACGATGGGTGCTTTCACGGATTACACCTACGAATCCGGCTCCCGGCTCGATACGGAGTGGGAGGTGTACCGCAAACTTCTTTTCCCTACGGACCGGGAGTGGCAGCTGATCCAGAACCACCACACCTGCGACCAGCTCAAAGCCGCCGGGGACAATCTCCGCATCCGGCGGGCGATCGAACACCGGGCTTTTTTCGCGAAACATGAGGGGCGCGAGCGCTTCGTCGAGCTAATCAGTGCCGAGGGCTTCAAAGTGCAGGCTGATGCTCCGCCGGAGGAGGTCAGCCCGCCGTTCGGGGTTCAGTTTTACCGCATGGACGCACCGTATTACTACGATATCGATGCGGTAACGCTGCAGATCATTGCCTGGGCGGAAGCCTTCGAGGGGCAATACGACGGATGGGAAACAAGTTTGGTAAAACAGTGATTTTTTCGTCATTAGGACGGAAGTTGTCATACAATAAGAGCAAACAGAAGGAGCTACGATGAAACGCGAAGAGTTGCTTGAACAGCGGGATGAACTTGAGCTGCCGGATACGGCGGGACTGAGTCGACGCGATGCGCTTAAACTGATGGGGATCTCCCCGGTGGCGGCGTCGGTGCTGGCCTCGACCGCGCCGGCAGCTTCAGCGGAAGCCGTCGATGTGAAGGGGAAGATCCTTATCGTCGGCGGCGGATCCGGTGCGATCATGGCCCTGGCGCGGCTGCACCGCGCCATTTCGGACCCGGATATCACGATTATCGCACCCAACGAGATCCACCTCTACCAGCCGGGACAGATCTTTATGGCCGCGGGGCTCTATACCCATGAGGATATTGTCAAGCCCAACAGCGACTTTATCCCCGATGACGTGACCTGGATCAAGGATGAAGTCGCTGCATTCGATCCGGACAACAACCGGGTGACGACCCGCGGGGGCGAAGAGGTCGCCTACGACTATTTGGTCGTTGCGACGGGCATTGTCTGCCACTACGACGCCATCAAAGGGCTCACCGAGGACGATATCGGTACGCACGGCATCTCCAGCGTCTACCTGAACAACCCCGAAGCGGGGACCGCCAAGGGCGGGGAGATCACCTGGGAGTGGTTCAACGATCTCAAAGCGGCCGCGAAGAACGGTAAACCGAAGGTCATCTATACCCAGCCCAACACGCCGATCAAATGCGGCGGCGCCCCACAGAAGATCCTCTACCTCAGCGCCGACTACCTGAAGAAGGAGGGGTTGTCTGCCGATTACGCCTTTACGACGTCGTTCCCGAACCTCTTTTTCCTGAAACCGATCGCCGACGCGCTGGGTGAGGCGCAGAAACGCTACGACAGTATCACCAACTACTTCAGCCATCACCTCGAATCGATCGACGTAGAGGGCAAGGTCGCCACCTATATCCATGCGTACGACGAAGAGGTGTACGACGAGGATTTTGACACGTATGAAACGGTGAGCAAATCCGACAGGATCGAGATGCCTTACGACTTTATCCATATCGTGCCGCCGATGAGCCCGCCGGATGCCGTGGTCAACTCCCCGCTGGCCGGCGGCGACGGGTGGCTCGAAGTGGACAAATATACGCTGCAGCACCCCCGCTTCCCGAATGTCTTCGGCATCGGGGACGTCTGCGGTATCCCGATGGGGAAAACCGGCGGATCGGCGCGACACCACGGTCCGGTGCTGCAAGACAACCTCCTGGCGGTTATGCAGGGCAAAACGTCCAAAGAGAAGTTCGACGGCTATACGGTCTGCCCGCTGAAAACCGAGTACGGCGAAATCATCATGGCCGAGTTCAACTACGAGGGATTCGCGCCGACGATCCCGTTCCTGGCACCGGAAAAACCGCGCGTGATGTGGTGGTATTTTGACGTGTATATGCTCAAACCGATGTACTGGTACCTTATGCTGAGGGGGCTGATGTAGCCTTTGCCCCCTCGGGCATGCAAAGTTAATGAAAATTGGTGTATAATGTGCCATGAATAACACACGGATTGTGGCCAAAAAACAGTTTGGTCAGAATTTTCTGAAAGATCAGAGCGTTTTGCGCAAGATCATCGAAGCGATGCCCGACAGCGACAGGAGAGTTGCGGAGATCGGGCCTGGCTTAGGTGATTTAACTAAGTTTTTAGTTGATGTCAAAAGCGTCGATGCTTTTGAGGTCGATACCGATCTATGCAAGCACCTGAATGAAGTTTTCACGGATGAGATCACTACCGGTCGACTGACGCTGCACTGCGGCGACGTCCTCGAGCACTGGAAGAGTGAGCTGCTTGATGTTCCGTACGAGTTGGTGGCGAACCTGCCATATTACATCGCGACGAACATTATCCTCAAAGCCCTCGCCGATCCGAAGTGCGAATTTCTGCTTGTTATGGTTCAGCGTGAAGTCGCGGAGAAGTTCTCCGCTTCACCTGGAGAGAAAAATTTTGGTGCACTCAGTGTGATAGCCCAGAGCGTGGCAGAGGTCAGTATCCTCGTCCATGTCCCGCCCGAAGCGTTCGCGCCGCCGCCCAAAGTCGATTCTGCCGTCCTGCTCATGAAAAAAACGGCGAATCGGGCATCGGATGCGTTTGAACAGATGCTCAAAACGGCATTTGCCCAGCCGCGCAAAACCTTGCTGAAAAATCTCTCCGCACGCTACGGTAAAGAAGAGGTCCAGGCCGCATTATCCTCTCGCGGCTACCCCTCTACCGTTCGCCCTCACCAGATCTCGACAGCAGACTATCACCAACTCTATACACAATTACATTAACAGTGACGCCCGAGGGGCGTACTGCAAGGAGTTAGGATGTCAGAAGAAACACAAGCCCCTGTCGCAGAAGCGAAGAAAAATACAGAAAACAAACCGGCCCAGAACCGTGAAGGCGAACCGCGCCGCCGCCGTTCATCCAACCGCAACCGCAGCCGCAGCCGTCAGAAACCCAAAGAGGGTGAAGCGAAAAAAGAGGGCGAAGGCCAGAGCCAGAGCCAGAACCGCAGCCGCGGCGGCCGCGGCGGCAACCGTGGGGAGAACCGTGGGGAAAACCGTGGGGAAAACCGTGGGGAAAACCGTGGCGAAAGTCGCGCGAAAAGTGGCGGCGGACGTTCCGGCGGCAACCGCAACCGCCGCCGCAACGCCCCGGCACCGACGGAGCAGAGCCTGCTGGAGAATGCGCGCCAGAACGAGGCGTCGCAGCGCGTCCGTGTCAGTCCGTATACGAAGATTGATGGGGAGGTGAAGGCGAAGGTCCGTATCACTCCGCTGGGCGGTCTCGGCGAGATCGGTGGAAACATGATGGTCATGGAGACGGATAACGAAGCGATCCTGATCGATGTCGGGATGAGTTTCCCGGACGAAGAGATGCACGGCGTCGATATTCTTGTCCCGGATTTCACCTATGTCCGCGAGATCAAAGACAAGATCGTCGGCGTCATCATTACCCACGCCCACGAAGACCATATCGGCGCGGTCCCTTACCTCTACAAAGAGATGCAGTTCCCGCTGTACGGTACGGCGCTTCCGCTGGCGATGATCGGCAACAAGTTCGACGAACACCATCTCAAAGAGTTCCGCCGCTACTTCCGCCCGATTGAGAAGCGCGTCGTCTACCAGATCGGGAACGATTTCCAGGTCGAGTGGATGCACATGACCCACTCCATCATCGACTCCTCTTCTATCGCGGTGACGACAGAGGCGGGAACGGTCATCCACACGGGTGACTACAAAATCGACCATACGCCGGTCGACGGTTTCCCGGCGGACCTGCACCGTCTGGCCTCCTACGGCGAGAAGGGGGTCCTAGCGCTGCTTTCGGATTCGACAAACTCGTACAACAAAGAGATCACGCCGAGCGAACTGACGGTCGCCCCGGCGCTGGACCGCGTCTTCTCGAAAACGAAAGGGCGCATTATCCTCTCGACGTTCAGCTCGAACATCCACCGCGTCTTCCAGGCGATCCAGGCGGGTATCAAGTACGGGCGCAAGGTCTGCGTTATCGGCCGTTCCATGGAGCGCAACCTCGAAGTGGCGATGCAGTACGAGTACATCAAGCTGCCCAAAAACATCTTCGTCGATGCGGATGACGTCAGCCGGATGAACGACAAGGACGTCCTCATCATCACCACGGGTTCGCAGGGAGAGCCGAACTCGGCACTGTTTAGAACGGCCATCGGCGAGCACCGCCATATTAAGATCAAGCCGGGCGACCTGATCATCCTCTCCTCCCGGGCGATCCCGGGCAACGAGGGCTCTATTTCGCAGATGCTTAACCACCTCGAGCGTGCCGGCGCGACCGTCGCCCGCGATCGCGATCTGCACGTCTCCGGTCACGGCGGGGCGGAAGAGCAGAAGCTGATGCTGCGTCTGGTGCAGCCGAAATTCTTCCTGCCGATCCACGGCGAATACAACCACGTTATGCGCCACAGAGAGACGGGAATCGCCTGCGGGGTCCCCGAGCGCAACATCCATCTGATGAGTGACGGCGAGTGTGTCGAAGTGACGCCGAAGTATATGCGCAAGGTCAAAACCGTCAAATCAGGCAAGACCTACATCGACAACCAGAGCAACAACTTGATCGAAGACGACATCGTCATCGACCGTCAGAAGATGGCAACGGAGGGGATGGTCATGATCGTCGCCCAGGTCAGCAAAGCGGATTCGCACCTTATCTCCAAGCCAAAGGTCAGCAGTTTCGGTCTGGTGCCGGACAAGCAGGACAAAGCGTTTGCCCAGGAGATGGAAGATGTCCTGGAACACTTCCTAACCAATCTCAAGCCGGGGATCATCGAAAACCCCAAAGCGATGGAGAACGATCTGCGCCAGGTCGTCCGCAAGCATATCTATCGCAAAATGAAAAAGTATCCGCTGATTACGCCGACGATCTTCGTCATGTGAGTTCGCCATTAGAAACGACAACTGCTTGTCGTTTCGGCGAACGATGCAGTGGAACGGAATTCCGCAGCGTAGCAAGGATAAACCGCAGGCGTTGTGCAAAGCACCGCCGAAGGCTTCCAAGCAATAGTGACAACACCACAGACGTTCTACGAAGCAACGTCGAAAACTTGGGCTCAACAATCGTCACGAAAAAATCGCCCCGTGTACTCTTCCCTTACTTCCTCAGTAAGAATAATTAGTAAGCAACGCATTCCCGAAAACATACATGTTGAAGTCATATGGGAGATACTTTTTTGAGCACCTGTTAAACCTGTTTCCTCAAATTTACCCGGTGTTGATCGATGAAAAAATACACAGGTTATTCACAGTGTGAAGTATAATAATAATTGATTATATATTTTTCTATATAGGAGCAGAAAAGGGCTTAAAGCAAGCTTTTTTAGGAGGCGGCGGAAAAAGAAATTTCCGCGCAAGAAGAGGGGCGATCAGTTCCCGCGGGAACCCGGTTTGATCGCTTCGCTGCCCGCTTTGCACATCGGGCACTCTTCGGGGGCGTATATCTCGAAATCGAAGTCCGCCAGGGCGAAGAAGGGGAGGTCGCCGGGGAGTTTGCAGCTGGGCTTCGTTTCGATGCTGCTGTGCTCACGGCGGCAAAAACCGCGGTTGGCCAGGGCGGCGAAGGCAACAACCTTCGCGCCGAGCCCTTCGACCGCGGCGGCCGCTTCCATCGCCGAACCGCCAGTCGTGATGATGTCTTCGCAGACGAGGATGGTTTCACCCTCTTTGACGTCAAAGCCGCGGCGCAGGGTCATCTCGCCGCCGACGCGCTCGGTGAAGATGTAGCGGGCATCCAGGGCCTGGGCGAGTGCGAAACCGGCAATAAGCCCGCCGATGGCCGGGGAGCATACGGTATCGATCTTCACGCCGCTGGCTTTGATCTGGTCGGCCAGGGCGTTGGCCAGCTTCATGGCCGTTTTCGGGTCCTCGAGTACTTTGGCGGACTGGAGGTAGAACTGCGAGTGGTTGCCGGAGCTGAGCTTGAAGTGGCCCTCAAGCATCGCGTCGGCATCGAGGTAGATCTGTTTGATGTCCATACGCTTACACCGTCAGGATGGCTTGTTCTTTTTGCTTGATGATCTCGTCGATCTTTGCCACCATCTTGTCTGTGATCTTCTGGATATTGTCCTGGGCACGCTTGGAGTCGTCCTCGGTGACCTCTTTGTCTTTTTCAAGCTTTTTGACCGCGTCGTTGGCTTTGCGGCGGTCGTTGCGGACAGCGACTTTGGCATCTTCGCCCATCTTCTTGAGCTTCTTAACGCTCTCCTGGCGCTGTTCGACGGTCATCGGCGGGAAGAAGAGCTTGATCTGCTCGCCGTCGTTGTTCGGGTTGACACCGATATTGGCTTTGGCGATGGCGGTTTCAATGTCGCCCAGCAGCGGTTTTTCCCACGGAGAGACGGTGATCGTCGTTGCATCCGTGGCCAGGACTGTCGCAACCTGGGAGAGAGGAGTCGCCGCTCCGTAGTAGTCGACCTTGATGCCGTCGAGCACCTGTGTCGTTACTTTCCCTGTCCGGATCGTTTTGAACTGGCTCTGCATGTGCTCGATCGCACCTTCCATGTCCATTTCGCACTCTTGATAAATTTCGTCAAGCATTCTTACTCCTTTACTAAGATGATACTCTCTTGTTTCCGGCCGACCCGGATAAAGACCCGGCTGCGCGGCAAAGCGAGCATCACATCGGTTTTTACGCGGATTTCACCGTTTTCGACGGGAACGCGTACCCACTCCCCGCCGCTGATAAAGTACTCGGCAGTGCGGTATGTCGGTGCAATTTTAGCGTGTATTTCTTTTATTCTGCCATCTTCGGGCCACCGCAGGGGGGCGATCCACTCGGTGTCCAGGCGCTCGATTTTCAGTTTTTGCGCAATCAGGTTTTCGCCGGTCAGTGCCGTCCGATCGAGATCGTGCGGGTCACTGTCGGCGTTGACCGCGCCACTGTTCTGGTTGAGGATCAGTTCAAAGCCGTAGCCGGCGATGCCCGCCTTGACCTCGGGGTTGTATTCACCGTAGGGGTAGGCGTAGTAGCGCGGTACACGGCGGAGCTGCTTGGCAAAGGAGAGCAGCCCCCGGTCGGTGTCATCTTTGAGCATATAGGGCACGAGGTGGCACTCATGGCTGTGCCCATAGCCGTGCAGGCCGAGCTCGCCGTACTGTGCCGTATCGCGGATCTGATCCCAGGTCATGAAGTCGCCGTAGTTCTTGTCCGCCGCCGCGACATAGACAAAGAGGGTAAAGGGGTAGCCGTACTCGCGGAAGATCGGCAGGCCGTTCTCATAGAAGCTTTTGTAGCTGTCATCGATGGTGAGCACGACCCATTTGTCGTCAATGGGTTCGTGCCCCTTCAGTGCCTTGGCCAGACGGGAGAGGGGGATGACTTTGTAGCCGTTCGTCTTGAGGTAGTCGAACTCGGCACGCAGCGTCTGAATGGAGGTATTGGTGGCGGCATGCTGTGCATCGCCGAAACGGTGGAAGACGAAGATGTGCGCGTCCGCGAAGAGTACCAGCGGCAGCAGCGCAGTCAGCAGGAGGCTGCGCATGGCGGGTTAGTTGGAGGTGTTGGCTTCGACAGCAGGCGCTGCCGGGGCAACCGCACTCTCTGCAGCGCTCGGGGCTGCCGCTGTAACCGGTGTGACGATCTCGTCAACGACGGATTTATTGGCGGCCTGCGAGTAGAAGTAGCCCAGAGCAATCGTGTTGGCTACGAAAAGGAAGCCGAAGAAGAAGGTCGTTTTTGCCAGGAAGCTTCCGGGCCCTTTGGCGCCGAAGACGGACTCGTTGGAACCACTGTAGGCTCCCAGACCGATGCTGGAGCTTTTCTGCAGCAAGACGACGATGGTCAGCAGGATCACCAGCACGACCTGGACGATCAGCAAGAAAGAAGTCATTGTTATCCTTAATCATTCGCTTTAAAGTGGCGAATTATAGCGAAAAAAACCCCATTCTATAATGGGCAGGGGAAGCTTCGCTATAATTCGGGGAAGAAAGCCGTGGAGAGATTTTGAAAAAAGCGATCATTGTTTTACTGGCATTGTTGACGGTTTTGGTGCTGGCCCTCGTGGTTATGGTACCGGAGAAAAAGGTGCAGGCCGGTAAAGCGGATGTCGTCGTGACGACGTTCGCGCTTTACGATATCGCCCGCCACCTCCTGGGCCAGGATGCCGAGGTGGCCATGCTGATCCCGTTCGGGCGGGAAGTGCACACCTTCGAGCCGACGCCGCAGGATATGATCCGGGTGCAGAAGAGCCGGCTGTTCCTTTACAGCGGCGCGGGCCTCGAACCGTGGACGGAACCTTTTGAGTCATTCGGCAACGCCAGGGACATGAGCCGGTACGTCCGTCTGCACGAAGGGGGGCATTCGCACCACGATGCAGCGGGGGAGACGCACGAAGAGGATCGCCACGGCACCGATCCGCATTACTGGCTTGATATCGACAATATGATTGCGCTTGTCCGCGGGGAAGAACAACTGTTCACTTCGGCATTCCCCGCCCTGGATGCCGTGAAACTCCGGGAACGGGCCGCCGCCTACATCAAACGGCTTGAGACCCTTGATGCCCTTTACCGCAAACGCCTGAGCGACTGTCGGCTTGATACGATCATTGTCAGCCATAACGCCTTCGGCTACCTTGCCGAACGCTACGGCTTCCATGTCGACGCCGTTACCGGACTCTCTCCGGATACGATGCCCGATGCGAGAACGATGGCGGCTCTGACCGACATCGTACGCGAACACGGCATCAAAACCCTCTTCTACGAATCGTTTGTCAGCGACAAGCTGGTAGCATCGCTGGCAACGGAGACGGGCGTGCGGGTGGATGTGCTCCAGCCGCTGGCGAACATCACCGCCGACGAGATCGGGGCGGATTATTTCCGCCTGATGAATGCCAACCTGCTGAAGCTGCATGACGCAATGGAGTGCAAATGACCTTTGAGCCGGCCGTTTTCGAGGTCGAACATCTTGACTACAGTGCCGGCGGTCAGACGATCCTCTCGGACGTATCGCTGAAGGTCCTCCAGGGGGAGTATTGCGCAGTGATCGGTCCCAACGGCGGCGGGAAGACGACGCTCGTTCGCCTGCTGCTTGGGCTACAGAAACCGACGTCGGGCCGTATCAGCCTCTTCGGCGAGCCGCAAAAGCAGTTCCGACAGTGGGCGCAGGTAGGGTATGTCCCCCAGCAAGTGACGCAGACGGATCGTCTTTTCCCCGGTAGCGTAGAAGAGATCGTCCGTATGGGGCGTATTTCCGGCCTCGGATGGGACAAGCGGTGGCATGAGAACGACCGCCGCATCGTTGAGCGGGCCATGGAACGGATGGAGGTGACGGGTCTGCGGCAGAAGCTTGTCGGCGAGCTCTCCGGCGGGCAGCGCCAGCGGGTCATGATCGCCCGTGCGCTGGCCTCGGAGCCGAAAGTACTGATCCTCGATGAGCCGAATACAGGTGTCGATCAGCCCTCGCAGCAGCGCTTTTACGCCCTGCTGCGCCAGCTCAATCAGGAGGAGCGTCTGACGATCCTCTTCGTGACCCACGATGTGGGCGTGATCGCCGATGACATCGCGCGGGTCTTTACGGTCAACCAGCGGCTTTCAACCTGCAATGACCCGAAAACGCTGCTCAGCTGCGAGGGGATGAGCGAACTTTACGGCATCGATGCGCACCTGCTCAGCGCGCATCACCGTCATTGACGAGGAGAGAGGATGCTGGAACTTTTCCAATACCAGTTTATGGTCAATGCGTTTCTCGCCGGGATCATGATCGCACTGCTTGCCTCCTTCAGCGGGGCCTTTGTCGTCCTGCGCCGCTACGCGCTGCTGACAGAGACCTTGGCGCACTCGGCCCTGGTCGGGGTCGCCGTCGGGATCCTGACCGAGACCAACCCGGTCTGGATGGCGGTGGCGGCGGCACTGCTCAGTGCATGGACCATCGAGTACCTGCGCAGCTTCTTTCACCTCTACTCCGATGCCGTCCTGGCCATTTTCCTTTCGGGCTCCCTGGCCCTGGCCGTCATCATCGTCTCCCTGGCGGGGGCGTTCAACAGCTCGCTTTTCAGCTACCTCTTCGGTTCGATCCTTTCTGTCTCCACGGAAGAGGTCTGGACGATTTTTGCCGTCGGTGTCCCGGCCCTGGCGCTGCTGGGCTACTTTTATAAAGAGTTCTACTTTATCGCCTTCGATGAAGAGGTCGCCAAGACGGGCGGTATCCCCGTGACGCTGCTCAACTTTATGCTGGTCAGCATCGTTGCCGTCATTATCGCTCTCTCCATCCGTATCGTCGGGACCCTGCTGATCGGCGCGCTGATGGTCATCCCAACCGTAGCCGCCCTGCGTTTCCGCCAGGGCTTTTCCGCGACAGTGGGGCTCTCCGTGCTGTTCGCACTCTTTTCCGTGGCAGCCGGCATGCTGCTCTCCTACGCTTTCGCACTTCCCAGCGGCGCGACCATCGTCATGTGCGTCCTGCTGATCTTTGTTATCTCCTTGGTGATCAACCGCCGATGAACGTTCAGAACGAGTTCTCCCGTTATGCCGACCACTACGGCAGCTATAACATTATTCAGAAGAAAGTGGCTGAAAGACTGGTCGCGGGGGTGAAGGATGCACCGCAGCACCTGCTCGATATCGGCTGCGGGCGCGGTGCCGTCGCAGAGCAGATAGCGTGGCCCTATCAGCAGCTTGTCGGCATCGATTTCGCGCCGGGGATGCTGGCACTGCACCCCCAGGGGGAACGGATCACCTGTTTGCAGGGGGACTTCGACGATCCCAAGCTCTACGCCTCGCTGAAGGCGACACACTTTGACCGTATCTTTTCCGCCTCCGCCCTGCAGTGGTCGCCGGACCTGGCCCACACTTTCGCACTGATCCGCTCACTCAATGCCCCGGTCTCTCTTGCAATCTTTACAGCCGGAACGTTCGGGACACTTTTTAAGACGGCGGGGCTGCCGCCGCTTCTGCGGAGTGCCGACGAGGTGGAGCGTTTGGCAAAGCGGTTCTTCAATGCATCATGCGAAGTGGTCCGCTACTCCCTCGCCTTTGACAACACCCGCGATATGTTCCGTTATATCAAACGCAGCGGGGTCAGCGGGAACCGAAACGTGCTCACCTATAAAGAGACGAAACAGCTGATGGAGAACTACCCTTTGGACCGGCTGGAGTTCGAGGTACTTTTTATTCAGAGCTGAGCAGGTGCTCTTTTTCCAATGTATAGAGTTCGTAGCGGATCTGCTTGAAGGTTTCGGAGAGTGCCGGATCGACGATCTTATACATCTCTTCCAGTACCCGTGAGGACTCCTGGGCCCGCTTGTAGTTGGCGATGAGAATGCTTTTGACCGAAGAGCGGTTCAGTTCGCTCTTGATCGTCGGACGCAGTACATCATTGATGCTGTCCCGGGAAGAGAGCAGGTTTTGCAGATCGTCGATTCTACTTTTATGGCGAAGGGCTTTGAGGCTGGAAGCGGTTGTTTTGTCGTTTTGGAGATAGCGGGCGATATCCTCGATAACGCGGATGCCCTCTTTGAGGCGGTTCAGGTTGGCGTCGATCACCCGAAAAAGATCGGGTGAAAGGGCGTCAGTCTTCGCTGCCACCGAAGATGCCCAGGAGCTGGAGCAGGTTGACGAAGATATTGAAGAAGTCGAGGTAAAGGGCAACGGCCCCCTCGATCGGTGTCTCAAACATCCCGCGCATGATTGCCTGCGTGTCGTAAACGACGAAGATGCTGAACAGGAAAACCGCAGCGGCGGAGATAATGACGGCCATCATCGGGCTTCCGAGGAAGATGTTGACGATTGAGAAGCCGATGATCACCAGCAGTGCGATAAAGAGCGGCTTGCTGAAAGAGGTAAAGTCTTTCGTCGTACGGATGGCGTAAAAGCTCATGGCCCCGAAGATGACGGAGGTCATGGCAAAAGCGTTACCGACGATCGTCGCGCCGCCGGACATGCCGAGGACAACGGAAAGCAGCGGGGCGATCATCATACCGGTTGCGAACGTGAAGGCAAAGAGCAGGATCAGGTTGAGCCCCTGCTTGTGTTTGGCAAAGTGCAGACCGATCAGCAGACCGATGACCAGGAAAAAGAGCGGCCAGTGCATGGCCTGAAGAGTACCGGCGATCGGAATCCCCACGTATGAACCGACTGCCGCAGCCATCAGGGAGGCGGCAAACAGTTTATAAGTCTCTTTTACAAATGAAACGACCTGTGTTTCACTGCGGTTGGCTGCGTAGTGATCCGCTGCTCTTCCGCGTGCATATTCTCTATCATAAAGTCCCATAGTCTATTCCTCTATTATATTGGAGTTTGATTTCTGAACTATACATGGTTCATGTCAAACAGATAGTAAATAAAATCGGGGTGTTTGGCGCGAAAATACAGGGTAATAGCAGCAGCAGATCGACAGATGTATATTTTTGTAACAAAAATAGGGTGAAAATGGGCCAAAAAAAAGAAATTTGACATATTTTGCAATTCCTCCCGAAAACCTCTTGACATTGCTTTAGGAATCCCCTATAATTCCCGTCCACAAACGATGAGAGGCATCGAAAGAAGCCGATCAGCCGGGTCTTCGAGTTGAAGATTTGGGAAGTTTGAGATCATTGAAAACTAAGCAAGTGGGATGGACAGATGCGAGTCTGGAAGTCTTACTTAGATAAGACACAATTTAACCGTCTATTACTATTAATAGTGATAGACACTATACAGCCAATGATTTTATATCTTGGGCTGGATCAGTAATCGTTTCTTCGGAAACGTCTTTTCAATTATGGAGAGTTTGATCCTGGCTCAGAGTGAACGCTGGCGGCGTGCTTAACACATGCAAGTCGAACGGTAACAGGGAAGAGCTTGCTCTTTTGCTGACGAGTGGCGCACGGGTGAGTAATGTATAGGTTACGTGCCCCTCAGTCTGGGATAGCCACTGGAAACGGTGATTAATACCGGATACTCCTGTTCGCAGGGAAAGGTTTTTCGCTGAGGGATCGGCCTATATTGTATCAGCTAGTTGGTGAGGTAAGAGCTCACCAAGGCGATGACACATAGCGGGTTTGAGAGGATGATCCGCCACACTGGTACTGAGACACGGACCAGACTCCTACGGGAGGCAGCAGTGAGGAATATTGCACAATGGGGGAAACCCTGATGCAGCAACGCCGCGTGGAGGATGACGCATTTCGGTGTGTAAACTCCTTTTATTAGGGAAGAAAATGACGGTACCTAATGAATAAGCTCCGGCTAACTCCGTGCCAGCAGCCGCGGTAATACGGAGGGAGCAAGCGTTACTCGGAATCACTGGGCGTAAAGGACGCGTAGGCGGGTTTTTAAGTCAGGTGTGAAATCCTATGGCTCAACCATAGAACTGCACTTGAAACTGGGAACCTAGAGTATGGAAGGGGCAGATGGAATTAGTGGTGTAGGGGTAAAATCCGTAGATATCACTAGGAATACCGAAAGCGAAGGCGATCTGCTGGGACATAACTGACGCTGAGGCGTGAAAGCGTGGGGAGCAAACAGGATTAGATACCCTGGTAGTCCACGCCCTAAACGATGAATGCTAGTCGTCGGGGCTCTTGTAGTTTCGGTGATGCACTTAACAGATTAAGCATTCCGCCTGGGGAGTACGGTCGCAAGATTAAAACTCAAAGGAATAGACGGGGACCCGCACAAGTGGTGGAGCATGTGGTTTAATTCGAAGATACACGAAGAACCTTACCTGGCCTTGACATTGATAGAATACTGTAGAGATACGGTAGTGCCAGTTTACTGGAGCTTGAAAACAGGTGCTGCACGGCTGTCGTCAGCTCGTGTCGTGAGATGTTGGGTTAAGTCCCGCAACGAGCGCAACCCTCGTCCTTAGTTGCCAGCAGTTCGGCTGGGCACTCTAAGGAGACTGCCTTCGCAAGGAGGAGGAAGGTGAGGACGACGTCAAGTCATCATGGCCCTTACGGCCAGGGCTACACACGTGCTACAATGGGACGTACAGAGAGTTGCGATACCGCGAGGTGGAGCCAATCTCATAAAGCGTCTCTCAGTTCGGATTGTACTCTGCAACTCGAGTGCATGAAGCTGGAATCACTAGTAATCGTAGATCAGCTAAGCTACGGTGAATACGTTCCCGGGTCTTGTACTCACCGCCCGTCACACCATGGGAGTTGATTTCACCCGAAATCGGGATGCCAAACTGGCTACCGCTTACGGTGGAATCAGCGACTGGGGTGAAGTCGTAACAAGGTAACCGTAGGAGAACCTGCGGTTGGATCACCTCCTTTCTAGAGTAACCGGGCCTCATTCGTTTGAGGGCCCGAAGAGAAAATCTCACACAGAGTTGTGTCTGTCCGCTTGCTTGCTTAGTTTTCAGTGATCTGTGTTCTATTGAATTAGAAATGCCGAGAAGGGGCCTATAGCTCAGCTGGTTAGAGTGCACCCCTGATAAGGGTGAGGTCGGAGGTTCAAGTCCTCCTAGGCCCACCAGGATCACTATGTGGGGAATTAGCTCAGCTGGGAGAGCGCCTGCTTTGCACGCAGGAGGTCAGCGGTTCGATCCCGCTATTCTCCACCACGGATGAAGCCTAATACGAGTACTTGATGAAGTATTCATATTAGACTTCTTAGTGTATAAGAGTCTAAATCGTTCATTGAATTATCATTGTTAAAGTCAACAAATATAGTAAGAAATTACTATATGCAACTACAATTGAAGATTACAGTCTTATTCATATTGAGTAAGGCAGTAAGCGCTAATTAGAATAAAGATATTAAGAGCTATAGGTGGATGCCTAGGCTGGTAGAGGCGATGAAGGACGTACTAGGCTGCGATAAGCCTCGGGGAGCTGCCAAGAAGCTTTGATCCGGGGATTTCCGAATGGGGCAACCCGGCACGGTGCGAATCGTGTCACCCTTCGGGGGGCGAACCAAGGGAAGTGAAACATCTCAGTACCTTGAGGAAAAGAAATCAACCGAGATTCCCAGAGTAGCGGCGAGCGAAATGGGACTAGCCCTAAAGCGTGTAGTGTGTTAGCAGAATCCTTTGGAAAGAGGAGCCATAGAAGGTGATAGCCCTGTAAGCGAAAACTATCTACATGTTATTCGAGTAGGTCGGGACACGTGTTATCTTGACTGAACATGGGGGGACCACCCTCCAAGGCTAAATACTACTACCAGACCGATAGCGAACCAGTACCGTGAGGGAAAGGTGAAAAGAACCGTGGTGAACGGAGTGAAATAGAACCTGAAACCTATAGCTTACAATCATTCGGAGCCCCATTCTTTATGAGGGGTGACGGACTGCCTTTTGCATAATGAGCCTGCGAGTTGTGGTATCTGGCAAGGTTAAGCGAACGCGAAGCCGTAGCGAAAGCGAGTCTTAATAGGGCGATTAGTCAGATGCTGCAGACCCGAAACTGAGTGATCTATCCATGAGCAGGTTGAAGCTGGTGTAAGAGCTAGTGGAGGACCGAACCGATAGGCGTTGAAAAGCCTCCGGATGACTTGTGGATAGGGGTGAAAGGCCAATCAAACTCAGTGATAGCTGGTTCTCTCCGAAATATATTTAGGTATAGCCTCGAGTTATTAGCATACAGGGGTAGAGCACTGACAGGGCTAGGGCTGCTCACCGCGGTACCAAACCCTATCAAACTCCGAATACTGTATGCCTAACCTCGGGAGTCAGGCGGTGGGTGATAAAATCAATCGTCGAGAGGGGAACAACCCAGACTAGCAGCTAAGGTCCCTAAGTTACATCTAAGTGGAAAAGGATGTGGAGTTGCTGAAACAACCAGGAGGTTGGCTTAGAAGCAGCCATCCTTTAAAGAAAGCGTAACAGCTCACTGGTCTAGCGATTCTGCGCCGAAAATATAACGGGGCTAAGATGTACACCGAAGCTCTAGACTTAGTTTTACTAAGTGGTAGGAGAGCGTTCCATTCAGCGTTGAAGGTATACCGGCAAGGAGTGCTGGAGCGGATGGAAGTGAGCATGCAGGCATGAGTAGCGATAAAAGCAGTGAGAATCTGCTTCGCCGTAAACCCAAGGTTTCCTACGCGATGCTCGTCATCGTAGGGTTAGTCGGGACCTAAGTCGAGTCCGAAAGGGGTAGACGATGGCAAATCGGTTAATATTCCGATACCGACTGTAGAGCGTGATGGAAGGACGCATAGGGCTAAACGAGGTCACTGATGGAATAGTGGCTCGAAGGATGTAGGTTGTAAGGCAGGCAAATCCGCCTTACATGAGACCGAGATCTGACAGGCTGTCGACGCTCTTCGGAGCAGAAACAGAATCGTTGATGCCGTCGTGCCGAGAAAAGTTTCTAAGCATATCTACAGTCGCCCGTACCGTAAACCGACACAGGTGGGTGAGATGAGTATTCTAAGGCGCGTGGAAGAACCCTGGTTAAGGAACTCTGCAAACTAGCACCGTAACTTCGGAATAAGGTGTGCCCGTTGTATGTGAAACCCCTGCGGGTGGAGCAGAAGCGGGTCGCAGCAAAGAGTCCCTCCCGACTGTTTACCAAAAACACAGCACTCTGCCAACACGTAAGTGGATGTATAGGGTGTGACGCCTGCCCGGTGCTCGAATGTTAAAAGGATCCGTTAGCTTTGCGAAGCGGTGAATTGAAGCACGAGTAAACGGCGGCCGTAACTATAACGGTCCTAAGGTAGCGAAATTCCTTGTCGGTTAAATACCGACCTGCATGAATGGCGTAACGAGATGGGAGCTGTCTCAACCAGGGATCCAGTGAAATTGTAGTGGAGGTGAAAATTCCTCCTACCCGCGGAAAGACGGAAAGACCCCGTGCACCTTTACTATAGCTTGACACTGCTATTGGGATATTCATGTGCAGGATAGGTGGGAGCCGTTGATTATATGACGCCAGTTGTATATGAGGCACCCTTGAGATACCACCCTTGAATATTCTGATAGCTAACTGCGCAGAGTTATCCTCTGTCAGGACAATGTCTGGTGGGTAGTTTGACTGGGGCGGTCGCCTCCTAAAAAGTAACGGAGGCTTACAAAGGTTGGCTCAGATGGGTTGGAAATCCATCGCAGAGTATAATGGCATAAGCCAGCCTGACTGTGAGACGTACATGTCGAGCAGAGTCGAAAGACGGTCATAGTGATCCGGTGGTTCTGTGTGGAAGGGCCATCGCTCAAAGGATAAAAGGTACGCCGGGGATAACAGGCTGATCTCCCCCAAGAGCTCACATCGACGGGGAGGTTTGGCACCTCGATGTCGGCTCATCGCATCCTGGGGCTGGAGCAGGTCCCAAGGGTATGGCTGTTCGCCATTTAAAGCGGTACGCGAGCTGGGTTCAGAACGTCGTGAGACAGTTCGGTCCCTATCTTCCGTGGGCGTAGGAGAGTTGAGGAGAGCTGACCCTAGTACGAGAGGACCGGGTTGGACGAACCACTGGTGCACCGGTTGTCCTGCCAAGGGCACCGCCGGGTAGCTACGTTCGGATGTGATAACCGCTGAAAGCATCTAAGCGGGAAGCCAACTCCAAGATGAACTCTCCCTGAAGGACGCATGAAGACTACATGCTTGATAGGCTGGGTGTGTACGCAGAGCAATCTGTTTAGCTGACCAGTACTAATAGTCCGTTCGTCTTTTTTCCCTAAAATTAGTGTCTTACTGCCTTACTGAATATGAGAAGCTGTAATCACTGTAGTTGCCGTTGACTTTAACAATGAAAACTTCCCGACACAGTCGGATCTAAGATCACTTCGGTGCTTTTAGATCCGATTGTCCAGGTGGCTATAGAGAGAGGGAAACGCCCGGCCCCATTCCGAACCCGGAAGCTAAGCCTCTCATCGCTGATAATACTGACCCTTGCAGGGTTGGGAACGTAGGTCGCCGCCTGGTTCTCGGAATTTCTTCACATTCAAACAATCACAACAATTTATTACCAACAATCTCTTAAGTCTAAACTCCGGCGGCTATGTTCGCTTTATACTACGTATTCGCTCTTCATCTATCTTACTTTACTCCTGTAAAAACGCAACCCCGTTGCCTTTTTTCATGAGATATCCTGGTTCTCGGATTTATCCTTCTTTACTAATCCTCCTAACTTTTAAAACCAATTACACTGTCTTACTTTACACCTGCGGCTATGCTCGCGTCGTACTCCGTACTCGCTTCCTATTTATCTTACTTTTCGCATAGACAAGCACAACCTTGTTGCCCTTATCCAGATCATGTCCCGCCTATTTATAGCGCACTTCTATGAATGCATATTATTTGTGAGCAATGTTGGTCTGGGATACAAATATTCAACTCGTAAGATCATTAACAATCTATGAATGATTAGTGCTGTATTTTCCTCTATGTCATTCTAGTCACCCTGGTTGTTTTCCTATCAAATAATAGTCTTATCTGCTTCGTTGCAATCTTATCCTGGCATGTGTTTTATGTTCTATGAGATCTCGCTATAAGCACTAGAAGCGTGGCTCCCAGGTTACCCATCTTCTATAGTTTTTTTTACTGCTGTTTCATCTCGACAAGAGCATGTCAAGAAAAACTAATGCATGCAGATAGAGTCAAATAACACATTAATATATAACAGGAAAAGTAAAAATACTGTTTCGAAATGAAACAATATGATAAAATTCTCAAAAAAATCTCTCTTTTGTATCAAAAACAAAAACACTCAGAAACAGCTTTTTTCTATGCTTAAAACCGCCATTAAGATAAGTTATAAGTATAAAAATCTTTTATTTCCCCATTTTTCTTGATTACGATAAAAAAAATGATAAGTTTCTGTGATAATGCATTATTTATATTCAGATTCAATTTATTTTTGCCTCTCTATAATGATCCGAGTTGAAAGCGAAGGCTTTCTGTCGAATAACTGTATTCGTAGGAGTATAAATGACACGTACAATCAAATTGGCTGTTGCAGCGGCTATGGCGTTGGGAGCAACATCTGCTTTTGCAACAAACGGTGACCACCTGATCGGTCTCGGTGCGAAATCACGTTCGATGGGCGGTGTAAGCATCGGGATGCCGTTCGGTGCAGAGTCCGGTATTAACAACCCTGCGTTATTGAGCAGCGTCAAGGGGACAGAGATTTCGTTCGGTGGTACACTCTTTATGCCGAATGTAAAATATAACGCCAATGACGGCAATGGCATGCAAGATAGTGCTGCGGATCTGAATGTGATTCCGGAAGTTTCTGTCGGTAATAAAGTCGGTGATCACTTCTACTGGGGTATCGGTATCTGGGGAACTGCCGGTATGGGTACGGATTACCGTAGTGAGAATTCTCAAAGCACCATGAATATGGTCACCGCTCTCCAGTTGATGCAGCTGGGTGTGCCGGTCGCTTATGAGATGAACGGACTCAGTGTCGGTTTCACTCCAATCCTTCAGTATGGTGCTTTGGATATTAATTACAATGCCATGGGTACGACTGTCGGGGAGGGGCTGGCACAGGACCTGAAATTTACTTACAATTTTGGTCTCTCCTATAATGTCGGTGCATTGACACTCGGTGCGGTCTATCGTGCGGAAATCCCGATGAAGTACAAGGGGCAGATTTCCGGAGCTACTGGGCCGTTCGCCGGTTTGGGGATTCTGCCTGCTCCATTCGGGGATGAACTGACACAGCCTGCGGAGATCGGTGTTGGGTTCTCATTCAAGATTACCCGCGAAAATACCATCGCGTTTGACTATAAGCAGGTTAAATGGGGTGACGCTAAAGGCTATAAAGACTTCAACTGGAAAAACACGGATGTATTTGCCGTCGGATACCAGTTTGAAATAGACGGGTATGCGCTGCGTGCGGGGTATAACCACGGTACACAGCCGATCGAAGAGGCAGACGGCACGACACAGGCAGGTGCTGCCATCAACGTCTTCAACCTCCTTGGGTTCCCGGCGGTCGTAGAAGACCATATTACGGCGGGTGCTTCCGCGCCGCTGACAGAGCAGCTCTCCGTCGATCTGGCGCTGACGTACGCACTGGAAACGAAAGTTTCATTCGATACTTCCGCCCTTGACGGCATGGGGATGACAGGACCGAGCAATGAAGTAAAACACTCGCAGTCCGGTGTCACGTTCCAGTTGACATACGACTTTTAAAAGAACCATACCTCCACACTCCCGCTCCCGGGCGGGATCCATTGAATCATTGGCATCAGACACTATGACGCATAGAAGCAGGATATTTCCGTGCCGAATTTTCAATGAAAGCGAACAAGCAGTGACGCTTTTCTCCCGGGAGGGCAGAGGTGCAACCAATAGAAAGGAAAAGAGAATGAAAGCATTGTTGATTTTGTTGGCCGCCATCTTGTTTTGGGTGGATGCCCATGCTGCGGCCGAACCGATTGGCGAGAAAGTGAGTGCCTATTATTACGCACCCTATCAAGATAAGGCTGCCGTAATGTCGACGTTGCAAGCGGCAGGGTTTGAGATTGTCGGGAGGTATGCGACAACAGATAAGAGCGAAACGATTGTCATGACGACTGAAGCACTCAAAGCAGCTGCAAAGAAACCGGGGCGCGGTTTCGGCGCGGTCCTCCGTGTGCTCGTGGATGGTGAAAACCAACGCATCGCCGTCACGAATCCGGTCTATTTCGGGAAGGCATTTTTCCAGTCGGAGTATGATCACACCCTGGGCGACACGCTGACAGCGGCGCTGCAAAAAGCGCTGGGTGATCTCAGCGTATCCGAGGATGCTTTCGAATACGACAAACTCGCCGGCTACCATTTTATGATCGGTATGCCCTATTATGAAGACACGTACGCGCTGGCAGAGGGTGACACGCAAGCTTTGCTTTCAAAGCTTGAGACGTATAATGACGGCCGTTCGGTTGTCTTTAAACTGCCGCTTGGCGAGGGCAAAGTGCTGGTCGGGTACGCCCTGAGTGATGAGACAAAGTCATTCGTTAAGACGATCGGTGCGAAGAATGCCGAGATTTTGCCGTATACGATCCTGATCGAAGAGGGTAAAGCACAGGCTTTGGCGGCAAAATACTACATTGCCATCAGTTATCCTCTGCTGAGCATGGGGGAGTTTATGCAAATTGTCAACACGCCGGGTGCGATTGAAGAAGAGCTTTCGACACCATTTAAATAACAATGCGGCCTCCCGGCTGCATAGCTATTCCTCTTTCATTTCAGCCAGTGTTCTACAGGCTTAACCAGCACTCTTTTGTATCATATATGTTGTTGCTGTCGATTAGGGGATTGCTGGGTGTGATCGTGTGAAGATGGTTGAGGACGGTCCTGCCGTCCCGAGCGTTATTCCGTAATGCCGTTAACCGTATCGATGAAGAGGTTTTCCGCTTCGATCAGAGGGTCTAGAGAGGTTTTGTCTGCAATATCCGTCGAAGCGATCCAGTTCTGAACGGATGGGAAGCCCATATGGACAGTTTTTTCTCCATGTTTCTTGTAGAGGAAAAAGGTACAGGGCGCGAAGGCACCGACTTCCGGATGGGTTTGATGGATCGGGAAGATGACGTCGAGTTTGCAGACAGAATAGGTGTCATAAAAGTCATAACTATCATCATCACGCTCCTGCAGCTCTTCGTTGACGTCGATAAACCCTGGGAAGAGAAAACCAATGGGCTCCATCTCTCCTTCGAATTCAGCTTCAAAGTCATCTTTGGCATCAAGAACAGATCCATCCTTTGGAGCCTCAAATACGGCCTTAAAGGTCACCGAAAGGGGTGTGGCAGGGTCTGCGACCTTTTGATAGGCCAGCGACTTGAAATGGCCCCCAGGAAGGGCGGCACGCAGCGCCTTCTCCATTTTAGCTGCCAGGGCGACAAGGTCGGGGTTGTTCATTGGGATCTGCGTCATACGCGAAAGACCGCGCAAGGAGAGGACGGAGATATTCATGCTCCCTTCATTATCCTGCCAAATAGACATGGAGAGCGGCGTCAGCAGCCCCATCAGCGGATTAACGGCGATCAGTTTGGCGGAGAGATCGGGATCGTGAATGGTCGCCAGGCGGTAGACCGGGTAGTGCGTCGCACCGAACCGGGCTTTGAAGGGCTTGTTCATGTCGTTGTTGCCATCGATCAGAAAACCGGCTGCTTCAAAGGCTTTTTCTATGCTTTTCCCGGTAATTTTCCCGCCGCTGTTTTCAACGGTAAAGATCCGGATATCCTGCTGTGTGTTCGTATCGGTGGCGGCGGTGCTGATCAGCAGTGTCAGGGACAGTACTGTCCAGAGAAGGGTCCTTGCAAACGGTTTCATCTCACTCCTTCGTGATAAGTTTGTGAGACTAGTGTAGCGGCAGAGTCCTTAATTCAGAGTATGGTGACTGTATCACCTTTTTTTATTTTACCGCCCTGGAGTGTTTTCGCAAAAATACCGCGGTCGTTCTTGAGGAGCTCCGGCAGTCTGGCGTCGACTTTGCCGAGGCTGCTGCAGAGGGTGCAGTTCTGGGTGATGGCGACGATCGTCTCACCGATCTTCAATTGCTGGCCAGCCTGAAGGTGATAGGGACTGATATCGATGACAATGTTCTCTCCCAACGAGCCGTAGGGCATTGTGATGCCTTCGTCGGCCGCCATGACGTAGCTGGCCTCTTCGGAAGTGATCAGAATGGTACGGTTGAGGTTCTTGCCGTAATATTTATCGCCGATAATACCCTGCTCGTCGATTTCGATCATATCATACTCATGACGCCCTTCAACCCCTTTCAGGGCATGAAAAAGGCCCAGGACCTTTCCTTTGTGCTTATTCACTTTTTCCCTCCCGTTTAAAGCTGTCATAGGTCATGCTTTTATGCGCACCGCTGCTGACATAGTCGAGCATGTTCAAAAAATCCTTCTCTTCGACATATCCCGGTGCGGCAAAGATGATCTCCCCATCGGCATCCAGAAAAAGCGAGGAGGGGTAGAAGTTGTATCCGACATGTTTGGCGAAGTCGTGTCCGCTCCCCTTGAACTCCTTGAACGCCACGGTGTCATCGTCGTTGATGTTGATATCGACAAGTTCAAAAGAGGATTGAATCAGGGATGCGACTTTGTCGTCGCCGAGGGTAAATTCATACATTGCTTCACAGTAACCACAGTCATTTTTGTGAAGCCAGACTAGGAGGGTCTTCTTCTGCTTGGCCGTATCGATTGCTATACGGTTCAGGTCGATATCGCGTGCGGACAAGGAGAAAAAGAACGACGTGAGAATAAAAAGAGTGATGAAGTGGTGTTTATACACTGTTGGTGCCTTGGAGAGAAAGCGGTGGGACGCCGAAGCGTCCACCCGGGGATTATTTGATTTTGGCTTTGGAAGTCTTGGTGTTGCCCTTGAGGTCAACCCAAGTCATCACGAGTTCGTCACCCGCTTTGAAGTCGCCTTTGAACGCGAACTTGAAGATCGGGTTCTTGGAGAGGAACTGGCTGACAGAAGCGTCCATAACAGTTGCCGCGCCGACTTTGGCGTCGATGTGCGTGATGAAGTTCGCGTTGTTGCGGTCGCCGGTTTTCTTCTCAGCGATATCGTATGTCCACATGTCGTGCTTCGCCATCGCTTTTACAGAAACAACATTACCTTTGAGTTTTGCTTTGATTCTCATGATATTACCTTTCTATTTTCGTTTTCTATAGGCGAAGGCGATCAGCCCTCACAACCACCGAGTGCAACGTCGAGTGTTTTGGAGCCGCTGTAGAGCTTGCCGTCGTTACCCTGTACGATTGCTGTGATCGTACCGGAAGCTTTCATCTTGATCTTGATGGAGAAGTCGATGATGCTGTACTCGTTGAGGTCGTAAACGATAACCGCAGATTCCGGGTTGACGTTCTGGACGATCATGACGGATTTTGCAGCGATGTCAGACTTGACATCAACCGGAACCGCACCACCGTTGCTTGCAACGTCCGGAGCGACGACTGTGACGCCTTCAGCGACAGTAGCCGTTGTGCCGTACATCGCTTTGAGGGCGTCGTCGACAGTTTTTGCTGTCCAAACTGTCGGCTTGGATTTACGGAAATCTTCCGCACGGACGCTTGCCGGTACAGCAGCCAGGGCGCAAGCGCCAGCTGCGAGAGAGAGGAATGTTCTTCTTTGCATATGTTTATCCTTTGGTTGAGATTTATTTGCTCTGGCTGATCATGTAATCAACCACCGCCTTGAGTTTGTCGTCAGACAGGTCTGTGCCCCCCTTCGGAGGCATACCCATGTCAGTACCGTTGATGGCACGGGCATAGACCTTGTCCATACCCTTGCCGACAACAGCGTCCCACGCCTTCTTGTCGCCGACCACCGGAGCACCCATGCCCGCAGCACCGTGGCAAACGGCACAGCTGGATTCATAGGTATTCTTCGCTTCGAGGTCTACACCGCTTGTGTTCTCGACCTTCGGAAGGTCACGGACTTCGGAGAGCGGCGGAAGGAACTCTTTCTGCTCGATAGAGATTCCTACGACTTTCGCAGTCTCTTTTTGACAGTTGCTCATACAACGCTCGTCGGCAGAAGCGATTTTCTGCGCACCGAAGTTTGCAGGATCCGCGAAATAAGCACGGACGTTCTCAAGACCGTTTGCACCGTCGATGACCGGTTCGAAACCGTCTTTGTTCGGCATAACGATCTTCGCGAATTTCTCCTGGTCGAGGACATATTCGTAATCAACTTCTTCGCCGTCGATCTCCATCTCATTGAGGTTCATGATATAGGCAACGAGTGCATAGACTTCGTCTTCAGTCAGGCTGCGTGTATCCGGATGCGGCATACCTTCCATGATGTACCACCACAGGGTGCTCGCTTCCGGCCAGTAGTTACCGAATACGCGGATCGGACCTTCCATGTCCGGACCGGTACGCTGGTGTTTCAGTGTGGCCATGTTGTCGTATGCATTCCCTTTGGAGAGCGCCGGATAACCGCCGCCGCCGGAACCGAAGTCGCCGTGACACATGACACATTTGGCTTCGTAAACTGCTTCACCCTCTTCGGCTGTACCTTCGCCTTTCGGCGGCAGACGCCACGGTGTTACCGTTGTGTTCCATGCTTCGAGTTCGTTGGCTGTCGGTGTACGTCCGTAGGTGTAACCGCCTTTTTCCGCTGCTGTGTTCACATAGTACGGGCCGCTTTTGTCGTTTACGGTTGCATAGTAGCGACCGCCGTCAATGACGCGCTTGCCGTTTGCATACGTGAGGACATTGTCGGCACTGGATGCAGTCGGTGCCGCAGCGTCGCCGCTTTCGACACAGCCGGTAGCGAGCATGGCTACCGCTGCCGCTGCGGAAGCACCAAGAATAAATTTACGATCGAACTTGAACATTGTTTACCTTCCCTTCTGCAGTGACTTCCCATGAGGCGATACCGTTTCTATGGTAAACGGATTCAACACCCATCACTGCGGTTTCTTGATCGATTGTCGGCTGGATGTAGCCTGCGTCGTCGCGTGCGCGGCTGGCGAGGATCAGCGGCTTGCCTTCGTACTTGTACATAAAGCTGAAGCGTGTCCAGGACTTCGGAAGGACGAGGCCCTTGAGGTTTGCTTCTACCCAGTTGTTGCCGCCGTCGAAGCTGATGTCGACGCCTTCGATCGTACCCATACCGCTCCATGCGAGACCTTCGATCTCGACCATGTCGCCGGCTTTCAGATCCGTCCACGGTTTTTCCGGACACGGTGAAGTGATGATGGAGTTGACTTCGTTCGCATAGAAGTGCTGGATCGCTTTGCCTGACGGCTTGAGTGCCGTATATTTCGCTGTTTCTTCTTTCGCGTAGAACGGTTCAGCGGCGAATTCGAGGCGTCCGAGCCATTTGACACAAAGGTTACCTTCCCATCCCGGGAGGAGGAGACGGACAGGGTAGCCCTGCTCCGGGCGAAGCGCTTCGCCGTTCTGGCCCCAAACGATCATTGCATCGTCAAGCACCTTGTCGACAGGAACCGTACGGCCCATGTGTGAGCTGTCGATACCCTCTGCTAGCATCCATTTTGCACTTGGCTTGAGACCGAGGTCTTTGAGGATGTCTTTGAGGTAGACGCCGGTCCACTCGGCATTACTCATCATCCCTTTCGCAAACTGGATGGAGTTGAACTGCGGTCCACGCCATTCCGGACCGCCGTTTGCCGGACACTCGACGAAGTGAACGCGGCTGACGTTCGGGTAGCGCTTGAGCTGATCAAGCGTCAGAACCAGCGGCTTTTCGACAAGACCGTGGATCATCAGGCGCCATTCACTCGGGTTGATGGTCGGGATACCACCGTGGCAGCGGCTGAAGAAGAGGCCGTTCGGCGTCATGATACCGCTGAGGTCCTGGATCGGACACATCGCGATGGATGCCTGCCAGTTCCCTGAGGAAAGGAGTTTCGCGTTGCGGCGGGTGATGTTGTGCTCGTACGGTGAAGGCATACCGTAGCGGTTCTTAGTGACCGGGTAACCGATCTTGTGACCCCAGTCCGGTGTATTCATAATGACCGGGTCATCTTCGGCCATCGCACGTGTTCCGGAGAGCATTCCGGCACCGGCGATCGCCGTGGCTGAGAGTGCGGCAGTTTTCTTGAAGAAGTCTCTTCTTTCGGCCGACACGTTTTCAGCATCGTGTTGAGAATGTTCGTTTCTCATTCTTCCTCCCTTTTATATTAATAACTTTACTATTTACTATTTCGATAGTCATAAGACCAAAACAGCACATCAACTTCCGGCAACAAATTGTTATTCGGCTGTTGATGTGCTGTCTTTACAGGTGCTGAACCCAATATCACGATCTTATCAAACGTAAGTATACAATACGAAACGTCTATAAAGAGTGAATACGAAACCGCAGCGCCGGATATCGTTACCAAAAGAAACAATAATGGCGGTAATTGTATGACTTAAAAATATTATTATTATAAATATGTAAAATTTAAATAAGTATAGCTTAAAATGCGACGTTTTAGTTATTAATACAAAAAAATTAAAAAGTGTTAAGTTTACACACGATTGTCAATAATTCCCAAAAGCACGAGGGCCGCTCCGGCTCGATCATAATAAAAGGGAATAGTACACCCCTGATGTTCAATGTCCCGCACCTCAGTATCACCAAAATAGATTGACGGTTTGTATTTCTGCGCTTTGCTCGGCAGGTTGAGCAAGATGGTGTCGAGATAGAGCTTGAAACGTTTCGCCTCTTCGGGATCGCTGTCGGCGATCGTCAGGAGAAGCGCTTTGAGCTGTTCGGTGAAGAGCGGTGTGGCGACGACTCTCATGACCGCTGCTCCGCAAGCCATGCATCAATGTCTTCGATGGTTTCATGATAGATCTGAACGGCATCGGGGGAAGTGTGGTAGCCGTCGAGGGCGAGGCGGACGCGGCAGCGAAATGCATCGTAGCGCGCATCCAGCACCCAGGCCTTGTCGGCGGGGAGGGATTGTTTCAGTGTGTCGGCGTAAGTGTCATCCACGAGCAAAAGCAAGGTCTGCATGGCATCTCCTTTTGCGCGATTGTAACACGGGGGAGTTGAATTACTCTCCCTCTTTTTCCGCTTCTCCGTAAATTGCCTGAACCTCTCCGGAGAGGGTATTGATATTGTATACCGCGTCCTCATAGGCTTCGACCTTTTCGTCGCAGTCCTCCGTATCCTCCGCAGTCGCGCCCGCCTCTTTCAGGGTGCTGAGCATCATTTCGGCTTTGAACGGCATCCCGTGGTTGTAGACGATCTCGCCTCCGTCTTTACCCTGTACGAAGGTCATGACCGTGGCCGCGAACAGAAGCAGAATGGCAACGGCCTGAATCGCGAACTTCTTGAGCTGGCAGCCCAGGAACTGCACAACGGCGATGAGGGAGAAGGCAATCGCCAGGTAGAGACCGAGGTTTTTGTGCTCAAGCAGTTCATGTTTTCCGTCTTTGCTGAGATAGTCAAAGATCTCCGGTCCGGCTTTGGAACCGGTATACCATGCGGCGATCATCACGAGGGCGGTAACGACAAGCATGCGCGCCGTAATCTTGGAGAGCCCCTCTTTGCGGGTGATGAGAAAAAGAAGTCCGAAGACGGCGGTGACGACGGGAAGCGCGATGGCGAAGTGGGTGAGAGGTGGGTGCAGTAGCATAGGTGAAACTCCTTGATGTTTTCGGTGCAAAGCACCGATATTCGAACAGATTATATTAAAAGGGGGATACCGTACGCTTAGCTGTTGACCTATGCTATAAAAATAAGAGTTATTTAAGAAAAAAAGTTATTTTTTGTCGATCTTACCTTTGGCGTTTTGCAGGGCGCCTTCCAGAACCGTTTTGGCCGAGCGCCAGGCGGAGATGCCGACGCGCTTGGCCTCCGCTGCGGTTTTGGAGTTGAGGACCTGGGAGCGGGAGAGGGCCTGGCTGAGCTGGCTGCGCATCAGGTCGACGGTCTCTTTGGAGACTTCGACAAGTTCTTCAAGATCGAAACGGATCTCTTTGGCGAGTTTTTCGAGCAGGGCTCGGCTTTCAGGGGTGCACTGCAGCGCTTCATCCTGCAGGATCTGTGTGAAGAGCACATCGGTACGGAGCAGCTCCGTCTGCATCGATGCCGTCAGCTTGAGCTCCTCGGGCATGAAGAGGAGCTGCTTTTTCAGACGGCGGATGGCCTTGATAAGGCCGCTGCGTACGCCCCGCAGGGTCCCGAGAAGGATCGCTTCGGCCTGGTTCGGTGTGGCTTCGCCCACTTCGACGGCACTGTGGAGAATACTGCCGATGACCAGGCGGATGCGTCCGGTCTCCAGCGGCCCTTCCCCCAGGGTCTCAAAGGTGACCTCCTTGCAGATCTCCTCGACCGTCTCTTCGATATCGTGGTTCTTCTCGAGAGTGGTGATGATCGCGGATTCGACCACCTCCTCGAGCATGTCGAAGAGGTCGATGGATTGGAGTTTGACCTGGTGCAGTTTTGCCTGGGCGTCACCGGGGGCGTCGCCCAGGATGCCCTCCAGCGCATTGAAGATCTGATGTTTTTCGTCCTGGATCCGTTCGCTTTTGCGCTCGATCTGCCGTTCGATGCGTTCTTTCTGCACGAGCAGCGCCTCCAGATCCTCCTGAAGGGCCGCCGTCTGCTCGGCCAGGATCGTATTGACGACGAGCCGGATCTCCGGGAGGGTCAGGTCGGTCTCGTTCAGGCCGTATTCACTTCCCAGATAGCCGATGAGGTCGACGATGCGAGCATCGAGTTCCATCGGCGCTTGGTTCTTGTAATGATTGCGGATATCGCGCTGCAGTTGTTCCAGGTCCAGCATCGGAGCCTCCTATAAAACCATTTTGACGTGTTGGTGCGCTTTGAGCGCTTCGTAGATGAACTGGCGGTCATCTTCGTTGTGTACAAGCAGCTCCAGGTTCAGGCTGATGTATTTGCCGGTGCGGCTTGTATTGGAGTGGGCGATTTTATGCTCGCGCTCCAGAATGACTTCATGGATGGCGTTTTCGAGTTTTTCGCGCTCTTCGCCGACAACCTTGTAGCACCAGCTACAGGGGTATTCCAGTTCAACTTTCTGATCAAGTTCGTTGATATTCACCACTTTTGCCTCCTCGCTTCGTTTCGAGCTGTACGTCGGAGATGATCATCCCTTTATCGATGGCTTTGACCATGTCGTAGATGGTCAGCAGACCGATGCTGACGCCGGTCAGTGCCTCCATTTCCACCCCTGTCTGCCCCGTCAGCTTGGCGGTGACGCTCAGGCGGAAGCCCGGCAGTTCCGGCAGCTCCTCCACGTCGCAGTTGATCCCGCTGAGGTTCAGGGGGTGGCACATCGGGATGAGGTCCGAGGTTTTTTTGGTCCCCATGATCGCGGCGATCACGGCCGTTTGAAGGACAGGCCCTTTTTTGGTGCGCTCTTCGACAATGGCACTGTACGCTTCGGAGCTCATCGTGATTGTACCGCTGGCGACGGCCACGCGTTCGGTGGGCGCTTTGGCTGAGACGTCGACCATCTTCGGCCGGTCTTTTTCATCCAGATGGGTCAGCTGCATATATTGTATCCCGTTTTTAACGCTATCTTATAGTAAAGCCGATTAGAAGGAACTTGATGGCGAAAAGTAGAGTATAAGCAGAGTATTGTTCAATAATTAATCATACTGTTGGATTAATTGTGGATAATTTGTTCTATGATTTGAATGTGCACAAGGATATGCCTTTTGCCGACGAAGTTTTCAAAGCCAAACATCGCGTCTTTGGGCACTATAGCCGCCTACTATAGGTAAGCCCCATGATTGATGTATCATACAACAACGTTTCTCCTCTTCCGCCGCCCTTTGGCGGCACCTTTTCTCCTACAATATTTACTTTTTATCCAGCATCTTCAGTGCCGCTTCGTATTCGTGCGGGTGGTTGAGATTGCTGAAAAGCTGCTCATCGCCAAAATCGACATAACGGACCCGGCTCTCCGAGAGCATCCTGCCCAGTTTATGATCACCGGAAGCGGCCATTGCTTCGAAACGTGCAAGCAGGCTCCGGTGGTAGATGCCGCAAAGCGGATGCGAGCCCCTCGCGGTCCTGGCGATGACGGCATCAAGCTCTCCGCTGTCGTGTTCAAGCAGCGTGCGAATGACCGCGGCATCAATGAAGGGGGTGTCGACGCTGAGTGCGAAGATACGCTCCGCCCCCAGACTTCGGAACGCGGTGATAAAGCCCGCTGTCGGCGCAGCATCCGTCAGGGAGGGGTCGTCGGGGAGATAGGGGAGCCGTTCCGGATAGCCTTCGGTTGTTTTGACGGAGAGGAAGGCGGAGTCGAAGAGGGGAGAGAGCCGGGCGTACTGGTACTCGGCGAGGGTGGCGAAACCGTCAAAGGGGAGCAGGGCCTTGTTGCGGCCCATCCGGGAGCTCCTCCCGCCGGCAAAGATGATGCAGGGGAGGGGAAAGGCGTTTTCAGGCATGTGGCGCTCCTTTGGTGAACCGGGCCGTCCGTCACTCCCGGCCGCAGTCGGTGACGGCAAAGCGGTCGATGCTGATGTCGCGGCCGACGAGCATGACGCGGACATCGCTGTTATGCACCAGCTGCCGGAGCAGCGACGGATCATCGGGGATATGAAAAACGAACACCGGGATTTTCCCGAGCTGTTTGCGGGTATTCTCCCCGTAGATAGGCTCGTCGACGCTGCCGTAGTTCATCGCGATACCCGTGATGTTGAAGGCGGCGTAAATCATTTTGTAGGCGCTAAGAACAATGGAGGCGACCGGGTTGCCGTCGGCAAGCGGGAAAGTACCGAGGAGCGTTCTGAAGCCCGCGTCGGTGTACAGGGCGAGGGACAGGGGGTTGGAGCCTTCGATGTAGAGACGGTCATGCACGTTACCGTTGACTGCAATGCTCTCGAGCCGTCGGATCGCTTTTTGGGTCTCCTCACCGCTTAGGTGGTCGAGGTTTTTGAAATCGAGCCAGAATGCGTGCCCTTCGCCCAGTTCCCTGAACAGAGTCTCGAGGGTGAAGAGACCCCCCTCTTTTTCCGTGTAGACCGTCCGTCCGTCCGGACCTTTGCGGGGGTGGCCGTGGCCGATGATGAAGCGGTCCGAGGCCGTATCATAGCTGAAGTCGACCTCGACACCGTGGGCGCCTGCTTCGAAGGCGCGGCGGAAGGCCGTCAGGGAGTTGCGTTCTTGTTTGGTGTCGTAGAGTCCGCGGGACGACCAGACCTTATGACAGCTGTCGTAGACACCGTCGTACCGTTTGGCCGCGATCTGGCGGTCGGCGAAATAGACCGCCGCGTTCCAGGCGATGACGATGACAAGTACCGTACCGAGCGTAATCGCCTTCCAGGACATGGCGTAACTTAGTCGATCGTAGCCGGGTCGGTGATGTAGCCGGTGATGGCCGAGGCGGCGGCGACGGCGGAGTTGGCGAGGTAGACCTTGGAAGAGCGTGAACCCATCCGGCCGACGAAGTTACGGTTGGTGGTGGAGATGGCGACTTCATTGTCACCGAGGATCCCCATGTATCCGCCAAGGCAGGCGCCGCAGGTCGGGTTGGAGACGACGCCGCCGGCATCAACGATGGTGTCGATGTAGCCCAGTTTCGTCGCTTCGCGCAGGATGCGCTGCGTGCCCGGGGTGACGATGAGACGGACGTCTTCGTGTACCTTTTTGCCTTCCAGGATCTTCGCGGCGATGCGCAGGTCGCTGAGGCGGCCGTTGGTACAGCTGCCGATAAAGGCCTGGTCGACCTTGATGTGGTCGCTGACGGCCTCGCTCAGGCTGTGGCCGTTGGACGGCAGGAACGGGTAGGCGATGACCGGTTCGAGCTTGTCCACGTCGATCTCAAGCACCTGGACGTAGGCCGCATCAGGGTCGGAGTGGTGGATCTTCGCCGGGCGCGCCAGTGTTTTGTCGGCCAGGAAGGCTTCGGTGATCTCGTCGACGGCGACGATCCCGCTCTTGGCCCCTGCTTCGATCGCCATATTACACATGCTGAAACGGTCGTCCATGCTGAGGTGCGCGATCGTGTCCCCGGTGAACTCGAGGGTGCGGTAAAGCGCGCCGTCGACCCCGATCATGCGGATCACTTCGAGGATGATGTCCTTGCCGGTCGTGAAGGCCCCCGGTTTTCCGGAGAGCACGACTTTGATGCTTTCGGGCACTTTGAACCAGTTGCCGCCGGTGACCATGGCGAAAGCGAGGTCGGTGGAGCCCATCCCGGTGGAGAAAGCGCCCAGGGCACCGTGGGTACAGGTGTGGCTGTCGGCGCCGATGATGACGTCACCGGGGACGACGAGGCCCTTCTCCGGCAGCAGTGCGTGCTCGATGCCCATATCCTTCTCGTCGAAGAAGTGCTTCATCTTGTGCTTTTTGGCGAAATCGCGGCTGATACGTGCCTGGTTGGCCGAAGCGATATCCTTGGCGGGGATGAAGTGGTCCAGGACGATGGAGAAGCCGTCGGGGTTGGCCAGTTCGGTGGCACCCGCGTCTTCGAACGCCTTGATGGAGATAGGCGTCGTAATGTCGTTACCGATGACCATATCGATCGGCACCCGAACGATCTCGCCCGCGTAGACGGTTTTGCCCGCGTGCTCGGAGAAGATTTTTTCGGTGATAGTCTGACCCATAATTGTTTGCCTTGTCCGGCGGAGATAGAGTTTCCGCGCAAAAAATAGTGCCGCGATTATACCATTTTTCGCTCTCCGGCCCCTGACGCCATTTATTTAGGCAGCGGTAACCTTTCGCCGTTGTTTACTGTGTTATACTGACGTACACTCTAACCGGGAGGTTCCCATGGAAGCTTATCTGGACCCTGATACGTACGGTCCCTACTTTGATCTGGCCCTTGGCTATGCGTTGCAGTTCCTGGGTGCGCTGCTTGTTTTCCTGATCGGGAAAAGGGTGGCAAAGGCACTGGGCAATGTGACGAATAAGGCGATGTCGAAATACGGCGTCGACGAGACGCTGACGAAGTTTATCTCGAGCAGCGTCTATTTTGTGCTGCTCGTCGTCGTCATCATGGCGGCGCTCGGGCAGCTGGGCATCGAGACAACGTCGTTCATGGCGATCCTCGGCGCCGCCGGTCTTGCCGTCGGCCTGGCGCTTAAAGATACCCTGGCCAATGTCGGTGCCGCCGTCATCATTCTCATCTTCCGCCCCTTTAAGGTCGGTGACTTCGTCGAGGCCGGCGGCGCGACGGGAACGGTGGAGAGCATCAGCCTCTTTACGACGACCATAAGCCCCGTGGACAACCGGACCATCATCGTCCCGAACGCGGCCATTACGGCCGGGAACATCGTCAACTTCTCCAACAAGCCGGTACGCCGGGTCGATCACGTCGTCGGCATCGGCTACGGGGATGACCTCAAAAAAGCCAAGGAGGTGCTGTACGGGGTGATCCGCGATGATCCCCACACCCTTGACGAGCCCGCACCGCTGGTCGCGGTGAGCGAACTGGGCGACAACAGTGTGAACTTTACCGTCCGCGCCTGGGTCAAGTCCGAGGAGTACTGGGATGCCTACTTCGGTATGATCGAGGAGGTGAAGCTCGCGCTGGATGCCAACGGTATCAGCATTCCTTACCCTCAAATGGATGTCCATTTCGATACCCCCAAAGAGGAGCCGAACGTATGAAGCGCTTACTGTTAACGGTTCTGGCCGTTCCGGCCCTGCTGCTTGCCGCCGAGACGGCACCGAAGTCCAACCCCCTTGTTACCCATACGGAGTTGAGCTATGTCCAGACCCAGGGGAATACCGATACGACCGCGTTCTCGCTGGATTTCAACGGGAAAAAGAGCTGGGGGGCACACAGCCTGAAGCTCCACGCGGATGCGCTCTACGGGACGGAGAACAGCCAGGAGAACAAAAACAAGCTCTTCGGCGAGCTCAACTACGACTGGCAGTTCGCCAAACATATCGCGCTGAACTACCTGGCCGGTTACAAGGATGACAAGTTTTCAGGTTTCGCTTACCAGTTTTACACCGGTCCCGGTGCAAAGGTAATTGTCCTCGATACAAAGCCCTACGCTCTGGAGTTTCAGGGGAATGCACTCTACAGCATCGACCAGGGGATGACCAAGTATTACGACGTCAATGGGACGGAAGTCCCTTACCCCTATCCGGACGGCAAAGCCGGTCTGACGAAGGTCGACGGCACCTACAACGACTACTGGGGTTACATGCTCAAAGGGGCGTTCAGCTGGATCATCGTCGAGGGATTCAAGTTTATCGAAGAGGCGAGCTACCGCAGCGATTTCGATAATGATCAGAACTACTTCGTCGTCTCCAAAACGGCACTGGAGAGCAAAATCAACGGCAACTTCTCCATGGGGGTCAGCTACAAGGTCGATTACACAAACCTCCCTCCAGCGGGCAACGAACGCACGGATACGACCTTTATGACTTCATTGATTATCGACTACTAGTCCATTATAATGCCGTCTGATTTTCAGACGGAGTCTTGCGTGGTACGAGCTTTTTTTCTTTTACTTCTTTCGGTACAACTCTTCGCCATTGTCGCGATCAAACCCCGCGAGGTCGGCGAGAAACCAGGCCTTTCCGGGGAGCTTTCCGGTGCGTTTGAGACCAAACGGGGCAATACGGAGAAAGACAACTACTCCGGGAGCCTTCAGCTGCAGTTCGACAGCAACACGACCTACGTGCTCTGGGGGGTGGTGCGCGGCGAATACGGCGAGGCCAGCGGCGTCAAGGATACGGACAACCTCTTCGCCCACCTGCGCTATATCCGCAACATCGCCGGCGCCGATATCGCGGCGGAAGGGTTCGGGCAGATGGAGAAGGATGCGTTCAAGTCTATCGAGGAGCGTGCCCTTGCCGGCGGAGGCGTGCGCTGGAAGGTCCTGAACAAGAAACGCGGCCAGTGGGGCGGGTTGTTTATCGGCCTGGGTGCCTATGCCGAGTATATCGGCTATTCGACCGCGGTCGATCCCCTGGAGCGCAACCTCCGTTTCAACAGCTACCTCGCCTACAGCCTGCCGCTGCCGGACGATGCCCTGTTTGCGGCGGTTGCCTATTACCAGCCCAAGGTCGACGACGCCAACGATTACTACATCGCCACTTCCGCCCGGGTTGAACTGCGGATTTACAAGCAGCTTTATCTCGGCTTCCGGGTCGGGTATAACCACGATGCGAAGCCCGCCGTCGGCGTCAAACAGGATGATTTCTACCAGCGGACCCTGTTTACGTTCAAGTTCTAGCCGCGCCGCAGCGCGAGCAGCGCGAGCGCGGAGGCGATCGCCGCGGTGAGAAAGAGGGATGCTGGGGCGTACTCATAGACATACCCCGACCCCACGGCGCCGATAAATCCCCCCAGTCCGTAGCTGATCCCGAAGAAGAACTGCTGCGCCAGTTTTTTCTGGGTGAAGAGGGTGTAGAGGTAGCTGATCGCCGCGGTGTGAAAGAGGGCGAAACTGATCGCATGCATGCTCTGCGCCGCAAAAAGCAGCGGCAGGTTTTCGGGGAACTGCCAGACGATGAGCCAGCGGATGACGGTGACACCGGCGGCAAACTCCAGCAGGCGATGCAGGTTGCGGCGCAACAGGGGACCCTGGAAGTAGAAGAGGACGATCTCCGCGATCACGCCGAAACTCCAGAGGTAGATGGTCATATCGAGGCTCACGCCGTGGGCGGTCTCGTAGATGGTGAAGAAGTTGTAGAAGGGGCCGAAGCTGATCTGCATCAGCAAGAAGCCCAGCCAGAGGCCGGGGTGGGTCAGCAGGGTAAAAGCACTGTGCTCGGCTGCGGCAGGCACTTCTGTCTGTTTTTTCGCATCATGCCTGGCGATGCTGTAGCCGAACAGGGCCGTCAGCAGCGTCGTGCCCATCAGGAAAAAGAGCGCCGTCTGGGGTGCGTCCAGTACCTTGACCAGCGCCAGGGCCACGAGGATGAAGCCGATCGAACCGTAGAGCCGCACTTTCCCGTACCGCTCCTTGCCGATCAGTTCCAGTACAATCACCTCGATATAGGGGAGGATAAGGCTGAGCCCTATTCCCAGGGTGATGTTGGCGGCCAGCAGCGCCCAGAAGTGGGGCAGGGCCGGGAAAAAAGCGGCGGCCGCGGCGAGCATGAGGAGCAGGGCGGCGTTGAAGACGGTCCGGTCGAGCCGGAGACCGCGCATAAAGGCGAAGGGGACGGCGAAACGCACCAGCGGCGCACTGGCGAAGATAATGCCGATTTCCGAGGGGGCGTACCCGACCATCTCAAGCACTTTGGGCATGAAGATGACGTAGACGCCGATGATGGCGAAGTAGAAAAAGTAAAACGCGGAGACGAGCAGGGTCATTCAGGCACGGATGACGGCGGTACCGCTGAGCAGGTCGTGCAGGGCCCTGCCGTCGCGGCGCAGCAGCCCGGTGAAGAAACCGACCAGGGTGAGAGCAGAGAGAAAGTAGCCGACGAAACGCAGGAACAGGCGGCTCCAGGAGGCCGTCCGGAAGGTTTGTGCGTCAACGACGCGGATCTGCATCATCTTTTTGCCCGGCGTCTGTCCGCTTTTGTGCCAGAAGAGGACGAAGGTGACGGCATAGAGCAGCATCTGCGTGATCGAGGCGTAGGGGTTGGGGGCGTGCTGCTTCGCCTCGGCCGGGTTCATCAATACATCCGTTCCGCCCGCGCTGTTCATCATCTGATCATGTCCGAAGGCGATCATAATGATGAGGGTGATGGGAATGCCGATCATGAAGATATCCGTGATAAAGGCCAGGGCCCGTGACTTGAAGTCGGCATAGGTCACTTTCGGAGCGCTCTCCGGCCGACGTTTCGGTTTGGTGTGTTTAATCTCTCGCCATCGCATGGCGCCATTATAGCGAAAGGGGTGACGGACAAAGACGAAGTAAAAGTATTTGTTATACTTAAACATAACATAAAAGATTTGTATTATAGTTGCATATTTACGGCTAGTTTACCTCTTCTGCCCTATACTTTCACCGTCTCAACGACAACAGTAGCAGTCATTGAGTTTCATTTATACACTCCTTATATACCTATGAAGCGCATCCCGGTTTCCCCCCTCCTTTTACCGGGATGTTTTTAAACCACCCTTTTACATTTCACACTGCATTGCCTGGGAGACCAGGACCTTTGCGACCTCATGTTTGCCATCAACGATATGTCCGACATGCAGCGCTTCAAGCCCTTTTTTCTCTTCGAGCGTCACGATTTTCACGACAAGGTTCGCCTGAGGATTGATGGCGAGCACCGTTTCGCAGATGAGGTTTTTCTTTTCCGGGTTGTCCAGCGTCACGATAACGGCCGAGGCGTTTTCCGTATGCAGGGCTGCCGCGATGGCCGGCTTGGAGAGGTCGCCGAGGTAGATGGCTTCGCCGCAGTCCAGCCCCTCTTTGACATGTTTGAGAGAGTTGTCGATGACGACGTACGCCATCCCCCGTGCTTTGAGCTCGGCCGCGACGAACTTCCCGACGGTACTGTAGCCGCAGACGATAACGTGGTTCCGGTGCTCCGCCACAGGGGAAAGGTTGTCATGAAGCCCTTTTTGCTGAAAGCGCTTGAGCACGAAGGGGTGGATTTTCGGCAGGTAGAAAGGGGTCAGTACGAGGGAGACGACGACCATCATGATCAGGTACTGTTCCAGGGCCGGATCGAGCAGCCCGTCCGAGGCGGCCAGGGCGAAGATGGCGAAGGAGAACTCGCCGAGCTGGGAGAGCGACAGCGCGCTTTTGAGGGCGACGGGCGTCGGGCTGCTCAGGCGGATCAGGGCGAAGATGATCAGGCTTTTGAGGAGCATGACGGCGGCGAGGACACCGAGGATGCTGACGAGGTGCTCGGCGAAGAAAGCGAGGTCTATTTTCATGCCGACGGTGACGAAGAAGACGCCCAGAAGGAGATCTTTGAAGGAGGCAATGTCCGCCTCGACCTTGTGGTGGTACCTGGTTTCGGCAATGATGACCCCGGCGAGGAAAGCGCCCAGCGAGTAGGTAAAGCCCATCGCATCGGCAAGGAGGGAAGCCCCGACGGCGATCACGAGGACCGAGCCGAGGAAGAGCTCCTCGATCCCGCTGTCAGCCGCGAAATGCAGCAGCCATGTCATCATCGGTCTGCCGACGGAAAAGAGGATGACGAGGATCAGCACGGCGCTCTCGGCGGTGTGCAGCAGCGTGCTCTGCCAGTCGCCGCCCTCGCTGGCGAGGAATCCGATGAGCAGCAGGATCGGGATGACGGCGATATCCTGGAAGATCAGGATTCCCATGGCGCGCTGCCCGTAGGGGAGGTGGATCTCCTTGGAGCTTTTGAGATAGCTGAGCACGACGGCGGTGGAGGAGAGCGCGAAGGCGCTGGCGATGATGATGGATGAGGTGAGGCCGATGCCCAACAGCGCATAGGCAAAGCCAAAGACGGTGACTGCCGTGACAAGTACCTGAAGCAGACCGTTGACGAAGACGATCTGTTTCAGGGCCCCCAGCCGGGGCAGGGAAAGCTCCAGGCCGATCGTGAACATCAAGAAGACGATCCCGAACTCCGCGATCTGCTCAAGGGTGTGCGAATCGTTGTAGTGGCGCAGGTCGAAGGCATAGACGATAATCGTGCCGGTCAGAATGTAGCCGATCACCTGGGAGACACCGATCTTCTTGAGCAGAATGTTCACAACAACGGAGATGGCAAGGGCCGTAACGGCGTAGAGCAGGGGCTGGTCCATGTTATGTTTCTTTTTTCCGGTAAGTATAGCAGGAGTATCTCATACAGCGATAAGCCGCCGCCCGTTATAATTGCGAAAAAATATAGCTTCAAACGGGGTCTGCGATGACGAAATATATCTTTGTAACGGGCGGGGTACTGAGTTCCCTTGGGAAAGGGATCACGGCTGCTTCCATCGGGGCGTTGCTGAAGCATTCCGGTAAAAAGGTCGGTATGCTCAAAATCGACCCCTACATCAACGTTGACCCGGGGACGATGAGCCCCCTGGAACACGGGGAAGTCTTCGTCACGAAAGACGGCGCGGAGACCGACCTCGACATCGGGAACTACGAGCGCTTCCTCGATACCTCCTTCCTCAAGAGCAGCAACTTCACGACGGGGCAGGTCTACAGCTCGGTCATCGAGCGCGAACGTGCCGGGGGGTACCTGGGGCAGACGATCCAGGTCATTCCGCACATCGTCGGCGAGATCGTCGACCGGATCAAATCGGCGGGCGAAGGACACGATATTCTCGTCGTCGAGCTCGGCGGGACCGTCGGCGACATCGAGGGACAGCCGTTCATGGAGGCCGTGCGCCAGATGAAGCATGACGAGGAGGTCTCCGGTACCTTCTTCATCCACGTTACCCTGATCCCCTACATCAAAGCCGCCGGCGAGCATAAGAGCAAGCCGACCCAGCACTCGGTCCAGGAGCTGCGCCGTATCGGTATCACCCCGCAGATGATCATCGCCCGCAGCGAACACGCCCTGCCGAAAACTTTCAAGAAAAAGCTCGCCTTCTCCTGTGACGTTCCCCAGGACAGTGTCATCGAGGCACTGGATGCGCCGAGCGTCTACGCGGTGCCCATCAGTTTCATGCATCAGAATATCCTGCCTCCGATCGCCAAGGCGCTGGAGCTGGGCGAGCTGAACCCGGACATGGAGCAGTGGGACGCACTGGTCAAGAAGATCGTCTCCCCGCAGGAGCGCATCAGTATCGGCTTCGTCGGCAAGTACCTGGAGCTCAAAGAGTCGTACAAGTCTCTGATCGAGGCGCTGATCCACTCGGGCGCGCACCTGGATACGAAGGTCGATTTCTGCTGGGTTGACAGCGAGGAGATCGAGGAGCGCGGCGCAGAGACGCTGCTACAGGACTGTGACGCCGTCCTCGTCGCCGGGGGCTTCGGTTCACGCGGGGTGGAAGGCAAGATCCAGGCGATCAACTATGCCCGAACAAACAAAGTGCCCTATCTCGGGATCTGCCTCGGCATGCAGCTGACCCTCGTCGAGTACGCCCGCAACGTATTGGGCTACGAGGACGCGAACTCCATCGAGTTTGACGAGGAGACGGCGCACCCGATGATCTACCTGATCGACAACTTCATCAACCAGAGCGGCGAGACCGAGCTGCGCACCCACAAGTCGCCGATGGGCGGGACGCTGCGCCTGGGCGAATACCCCTGTGACACGAAAGAGGGTTCTTTGCTGCGCAAAGCCTATAACGGCCAAAAGACGATTTTCGAGCGCCACCGCCACCGTTACGAGGCGAACCCGACCTATCGCAAGGAGCTCGAGGATGCCGGTATGATCGTCACCGGCGAATCCAACGGCCTGATCGAAGCCGTCGAGATCCCGGCGCACCCGTGGTTCCTCGGTGTCCAGTTCCACCCGGAATTCACCTCGCGTCTGCAGACGCCGAACCCCTCCATTCTCGCCTTTGTCAAGGCGGCGCTGGCCCATGCCAAAGGCGCCTGACGCTCCGCTGCTGGACAAGCGTGCCCTGGAGGCACTGCTGCGTTCGCGTTTTGCCTCCGGTTTTTCCAAACTCTCCGATATCCCCGACCCCGCCGGTCTGACCGATGCTTCAAAGGCCGCGAAACGGATCGCCGATGCCATCCGCAAAGGCGAACGCGTTGCCCTGGTGGGGGATTACGACGTCGACGGCGTGACCGCCACGGCGATCACGACCCTCTTTTTCCGGCAGATCCCCTATCCGCTCGAGGTGACCATACCCAATCGTTTCACAGACGGCTACGGAGTTTCCGAACGCGTGCTCGAGCGCATTGACGCCGACGTCGTGTTTACCGTCGACAACGGTATCAACGCCTTCGCGGCGGCGGAGGTGTGCAAAGCGCGCGGCATCGATCTGATCATCACCGACCACCATACGCCCTCCGAGAAACTGCCTGACGCCTACGCCGTCGTCGACCCGAAGCGCGCTGACGACCACTACGCTTTCCCGGAGATCTGCGGGGCGCAGGTGGCATGGTTGCTGATGGCGCTGATCAAGAAGGAGCTGGGGCTCTCCATCGATATGGGGCAGTTCCTCGAACTCCTGGCTCTGGCGATCATCGCCGACGTGATGCCGCTTATGGGGATCAACCGTGCGATCGTGCAGGCGGGGCTCGCCCAGATGGAGCGCTCCGGCCGCCCCTTCTCCGTCATCGTCCGCGAAGCATTGGGGAAAACGAAACTGGGGGCCGAGGATATCGGTTTCCAGATCGCGCCGCGCATCAATGCCGCCGGCCGTCTGGAGGATGCTTCTTTGGCCCTGGAGCTGTTGACCGCGCCGGATGAGAAGACGGCCTTCAGGCAGTTTGAACTCCTGACGCAGCTCAACGTCATGCGCAAAGCCATCGAGGCGGAGGCGACGGAGGAGGCCATTGCCCTGGTCCGGCCCGACGACCGGGTCATCGTCGTCGCCCACGAAGGGTGGCACGAGGGGGTCGTGGGGATCGTCGCCGCGCGGCTGGTACAGCGGTTTGAAAGGCCGGCCATCGTGCTCAGTATCGAGGAGGGACGGGCCAAGGGGAGTGCGCGTTCGCTCGGCAACGTCAGCATCTACGACCTGATCGCCTCGCAGGAGGGGCTGCTTGAGAAGTTCGGCGGCCATATGATGGCTGCGGGGCTCTCCCTGCGCGCCGAGGATGTCGACGCCTTTCGCGCCGGGATCAACGCCGAAGCAGCAACGCTCGATCCGGAGGATTTCCTGCCGGTCGAAGAGATCGTCGGGCAGCTCGACACGGGCAGCGTGGATTTCGAACTGTTGGAGATCCTGGAGCGCTACGAGCCCTACGGCGAGGGCAACCCCCGCCCGCGTTTCCTGGCACGGGATGCCGAGGTCGTCGGCATCCGCTACCTCGGCAGCGACGGGGACCACTCCAAGGTCAGCCTGCGGCTCTTCCGGCACGAGCGCGAGACATATGACCTCATGGCCTTCCGGCGAAAGCTGGAGCGGCCCGAGAGCGGCCGTCTCACCTGCAGCTATACCCTGGCCCGAAACGAATGGGGCGGACGGGTCTCCATCCAGATGATGCTTGAACGCCTCTACGGCTAGGCATCAGCCGATTTAGCGGTACTTTTTTCTTACGCGTTTTTTCTGAGGATTTTTGCAGGTGTGCAGTGAGGAGCCCGAGCGGCGTCAGGCCGCTTTGAGCATATGGGTTTTGAGCCCCTCTTCGTTGAGGAGTTCGGCATCGTACTTGATGATAATGAGGCTTTCGGTTTCGTTGACGTAAAAGTCGGAGATCCCCTCCATCCCTTTGAGTGACGGCACTTTGGCTTTGTCATAGGATTCGAAATCGAGGAAGAGTGTCGCGCGCAGCCCCGGGTTGCGCATGCCGAGGATCCAGAGGAACCAGAGCACCGATGCGCTCATGACGAAGATCGCGACCCCCTCTTTGGAGAAGTGCTGGTAGAGGGCCCCGCCCAGCGCCCCGCCGATAAAGATGCCGACGTAGGCAAAGGTATTGGCGACGCCGAGGGCCGCACCCTTCTGATGTACCTTGGCGAATTTGCTGACAAAGCTTTGCAAGAGGGGCTCGAACATGTTGAAGCCGATGAAGAAGAAGACGGCGCCGACGGCGAAGGCCCAGAAGGAGGTTGTGAAGCCCATCAGCGCGAACGCGGCGATGATGAAGCCGATGGAAATGAGGAAGATCTGCTTGCCCTTGGCGTATTTCTCGCCGAAGACGGCCGCCGGCCCCATCGCGAGGATCCCGAAAATAACGGCGGGGAGGTAAACCTTCCAGAACTCCATCGTGCCCATGCCGAACTGCTGTTTCATGATGATCGGAATCAGGAAGAAAGCGATGGCCATCGTCGAGCTGTGGAAGAGGAAGGTGATGTACATGCGTACCAGCTCTTTGTCCTTGAAGACATGCTTGATCTGCGCCTCGTCCTCGCTATAGTGGTGGACGATCTGCGGCGGTTCCGGCACGGCGGTGAAGAGGATGACGAGGGCGGTGATGGAGAGGATCGCGGTCAGCCAGAAGAGCGCGGAGACGGACCAGACCCCGGCGACGAGCGGCCCGATGATCATGGAGGCGGCGAAGCTCATGGCGATGACCATCCCCATCACGGCCATGGCGTGGGCGCGTTCGTCCTCGCGGACCTGGTCGGCGATCATCGCGGTGACGACGGAACCGATGGCGCCGGCACCCTGCAAGAAGCGGCCGAGCAGGAGCCAATAGACGTTCTCCGCCGATGCGGCGATCACGGAACCGGCGGCGAAGATGAGCAGCCCGACAAGGATCGTCTTTTTACGGCCGAACTTGTCGCTCATCGCCCCGAACGGGACCTGTAAAAAAGCCTGGGTCAGGGCGTACCCCCCCAGGGCAACCCCGGCGAGGAAGGGGGTGCCGCCCGGCAGCTCCAGGGCGTATTGCGACAGGACGGAGAGGACAATAAAAAGCCCGAAAAAGCGCAGGCCGATGATCATGCTCAGGGGGAGGGTTTTCTTCATGATGGTTTTCATCAAGCATCCTTGGAAGGAAAAATCCCAACATTATAAGAAGAAATACTTAGGGCGTGTGTTTACTTTAGGTACAACAGGGGGGTTTATTGTTCGTTTAAGCTGGTGCGTCATCCCCGCGGATTTTGCGCAGCCACTCCCCCATTTTCTGCTCATAGCCGATGGGCTTGAAATCGACAAAGTGCAGCGGTTCTGTGAGATACTCCTGCGCGACCCAGCCGCCGTAGTCATGGGGGTACCGGTAGTGTTCGTTGAACTGTTTGATCGTCGGCGGGGGATCAAGCAGGACGCCGTCCCTGATCGCCTGCTGCGCCGTGTTGATCGCATTGTAGGCGCTGTTGGACTTGGGGGAGGCGCAAAGGTAGATGACGGCCTGGGCAAGGATGATCCGCGCTTCGGGGTAGCCAATCTGTTTGACAGAGGTCATCGCGGAGGTGCAGAGCGTCAATGCCTGGGGGTTGGCGTTGCCGACGTCCTCGCTGGCAAGGATGACGAGGCGGCGGGCGATGAACTCGGGCGGTTCGCCCCCCTCGATAAGGCGTGCGAGGTAGTAGACGGCCGCATCGGGGTCGGAACCGCGGATCGACTTGATCAGCGCCGAGGCGAGGTCGTAGTGCTCCGTCGCTTCGGCGCTGCCCCGGCTCTGGGCGGCCGGGCGCAGGCTCTGCAGAAGGTCGCGGTCGACATCGTTGCGGATCGCCAGGGCGAACTCCAGCAGTTTCAGCATCGCCCGGGCATCTCCGCCGCTGGTGCGGATCAGGTAGTCGCGGGCCGCCTCGTCGATCGTACACTCCGACTGTACCACCGCCTTCTCCAGAATCGTTCCCATCGCCGTTTCGTCCACGGGTTTCAGCTCAAACAGCATCGAGCGCGAGCGCATCGCCGCCGTCAGCGAGAAGTAGGGGTTTTCCGTGGACGCACCGATGACTAACACGCTGTTAGTCTCCATAACGGGCAGCAGAACCTCCTGCTGGTTCTTGGCCAGGCGGTGCACCTCGTCGATGAAGAGGAGCGGTCTTGTCAGCGCGTTTTTGTACTGGTCGAAGATCTTGCGCAGCTGCTCGATCTTCAGCGAGGTCGCGTTGAATTCATAAAAGGGGAGGTCCATCACCTTGGCGATGATGCGGGCGATCGAGGTCTTCCCCGTACCGGGGGGGCCGTAAAAGAAGGTGTGGCCCAGCGCGTTTTTTTCGCAGAGGGTCCGCAGCGGCGCGTCGGGGGCGCTCAGGTGCGGCTGTCCCAGCAGGGCGTCGAAGGAGTCGGGGCGGAGCAGCGCGGTGAAGTCCATTCCTAGCCGGCGATGATCTTGATCATGACTTCGCGCGCCTCGCGCGGACCGTCGAATTCGGCGAAGAGCACGCCCTGCCATTCGCCCAGCAGCGGGCGGCCGCCGACGACGGGAATGGTGATGCTGACGCCGGTACGCGCGGACTTGATATGCGCCGCCGCATTGCCGCCGCCGTGGGCGTAGCGGACATTGTCGGGGGCGATCCGCGCGAGCGATCCCAGCAGGTCGCGCTGCAGCCGCGGGTCGACGTTTTCGGAGAGCATCACGCCCGTGGTCGTATGGGGGGTGAAGACGACGCAGATCCCCTCCTTGACCCCCGAAGTGATGACCGCCTCTCTGATCTCGTCGGTGATATCGGTGATCTCCGTTTTGCTTTTGGTCGTGAGTGTCAATGTTTTCACTGTTTCTTCTCCTCTTCTTTGATGAAGTCGCGCAGGCTGGCATACTCGCTGCGCGAAAGAAAGCGTGTTTTCCCCGTTGGCAGGTTGTTGAGCTCGACCCCCCCGTAGGAGAGGCGCTTCAGGTCGGCGACTTCGGCGCCGAAGTGGGCGAAGAAGCGGCGTATCTCGCGGTTTTTCCCCTCCCCGATGGCGATCTTGAGGATGGAGTAGTCGTGGCGGTTCTTCTGCACCTGGAAGGCGTAAAAGGGGGCGAAGGTCATCGCTTCGATGTCACTTTTACCATGGCCCCCTGCCGAGGCGTCCTCGAGGTGCATTCCCTCCCGCATCGCCTCCTCCATTGCTTCGGTCACGGGCCCTTTGATCTTGACCTTGTAGACACGTTCCAGCGCGGAGTGCATCAGCACGGAAGCGACGCGGGGGCTGTCGGTGAGCAGCAGCAGCCCTTCGGTGGCGTAGTCAAGCCGCCCGACGGGAATGAAGTGTTTATAAGGTTTCTCCAGGGTGTCGTAGATGGTACGGCGCCCCTGGGGGTCTTTTTTGGTGACGAGTTCACCGCGGGGCTTGTTGTAGACGATGACGGTCATCTTCTCGACGGTACTGACTTTTTTCCCGCTGATATAGACCTCGTCGTTCTTTTCGTCGACCTGGGTGGCCGGGTTGGTGACGATCTCGCCGTTGATGCGGACATACCCATCCTGGATGGCACGGTCGGCCTCGCGGCGGGAATAGGTGGAGTGGTGGGAGATAAATTTGTTAAGGCGCGTCATGCGATCCCCTTTTCGACGAGGTCGTGCAGGTGAAGCACGCCGTGGATGTGGCCGGCCGCATCGGTGACGATGAGCAGCTGGATCTTCTTCTCTTCCATCAGCACCAGGGCATCGCTGGCGAGCATTTCGCTCTCTCTGACAGTCCGCGGTTCGGGGGTGGCATAGGTTTTTGCCGCCGCATTGATGTCAAAGCCGGGGCGCATCAGGGCGCGGCGGAGGTCCCCGTCGGTCAGCAGACCGCGCAGCGTGCCCTCGCTGCCGGTCAGCAGCACGGCGCCCAGACGCCCCTCGCTCATCGTGACGATGGCCTCTTTGAGCGGGGTGTTCTCGTCGGTGACGGGCAGCTGCTCCTTGCGCATGACGTCCGCGACCTTGACGAAGAGTTTCCGGCCGAGACTGCCGCCGGGGTGGAAGGAGGCGAAATCCTCTTTTTGGAAGTCCCGGGCTTTCATCAGGCAGACGGCCAGGGCGTCGCCGACGGCGAGGGTCAGGGTCGTCGAACTCGTCGGGGCGACGCCGAGGGGGCAGGCTTCGCGTTCGACGCGGATGGGCACGAGCACGTCGCTGTAGCGCCCCAGCGTCGATGCGGCGCTGCGCGTCAGGCCGATGAGCGGAATGTCGAACCGCTTGATGTGCGGCAGGATGGAGCTGAGCTCCTCGCTTTCGCCGCTGTAGCTGATGGCAAGGACGGCATCCTCCTTGCCGATCATCCCCAGGTCGCCGTGCAGGGCTTCGGTGGGGTGGAGGAAGAAGCTCGGGGTTCCCGTCGAGGCCATCGTGGCGGCGATCTTGGCGCCGATCAGGCCCGATTTACCTACCCCCGTCACGATCAGTTTGCCGCGGGTTCCGAGGATAAGGTCGACGGCGAGGTTGATGCTCTCATCAAGGGCTTCCGAGGCCGTTTTCAGGGTGTCGGCCTCGATTGCGAGCACCTCGCGTGCTACGGGAATATAGTTTTGTTTCATAGAGAGATTATAACTGAAATGTCGTTAAGGCTGGGATGTTTAGGCAGGCGCTAGTGGCGCGCCTTGCGGATGGTGGCTAGGACGACCTTGGCGAGGCCGAGTGCCTTGGAGCGGTGGGAGATGCGCTTCTTGATCTCGCCGTCCAGTTCGCCGAGGGTCTGTTCGTAACCCTGGGGGATGAACATCGGGTCGTAGCCGAAGCCGCCGTCGCCGCGGGGGGTGTCGATGACTTTCCCGTGCATCCAGCCGTGGACGGTGTATTCGCCTTCGCGGCAGACGATGCTGATGGCGGCGGTGTAGAAGGCGGGGGACTCGGTGAGGCCTTTGGCCTTGAGGGCCTCGACGAGCTTGTTGAGGTTGTCCTTGTCCGTCGCGCCTTTGCCGGCATAGCGGGCGCTGTAGATGCCCGGGGCGTTGTCCAAGGCTGCGACGCTGATGCCGCTGTCGTCGGAGAGGACGATGGCGTCGGGGTCGTTCAGGGCGTTATAGACGGTGCGCGCCTTGATCAGCGCGTTGGCGGCGAAGGTGTCGCCGTCCTCGACAATCTCGCCGAGGTCGACGAGGTCGCTGAAGGCGACGACCTCGAAGCTGTCGCAGAGCTGGGCGATCTCACGGATCTTCCCCTTGTTGGAGGTGGCAAGTACGAGCTGCATCTTCTCTCCCATCGTTACAACCGGTCGAGCCGGATGACGCGCACGACGGTTCCCGCGTCCAGCGGGCCGTCGCTCTCGTCGGTGATCATCAGGGCGGCGTTGTCCAGCATATTGGTCAGCACCGCGGAGGAGGCGGCCTTTTTCTCTTCGAAATCGACGAGGTAGCGCCCGTCGCTCAGGCGGAGGTTGCAGGTCGTGAATTCGCTTTTGTTTGAGCGCTTGTTGAAAGGCTCGGCCAGGGTCGCCTCGACGACGGCGTGGCCGGGGTCGCGCCCGAGCATCCTGCGGATGAGCGGCAGGGCATAGAGAATGAAGGTGACCGTCGAAGAGTATGCGAAGCCGGGCAGGGCCAGGATAAACTGGTTGCCGCGCTGGGCGACCATGACGTGCTGCCCCGGTTTCATCCGTACCCCTTTGAAGATAACGGTGGCGCCCAGGGCCGGAACGACGTCCTTGACGAAGTCGTAGTCACCGACGCTGACCCCGCCCGTACTGACGACGATGTCGCTGCACGCGAGCGCGTTCTCGAAGGCGGCCGTAATGTTCTGCCGGTCATCCTCGGCGGTACCGAGCTGAACGACTTCCGCGCCGGCGCTCTGGGCGAGGGCGGCGAGGGTATAGTTGTTGGAGCTGCGGATCTGCGAATCGGTGCGTTCGCGTTCGCCCAGGTCGAGGATCTCGCTGCCGGTGGAGAGGACGCCGACGCGGGGGCGGCGGGCGACGGGGATCATGACGCGGTTCAGTCCCGCCATCACCCCGATCTCGGCATAGCCGATGGCCGTGCCGGCGGGGATGAGGATCTCGCCTTCAAAGTAGCTCTCGCCGACGGGACGGACGCTGAACCCTTCGCGCACGGGGGTATCGATACGGATGGCGCCGTTGTCGACCGTGACGTTCTCGATGGGGATGAGGGTGTCGGCACCCTCGGGCATCTTGGCGCCCGTGAAAGTCTTGAGGGCAATGCCGCTGCGGACGGCTTCGCGGCCGTCACTGCCCGCGGGGTTGTCGGTGCGGGAGAGGGCGATCGTCCCTTGACTCTGGTCGGCGGCCACGATGGCATAGCCGTCCATGGAAGCCGTCGGGTGGCGCGGGTAGTCCTCGTCGGCGACGATATGTTCGGCAAGAATGCGCCCGAGCGCGTCGGGCAGGGCGACCTTCTCGACGCGGACGCGGCCGGTGTCGAGGGAGAGCAGGCGGTCGACGGATTCGGTATAGGAGAGGAAACTCATGACTCACCCCCGGCCAGCAGCCCGCTGCCTTTGATCGCCGTGGAGCGGTCGTCGGCGTAGACGCGTTCACCGTTTACGAGGTCATACTTCCAGATGGGGGCGCTGGCTTTGAAATCCTCGACGAACGCCTCGATCATCTCCAGCGCGACGCGGCGTTTCGGGGAGAAGACGGCGGCAATGTAGGAGGATTCGTGCAGGAGAACGTCGCCGCGGCTGTGGGCCATCTTCACGACGGCGCCCCGTTCGGCGGCTTTTTCCTGCCAGGCATCGAACCAGCTGTTGAGAATAGGTTCGTAGATGTCGAAGCTCAGCCCCTCGATGCCGTTCTCGTCGCGAACGGTCCCGACAAAGGGGATGTAGGCGCCGTAGTTGCTCTGCGCCTCCTCTTCGTACCAGCGTGTCAGCAGTGCGGGCACGTCGAGTGCCCCGTCAAAGAGTTCCAGCACGCCTCAGCCTCCGCAGACCGGCGGAAGCAGGGAGACTTTGTCCCCGGATTTCAGTGGCGTCTCGAGGCCGGCAACGAGGGTGTCGTTGACGGCGACGGCGCTGTTCTCCAGCCAGGGGGCGAGTTCGGCGTCCTCGCGCAGGGCCTTGGCGACGTCGGCGAGGGTGGCGGCTTCCATTTCGATGGCCGGTTTGTTGATCGGCCCAAGGAATTCGATACGAACCATAGTGGTAATCCTTATGAAAACAAGTCCGTGATTATAACAAAGCGGAGTTGAGGACGGGTTATTTCAGAGGAGGCGCCGTATAATTGTTAGCTTTATTTCAGGAGGGACTATGCGTTTTGGCCGGATCGAATATCTGAATCTGCTGCCGTTTCACGTCTTTATGAAGCGTTACCTGCGTTCATCGCAGTCGCAGATGATGCTGCGTCACGGGGCGAACGTGCCCTCTGCTATCAACCGTGCCTACCGGGCGCGCAAGATCGATGCCGCGTTCATCTCCAGTATCCGGGCCAAGGGGCAAAAACATCTGAACCTCGGGATCATCGCCGACGGCCCCGTGCAGAGCGTCCTGTTGATCCCCTCCGAAAGCCCCCAGACAGATACGGCCTCGGAGACCTCCAACGCCCTGACCAGGGTACTGGGGCTTGAGGGGAGGGTCATCATCGGCGATCCCGCATTGCGGGCCTACCTGGAGGGGGTCGAGGCGCTGGACCTGGCCGAAGAGTGGCACAAGCGCTACGGTCTCCCTTTTGTTTTCGGACTGTTGTCGTACCAGGCGAACGAAAAACAGATGCGGCGGCTCGCCGATGCATTTGCCCGCCGTCCCCAGAAGATCCCGCAGTACCTGCTCAAACGCGCTGCCGCGCGTACCGGTGTCCGGCCGCAGGATATCCTCGCTTACCTGGAGGGGATCCACTACCGTATGGACCACCGTTCCCTCCGCAGCCTCCGCCTTTTCTGGCGCCTCGCCGAGCAGGCGCGCTGATCGCGCTTTCCGTTTGAAAAAGCGGGGCGCGCTTATGCTATACTCGATCTAATGAAATATTGGCTCGCAGCGATCGTATTATCGGCCTTTTCGTCCCTCGCGATGGGGCAGGAACCCATTAAGCCTCTGCCCAGGAGTGTGGTGTACGATCACGCCAAGGCGGCCCTGGGACGGCAGCTCTTCAGCGATACCCTGCTCTCCAGCGACAAGACGGTGGCCTGCGCCACCTGCCACAGTTTCGATTACGGCGGTGCGGATCCCCGCCCGGTCTCCATCGGGGTCGGGGGGAAAACGGGCAGCGTCCAGTCACCGACCGTGTATAACGCCCGCTACAACTTCAAGCAGTTCTGGAACGGTCGCGCGGCGTCGCTCATGGAGCAGGCCAGTGGCCCGATCCACAACCCCGTCGAGATGGGGATGCAGAGCACCATGATTGCGCAGCGCCTCAATGCGGATCCCGATTATGTCAAAGCCTTTGCCGCCGTTTACGGCGAAGGAGAGATCACCTATGAGCAGGCGATCGAGGCGATCGTGGAGTTTGAAAAGGCGCTGGTGACGCCCGACAGCCCTTTCGACCGCTTTTTGCGGGGGGAAACAACCCTTTCCCCGCTGGAGCTGGAGGGGTACCAGCGGTTCAAGGCTTACGGCTGCATTACCTGCCATAACGGGGTCAACATCGGGGGGAACTCCTTCCAGAAGATGGGCCTTTTTGTCCCCTATGAGCACGACGAAGCGGCACCGGACCTGCATGCCGTGACGAATAAACGCCGCCATATGAATGTCTACAAGGTCCCGACCCTGCGCAACATCGCCCTGACGGCACCCTATTTCCACGACGCTTCCTCCAAGACCCTGACCGACGCAGTCCAGAAGATGAGCTACCATAACCTGGGGGTCGAATTGAGCGACAAGGACGTCCGGGCAATCGTGGCGTTCCTCAAAACGCTGACCGGCGAGCGTCCGGAAGTGCTCCGATGAGCGCACGGCTCCGGCAGATCGGCTGGAAGCCCTTCCTGGCACTGGCGGCCGGGGTGGGGTCGTTTTCGCTCCTGCTCTATTTTTACCTGTCGCAGCGCCATGTCGAGTACAACTTCCGGGAGGTCCGCGGCCATTTCCATACGATCGACCGTAACTACCACCGCCTCAATTACGAGATTCTGCGCAGTTCGCTCTTTGCCTACTCCAACCAGGACGAAATCACGGGCGATCTTAATACGCTGAAGGATGAATACGAGGCGCTGCGGAAGAATGCGTTTCTTGAGCGCAGTGCCTACAGGCGGAGCCACCGCTCCCTGGTGCGCCTCGGCGAAGCGTTGAACCGGTACGAGTCGATGCTCGACGATTTTATGATGCTCAATGCGGGGATCAAGAACTCCTTCGTCTACATCACATCGCTTTCGGCGGACAAGGTGAAGATGTTCGAAAACGATCCCATGACCTATGCCCGGATCCTCTCCGTCATCGCGGAGGTCTCCCAGGCCCGGATCCTTTTTGATGCGACATTCCTGCATGACCTGAACCGGGAGGTGGAACCGCTGGGCGAGCTCTCAGGCATGTCAAAGGCGCAGGCGGCCCTGATCCGAAGTTTCATGCTTCACGTGCATTACATCGCCGCAAACTATCCGGGATTTGTGCAGAACGTGAACCGGATCGAGACCTTCAACCTCGATCAGCGGATCGTGGAGCTGGAGACGAACTTCCTTGACGAGGCGAAACGGGATTACGAGATGCTCGACCGTTTCGTTGTCATTCTGGCAGCGCTCTTCCTGACGGCCCTGGTCCTGGTCATGGGCCTGCTGATCCGCGCCGGGAACGAGAACCGCCGTTTGCGGGAACTCGAGGGGGAGCTGCGCCATGCGATCAGTCATGACCAGCTGACCGAGCTGCTCAGCCGCAGCCGTTTCGAACAGCTCCAGGAGCAGTTCGAAGCGCCTTACCTTCTGCTGCTCAACCTGGACCGCTTCAAGCACGTCAACGATTTTTACGGCAGCGCTGCCGGCAATGCGATTCTCAAGGAGATCGCCCTGCTGATCCGCCAGCCGGTTTTGGAGCCGTTCCACCCCTACTACTTCCGTCTTGGAGGGGATGAATTCGGCGTAGTGCTCCAGGGAATAGATGCCGATCGCGCGCGGCAGATGGGCCGTATGCTGAAAAAAAGCATCGAAGGCTACACCTTTTTCGTGGACGATATCGAGGTCTACCTGACCGTTTCCGTCGCGGTTAACGGCGTAGCGCCGCTGCTGGAGAATGCGGACCTGATCCTCAAGTACGACAAAGCACGCCACAGCGAGGGTGTGCTGTTTTTCTCGGAGGAGCTGCACCTTAAAGAACAGGCAGCCAGGAACATCGCCACGGCCCATGAGCTCAAAAGAGCCCTCGACCGCGATGCCATCGTACCGTGGTTTCAACCCATCGTGCAGCTGCAAAGCGGCGAGGTTGCCAAGTATGAAGCCCTGGTGCGGATGGTGGGGAGCGACGGCAGCGTCAGCGGCCCGGCGGCCTTCTTGGAAACGGCGATGCAGACCCCCTACTACCGCCGGATCACCGAAGTGATGGTCCATAAGGTCTTCGAGGCGATGGAGGGGTACGATACCCGCTTCTCCATCAACCTCGGGATGCGCGACCTGGCTGATGAAAAGATGGTCTCCATGCTGCTCTCATTGCTGGAGACCTATAAAGAGCGCGCCGGCCGCCTGGATATCGAACTGCTGGAGAGCGAAGAGCTTGACGACCTTGAAGCGGTCAAGACGTTCATCAAGCAGGTCAAGGCCTACGGCTGCCGGATCGCCATCGACGATTTTGGCATCGGGTACTCCAACTTTGCCTACCTGATGGAGCTGGATATCGATATCCTGAAGATCGACGGTTCACTGATCACGAAGGTCGTCGACGACGAGATGACCCAGCGTACCGTCAGGACCATCGTCCGTTTCGCTAAGCAGCTCGGATTCGAGATCGTCGCGGAATTCGTCGAGAACGAGGAGACCATCGCCGTGCTGCGCAGGATGGGAGTCGGGTACGGGCAGGGGTACCATTTCGGGCGTCCGGCAGCGGCACCGGAGGAGTCGACATCTATTTCAAGGAGTTAATATGAGCCCGGAAAGCCAGCTCGGCGCGGTCTGTTCGCAGCTGCTAAATCCCCAGGACCTGGAGATCGGTGAGGAGCTGCTGACGGCGCTGCGGCAGACGCCCATCGTCACCCAGATCACGCTTGCCGAAGGGAAGGCCGCCGTCCGGCTCTATTCCCGGGAGCAGCTGCTGCTCTCCGACATTACGCCGATCCTGCATGACTTCGCCTTCGTGGTGGTGGATGAAGTGACCTATACGGTCGAACCGGACGGAAAGGCGGTCCACATCTGCCGCTTCAATCTTCAGGTGGACGATACGGAGGCCTTCGCCCGGGCCAAAACGAATATCGAGTCGGTCATCACCGATTCGCTGCTGGGGCGGACGTTCAGCAGCTGCCGGATCTATTCACTGGTCTACAAGCAGAACCTGAGCCTGCGCCAGGTGACGCTGCTGCGGGCCTTTATCGAGTACATCAACCAGGCGGTGCCGTCGATCAACTTTGACACGATTTTGCATACGGTGACCCGGCACGATGAACTGTCGGCCATGCTGCTGCACTATTTTGCCGCGCGCTTCAACCCGGAGGTCAAAACGCGGACCCAGAAAAGTACGGAAATAGAGGGGATCGTCGCGGAGGCGATCAAGGCGGTCCCCGACATTATGGACGACCGGATCCTTAAACTGCTTTTCGCGATGCTCGGCGCCATGAGCAGGACCAACTACTACCTGGAGCGCGAGGCGATCGCGTTCAAGCTCGATATGACGAAGTTCGCCGAACACCTGCGCGGGATCCAGCCGCGCATCGAAGCCTTCGTCTACCACAAGGATTTCAGGGGCCTGCACCTGCGCATGGGCAGGATCAGCCGCGGGGGGCTGCGCTGGAGCGAGCGCTACGACGACTACCGCACCGAGGTGCGCTCCTTGATGGTGACCCAGGAGGGCAAAAACGCTATTATTATCCCCGACGGGGCGAAAGGCGGCTTCGTCATTGACAAGCCGCGCAGCGAGATCACGAAGGTGCTCTTCACGGATATTTACAGCGCCTTTATCGAGAACCTGCTGGACCTGGTCGATAACGTTGAAGAGGGCGAGACTGTGCATGACGAGCGTATCGTGGCCTATGACGGGGAGGACAGCTACTTCGTCGTCGCGGCGGACAAGGGGACGGCGGCGATGAGCGACACGGCCAATGCCATCGCATTGAAACGGGGTTTCTGGCTCGGGGACGCCTTTGCCAGCGGAGGGAGCAACGGATACGACCACAAAGCGATCGGCATCACGGCCAAAGGGGCGATGCGTTCGACGCAGCGCTTCTTCCTTGAACGCGGCATCGACCTCTATAACGATCCCATCAGCGTCGTCGGCATCGGGTCGATGAACGGCGATGTTTTCGGGAACGGGGTGCTGCTTTCCCGGGCGTTCAAACTGCTCGGCGCGATCTCCCACCGGGAGATTTTCGTCGACCCCAACCCCTCGCCGCAGGAGGCGTTCGAGGAGCGTAAGCGGCTCTTTGCCGCCAAAGACGGCAGCTGGGGGGCATACAAGAAGGAGCTGATCTCCAGCGGCGGCGGGGTCTGGGAACGCAGCGAGAAGGCGATCGCGCTCAGCGACGAGATCCGGCGGATGCTCCAGACCCAGGCACGCTACATGAGCGGGGAGGAGCTGGCCCGGGCGCTGCTGTGCATGAAAGTCGATCTGCTCTTTAACGGCGGGGTCGGTACCTACGTGAAGCACTCGGAGGAGAGCGACCTGGAGCTGGGGGACAAGCAGAACGAATCGGTGCGGGTCAATGCCGCGCAGCTGCGCTGTTTCGCCGTCTGCGAAGGGGGGAACCTCGGGTTTACCCAGCGCGCCCGCATCGAATACGCCCTGGGCGGCGGGAAGATCAACCTCGACGGCATCGACAACGCCGGCGGGGTCGACACCTCCGACCACGAGGTCAATATCAAGATCCTGCTGGAGTCGCTGAGCCGAAAAGGACTGCTGGACCAGCAGAGCCGTGCGGAAGTACTCGGGCGCCACAGCGAGCAGGTGGAGAACAGCGTACTCTGGAGCTGCTACCGCCAGGCGCTGACGATCTCGCGCGACGAGCAGCTGAGCCGGATGTACCTGGAGGATTTCCAGGAGGCCATCGACGTGATCGCCGAGGAGAACCCGGTCTTCAACCGCCGCGACTTCTATATCCCGAAAAAAGAGAATATTTTCGAAGTGCTCTCCGCGGAGGACGGGGGGATCGTACGTCCGATCCTCGGCTCGCTGCTCTCCTACGCGAAGATTTTCATCAAGCAGCTGATCATCGACACGCCGCTGATCGATGAGCAGTTCGCCCAGCGCTTTTTATACAAATATTTCCCCAAGGCCTTTGTCAGCGCCTATGAAGAGGAGATCCGCCACCACCCGCTGCGCCCTCAGATCATCGCGACGATGATCGCCGATATGGTGATCAACGACCAGGGCGTCTCTTTCGTGCGGGATTACCGGCGGCTGGGGAAGGCGCGTTTCCTGATGAAAATCCGCGCCTACCTGATCTGCAACGCCCTCTTCGGGGCGAACGACATCCGCCACACGATCTTCCGTTCGGATTATACGATGCCGGTGCGCCAGCAGTACGCCCTGCTGGACCAGATCGAGCACGTGCTCAATTTTGCCACGCGCTGGATGGTCAAGTACGTCGACGTCGAATCGATCGACAGCCTCCACTTCATCGAGCACAAAGAGGAGCTCTTCGAGATGCTCTCGAAGATCAAACCGAAGCAGCCGCGGATGCTGATCGAAGGGGACGATACTTTCAACCGCTTCTTCGACGTGCTGGAGTATCTGCGTTTCGCGGTCGCGGTCATCATTACCAAAGAGCAGAGCAAACACTCTTTCAGTGACGTCGCAACGCTCTTCTACCTTGTCATCGAGCGTTTCGCGATTCTGCGGATCATCAATATCCTCAACGCGTTTGACCTCAAAGACGAACGGGATCTCAATCTGCGGCGGCAGCTGCTGCAGTTCGTGGAGTACATCGCCGTCCACTATACGAACCGGATTCTGGCCTTTCAGCGCATCAACGAACCGCCGATGGAGGCGTTCGAGAATTTCCTGGCCAACGACCAGGAAGCGTTCGCCGATATCCTCGAGTCGATCACGGCGCTGGAGGCGAATCCGAAGCCTTCGCTCCGGGACGTTACCCTCCTGGTCAATCTGCTGATGACCTCGGTGATCTAGCGCCTATTCGGGCTGGCAGTCGACGCAGATGCGCTCGGCGAGCGCCTTGCGGTAGGCCTCGATATCGAAGTCTGCCGCGCGGGCGACGCCCGTATGGATCGCCGCCGCGGCGACGGCGCTGGAGATTTCGACGATCAGGCGTTTGTCGAAGGGTTTGGGGATGAGGTAGTCGCGGCCGAAGGCGAGTTCGGTGCCGTAGAGTTCGTTCAGGTAGGCGGGGACCTCCGTGCGGGCCAGGCGCGCCAGGGCCTCGGCGGCGGCGATCTTCATCTCCGTATTGATCGCTTTGGCGCGTACGTCGACGGCCCCGCGGAAGATAAAGGGGAAGCCCAGGACGTTGTTGACCTGGTTGGGAAAGTCGCTGCGCCCGGTGGCGACGATGGCATCGGGACGGGCCTCGCGGACCAGCTCCGGCATGATCTCCGGGGTAGGGTTGGCGAGGGTAAAGACCACCGGGTTTTCGGCCATGCGCATGACGTCTTCGGTGGTGAAGGTGCCCGGGCGCGAAAGGCCGACGACGACGTGGGCCCCGTCGAAGGCGTCGCTTTGGCTGACGGGGACTTTGATGGCGAACTCCGTTTTGTAGACATTGAGGTCGCTGCGTCCCGTATGCACGACGCCCTTGGAGTCGATCAGGATGATGTTCTCCACGCCCAGGTAGCGGTAGAGGCGGGCGCAGCTGATGGCGGCGGCCCCGGCCCCGACGATGACGATACGCAGGCTTTTGATGTCGCGTCCCGTCAGGCGGCAGGCGTTCATGATGCCCGCGGCGCTGATGACGGCGGTCCCGTGCTGGTCGTCGTGCATCACGGGGATGTCGAGGCGGGCGGCAAGGCGTTTTTCGATCTCAAAGCACTCAGGCGCCTTGATATCCTCGAGGTTGATCCCCCCGAAGGTGGGGGCGATCGCCTCGACGACGCTGCAGAAGCGCTCGATATCCTTCGTATCGACTTCGATGTCGAAGGCGTCGAGGTCGCTGAACTTCTTGAAGAGGACCGCTTTGCCCTCCATGACAGGCTTGGAGGCCTGCGCGCCGATATCGCCCAGACCGAGGACCGCGGTACCGTTGGAGACGACCCCGATCAGGTTCGCCTTGGCCGTATAGCGGTAGGCATCCTCGGGATTCTTTTCGATGGCGAGACAGGGGACGGCGACCCCGGGCGTGTAGGCCAGGGAGAGGTCGTGCTGGCTTTTAAAGGATTTCGTCACGCCGATGGCGAGTTTGCCGGGGGTGGGTTCGGCGTGGTAGGCGAGGGCCTCTTCGTTGGTAAGAGGGGTGGCCATGGTAGCTCCCTTTAGTTGAGTTGGGCGGTCAGTCCGGCGATGCGGGTGAGCGTCTCTTCGCGGCCGATGGACGCCATGATGGTGTCGACACCGGGGCCGGAGAGTTTGCCCATCAGCGCCAGGCGCAGCGGCATCCCGATCTTGCCGAAGCCGATCTCCATCTCGGAAACGACCGTTTCCATCAGGGCGTGGTAATCGGTCGGGAGGTGAAGTTCGGACGTGGCTTCGACTTTGGCGGCAAAGGCTTCCAGGACGGCTTTCGAGTCGGGCTTGACCGCTTTCTTGAAGGCTTTCTCGTCGTAGGCCGTCGGTGCGGTCAGGACCTCTTTGACCATTTCAGCGAGTTCGACCAGGGTCTTGGCGCGCTCTTTGAGCGCGTCGAGCAGGATCTCTTTTTTGTCATGGGCCTTCAGATCGACGCCGAAGGGGAGCAGCTCGTGGGCCAGCGCATCGTTGGCGAGGTTCTTGATGTAGTGGGCGTTGAGCCAGTCGAGTTTCTCGGTGTTGTAGATGGAGGCCGACTTGTTGATCGTATTCGGATCGAAGAGTTTTTTCATCTCCTCCATAGAGAAGATCTCCTGGTCGCCGTGGCTCCACCCAAGGCGCACAAGGAAGTTGAGCAGGGCTTCAGGCCGGTAGCCGAGGCGTTTGTACTCCATCACGTCCGTTGCGCCGTCGCGCTTGGAGAGTTTCTTGCCTTCGCTGTTGTGGATCATCGGGACATGGTAGAAGGCGGGGGCTTTGAAGCCCAGGGCTTCGTAGACGATGAGCTGCTTCGGCGTGTTGGAGAAGTGGTCGTCCCCGCGGATGACCTCGTTGATGCCCATGAGCGCGTCGTCGACGGCGACGACGAAGTTGTAGGTAGGCGATCCGTCGGCGCGGGCGATGATGAAGTCGTCGAGGATGTCGTCGACGTTGAAGGTAACCTCGCCCTTGATGCCGTCATAGACGGTGATAGTCCCTTCCGTCGGGGCCTTGATACGGATGACGGGATCGACGCCTTCGGGCGGTGTGCCGGTAAAGTCGCGGTATCGTCCGTCATAGCGAGGGCGTTCCTTGCGTGCTTGCTGTGCTTCGCGCAGGGCGTCAAGTTCCTCTTTGCTCATGTAGCATTTGTAGGCCTTGCCCTCTTGGAGGAGCTGCTCGATATACATCTGGTAGACACCCATACGCTGGGACTGGTAGAGGATCTCGCCGTCATGTTCGAGGCCGATCCATTCGAAAGCATCGACGATCGCCTGGGCCGCAGCCTCGTTGTTGCGGCTTTGGTCGGTGTCCTCGATGCGCAGAACGAATTTCCCGCCGTTGCGGCGGGCCCAGAGCCAGGAGAAGAGCGCGGTACGCAGCCCCCCGATATGCAGGTATCCGGTCGGACTGGGGGCGAAGCGGGTGACAACCATGGTAAGCAAGCCTTTTTTTGGCGCCATTATAACTCATTACGGTTTGGAGGTAGGAAAAGCGTGGAACCTTGAGGGCTTTCACGGCTTTTTGCGATCGGCCGGGGCGATGCGGGAAGAGGGGGCATCCGCAGCGACATCAGAGCCCCAAGAGCGTCCATTCAACAAAAACGGGTAAAATGGTGCCTTTCAATCAGGAGATCTCTTTGCAAAAAACAGTACTGCTTTTCATACTTTTTACCGTAGCGTTATATGCACGGATGGTCGACGGTGTCGCCATCCTCGTCAAGGAGGAACCGATCACCCTCTACGCCATCACGCAGAAGATGCAGGAGGGCGGGATGACGCAGGCACAGGCCGTCGATGCCTTGATCCGTGAGAAGCTGGAAAGCCAGGAGATCGCGCAGCGTGATCTCAGCGTCAGCGAGACGGAGCTGCAGGAGCGGATCAAGCAGATCGCAGGGCAGAACAACATGACGACGGCGCAGCTCTTTGACGCGGTCTGGAAGAGTGAACATCTCAGCCGCAGTGCTTTCGAAGCGAAGCTCAAACAGTCGATGCTGACCCAGAAGCTCTACAGCGCCGTCGCAATGGCGAATATGGAGGAGCCGGGTGACGAGGAGATGCGCGAATATTACCGCCTGCACTCGGAGAAATTCTCCCACCCCGAAACCTTTGACGTCACGGTCTACCACGCGTCGGCGCAGGGGGCGTTGAAGCGCAAGATGGACAACCCGATGCTGATGCTTCCCGAGGTAACGATGCAGGAGGCTTCACTGCCTTATGCCAAGATCGAGCCTCAGCTCGCCGCCCTGCTGATCAAAACGGAGATCGGCGCGTACACACCGATGCTTTCCGACCCGAAAGGGGGGTTCGTTTCATTTTATATCCGCAACAAAAGTCTCCCGGTCATGCAGCCGTTTGAGACGGTGAAGATGCAGGTGCAAGAGGAGATGATGGCCGATGCACGGGAACAGACGCTCAAAGACTATTTCAACCGTGCCCGCCTGAACGCCGAGATCACCGTTATCCGCCTGCCGAATCCCTGAGGCTAATATTCGACCGTGACGGTAATGACGTCCTGGTACGTGCCGACACCGGCATCCTGCCCGGCAGGAATGCGCGCGTACATGGTGTAATTTTTTGTGGCGGGTGCGAGAAGTTTTGCGAAAAATTTGTCGCTGACGACTTCCGTACCGCTATTTCCATCTCCCCAGACCAAAGCATAGTTACTGCTCGTATAGATATTGTAGGCGAGGGTCTCCGCGGCGTCGTTCTGCATCGTTCTTGCGCTGTAGCTGTTGCTGCTGCCCGTTGAGAGCAGCAGCGTTGCCTGGACGCGGTCGTTGAGTTTGAGCGTCGTACACTGTATCGTGATCGTCCCGGTCGTTGTGACGCTGGCGAGGTCGAAGGGGTTGTACGATCCGAACGCCAATCCCGTCGAGCTCACGGAACAGGTGGCGGCCGCGGCAGAGGTCGTCAATACGAGGGCGGCCGCGATGATGGGTCCAAGCGGGTTCAGTTGTCTTCGTCGCATGTGAATTCTCCAAGATTAGATAGTAGCGTATTTGGCAGGGCCCCGTCAAAACGGAAGCGCAGCCGGCAGGGTTCCTGTTCGCTTGTGATGCGAAGCGTGTGCTCCCCCCTCGGAAGCGATTCAAAATAGATCAGACCCGCCTGGCCGACGATGCCTGTCGCACCGTCGTCAAGCACCCACTCGGAACCGACGGGAACTGCCTTGCCCCCGGCGCGGAAGAGATGCAGGATGACCGACTCCACTTTTTTGACGTCGAAAGCGTAGCTGACACCGCTGTGCAGATAGGGGGTAAGGTGGATCTCGTTTCTGCCCAGGCTGTAATCAAAGGGGATGTCTCGGGGGTCAACGGTGATTTTGTTGCGCTGATAAGGCAGCAGCGACGGGATGAAGAGGTAACCGTCCTCGTCGGTCTCTCCGACCAGAAGGTTGCGGTAATAGACGCGGACACCTTTGACACTGCCCACGTTGACCGCACCGAATGCCGCGTCGGTTGACCGGTTGAAATGCAGATGCCCCTCCATGTAGGAGAAAGAGCCCTCTGCACTTGCCCTATACGCTGTTTTGTTGTTGACCGAAGCGACGCCGGCCCCGAAACGCGCATAGCGGTTTTGATAGCTGCCGCGCGCTTCCCCGTACCACGGATGCTCGTAGGCGGTGTTGCGCGCAGCGCTCAGGGTATAGCCAAACCCATCGGACGTCGGCGGGTTCTGCTGCAGACTTACCCGGACCTCCGAACTCTCCTTGGAGACGAAGTCCGTATTGGAGAGGGTGGTGCGCTCTCCCAGCGGCAGGCTTAAAAGGAGCTGTCCGCTGGTGTCGGCATGGGGCGCGATCGTATGCGACACCATCAGGTTTAAAAAGAGGCGCCGATAGAGGGTTTTCGAATAGCTGAGCGACGCGGTTTCCGACGCGGGCTCGGCGCTGTATTTCTGGTAGACATAGCTTGCGGAGAAACTTCCCAAAGCGGGGGTGTTGTAGCCGGCGAACAGAAGGGTCTGCTGTCGGAGCGGATTCCCGAGAATGCCCGGCTGGAGAAAGGCCTCCGTCGCCCATTGCGACTGTGCCGAGAAGGAGTAGCGCTGCGTGCGGCGGCTGATGCCGGTTTTGGCCAAATACCCTTTTTGGCCCTCGTCGATCGACGCGGCGACCGCGGCGTCTAGCGTGAACGCATCAAAGAGCAGATAGCTCGCACCCGCTCCCATGCGGCCGGCCCGTTCGTTGAAGGTCAGAGCGTTCGCCTCCGTCGTCAGACGGTCCGTCATTCCGAAGCGGTAGCTTCCGCTGGTGACGAAGTCGCGGTAGTCGAAATCTTTGATACCGTAGTTGTAGCGTAGGTATCCGGCTTCGAAGGCGTAGTCGCTCAGCCCTTTGCGCAGCAGCCTCGTGTCGCTGTAGAAGGGGATGGTCATACTCCGCTGCACCCCGGTAATGTCTTTGAGCACGACGGTCAGCTCCCCCTGGCCGTTGATCGTCGGAAGGGCCGTGATCTCAAACGGACCGGGCGTGACGTTCTCTTGAAAGATCTTGTTCCCGTTGACGTAGGCGTCGACAGCGGAGGGGAGGGTGGCCGAGGAGGTGTAGCTTGGCAGCGGCATCGTCAGCATGTCGGGGCGTGTTGAAAAGTTCCGTGCCAACTGGATCCCGCCTATCCGGAGGCCGCCGGACCACTCCGTGCGCGCACCGATGACGTCGCCGACCCGGAGTGACTGGATGGTCTCGGGAAGGTCCAGGACATAAAGCGTATCGAGGCGTACCCCTCTCTCCTCCGTATCGCTGCCGAAATAGGAGTAGCCGCTGCTCAGGACCCCGTAGGGGGAAAAGAGGTGGGCGTCGGCGCTGCTGCTGTAGCTGTAGGTGTCGGGTTCGCGCTGATAAAAGAGATTGTAGTTCGTATAGAACCCCGTTGAGGACATGACGTCCGGAAGCTGTTCATGCTCGCCGGACAGGGTCTGCGTTTTGAGCAGCTGCGTCGGGAGCGTCACAAGGGCACGCATGCTCAGCTCGTCTAGGCGGGTATGTCCACCCTCAAGGGTATCGACGGCGAGACAGGAGACACCGTCAATCGTGCGGACGTTTTTTTGGGGAAGCGACGGGGTTGAGAGCTCCGGGAAGGCCTCCATCGGGAGGCAAAGCCCCTCGGTGGACTGAAACAGGATGACGTTCCCGTGCAACACGCCGTTGAGTTCGATGTCCATGATAGTCCGGTGGTAGTCGGACTGGGCCAGCAGAAGCGCGTGAAAAAATAGGAGTGGAAGCGGTCTAGATAGCCAGTTCAATCCGCTGCCCGTCTTCTAGGAAAATGTGCAGCGCTGATGGGGTGAACCCCGGATCGAGCGTAAAGTTGAAGGAGGCCTTGCTGCCGGGGAGCAGATATTTTGCCGGTTCAACCTGCACGCCGTGCTCCCCTTTTGCTGTCACAAGATAGAGCTTGCTGATTCGGACAAAATGCGATGAGTCGTTGCGAAGCCAGCAGTTGAACGTTGTCGGTGATTTCTCGATGGTGTCAAGGGTGAGGAGCGTTTCCGTCGAAGCGGCGGTCGTGATAAAGACGGGGATGGCAACGCGAAAAAGCATATGCAGCCCCCCCGTTTCTTCGGCGTGCTTCGCGGGGAGTTCGCTGATAAAGAGGCGGTAGGCCGATTGCGCTTTTTTCCCGCTGGGCGAGAGATCGGTAATGCGTACCGTTTGGGATGCCTTCCCCTCCAGTGTAAAGAGAAGGGGCACCGCCAGAAGCGAGGCGTCTTTGTCGTAGCGGTCGCTGCCGTTGGCATCCTGGGTCCAGCGCATCGTTTCCACTTCGAAAGAGCGCTTCTCCTCGGATTGGTTCGTGACTTTGACCGTTGCCACCGGCGTCTCCGGATCAAGATAAACCCGTATGGGGTAGACCTGGAAGCCTGCCCACAGGCTGGTATAGCCGATCAGCAATGCTGCAAGCAACGCTCTACTCACTCTCGCCCACTCCTTGATGATTTAGTAACTGACGGTAATGGTCACCGTGTCGGTGTAGCTGTCCGGCAGGACATCCTGACTAGAAGGAATATTGCCATAAACTGTTTGAGTGATGTCTGATGCGAACCCGGTGGCGGTGCCGGTGACAGTGTTCGTCGCATCCCATACCTGTGAGTGTGCAGCGTCCTGATAAAGCTCATACGCCAACGTGTCGGTGTTGGTTGCCGAGCCGCTCATGGTTCTGTCGGAGTTGCCACCCGCATCCAGTGCAAGCGTGTAGTCTGTATTTTTTGTACAGCGGATATTGAAAGTTGATTCGGCGCTCAGCCCTGTTCCTGTGTTGGGATCGTAATCACCGAAGCTGAGATCGTTGACACTATTAAAGTTGCACACAGCGGGTACGTTCGCCGAGACGATAAATGAATTGGTTTTAGAAGCGGCCAAAACACTGGTGGACCCTGCAAGCAGAAGCAGTGCAGAGAAACTAAGAAGGGATGTACTCGGTTTCGTTTTCATGTAAATTTCCTGATGCGAAATATAAGTATGATTATAGTACAATATAAGAACTTTTAATATTAATCAGAAAAAAATTCTATTTCGTTTTAAAATGTTTTTAAAAAATATAAGCTTAATTTTTATGGCTTTATTCCTATTTTTCGGCATAAAAGTTGTGATAAAACTGTTATATTACATTCGTTTTCCGAAAATCTCTCCTTGCGAACCTGAAATTACTATCACATTATTTTCGATTTTTACGCAATTTGTTGGAAAGGCGAGAGGGTTGTCGGGTGTGTAAACGGCCGGCGATACTATGCTTCTATATATAGAGAGCCAAAAAAAGCAAAATGTGAGGTGTTTAAGGGGAGTATCGGGGTGACAATGTCACCCCTTGTAGTTCTCGAGGTACTTCGTATCGAAGTTGTTGGAGATGAAGTCGTCGTTCTCCATCATTTTGATATGGAAAGGGATCGTCGTGCGGATACCGTTGATGGTGAATTCACTGAGCGCCCGGTGCATGCGTTTGATCGCATGTTCGCGGTCACGGCCGTAAACGATCAGCTTCCCGATCATGGAGTCGTAGGTCGGCGGGACGATGTAGCCCGCGTGGGCATGGGTGTCGATACGCACGCCGATACCGCCCGGGGCGATCCACTCCTGGATCTTGCCCGGGCTCGGGAGGAACTTGACCGGGTCTTCTGCCGTGATGCGGCACTCGATCGCATGGCCTTTGAGCTTGATCTCCTCTTGTTTGGGGAGTGTTTCCCCCTCGGCGACGCGGATCATCAGTTCGATGAGGTCAAGGCCGCTCACCTCTTCGGAGACAGTGTGCTCGACTTGCAGACGGGTGTTCATCTCCATGAAGTAGAAATCCAGGTTCGCATCGAGCAGGAACTCGAATGTACCGGCGCCTTCGTAGTTGATGTACTCCGTGGCGCGGACGGCAGCGGCATGGAGGCGTTCGCGGACTTCCGGCGTCAGGGCGACGGCCGGGGACTCCTCGATCAGCTTCTGGTGGCGGCGCTGCATGGAGCAGTCGCGTTCGCCGACATGGATGACGTTGCCGTGGCTGTCCGCCATGATCTGCACCTCGATGTGGCGCGGGTTCAGGATGAACTTCTCCATGTAGATCGTGCCGTCGCCGAACGCAGTGACCGCTTCGGACTCCGCCGCCAGGAAAGCGTTTTCAAGGTAGCTCTCATCCTCGACGACGCGCATCCCGCGTCCGCCGCCGCCCTGGGCGGCTTTGAGGATGACCGGGTAGCCGACTTCGCGGGCGCGCTTTTTCGCATCGTCGATATCGGTGATGGCGCCGTCGCTGCCCGGGACGACCGGGACGCCCGCGGCGATCATGACGTCTTTGGCTTTGGACTTGTCCGACATCAGCACCATGACTTCCGGCGTCGGCCCGATGAACTTGATGCCGTGGTGCGCACAGATCTCGACGAAGTGCTGGTTCTCGCTCAGAAAGCCGTAGCCGGGGAAGATGGCATCGCAACCGCTCACTTCCGCGGCGGAGATGATGGCGGGGATATGCAGATAGCTGGCGCTGCTCGGCGCTTCACCGATACAGATGGCGGCGTCGGCCAGTTCAAGGTAGGCGGCACCTTTGTCCCCTTTGGAGTAGACGGCGACGGCTTCCTTGCCCATTTCTTTGATGGTACGGATGGCACGCAGGGCGATCTCGCCGCGGTTCGCGACCAGGATACGCTTGATCTCTGCCATTAGAGCTTCTCTACCACGAAGAGCGGCATATCGTATTCGACCGCCTGGCCGTCGGAGACGAGGACGTCAAGGACCTTACAGTCGAATTCTGCCTCGAGCTCGTTCATGATCTTCATCGCTTCGAGGATGGCGATGACCTGGCCTTTTTTCACGGTGTCGCCGACTTTGACGAACGGGGCGGAATCCGGCGACGGTGCTGCATAGTAGGTACCGACCATCGGGGAGAGGATCTCGTCACCGCTGACAGAAGGGGCCGGCGCCGCAGCAGCGACCGGTGCGGCTGCGGGGGCAGCTGCCGGTACTGCGACCGGTGCAGGGGCGGCGACCGGTGCCGCGACGGCTCCGATAACTTTTTCCAGTTCCATCTCGAATCCCTCTTTGGTGATCTTCAGTTTGGAAAGCCCGCTCTCGTCAAATTCCTGCATCAATGCCTTGATCTGTCTCATATCCATGTCAAAACGCTCCTGGGGGCCCCGGAAATGGGTGAAAACCCTTGGTTTTCCGCATCGGGGCCGCCTAAATTTTAATGCGATATAATAGCACAACTTAATTTAAGCCGCCCGGGAAACGCCCCGCGGCAGGGAAGGATTTTTATGGGACTGAAGGCGGACAGCTGGATCAGGGAACAGGCGCTTGAACACGCCATGATTACGCCTTTTTGCGAGGATCAGGTAGGCAAGGGCGTTGTCAGTTACGGTCTGAGCTCCTACGGGTATGACATCCGCGTCAGCGACGAGTTCAAGATCTTTACGAACCTCAACTCCACCGTGGTCGACCCGAAACATTTTGACGATGCCAACGTCGTGGATTTCAAAGGCGATATCTGTATCGTTCCGCCGAACTCTTTTGCGCTAGCGCGGACCGTGGAGTATTTCAAAATCCCCCGCGACGTGCTGGCGATCTGTCTCGGAAAGTCCACCTACGCGCGCTGCGGGATCATTGTCAACGTGACGCCGTTCGAACCGGAATTCGAAGGCCATATTACGATCGAGATTTCCAACACCACGCCGCTGCCGGCGAAGATCTATGCCAACGAGGGGATCGCCCAGGTTCTTTTCCTCCAGGGGGACGAAATGTGCGAAACGAGTTACGGCGACAAGGGCGGAAAATACCAGGGCCAGGAGGGGATTACTTTACCCCGGATTTTACAGTAATACGCTATAGTGGTGTTTATGGGACGTGGAAGCAGCGTCCTAAAAAAGACGAGGACAACATATGCTGCACGAATACCGTGAAATCATCACCAAGATGAAGGAAGACGGAAGCGCTAACGCGCATTTTCTGAAAATTTTCGAGCGTCACAACGAGCTGGACGACCTGATTGAAAAGGGTGAGAGCGGCCAGATCCCGATGGACGACGTTGAGATCGAAAAGCTGAAAAAAGAGAAGCTGCTGCTCAAAGACGAGGCGTACGCCGAGATCATCAAATATAAAAAAGATAACAACCTCTAAGACGACGCCCGGCGGCCGCCCGGCGGCCGATTTTCCTTACCCTTTAACCAAATCAATGACTTTTTCCGGCGGACGGCCGATGACGGCTTTGCCATCCGTGATGACGACGGGGCGTTCTATGAGCTTCGGATGCTCTGTCATGGCCTTGATCAGGGCAGCTTCGTCGGTGACCTCTTTGAGGCCAAGCTCCTTGTAGACGGCCTCTTTCGTGCGCATCAGGTCGCGGGCGCCGATGCCGAGCATTTTCAAGACGCTGCGGAGTTCCTCTTCGCTGGGGGTGTCATCAAGGTATCGGACGATGTCCGGGGTGATCCCTTCGCCCTCCAACAGTTTCAGCGCATCGCGGGATTTGCCGCAGCGGGGGTTGTGCCAGATGGTCACTTTCGAACTCATACAGACTCCTTTTTTCCGAAATTGTAACGCTTTTCCGATTTGCCCCCCTTTGCATGAAGCGTGCCATGACATCAATCACAAAAATGCGTAAAATATCCCAATGGAACAACTCAGACTCTTTTGGATCATGCTCAGAGGCTCCTTCGGCGACCTTGCCCCCATCATCGCCGTCATCGCCTTTTTCCAGATCTTTATCCTGCAGCAAATGCCCGACAATCTTCTCTCCGTCGCGACGGGGCTTTTCATCGTCGCCGTGGGGCTTGCGCTTTTTATTCAGGGGCTCGAAGTCGGTATCTTCCCCGTCGGCGAGAACCTCGCGCAGGAGTTTGCACGGAAGGGTTCGGCATTCTGGCTGCTGCTCTTCGCCTTTCTGATCGGTTTTTCGACGACCATTGCCGAACCGGCGTTGATTGCCATCGCGGATAAGGCCGCCGTTATCAGTAACGGCAAGATCGACGCCCTGGTACTGCGGCTGACCGTCGCCTTTTCGGTCGGCTTCGCCATCGCCCTGGGCACCTTCCGCATCCTGACGGGCCATCCCATCCATTTCTATATCATCACCGGCTATATCATTGTCGTGATGCTGACCTTTTTTGTCCCGCCGGAGATCGTCGGTCTTGCCTACGACAGCGGCGGGGTGACGACCTCGACGGTGACGGTACCGCTCGTCGCGGCGCTCGGCGTCGGGCTTGCAAGCAGTATCCGCGGACGGAACCCGGTCATCGACGGTTTCGGGCTGATCGCGTTCGCCTCGCTGACACCGATGATCTTCGTTCAGGTCTACGGGATCGTCGTCTACGCCTCCGGCAACGGCGAGGCGATCGCCGCCGTGGCGCAGAGCGTGTCAGAGCACGTGGAACACAGCCGCACGATAGGTCAGCAGGCGCTGGCACTGCTGTTGGAGCTCTTCGATGTCATCAAGGATGTCATGCCGATCCTCGCCGTGATCTTTTTTTTCCAGTACGCCATCATCAAAAAACAGGTGCCCTACCTGCGCCGCATCGTTTTCGGTATCGTGCTTGTTATCCTCGGACTGTATGCTTTTATCGTGGGGCTGGAGATGGGGCTCTTTCCCATTGGGGAGACGATGGCGCTGCAGCTCACGGAGCAGGATAACCGGCTGCTGATCTACCTGTTCGCCTTTCTGATCGGCTTTTCGACGACCATGGCCGAACCGGCGCTGCTGGCGATCGCGATCAAGGTCGAGGAGATCTCCGCGGGGAAGATCCGGCAGATGGTGTTGCGGATCGCCGTCGCCACAGGGGTGGCCGTGGGTATTGCTCTGGGGGCGTACCGTATCGTGGCGGGGGACCCGATACACTATTACATTATCGCGGGCTACATCGTCGTCATCATCCTGACCTATTTCGCGCCGCGCTACATCATCCCGATCGCCTATGATAGCGGCGGGGTGACGACATCAACGGTCACCGTGCCGCTGGTCGCGGCGCTGGGCCTGGGCCTGGCGACGAACATCGAGGGGCGGAGCCCGCTCATTGACGGCTTCGGGCTGATCGCCTTTGCGTCGCTCTTCCCGATGATCACCGTCATGGCCTACGGGGTGATTACGGAACTCAGCGCCGGGCGCACAAAAACTCAACACAAGGAGGAGTTTGAATGAGGTTTGCATTATTGGTAGCGATCGTGGAACAGTCGCTGGAAGAGGAGGCGATCGATATCGCCAAGGCCAACGGTGCCGGCGGGGTGACGAGTCTCACCGGGAAGGGTACGGGCCTGAATGAAAAGAAGACGTTTTTCGGCCTGACGTATGAGCGTGCCGAGAGTGTGCTGCTCTTCGTTCTTGAGAAACGGACCTCCGTCAAAGTGATGAAGGCGCTCAAGAATGAACTGCATCTTGAAACGGAGAACAAAGGGATCGTCATGTCGCTGCCCATCGAACATCTCGCGGGGATCGCCAGCAACCAGATTGAAGCCTTTGCCAACAGACTCAAAGAGGAGAAAGAGGTATGAAACTGATTACAGTGAGGGATATCATGACGCCGGCGGACGAGATTGCGATGATCTCCCCTTATGCGTCGGTGCGCGAACTGATCAACCTGATGGACACGCGGAGCGTACGCTCGGTCATCGTCGAGCGCACCAGCGAAAACGACGCCTACGGAATCGTCACCTACTCCAACATCCTCGAGGCGATTTACAGTAACGACGGGGATATGGACCTGCTCAACGTCTACGACGTCGCCAGCAAGCCGATGGTACAGATCGTGCCGGACCTCGATATCCGGTATGCGGCGCAGTTGATGATCAACCAGAAGATCAAGCATCTCTCCGTGACATGGGAAGGGCGCTTGACAGGGGTGATCAGCATGACGGATATCGCCCGGGTCCTGATGGAGGAAGCGCGAAACGATATGTAGTCCGCCGCGCTTGTCTATAACGATAATGAATAAGTATTGTTGAAGAGAAGTGGTGTTATATTGTCCGGAAGTGACACTATAAAAGGAGCAGGTATGTTCAATGTATTGCGAAAAAGCGGATTGATTGTTGTTGCGGCAGGAACACTGTTCCTTAGCGGTTGTGGCGGCGGCGGGGGCGGCGGTACGACAAGCCTGCCGACGCTGAACGTAGCGGAGGCGAATGCAACGGCAGTGAACGGTGCGGAAGCGGTCGCCGCGATCTTTTCCGGCTCGATCGGTAATATTGTTATTCCTTTCTCTGCTTCTGCAGTAGAGCCGACCGGATTTGACCCTGCTTATTTTATGCTTGACAAAAACGGCCCGGTTTTCAAGGTGCTGGAGTATCACACGCAAACGCTGAATGCGACCTATAAGGAGTCCTATACATGTGACTACGGTGGGACGATGTCATTCACGGAGAGTTATACCGCGACGCATTTGGACGCGACGGTGACATTCAGTAACTGTGCCTTTGATGTGAATTATGTCATGGACGGCAAGATGCGCGTGGCAATGGGGGGGACAAATTACGGCGAGACATTGACCTACATGGAAATCTCTTTCCCTGCCGATTTCACCATTACGGACAATATGTATACCTTCTTTGTAAGTGCCGGCAGTAAAATGCGGACGGATTACAGCGTATATGACTATAACAATGATTATTATGCCGGTACGATGACGAGCAGCGTTGAGTGGGGTACTGAGGGCGAAATGGGACGTTACGATGACCTGACGGCGGTGTTCACGCAGGATTATTACAGCTATCCGTGGATTGAAACCTACTGTTACAAGTCCGGCCGTATCTATGTCAATAATCTGACCGCAAGCCTCGATATCGATCCGAGCTACGATCTTAACTGTAACGATCCATTTTATTTTGAAGATTCCTACCTGCTGAGCGGCAGTATGCGCCTCATCGGTGCCGGCGGGTATATCAACGTGAATGTTACCGCGACCGATACGATCACGGTAACGGATCAGAACGGTACGGACATTAACGTCACACTTTGACGGCGACGTTGCATCGTGCAGTCGCCGGCATGATCCTGGCGGTGGCGCCGCTGTCGGGTGACGGACTCTTTGCCGGGATCAAGGCTGTTAATGCCACACTCTCTTACCGGGTAAAAGATTCTGCGCTGGGGCTCGAAGCACGACTGCGCTTCCCGGCAACGGCAGCGGTCGGGGAACTGGGATATGCCCTCGAGTTGCCAGCCGGCGTGCTCCGCTTCTCATTTGCATCTGCTTTCGCTTCTCAAAAACGTACCGGTGACGACACGGACTGGAAAGACGGGAACCGGACTGTTTTTTCGCAGTCGGATACGACGCTGGACGGGTGTTATGCTTTCCACGCAGATTTCCTTCACCCCGTGTCATCGAACTTCGCGGTGGGGATAGACGTTTTCTATGAACAGTGGCGGCTTAGCTGGTCACATACCCGGCAGATCGACTATACGGACGGTACACAGACGGTCCTGAGCGGTACGACCGTGCGTTTTACCCAGCATTCAGGAGGGGTAAATCTGTACGGCGTATTCGATGCAACCCTCTTCACACTGCCGTGGCGTTTCCGAGGCGGGATATCGCTGGCGCGCCAATACAACAGGGACGACCATCTGCAAAGAGGGTTTTATACCCTCAGCGAAGGGTGGATGAAAGGGGTTCTTCTGGGCGCCGATGCCGTGTTGTTCCGGCATGCCGCTTCCATGGTCAAAGCCGGGATCTCATACCGGCGAAGCGAAGGCGATGCCGATATGCACTATTACTATGATTACGGTCCGCACTACATGACGCTGCCTGCCACCTTTACGACCGAGGTAACCGAGGCCTCGCTGATGTATCAGTATGCTTTTTGAGTCAGAGCAGGTGTCTTTTCATCCAGTGTGAGAGCACGAAGAGGCTCCAGACCTGCTGTTTGAAGCGGCCGCGGTGCACTGCGGCATCGATGTAGCGCTCCAGCACCTCTTTTTTGAACACTCCCGTCTGGTCGTTGACCTCGGTGATGAGGTCGATCTTCCCTGAGGCGTGCAGGTACTCCATATAGGGCGAGGCGAACCCTTTCTTTTTTCGTTCCAGTATTGTATCGCCAAGGTACGGGCGCATGATCTGTTTGAGCAGCGCCTTTGGCCGCCCGTTTCCGATCTTGAGTTCCGCCGACGTGCCGAAGACTGTCTCCGCCAGGCGGTGGTCGAGCATCGGGGTACGGGATTCGATGCCGTGGGCCATGGAGACGCGGTCGAGCTTGGCAAGGTAGTACTCGGCCTGGAGCTGCCGAAGGTCAAGGTAGCTGTACCAGTGGGCGGGGTGTGTCCAGCGGCTGGCATCGAAACGGTCACGTTCGGGCTGTACAAAACGCAGCCCCTCCTCGTCGCGGACGTTCCGGCGCATCAGGGCGTTTTTCTGAAGGTCCGTGAATTTTTCACCGGCCCCCCGGAAGAGCAGGGTCTCGTCAAAGGCGCGCTTGTACCACTCCCACTCGCGGTTGATGGAAAAGTGGCCGTGGAAAAACTTCTTTAGCCACGCCTTGCGCTGCAGAGAGGCCAGCTGCTCGATATCGAGGTAGTCGAAATACTGCCGGTAGCCCAGAAAGAGTTCATCACCCCCTTCGCCGCTGAGTACGACGCGGTAGCCCTCTTTTTTGATGGCGCCAAATAGGAGGTAGAGCGGGATGGCGGCCGGGTCGTTCAGGGGCTCGTCGAGGGCGTCCATCACCGGGTCGATGGCATCGATGAAGTCGTTCTGGCCGATGGTGATCTTCGTGTTCTTGAGCCCCAGGATGCGTGCCGTTTCGGCGGCACTCCCGCTCTCGTCGTAGTTCCAGCGCTCCGCGTAGCCCAGGCTGAAGGTCTGCAGGGGACGGCCGAGTTTCTTGGCAAAGGCGTTGACGGCGGCACTGTCGATCCCGCCGCTGAGCAGGGCGGCGACGGGGACGTCGGCATCGAGGCGCATCGCGATGCTCTCTTCCATATGTGCCTCGATGCGCTGCCGGGCACTGCTGTCTTCCACCGGGTCGGCATGTTCGAGCAAACAGTAATACGAACGCCGGCTAACGCTGCCGTTAGCAACCGTTATGAGCTCGCCGGGGGCGATTTTTTCGATGCCTTCGAAGAAGGTGTGCGGCGCTGTAGGCGCCTGGAAGGAGAGAAAACCCATCATCGCATCGTCGTTCATTCTGACGCTGGGCAGGAACGGGAGGATCCCCTTGATCTCCGAGGCAAACACGAATCGCTCTTTCTGTTTGGCAAAAAAGAGCGGCTTTTTCCCCAGGCGGTCGCGGAGCAGGTAGAGGGTCCCGTCGTCGTAGATCGCCAGGGCGAACATGCCGCGGAAGCGGTGCACGCAGTCGATCCCCCAGTGCAGGTAGGCCGCCAGAACGGTTTCGGCTTCCGTGGCCGCCCGGAGCTGCAGCGTCTCTGCGATTTCACGGTAGTTGTAGATCTCCCCGTTGAAACTGAGCAGAACGTTCCCCTCCCGCAGCGGCTGGTGGGAGCGTTCATGCAGGTCGCGGATGCTCAGGCGGTGCTGGGCAAAGAAGAACCTTTCTTCCTCGACGATCCCGCAGTAGTCCGGTCCGCGGTGTGCCAGAGCAGCGAGAGCCCTGCGGGCCGTTGCGGGAGCATAGTCGCCGAGAATCCCGAAGACGGCACACATTAGATGTCCTCCAGTAACGGGAGCAGGGTGTTCGAAAAAATCATGGCAGCATTTTACTGCATTTATTCAATTGTGCTATGATTCATAAATTGAATTCAATATTTGAATGGATCTCTTTTGGAAACAAAGCAGGAAGCGGATCTTGGCGTGCTTCGCAAGATCGAGTCGGTCGAAGATCAGAAGTCGCTGGCGGACGAACTCGGCTACAGTGTCGGCAAAGTCAACTATATTGTCAAAGCGCTCATCGAAAAAGGGTATATCAAAGCCGAACGATTCGCGTGCAGTGACAATAAACGGGGCTACAAGTATCTGTTGACACGAAAGGGTATTGCGGAAAAGCTCAGGCTGACAAAGCTGTTTGTCGAGATTAAACGCAGGGAGTATGAAGAGCTGATGTCCGAACTGGAGAGGCTGGGATGACGGAGACCTGCCACTGCCTGCCGCCGCGCAGAGGAAGCATGAACGGACAGACGTGCTCTTTTGCAGCGTCAGCAGCGCAAAAAACAGTCTGCACAGAGGTGGCGTGCGTATGATTACTGTTGTTATCCCCACCAGGAACCGTGCCTATACACTTCAGAAGGTGGCCTGGAGCTATTACGGGCAGCAGGGTGTGAATGAGATCATTTTTGTAGATGACTGCAGCGAGGATGATACCGGTGACGTCGTCAAATCCCTTGCGCAGGCCTACCAGCATGTCACAACGAAATACCTGCGCCACGAAACGCGACGGGGGGCGTCGGCAGGACGCATCACAGGCTACGAAAACGCGTCAAACAACTATGTGCTTTTCGGGGAGGATGATGCTTTTCTGGCAGCCGACTACACCGAAAAACTGATGCAGAAGTTCGATGAGCATCCCGGAGCCGGCATTGTATCCGGACGGATTATCTACATGCTTCCGGGGGAAACCGCACAGGAGGCGGGCCGGCGCTTCGGTATCGGGACTGCAATGAAACCATACCTAGATCAGCACACCTTTATGTTCAATCACCATGCACGGCTCGAAGGGGACTTCGCCGTCCCTTTTACCCATGCACTCTTTCTGACGACAAAAGCACTGCTTGAATCTTATGGCTACGACCCGTTTTATGCCCGTGGCAACGGGTTCCGGGAAGAGACGGATTTTCAGATCAATGCTTTTGTGCATGGGACGCAGATCATCGTGACGAACGATACACACTGTTTCCATCTGCACGGCAGTGATGTCCCCTCCGGGGGTCAGCGCGCGAACCGGTTCCGCCAGTTTTACTGGAAGGTCTACTATACGTCGTACATGTATGACAAGTACTATGAATTGTTGCGCCCGCGTCTCGCACTGAGTCACTCCAAAAACAGTGCGAAGTTGCTTTTTGCGTGGGCACAGTTTTACATACTGTTTTTACGCCCACTGGGGAGACGATCCCGACACCTCTGGCAAAAAGTATTCGGATGAAAATAGCCATTATTACCCCCTATCGTGACTATGCGGGCGGTGTCGAAAGCGTCAACCGTATTCTGAGCGATATTTTCGAGGAAGCAGGCCACAGCGTTGAACTGATAACGACGGACGGGTATGCCGCGAAGGGGTGGGAAAGGGTGATGCTCCGGCTCATCGGTCTGCCGTATATTACGGCCAAACGGTTCGGGCCGATCGCGCAGCAGTATGATCTTGTGGTCGCCAACGGCGAATTCGGTTGGGGAATAGACCATCCGCATGTGATCAATCTCTTTCACGGGTGCTACCGCGGCTACAGGGACTACCTTCGTCAGATCGTGACCACCAAGCAGTACATTATGCTGACGAAAGCGGCATGGGTCCAGCGCCAAAGCGCCAAAGGGAAGTATGTTGTCACGGTCTCGGAATTTGTTAGACAAATTTTGGTGTCTGACGGTGTCAGAGTACAGCAGGTCATACCCAACTGTGTCGATACGGATCGGTTCAGACCATTGGCACAGGGTGGCAGAAAGCCCTATCTCTTTGTAGGTTCCTATCACTATTACGCCAAGGGGTTTGATGTGCTAGAAGCGTTGGCAGCGCGGGGGCTCTCGATTGACTGCGTGACAAATCAGCGGCCGTCAGAGCTGCTGGGATGGGTAAAGGGGTGGGCAAATGCGCAAATGCCGTCCCTCTACAACGGCTATAGGCTGCTGGTATTCCCCAGTCGTTTTGAAGGGATCGGCCTGGTGCCGCTGGAAGCGATGGCTTGCGGTCTTCCAGTGGTGATGGGCAGTGTCGGCTTAGGGGTGGAGCTGAAAAAAGTGCTCCCTGAATTCGTTGTCGAAGGCGATGATCCTGATGACTATAGTAAGAAGATCCGGCATATCGAGGCACACTATGCCGAGTATGCAGAGAAAGCGCGGGAGTATGTCGAGGCGCATCACTCCTATGCCCTCTTTGCCCGGCTGTGGCTCGAGACCATCGAAAAGGTGGCAAATGCTTAGCTGGAAAATCGGGAAAAACGTTATTTCCGAATTGTACTACCACGGCAAGAACATCATCAAACCATGGGGATTCGAAACGGCGGACAGCAGTGCTTTCTTTTCGCTCGAAGAGGGGGTTGGCTGGCGGGGGAAAACACTGTCCGAAACCTATACATACGATGATACGCACTACCGGGCCGAGTTGCTGGTCCGGATGAAAGAGGGGCTGTGGGCCCTCTCCGTGGATGACAGGATCGACGGGAACTGCATTGATAGAAGGGTAGAGGCTGTAACGCAGGAGGATTCTGTCTTTATGGATTTCGTTATGCGTTTCCGGTTTAAAAAGGCGTTTATCGAATATGCCGAGATCGGCGGTAAGCGGTATTTCCATAATGACACGAATATATACTACCAGTACCCCGTCGATCGGGTCCTCCTGAAAGGGAGCTCTTTTGCTGTCACCATTTCGGTTTTGGACAAAGTGGTCCCCGAGAAGATGACGCCGGTCATCTATGTCCGAGACAACAGGGACGAATGGGTTGTTCATGTGCGGATGGTTCCGGAAAAGTGGGATAAAGAGGTCATAAAAATCTGTACGGCCTGGGCAGGCACCAGACCACTTCCCCAGTGGATTTCCAGACCGTTACTGGCGCGAAAGCAGTTCAAAAAAGCCCTTTGGTACCGCGGCGAAAGGCAACCGTTCAAAAACAGGTTTGTCAGGCGCTTTTTGAATCTGGCCGCATTTGCAATGGTCAGGGTACCCAAAGCGGGCCGGCTGATGTGGCATGTCAGAATGGAGATCGAATGAAAAAGCAGATCATTTCAAATCTCCTTTCATCCGGCGTAGAAAAGTTCGTCGTGATAGGGATTCAGTTTATCTCCTCGATAATTCTTATTCGGATGCTGCCGCGGGATGATTACGGTATCATGGGGATCGTTGCGGGATATTTCACGTTTGTCAATATCGTCAATATCTCTTTGGAAAGTATCATTCTGCGCGATCACAAAAAATTCGATTCGGATCTGCAAAAAGTGATGCAGGATTTCTTCGGTTTCAATCTTCTGAAATCGGCTTTCATCATTATGGTCGCACTGTGTTTGAGTGCATTCTTGACATCGATATATGACAACAGTGGCTTCGTGTATGCGATCTGGTCCATTACACTCATTACCGTCGCGGACAGTCTGACGGCACCCTTTGCCATCTATTTTGCTTCAAAGTTCAATCAGAAACTCGTGACAAAGATCAGTGTACTGCGCTCCGTTTTCGGCCTGCTTATTCTTCTCGGACTCTTTGCGTATCCCTATTTATGGTTTGTGGCACTGAAGGATCTCATCATCAGCATGCTGTTTGTCGGGACCTGGTTCTATCTGGCGGTCAACAAACTCGGATTCAGACCTGAGGTGGAAAAACCCGATTTTTCGTTTATAGGCCACATCTTTTTTACCTACTCCTTTTGGACGCACCTCAACGGGATCGTCACTAGCTTTATCTACAAATCCGATACGTTTTTCCTTTCGCTCTTCGTCAGTTTGGCAATGGTGGGAGATTACAATATCGCGCTGAACAGTGCCAATATCGCCAATATACTGCCGATGATCATCGGGTATCAGAACAGTGTTGCCCTGTCGCACGCACGGGACAAAGCCCATGCGCTAAAGCTATCGAATGCTTTCCTCCGTCTCTCGCTGTTGATCGGTGCTATAACACTGGCGGGCTTTTACGGTCTGGGGGAATATTATCTCTATATCGTTACCGGTACGTATGAGAACAATCAAATCTTTTTTTATATGATGTGTATTGTAGGAGGATTGGTTCTCGTGAAAACATTTGCGTCCCCTCTGGTCTCATATATCGCGATTCACGGATCAATACAGAAGATGGTGATTCAGGTCTCGCTGCCGATGGCACTGGTGACTATGACGGCCTACTTCATCAGTGCCGCCTATTTTCAGACACAGGGGGTCGCAGTCGCCAATCTTCTGGTAGCCTCTGTGTGGTTATTATTGCTGGGTGTTTATCTTGAAACCATGGAAAATCATTTTATCAAGAAGCTTTTATGGGGGGCAAAGTGACCTATTTTGAAAAGTTCATCATGCGGGGGGGCGTTGCAGGCCTGATTTCGCTGGTAGTCGACCGGATGGCGTTTTACGGTTACAAACGGCGCTATTATCAAAAGAGCTTCATGCAGTATGGGGAAAATGTCCGCTGGGGAAAACACGCTCTGAGGCTGTGCATCCCGTCTTCTGTCAGGATATCCAACCCCCAAAGGATATCCATTGGTAATAACTGCCAGTTCGACGAGTATGTATATCTGCAGTCGCACCATGAAGGGGAGGGACTGTTCCTCGGCAACGGGGTCCGGATCAATGCCTTTACCCATATCCAGTCTTTTTCCAGAGTTGTTATAGGTGATTTCGTCCTCGTTGCACCCTTCTGCCACATCAACAGCGGGAACCACGGGACAGAGGATGCCGAAGTGCCGATCATGCATCAGCGTTATAAAAAAGCCGGTGAGATCTCTATCGGCAGAGGCGTCTGGATGGGCCGAAACAGTCAGGTACTCGGAGGCGTTCAGCTCGGCAAAAACTGTATCGTCGCCGCCGGGGCGGTTGTGACGAAATCATTCCCGGAACATACGACAATCGGCGGTGTCCCGGCCAACGTCATAAGTGATAAACGTGATTGATCGTCTGGGGAGCATCTCCGAAGGGATAGCCGCCTTCATCGTGGCGTGGCTGCGTGAGCGGGAGGGCTTCGAATGCCGCTCTTTCTACGGGGAGGCATTTGCCCTGGCACTTCTGCAAAGAACCTCTGTGCTTGATGAGGTGACGGAGAAAAAACTGGTTTCCGCTTACGAGAAGCTTGATAAAACCGACCCGGAATTCCATTGGGAGTTCAATGATTACGCGCTGCTGGATTTCTGGAAACAGTCCGAAAGCGCGGAAATCGGCTCTCTTTTAGAACCCCTTCGGTTTAAAAATACGCCCTGCACGAACTGGACGCTGCTCCGCAGCAATACACGGCTGGTTGCCGGCATCGACAGTGCGACGGCGCTGAAAGAGGCAACAGAGAAGATCGAAGCCTATCAACTTCCCTCGGGGCTTATCCTTGACGACCCTGGTGTAAAGTCGTTCCAGTACCACTGCTTTTCGATGGCCATGATAGGGGAGATCTCCCGGGAAACGGGGGAGAGACTGTTTCTGGACAGCTTTCAAAAAGGAGTGGCGTTCATCCGCCACTTCATCCTGCACAGCGGGGAAACGCTCTATATCGGGCGCGGACAGAACCAGTCCTTCGGGTACGGGGCCCTGATCTATATCCTGGCGCTGGCGTACAGTTTCACTGGGGACGACACCCTGCTGGGCGATATGGAAAGAGTGCTCGGTTACTTGGAGCAGTACCAGCGCCCAGACGGCAGTTTCCCGTTGGTGCTCAATGGCCAAGAAACGTCGATTCCGGTAGTCGTCGATATGCACGACCCCGCATTCTCCGGCTGGTATCCCTATAACAACTATTTTGACTACCTGCCGTTTCTGGGCTTCTTTCTTGCCAAAGCCCACGCCGTTTTGCAGGGGACGGAGCTCTTCGCCCCCGAATGCAGAACCACTTCGGAGTACAGGGACGGGGATTTCATCAAGGTCGTCAAGCCGGCGTATGAAGCAGTGCTTTCAAAAACTGGCGGCTACTGGACGAATGATCAGCCCATGCCCTATATCGTGCGTTATGGACGCAATATCACGCCGTGCTACGGCGGAGAACAGTTCCAGGAGAGTCTCTACGGCCCCGAGGGGATTCCGCTGCCGTTTTGCTCTCTTCTGCGAAAGTCCCTGAGATGGCGATCCGTGTCCCTGTTCAAAAACGATACCTTATGGCTGCTCTCTCCGCTGGGGATCATGAAACGGGATTTTATGTTTGACGATGACGGTGTGACGGTTGTCACGAAAGTGTTCTCTCTCTTCAGCTTCAGGCATCTCTATCTGTGCCTCGACGATGCCGGGCCGGGGGGGCTGGACACTGGGAGGCTGGCGTTTGAGGGGTATGAATACTCCGCGTCCGGTAGACTGCGCAAATACAGTGCCAAAGGGATAAAAAGCAGCGTGAGAATCGAGGTGTGCCCATGAAAGCAAGCATCGTTATTCCGACCTACAAGCGGCCGGACTATCTGCAGCGGCTGCTGGAGAGTATTGCGCAGCAGAGTACCGGTGCCTTTGAGATTGTCGTCGTCGATGACCATTCACCGAATATCGATGAATACACATCGGTGATCGAGAAATACAGGGGGCTCTTTCCCGAGTTCACATTTTTGCGAAACGAAAACAACAGGGGGGCGCCATATTCCAGAAACAGGGGGATTGCGGCTGCGAAATATGATCTGATCGCCCTGGTGGATGACGATGACGAATGGCTGCCGGAAAAACTGGAGCAGCAGATGGCGGTATTTGCCGGCAGTGATGGGCATGTAGGGCTTGTCTACACCTGGACGGATGCCGTTGATGCGTCCGGCCGGGTGGTCTACCGTTACCGGAGCACCATTGAGGGGGTGCCGAAGCGGGCGATCCTGCAGGAGTGTTTCATCCCTTCCCCCTCCGTCATGGTCAGAAAAGAGGTGATCCTGGAAGCCGGCCTTTTTGATGAAGCACTGCCAAGCTGCCAGGACTGGGACATGTGGACCCGCATTATTATGAAGGGGTACGGGGTGAGAGTTGTCAAAAAAGTGCTGACGCTCTATCATAAACATGAAAGCGGATCGATCGGGCAGTCGGCAAGGGCCAGGAGCGGGTACAAGCGCTATTTCCGCAAGCACCTCTATGACAACCTGCTGCACCTGAATTTCAGAAATGTCTACCGCTACTTCCGGATGGGGAGGATCAAATGACGGCGGGGGTACGGCAATGAAAGCGATCGGAAACCAAAGCGGGGCGAAACCGAAGGCCTATCTGCTCTGTTCGGAGTTCGCCGCGGCGGAAAGCAGCGGCGGCAAGGTACGGATCATGCAAAACCTTCGGATGCTCGACACCGTTTACGATGCTCAGCTGCTTTCGTATGGAAAAGTGAAGGGGATACGCAGACGGATAGCCCGTTTTTTCCGGCTCAGAAAACAGCTTTCCGATGCCGATCTCTGTGTCATCGAAGAACCGAAATTGATCTTTTTGATGCTCTTTCTGCCGGTGCGCTGCATCTACTCCTCGCATAATTTCGAGACGGCGCTGCGGTGGCATTTCCTGAAAAACCGCAGAAATTTCCACGCCATGATGAACTTTGCCATCTTTGCTGCCGGGGAGTTCCTGGCGATCCGGCGGGCGGAGGCCGTCATCGCCATCTCCGAGACGCTCAAAAAGCAGCTGCGCCGTTACACGCGCCGCCCCATCTTTGCGATCCCTCCCTTCCCCGAAACGGATGCGGTCCTCCCCGTGGCAGCAACAGATGCGGGTCGGAACTATATCTGCGTCGGCTCCTTCGACTGGCCGCCCAATCTCGACGGTTACAGGTTTTTTGTCACCGAAGTGCTCCCGAAGCTAGATGCAAACACGCGGCATTTTCATTTTGTCGGCAAGCATAATGAGCGTTTTGCGCCCGTCACGGTCAACGGCAATACGGTTTCATGCCACGGGTATATCGCCGATCTGGACGCGTTCTATGCTAAGATGCAGGGCGTTATGGTTCCCATCGTCAGCGGGAGCGGGATCAAAATGAAACTGATCGAAGCGATCGGGAAGGGACTGCCCATTATGACGACCGACAAAGGGGCCGAGGGGCTGGAAGCGTACGGTGCGGCACTCGGTGCGGCGGGTAACGCCACAGCATTTGCGGAGCGCATTATGGCGGTCGAGCGGGACGTCGAACATGCTGCGGCAGCGACTGAGGATGTCCGGTCGGCATTGACGGAAGCTGCGCAGCGGGAGTGGCAAGCGTTTTTTGCCTACATGGCGGAGCGACGATGAAGATCGCCATCATCGATACGGGCTCATTCTCGTTGCCATACGACTACTACTACATCGATGCCCTGCTGGCACAAGGGTACCGGGTCACGTTCTACTGCTCCCGCACGGCGTACAACGATCTCTATCTGGATCTGCTTGCCGAACGCGACAACATCACCCTGAAGATTTTTTCCGTTTCCGGCAGCCGGACAGGGAGACTGCAGGGGGGGTACAACTACCTTCGCATGCTCGTGTCCCTGCTGCTGTCGGCGCACCGCTACGACTACATCCACTTTTTTTGGAGCGTACTGCCCGCTGTGGAGCTCCCTCTGTTTGCCCTACTGAGGCGTAAACTGGTTTTCACCTTTCATAATGATGTCCCCCACGCATGCCCATCGGCAACGTACTTCCCCTACAAGTTGATCTATAATACGGCAAGGCGTGCGCTTTTCGTCAGCCCGTCGACGATGCAGCGCTTTTTGAAGCACTACGGGGTGGATGCCGCGAAAGCGCACTGCCTCAACCACGGGCTGCTGCCGCTCCTGCCGGATGACCCGGTGCCTGAACCGGCGCCGTTGGAGCGAAGCATCATTTTCTGGGGAAACGTCAAGGCGTATAAGGGGGTCGATACCCTTGTTACCATGTGCGAATCGGGTCAGTTTGACGATTTTGGCTTTGAAGTCTACGGCAAATGGGACAGTAAACTGGCACCTTTGAAGGAGAAACTGATAGGGTGCGGTGCCAAGGTTGAGGATCGTTTCCTTACGCTGACAGAGCTGCAGCAGCTCATGCGGCGCAATGCTGTTTTTATTCTCCCGTACAGATCGGCGACCCAGTCGGGGGTCGCCTATACTTTTTTATATTACAATCGCATCTTTATCAGCAGCGATCAGGGCGATAATGCGGCCATTCTTCGGGACGCAGGGCTGGAGATGCTGGTGTTTGATGCCAAGCGTCTGCCGCAGATCCGGTCGGCGGCAGATTTCTGTGTGGAACACAGTGCGGATATTGCCAAAAAACTGCTGCTGCGGCGAAACGTTTTTGAGTGGGGTAATATACTGAAAAGAGCAAAGGAACTTTATGCGTAAGACCACCGATCCCGAGTGCACCCGAGATGATGCGGAAGAGGGGCGGGCATGATCATGCTTAACGGGATCCCATGGGTCGACTACCAGGGGACGCTGATCCCGGATACGGCCCCCCATACCCGTGTCGAACTCTCCGACACCGAAGCCCGGGATCTGCTCCGGCGTACCGGCGCCTATTTCATCCGCTGGGTCAGCGACTTTGACTGCGCGCACGAGACCGCCTTCTGGCACGTGATCAAAGACGGCGAAAGCAGGCTTGAGGCTTTGAGCGGCAATACGCGGCACAATGTGCGGCGGGGGCTGAAGCGCTGCACGATCAGGCAGACCGATGCGGAAACAGTGGCGTCGCAGGGGTATGCTGCCTACAGCAAGGCCTTTGCAAAGTACGAGACCTTTATTGAGCCGCAGTCCGAGGTGCTCTTCGCCCAGAGTATTCTCGGTCTCAAAGTGGATCCGCAGTGGGAGTTCTGGGGGGTCTGGAACGATGAAGGGCGGATGATCGCCTACAGCATGAACAAGATCCAGGAGGGAGCCTGCCTCTACAAGACAACGAAGTTCGACCCGGAGTACCTGCGCCTTTACCCGAGCGACGCGCTCTTTTTCACGATGAACAGCCACTATCTGAACGAACGGGGGCTGCGCTATATCGACGACGGGGCGCGGAGTATCTCGCACGAGACCAACATTCAGGAGTACTTCATTCAGAAGTTCCACTTCCGTAGGGCCTACTGCAGGCTTAATATCATCTACAGCCCGAAAGTGCACCTGGCGGTGACGCTGCTCTACCCTTTCCGGAAACTCTTTGCCGGTCTGAAGCACCCTTTGGCCGGAAAAATCGGGGTGCTCCTGAAGCATGAGGAGATCAGGAGAAGTTTTGAAAGGTAGAGATTCGCTGGCGGTCCGCCTGGGGCGGGTTTTTCAGAACCAGTACCGCCATTTCGGTTTTCTGGATGACGCAGTGCTGCCGTTTTTGAAGCGGAAGCCGATGCCGCTCGTCTGTATCGTCGCGCCCCCGAGAAGCGGTTCGACCCTGACCTACCAGGTATTGACCGCCGCCTTTGAAAACAGCCATCTTGCCAATCTGACCAACCTCCTGTACGCGACACCGGCAGTGGGGTTGCTGCTGCAGCAGAGCGTGTGTGCCGGCTATGAAACGGCGTACCGTTCAAAGATGGGGTTTGTCGACGGTATCTGCGGCGAAGCGGAGGGGCTGAAGTTCTGGAGCCACTGGATGGGGCAGGGGCTTATGGAGGATGCGGCTTCCCTGGACCCTGAAGCCCTTTCACGGCTGAAAGGGCGGCTGGAGCGCGTCTCCGGCAGACCCTATATCACCGGCTACCTCGGGCACGCTTTCAGTATGGAACTGCTACGTCAGACCTTTGACAGGGTGCTGTTCATTCACCTGAAAAGAGACCTCCTCTCCAACAGCTACTCCCTGCTGAAGCTCTCCGGGCAGGGAATGGTATCAACTGTTCCGGCGATCTGTCGGGAGCGGGAGTATGCCGGTCCGCATGCACGCGTTGTGGACCAGATCATGCAGATACACAGGATCATTGAACGCGACTCCGGGAACGACACGATCCAGATCGCCTACGAAGCGCTGTGCGAGGAGCCCGACACGGTTTTGAAGCAGATCGCCGAAAAGGCGTCGGAACTGGGCATAGCGCTGCAGCAGCACAAAAGCATCGCCCCCTTCGAGGTGAGCCGTGTCGCGGCGGAACTGAATGCGGATACGCAGAAGCTCGCAGCACTTATCGGAGGCGAGCATGCCTAGGGTCTCCGTGATCATCCCCGCCTACAATGAAGAGCGCTATATCGCCGCGTGTCTGGACTCCTTTGTCGCATCGGATTACCCGAAAGCGCAGCTGGAGCTTTTTGTCGTCGATGGGATGAGTACCGACCGGACCGGGGAGATTGTTGCCGGGTATGCCGCAACGTATAGCTGGATATCGCTTCTTGAAAACCGGGACCGAACCGCGCCGTATGCGATGAACCTGGGTATTGGCAGGGCGAGCGGGGATTTTATTGTCCGTGCGGATGCCCACAGCAGTTACCCTGCAGATTACCTCTCCAAACTGATACACTGGAGCCAAAAACTCGATGCTGATAACGTCGGGGGATTGTGGCAGACGGACGTTCTGCATGCCACTGCGAAGTCCATGGCCATCAAAAACGTTCTGCGGGATCGTTTCGGGGTCGGGAATGCACTGTTCCGTACCGGTGTCCGGTCGGTGCAGGAGGTCGACACGGTCCCATTCGGCTGTTTCAAAAAAGAGGTTTTCGACCGCTACGGGCTTTATGATACCCGCTTGACCCGCAATCAGGATATTGAACTGAACAAGCGGATCAAACGCGGCGGCGGCAGGATTTTTCTTGTGCCGGATATTCGGTGTACCTATTATGCGCGGGAAACCTTTATGGCATTGGCGAAGAACAACTTCGCCAATGGAAAATGGAACCTTCTTACGGCCGACCTGACGGGTACTTTCGGGTCGTTAAGCGTACGGCATTTTGTGCCGCTCGTTTTTGTGCTGGTACTGTTGCTGCCCCTGTTGTTCTCCCCTCTGCTTCCACAAGCGCTCTATCTTTCGGTTACCGTTTTATTACTGTACACAGGAATCGTTTTACTGCGTGCATGGCAGATAAAGTATAATACGACTCTGTTATACCAATGTGCTGCGTTTTTCGTTTTACATTTTAGTTACGGTCTCGGTGAGCTCGCCGGGACGTGCAGCGTTCTAAAAACCCGCTTGAAAAGGCTAATGACACTATGAACACCTACCAGACCGAAGAGCGTTTCTCTACAGGCGCAGTTATACTGCTGATGCTGGCGGCGTATACATTCAGCATCGCGATCCGCATGATTTGGCTGCAGTGGGCGTCAGATATCCCTGCTTTCTTCTGGCAGGGTCAGGTGATGATCAACACGAATGACGGCTACTACTTTGCCAGCAGTGCCCAGCAGGCACTCGAAGGAATGCATGGGGAAAACCCCCGCGTATTGGAATGGACCGGTCTGGCACTCACGTTTTTGACGACAATGGCGGTCAAACTGCTGCCGGTAGATCTCAATACTGTTCTCTTGTACATGCCGGCCGCTATTTCTAGCCTTGTCGTCATTCCTATCATCTTAATAGGGCGCCTTTACAATGCTACACCGCTGGGATTCTATGCTGCTTTGATCGGTTCGATCGCCTGGAGCTATTATAACCGGACGATGGTCGGCTACTACGATACGGACATGTTTTCGGCGATGGCGCCAATGTTTATCCTCTACTTCCTGATGGCGACGATCGAAAAAGAGACCTTTACCAATGCGCTGCTGGCGGCGCTCTCGATCGCCCTCTATCGTTTCCTGTATGATCAGGGGCTTTCATTGATCTACGCTATGGGGTTGCTTTACATTGGTTACATGGTGCTCTTTCACCGCTATGAGAAGTTTACCTACCACTCTATTGTACTGATTTCCATCGCCCTGATGCCATTGACATTGTGGATCAAACTGTTCGTGTTGGTGGGTGTACATCTGGGTTTGAAACGTGGCAATTTTGCCCTGCGCCATCTTGTGATTGCCGCAGGAGTTACCCTCTTGGTCTTTCTGATTACTGGGAATGGATTCGCCATCATCTGGCACAAGCTCTCGGGCTATCTGATCCGCGGGACGGAAGAGAGTGGCCTTCATTTCTACAAGGTCAGCCAGACTGTAAGGGAGGCGGGGACGATCCCCTTCAGCGTGATGGCGGACCGGATCTCAGGCTCCGTCCCGGGCGTGATAGCGGCGTTGATCGGCTATCTGCTACTTGTGATGCGCTCCAGACCTTTTCTGCTCGCGTTGCCGCTAATCGGCATCGGCGTCTTTTCGCTCTGGGGCGGTCTGCGTTTTACCGTCTATGCGGTTCCCGTCGCTGCGCTCGGGGCCGTCTACCTTTTTTATGTGCTGGCCTCCTATATTCCCAATCATAAAGCTTCCTGGGCTGCGGTGGCGTTGTTGACGGGACTGATGCTCTTCCCGAACATCAAACATATCATCGGCTATAAAGTACCGACTGTCTTCACCAAGGAAGAGGTAGCGCTTCTGGACAAGATGAAAGCCATCGGCGGCGAGCGGGATTACGTCATCACCTGGTGGGACTACGGCTATCCCATCTGGTATTACAGCAATATGAACACCCTGATCGACGGGGGAAAACACAGCCATGACAACTATATCGTTTCGCGCGTGTTGACGACGGATTCCCCGAAAGAGGCGGCGTCGCTGTCGCGCCTGGCGGTGGAAACCTATGTCGATTCGGGCTACAGGGTTGCCGCCGATACCCTTTTTAGGAACAAGCAGCCCGACCAGGTCGATACCGAGGCGTATCTGGAACAGCTGCGTGTCGGGGATGTGACGCTGCCCGAACCGACCCGTGATATCTATCTCTACCTGCCGCTGCGGATGCTCGATATCTTCAGCACGATCAAAGTGTTCTCTAACCTGGATCTGCAGAGCGGGCAGTCGTACAAGATGCCGTTCTACTACGTGACGGGGTATGCCAAACAGTCCGGCAATGTTGTCGATCTCGGCAACGGCTTGCGTCTTGACCTGCAAAAGAGCGTACTGCAGGCCGGCCGGCAGAGCCTTCCGCTGCGCCGTTTCGTCATGACTGAAGAGCACGAGAACGGTCCGGTGGGCAAGCAGGTCAATCTGCTGCATTTCGACGGGACGCTTTCCGTCATTTTCATGCGCAGCGCGAACAAATTCCTGGTGCTTGACGAGGAGATGTACCAGTCCCTCTTTATCCAGATGGGGGTCCTGGAGAACTACGATACCGATCTCTATGAACCGGTCATTCTCTCCCCATGGGCCAAGATCTACCGCCTGAAGATATGATACAGGGACTTTCCCGCCGGGACGCCTTTGCCAAACGCCTCTTTGACATCCTGTTGGCGGGGACGGGGTTGCTGCTGGGGTGGTGGATGATCCTGCTGCTGATCGTGGCGGCGGGCATCGATACCCGGAGGTCGGGGCTTTTTACGCAGCAGCGCATTGGGCGCCACGGGCACCCTTTCACGGTCTTCAAGATCCGGACGATGCGCACGGTCAGCGGTGTCGATACGACGGTGACGACGCGCAATGACGTCCGGATTACACCGCTGGGGAAGCAGTTACGGCGTTTCAAGCTTGACGAACTGCCCCAACTGTTCAACATCCTTATCGGCGACATGAGTTTTGTAGGCCCTCGTCCCGACGTTGCGGGCTATGCCGACCGGCTCGAGGGGGAGGACAGGGTGATCCTCGGAATCCGTCCCGGGATCACGGGACCGGCAACGCTGAAGTACCGGGACGAGGAGGCCCTCTTGGCCGAACAGACGGATCCGCAACGCTATAATGATATGGTGATTTGGCCCGACAAAGTACGGATCAACCGTGCCTATGTCGAGCAGTGGTCCCTTCAAAAGGATCTGGCATACATCTGGATGACCCTTAAAGGATAGTGGTGGCACGTCTTTTCCTCTCACCTCCCCACATGACCGGCAACGAGCAGCGCTACATCGCCGAAGTGTTCGAGAGTAACTACATTGCGCCGCTCGGGCCGATGGTGACACGGTTCGAGCAGGCAATCTGCGACTATACGCAGGCGCCGTTCGCGCTAGGCACTTCCAGCGGGACGGCGGCGCTGCACCTGGCGCTGCGGGTGAGCGGTATCGGGGAGGGCGATATCGTTTTGGCGTCGTCGTTCACCTTCATCGGTTCCGTTGCTGCCATTCTTTACCAGCAGGCGACACCGCTTTTCATCGATGCGGAGGCAAAGAGCTGGAACCTCTCCCCCGAGCTGCTCGAGACGGCGATTGCACAGGCACCGAAGATGCCGAAGGCCCTGATCGTGACCCACCTTTACGGCCAGTGCGCGGAGATGCGGCGGATCATGGCGATCTGCCGGCAGCACGGTATCGTCGTGATCGAGGACGCCGCCGAGAGTCTCGGGGCGACTCTGGACGGCGTCCATACGGGAACCTGGGGCGACTTCGGCGTCTACTCGTTTAACGGGAACAAGATCCTCTCCACCTCCGGCGGGGGGATGCTCGTCGCTAAAAGTGGAGAGGCGATTGCAAAGGCGATGTTCTATGCGACGCAGGCGAAAGAGCCGACCCCTTGGTACGAGCACAAAGAGCTGGGGTACAACTACCGTATGAGCAATGTACTGGCCGCTATCGGGGTGGCGCAGATGGAGGTGCTTTCCGAGCGTGTCACACAGCGTCGCCGGATCTTCGGCTGGTACAAAGAAGCGTTGGGGGAGATTGACGAGATCACCTTTATGCCGGAGCTGCCGGATGCCCAGGGAAACCGCTGGTTGACGACGCTGACCCTGAGCCATACCGACCCCGAGCGGGTTCGAACGGCGCTGGAAGCCCGGGATATCGAAAGCCGTCCCCTCTGGAAGCCGATGCACCTTCAGCCCCTGTTTTCGGGGGCGGCCGCGGTGAAGGATGGGACAAGTGAACAATTGTTCTCTCGCGGTCTCTGCCTGCCCAGCGGGACGCAGATGACGCAGGAGGATGTTGTCAGGGTCTCCGACATTATCCGGAAGGTTGTGGTGTGAGCGGGCTGCTGCGACCGACGTCCGGCAAGCGGATCCTTTTTTTTCTGCTGCTGGATATGCTGCTTTCTCTCGCAACGCTGTACGGCGCCTACGCCCTGCGTTTCAACTTTGACATTCCGCTGCGCTTCTTTTCATCCTTTGACACGGTTTATTTCTATCTGGTCGGCTTCAAGATCGTTGCGTTTTTCCTTTTTCGGATCTACTTTATCGTCTGGCGTTTCGTCGGCTTCGCGGAGGCGAAGAACATTGTCAAGGCCCATGTGGCGGCCTATGCGGTTTTCACGGGCTTTTACCTGCTTTTCCCGGCACTCTTCGACCCCTTCCCCCGCAGTGTCATTATCATCGACTTTTTTCTCTCCCTCTTCGCTATCGGCGTCCTGCGCGTCGCCAAACGGCTGATGACGGAGCAGGAGCGTTCCTCCCACCAGCAACCGGTGCTGCTGCTCGGCGTCAACCCCAAAACGGCTTCGATCATCAAAAGTGCGCAGGAGGGGGATATCCCGTACTACCCTTCCGCGGTCGTTGTGCTGTCCGCGGAGAACCGCAGTGCCGTCGGGACCTATATCAGCAATATCCGCGTTTACGGCGAGGAGACACTTGAATCCCTGATAAACGAGCGCGGGATCGCCGCGGCGATTGTCACCAGCAACCTGGCGCAGGATGAGCTTCAGGCGCTCTACGAGCGTCTGAGCGATGCCGGGGTAAATGAAGTCAAACGGGTGCGGCTGCTGGGAGGACAGTATGACAAACTCGAAGATCTCTCCATCGAAGACCTCCTCGCCCGTCATCCGAAGGATCTGGACAAGGAAGTGATTGCCGGTTTTGTGAAAGGGAAGCGCGTGTTTATCACGGGTGCGGGAGGCAGTATCGGGAGTGAGATCGCCCGTCAGTGCCACCGTTTCGGCGCATCGGCCCTGGCCCTGATCGACCACAGCGAGTTCAATCTCTATACGGTCGGCGAAGCGATCCCCACGGCGGCGCTGGAGATGTTCAGCGTGACCGACGACTGGATGCTGCAGGAGAAGATGGCGGCCTTCGGAGCCGACATTGTCATCCATGCCGCGGCCTACAAGCATGTCCCACTGTGCGAAGCCAACAAGGCTGCGGCGGTGCGCAATAACGTCCTGGGGACGAAAAACGTTATCGATGCCAGCATTGCCGCGGGCGTTGAGAAGGTGGTCATTGTTTCGACGGACAAGGCCGTGCGCCCGACCAATGTCATGGGGGCGACCAAAAGGGTAACGGAGCTCTATGCGGGGAACGTCGAGAGCGGCGGTACGGAGATCGTCGCCGTGCGTTTCGGCAACGTGCTGGGGTCCAGCGGCAGCGTTATCCCGAAGTTCAAGCGGCAGATTGAAGCGGGCGGGCCTGTGACGGTAACCGACCCGGAGATGACGCGCTACTTCATGCTGATCCCCGAGGCGTGTCAGCTGGTGCTGCAGGCGGCTGCCATCGCCAAAGGGGGCGAGCTGTTTATCCTTGACATGGGCGAACCGGTGAAGATCATCGATCTGGCCCGGCAGATGATCCGGCTTTACGGCAGGGAGGATGAGATCCGGATCGAACTGTGCGGCCTGCGCCCGGGCGAAAAACTCTACGAAGAGCTGCTGATCGACGAGACGGAGGAGAAGACCCGGTACAGCTCCATCTTCATTGCCGGCAAAACGGACTATCCGATCAAAGCACTGGAAGAGGATATCGCTGCGCTACTGGCAGCGAGCGACAAGGTCGCGGCGTTGAAAAAGATCGTGCCGGAGTTTGATCATAAGCCCTAAAGGGCAATACATGTGAGCAACTAAATTGCGAATCGTATAAGCCTTAAAAGGCAACGCAAGCGAAGGACTAAATCCTGAGTCGTGTAAGCCCTAAAGGGCAATACAAGCGAGGAACTAAATTCCAAGCCGGGCTGGGCTTAGTCCAGTTCCGTCTTCAGAACCGCGCCGTTGGAGGCATTGGAGACGAGCAGGCTGTAGCGCTTGAGCCACTTGGAGTTGATGGCTTTCTTATGCGGTTTGAAGTGCAGACGGCGGCGTTCGAGCTCTTCCCCGGCGACGTTGAGCTGCAGCAGGTGCGTATCGACATCGAGTTCGATCTCGTCGCCGTCCTCGATCAGGCCGATGAGGCCGCCCTCGGCCGCTTCGGGGCTGACGTGACCGATGGAGGCACCGCGGGTCGCCCCCGAGAAGCGGCCGTCGGTGATGAGGGCGACGCTCTCGCCGAGGCCCATCCCCATGATGAGCGACGTCGGCGCCAGCATCTCCTGCATGCCCGGACCCCCTTTGGGACCTTCGTAGCGGATGACGACGACATTGCCCGGCTTGACCTTGTGGCCGATGATGCCGGCAATCGCCTCCTGCTGGGAGTTGAAGCAGACGGCGGTTCCTTTGAACTGGCGCATGCTCGGCGCGATACCGGCCGTTTTGACGACAGCGCCCTCTTCGGCAAGGTTGCCGAAGAGGATGGAAAGCCCGCCGACCGGGGAGTAGGCGTTTTCGTTGGTGTGGATGACACCGGTATCTTTGATCTCGGCATCGGCGATGCGTTCACCGATCGTTTCCCCCGTGACCGTCGGGTTGTCCAGGTGCAGCAGTCCGCCGCGGCGGCTGACCTCTTTCATGACGGCATTGACCCCGCCCGCGCGGCCGATGTCCTCCATGTGGACGGTACCGAGCGACGGAGAGATCTTCGCGATGTGTGAAACGTTCTTTGCGATCTCGTTGATCTTGGTAATGTCGAAATCGACCTCCGCCTCTTTCGCGATGGCGAGCATATGAAGGACCGTGTTGCTTGAACCACCCATCGCCATATCGACGACGAAGGCGTTGTGGATCGCTTTTTCGTTGAGGACGTTGCGGAGGTTGTACTTCGGATCATCCGCCTTGGCCATGTCGACGATACGCTTGGCCGCCTGCTTGACCATCTCGATCCGCTCCGGCGTCATCGCGAGGACCGTACCGTTGCCCGGCAGGGCGATACCCATCGCTTCGCAAAGGGTGTTCATGGAGTTTGCGGTGAACATCCCCGAGCACGAACCACCCGACGGACAGGCTTCGCATTCGATCTCGTAGAGCTCCTCGTCGCTCATATTGCCTTCGGCGTGCTGGCCGACGGCTTCGAAGGCTGTAGCCAGGTCGATCGGCGTGCCGTCTTTTTTGTGGCCGGCCGCCATCGGGCCGCCGGAGACGAAGACCGTCGGAACATTGACGCGCAGGGCACCCATGATCATCCCCGGAACGATCTTGTCGCAGTTGGGGATACAGATCAGTGCGTCGAGCTTGTGGGCGTTCATCACGGTTTCGATGCTGTCGGCGATCAGTTCGCGGCTGGGCAGGGAGTAGAGCATTCCGTCGTGGCCCATGGCGATCCCGTCGTCGACACCGATCGTGTTGAACTCGAACGGGACCCCACCCGCTTCGCGGATCGCTTCTTTGACGATACGGCCGTACTCCTGCAGGAAGAAGTGGCCCGGGATGATGTCGATGTGGCTGTTGGCAACCCCGATGAAAGGTTTGTCAAAATCCTCGTCTTTGAGGCCGGTCGCTCTGAAAAGACTCCGGTGCGGGGTGCGGTCGAAGCCGCGTTTGACTGTATCGCTGCGCATAGATTGGTCCTTCTCTATATATAATATGCAAATTTTCGAGATTATAGCGAAGTTTTCGGCAAAAGCTCGAAAAAGCCTTGACATTAGAAAGGGATTTGCCTATAATTTCGGTCCACAACAACAGATGCGGGAATAGCTCAGTGGTAGAGCACAACCTTGCCAAGGTTGGGGTCGCGAGTTCGAACCTCGTTTCCCGCTCCATTTTTTATTTTTAAACACCCCAACTGAAACTTCTTAGACTTCAAAGCAGAGGTTTGAGTTGGGGTTTTTTTTGGTGTCTTGAGCCCGGATGGCGAAATTGGTAGACGCAAGGGACTTAAAATCCCTCGATCATTGCGATCGTGCCGGTTCGATCCCGGCTCCGGGCACCACCGGTGGCGCCATAGCCAAGTGGTAAGGCATGGGTTTGCAAAACCTTGATCCCCGGTTCGAGTCCGGGTGGCGCCTCCACCAAAACTCCGACTTTTATTTATGGACAGATGGCAGAGCTGGTTGAATGCACCGGTCTTGAAAACCGGCGAGGGTCATACCTCCCAGGGTTCGAATCCCTGTCTGTCCGCCACCCCTTCACTAACCTTCAGAATACGATTCTTCTACGAGTATTTATCCGTTAAAAGCGACATGCTGTTGACGTTCCGCAGTTTGACCGGGAAAACGCAACGGTTCAATCCCTACATTTGACAGAAGCGTTCGGGAAACCGGTTTGCGTAAGCGCGTTGGCTGGACACGCGGGCTCGCATGTTTCTCACACCGAAAACACGGATGAAAAACCCGCCAAGTCTGCCGTATTGCATGGGTTCTAAAGAGCTTTTATAAAACGTTAAAAAACATTTAAAGATTTTTTTCATTATTTTTTCATTTTGATGCGAGCATAATACACTGAAACCATAAGGAGGTGTGTTATGCAAAGTAAATTGCTGGTGGCCTGTTTGGCAGTGGTGGGTTTGGGTGCGTCGCTTACGGCAGGCGCGCTGACACCCGAGGAAGCGTTGGGCAAAATGATCTATTTCGATCAAAGCCTCTCATACAACGGGAACCTCTCCTGTGCCGGCTGTCACGCGCCCGAAACGGGCTTCACCGGTCCCCTCTCGGGCATCAACGCCTCCGGAGCGGTTTACGAGGGGTCGGTCGCCGGGCGTTTCGGCAATCGGAAACCGCCGAGCGCGGCGTATGCGACTCTGAGTCCGATCCTGCATTATGTCATGCAGCAGAAACAGGCGGTATTCACAGGCGGCAATTTCTGGAACGGCCGCGCGACGGGTGAAAAGTTGGGTAATCCCGCCGCCGACCAAGCTCAGGGCCCTTTTTTAAACCCGCTTGAACAGGCGCTTGCGACACCGGATGATGTCGTGACAGGGGTCTGCAGTGGCTTCTATGCCGATCTTTTCACGTCCGTATGGGGAGTCAGTGCCTGTCTGCCGGAGAACGTCGAGATCGCCTTTGACGCCATTGCGCTCTCCATCGCCGCCTACGAGGCATCGAATGAGGTCAACGCATTCACGTCGAAATATGATTACTATCTACAGGGCATGGCCGAGCTGACAAAGGAGGAGCGCAAAGGGCTTGATCTTTTCAAGGGCAAAGGCAAATGCGCGAACTGCCACGTGCTGAACGCAGGGGCGGACGGCACGCCGCCGCTCCTGACCGATTATACCTTTGACAATCTCGGTGTGCCCCGCAACCCGGAGAATCCTTTTTACACCCAAGACGCACAGTACAACCCGCTGGGCTACGCATGGACGGACCGTGGTCTCGGAGAGTTCCTGGCCACCCGATTGGATTACGCGGCGTTCGCGGCGGCAAACGAAGGCAAGCAGAAGGTGCCGACGCTGCGCAACGTCGACAAGCGGCCCGACGCGCTTTTCGTCAAGGCCTATACCCACAACGGTTACTTCAAAAGCCTGAAATCGATCGTCCACTTCTACAACACGCGCGACGTGCTGCCACGGTGCGAAAACGCTATGACCACCGAAGCGGATGCTTTGGCGCAGGGGTGTTGGCCGGCGCCGGAAGTTCCTGAGAATATCAATACGAAAGAGCTTGGCGATCTTCACCTGACGGGGGAACAGGAGGATGCGATCGTCGTCTTCCTGAAGACCCTCTCCGACGGCTATCAGCCCTGATCCCGCTGCCGTAAGCGCACCCTGTCTCTTTTGATGCCGAAGGCTTCAAGTCGGAAGAGACAATCAGCGCCATACGGCCGCAGCAGCGCCAAAACAGTGTCGGTACCCTGACACAAGGGGTGCCGGATCAACGGCGCGCTACCCTCTCCATATGATAACTCCTTGTAATTCATACATTAAGTAGCTATTATAAATAAAACAATATACTATCATGAAAACCATTCTGACTTCTGGCATGCTGCCGTTACGGTGTTTGCCGGGAGGCTTGTATAATTGAGTTGAAGAATATGGCGAAAAGGGGATACGTGAGGCAGAAATGTTTTTATCGGGTGATGAGAGGCGGAGGGACAGCGCTTCTCGGGCTGGCATTAATGTTTCACGGCTGCGGTTCCGGCGGCGGCTCCTCGACGCCGGAAACCCCGGTTGATCCAGGACCGACGGTCGCAAACAGTATCGCCCTTGGCCCCATCGGCGGGGCAACGGTCACCATCAGCGACCTGGCGGGGCAGCAGCAGTATCAGACGGTCACGACACCGTTCGATGCTGCAACGGACCTGATGGATGATAACCAGACACTGGTGCCGTACGCGGAGCAGACAGTCGGAAAATTTACGGTCTCGCTCCCCGGTCTGGCATCGACGCAGTTGCTACTTGTGAAGGCTGAAGGGGGCGAAGATGTCGACCCCAACGATGATGGACAGTACGACGCAGCCGCGGTCAAAGCCGTCCAGGGAAGCCTCTATGCCTATGTGACGGTATCGGATCTGCTTAACAACAATGTCCGGGTGAACGTCTTCACCACCATTGCAGCCGAGTGGATCCGCCGGGAGGGTCTGACGGACGAGACAGAGATCAAGTCGGTGCTCGCCCGCCTTTCCGGATTTCTTTTTGCCTCCCCGTCGACAGCGCTCAGCGCGTTTAACCCGGCAAAACTGACCACGGGCGGTGCAATGGAGGATCTGACCCTCTTGATTGATGCGCAGTCCTATGCGGATGCCGTGGCGTCGGCAACGATCCAGGAATTGTTTACGGGAACGACCCATCTTTTCCACGATACGGACAACGACGCCCTTTTTGATGATTTTGAGCTGCTGGTCGGTACGAACCCGGCAGCCGCGAACAGCGACGGGGATGCGCTGGGTGACTACGGCGAGTTTTTTGCCGGAACCGACCCCATGAGCAGCGATACCGGGGCTTATGAAGATCCTCTCGCCCAATATCAGTGGCATCTGGATGCGACGGAACCGAACGACATCAATGTTGCTTCGGTCTGGGAGTCTTATGCGGGCCGCCGCAATATTTATGTGGGCGTGGTCGATACAGGTATTGAAGCGATCCACCCCGATCTGGTCTCGAACCTCGACCTGACGAAGAGCTACCGCTGGTCCGACGGCTCGAACGACCCGTCGCCCGATGCGGACCAGCTCGCTACGGACCCCTACCTCTCTGCGCACGGGACGGCCTGTGCGGGTCTCGTCGCCGCTTCGGGGTGGAACAGCCTCGGTGTCAAAGGGGTGGCCCCGTTCGTCAAGCTGGCGGGGTACAATGTTTTCTCGCAGTCGCCGCTGACGGACGTTACGCTGATCCAAGCGCTCTCCAAAGCGGTAGACATCTCCTCGAACAGCTGGGGCGACCCCTCCGAATTCCTCTATAACGACCAGACGCTGATCGACGGTCTGCAGACAGGGGCGGAGCAGGGGCGCAGCGGGAAGGGGATCGTCTACGTCATGGCCGCGGGGAACGACCGCAGCAATTCGGATTACTCCCCGCTGCATATCGGCAACGCCAACAATGCTGGCGTCGCGAACAACCCCTATGTCATGACCGTGACGGCCACCGATAAGGACGGCAGTTACTCCTCCTATGCCAATTTCGGCGCGAATGTTCTGCTCGCGGCGCCGGGCGGCGAGTTCGGCGAGCAGTATGATGCCGTGAACGGAGCGGCGATCGTGACGACGGATTACACCGGGTACGACTACGGGTTTGAATCGACCGGCTTCGTTGAAACGTACCGTCTCGACCCCAAGACGAATCTCCCTGTCTATTTTGATGTTTCGGGTAATGAGAACGGTGACTACACCAACTATATGAACGGGACGTCGGCAGCCGTACCCATGGTCAGCGGGGTCGTCGCTTTGATGCTCAGTGCGAACCCGGATCTGACCTACCGCGATATACGCTATATCCTTGCAACGACAGCCAGAAAAAACGATCAGGGTGACGGCGACTGGACGACCAACGGCGCCGGGTGGCATATCAACCACAATTACGGCTTCGGGCTGCTGGATGCCGCGGCTGCCGTCGCCAAGGCAGAAGGTTTTGCGTCGCTCGGCACGGAAACCGTGCTGCCGAAGCTGACAAACGACATCGCGGATACGGCGATTCCCGATGCGAACGCCACCGGCGTGACGTCCACGATTACCGAGGCACAGACGCTGAGCGTGGAACATGTCGACGTCTGGGTGACCATTGACCATGCCCGTCCCGGGGACCTCGATATTTGGCTGATATCACCGGCGGGGACGGAGAGCCATCTGGCATACGGCGGGGCCTACTACCTGGAGGGCTCCTACGCCAACTGGCGCTTCTCCACCGTCCGCTGTCTCGACGAGGATGCGGCCGGAACATGGACGCTGACCGTCAAAGACCTCCGGGCCGGAACAACCGGTACGTTTAAAAGCTGGTCGCTGCAGATTCGGGGACATTAAGGGGTGAGTATGATGGTACGTATGATAATCATGGCGGGGTGGTTGCTGGCGGCTGCGGCAATGGCCGAGGTTCCGGCAATGACCAAACAGGTGCTGCAGACGAAAAAATCCTCGATGGTTTTTTACCGCGCAGAGGATGAAATGGCGCTCTTACGCGCTGCCGGTGCATCGGCCAAGCGGGTCGTGAAGGCCGCCCCGGCCGAGGTGGCGGCGAAGACGGCCTCTTCCGGATCCGAGTACCGCCGGGTCTTTTACACGTCAGAGCGCCGGAGCGAACGCAACCGCTTTATCGCGACGGGGAATGTACTGATCCGTCTGCATCAAGATGTCAAGCCCGAAGCCTTTGCCGCCGCGCAGGGATTGACACTGATGCAGACCGTGAACGCATCGGCGGGGATCTACCTCTTCGCCCCCGCCGGTGCCGGAGAACTGATTGGGCAGACCAACCATTTGAACACCCTCTCCGAAGTCGACTACGCCGAACCGGAGTGGGTCAAACCGATCCTGCTGCGATGACATTAAGCGAGACAGTTTTATGCCCCGGCCGGTGGGGGATTCTCTGTGTTATTACCTGCTATAATACCCGCCATGTTTAAAAACCTCCGCAAATACCTCTATATGATCTGGCTCGGGAAGAAGTTCATCCCCATCTTCCGCCATGTCTATCTAGACACGCAGCTGGATGAACACGACCGCTATCACGCCCTCTCGAAGGAGCGCCAGAACTATTCGCTCAGCGTACTGGAATACCTCAACGTCGTTCCGGTGATGCACGGCGGGCTCCCCGAAGCGAACCGGGTGCTCTATATCGCCAATCACCGCAGCCTGCTCGACATTATCAGCATCGAGTCCCTCTTCTCTACGCAGCAGAAGGCGGGGATGTGGATCGCCAAGCAGACGCTGCTCGACAACAAGATCTACGGGAAATTTTTCGAATACAGCGGCTGTATCGCGGTCGACCTCAAAGCGGGGAAGGGGATGCTAGCCTTTTTTAAAAAGATTAAGCATATTTTCCAGGTGGCGCCGGACCTTAATCTCTTTATGTTCCCCGAGGGGGAGCGTTTCGGCGGCGAGGGAGTCGGGCCGTTTCAGCCGGGCGCGGAGAAGATCGCCAAGGCAAACAAGATGCAGATCGTCCCGATCTATATCGACGACCAGCTTGAAAAAGTGTACCAGGCTTCCCCGTTCAAGCAGCCTTACGAAGTGCACATCCATATCGGCGAGCCGCTCGCGTTGGAAAACATCGAAGAGCAGTACCGCGCGTTTATGGACGCTGCGAAAACGCTCACCCCTAAAACAGCGTAGGCTGCAGGGCCTTCAGGCGGAAGCTCCGGCGATGGACGGCGCTGTAGCCATGGGTCTGGATCGCCTCGATGTGTGCCGCCGAACCGTACCCCTTATGTTTTTCAAAGCCGTACTGCGGGTAGGTTGAGGCCAGGGCGACCATCTCCCGGTCGCGGGTAACCTTGGCGAGGATGGAGGCCGCGCTCACTTCGGGCACGTCGGCGTCGGCTTTGACCTGTGTGCGCAGTCCCTTGACGCCAAAGGTTGAATTGCCGTCGAAGAGGTAGTCGGCCTCCCCCAGAACCTCCATAATCTCTTTGAGCCCTTTTGCGAGGCAGGCGGAGATGCCGTCGTCGTCGATCTGTTGCGCGGAAAAACGCACGATGTGGTAGGCCGCGTTTTCCGTAATGCGCGCGTAAAGCGCTTCGCGCTTTTTCTCCGTCAGTTTTTTCGAATCGTTCAGGCCGTCGAGCGGCGCGTGCAAAATGACGCCCGCCATAACGAGAGGACCTGCGATGGGGCCCCGCCCCGCCTCGTCGATCCCGCAAAGAGGTGCTGCTGTTTCCATACGGATATTTTAGGGTGTTCCGGCCCAAATATAGCTATAATCGGTAAAACGAGGGGAGGGAAAGCGCAATGCGGTTACTGTTGGTCTGGCTCTCGATGACACTCCTGCTGTTCGGTTCGGAGGCTTCCGAGATCGTCAAAAAAGTGGAGGATAACCTTCGCGGAAAAGACGTCTACATGAAGCTGGAGATGGTCATCACCTCGGCGCGGCACAAGCGGACGGTGCGGATCGAGAGCTGGGCCGAGGGGAAGACGAAGAGCTTCATGAAGATACTCTACCCGCCCAAAGACAGCGGCATCACCTTTTTAAAACTCGACAAGCAGCTATGGCAGTACGTGCCGAAGATCGAACGCATCGTCAAGATCCCGCCGTCGATGATGCTGCAGAGCTGGATGGGGAGCGATTTCACCAACGACGACATGGTTAAAGAGAGTTCGATGGTCGACGACTATGACGCAGAGATCCTCGAAAAGACGGCGGAGACGGTAACCATCGCTTTCACCCCGAAACCCGATGCGGCCGTCGTGTGGGGACGGATTGTCTCGCAGATCGACCGGCGGACCTATACCCAGATGCATGACGTCTTTTACGACGATTTCGGCAGCAAGGTGCGGGAGATGTTTTACAGTGACGTCAAAACCTTCGGTACGCACCATATCCCGACGGTTATGCGGATCAAACCGCTGGAGAAGGGCAAGGAGAAGAACGAGACGCTGGTGCTCCTCTCCGACGTCGTCTACGACCGGGGCGTGAGCGGCAGCTATTTCACGAAGCAGGCGCTTAAACGCTACTCGCGCTAGGGATCATGATGTTCGGACTGGCGTTGAAAAACATCCTCCATTACAAAGGGCGGACCGTCGTCACCTTTGCGCTGACGTTTTTCAGCTCCCTGCTCTTTATCGTCTACGTCGCCCTGATGGACGGTTCGCATGCGCATATGCTCAAAAGCGCCCTCGACATCTATGAAAACGCCCTGCATATCTACAAAAAAGGGTACCGTGAAGAGGGGGGGTATGACTACCTGCTGACCGACGTCTCGGCCGAGGAGGCGCTGCTGGCGCGCACGGCGGGGATCGCGGCCTACGCGCCGCGCCTGGAGAGTTTCGCGCTGCTCTCCACCCCCCGTGATTCTGTGGGGGCGATGGTCGTAGGCATCAACCCCGGAGGGGAACGACGGCTTTCCAAAATGGCTGAAGCGCGCCGTGAAGGGCGCTACCTCGAGGATAACGACACCAACGCGCTTTATATCGGCAGCGAACTGGCGGTGAGGCTGAAGGTGGGGGTCGGCGATACCGTGGCGCTCATCGGCACGGCGACGGACGACTCCTTTGCCGCGGAGAATTTCCGGATCGTCGGCATTTTCAAAACGGGCCTCTTTGAATTTGACGCCTCCTCCGCATTTGTGAACAAGGCGTACTACGACACCCTGATGCTGAGCGGGGATATGGCATCGTACATTGTCGCTTCCGTCGATGACCTCACGGCGCTGCCGCAGACGGTCAACGCGGTGCAGGCCGGGCTGGCCGAGGGGCTCGAGGCCGTGCCGTGGACCGTATTGATGCATGCGCAGGTGGAGGCGATGGAGGTGGACAGCGTCTTCGGCTACATCTCAATGGGGGTCTTCTTCGTCGTTATTTTCTTTGTCATCATGATCTTCAGTTTCCTCAACATCGTCGGACGGACCCGGGAGCTGGGGATGCTGCGCGCCATCGGCCTCTCCCCCCGGAACGTCTCCGCACTGCTGCTGCTGGAGATGCTGCTGATCGCGCTCGCGGCCGTTGGGCTCTCCGTGGCAGTGGGGGCGCCGATCGCCTGGTATTTCGAGTTGCATCCCATGGTGATCGAGGGGATCGCGGAGGCGTACCGCGACTACGGGATCGTCGACGACCAGATTCCGATGCGTTTCGACTGGTCCACCATCGGCTGGAATGCGGGAGTTGTCTTTGCTCTCAATATGCTGGCCGTCCTCTACCCCATTGCGGTCGTCAAGCGTTACACCCCGGTGGAGGCGATGCACCATGTCTAAAACGACCTTCACCCTGGCCCTGAAGATGGCATGGCACAGCCTGTGGCGCCGCGCCCGCCGCTCCGGGCTCGTCATTCTCATGATTGCCGGCAGTATGACGGCGATGCTCGCCATCGAGGGGCTTTACGACGGCATGGTCAAAACGATGCGCGAGAGCACGATCCGCAGCGACAGTGGCGAGATCTCCGTCTACGCCCCGAAGTTCCGGCTCTACCAGAGCCTGGAGTACGCCATCGCCGACGACCGGCCGCTGCTGGAAGCACTGGATGCGGACACGGCCGTCGCCGCCTACTCCGTCAGGCTATCGCAGACCGGCCTGGCCTCGACCGCGCGCAAGTCGGCGATGGGACGGCTGGTCGGCATCGACCTGGAGGCCGAAGAGCGCTTCGGGCAGCTCTCCGGCTTTGTCAAAACGGGGAAAATCGACTGGGGGCGGCGGCAGAACGGCTGCGCCATCGGCAAGAAACTGGCGGAAGATCTGGGCGTCGAGGTGGGGCACCGCCTGGTCTTCTCGTCGCAGAACGCCCAGGGGGATATCAGCGCCGTTTCGCTCTATGTGACGGCGATCGTGCAGACGTCGAACCTGCTCATCGACAACCAGACGATCTACGTCGCCCTGCCGCGCAGCCGCACCTTCTCAGGACTGGGTGCGAACGGCGCGACCCAGGTGGCGCTGCGGCTGGCGGCACCTTCGCAGACGGAAGCGGTTGCCGCACGGCTGCAGGCCGCCTTCCCGGGGCTGGAGGTCGAGACGTGGCAGACGCTCTACCCGGTGCTCCAACAGATGCAGGAGATGATGGTCATCTTCAACTCCATTACCTTTGCCATCGTCATGCTTGTGGTCCTCATCGGCATCTTCGGCGTCATGCTCGTCTCGGTGCTTGAGCGGACCCGCGAGTTCGGCATCCTCATCGCGCTGGGGACACCCCAGTCGCAGCTGCGCACCCAGGTCGCCGCGGAGGCGCTGGTGCTGGGCGTGGTCGGTTTTGTGCTGGGGGCATTCACCAGCTACGCCGCCCTGTGGTACCTGCAGACGCAGGGGCTCGACCTGCGCGAATACGCGGCGGGGCTGGAGGCGTTCGGCTACAACGCCGTCGTCTACGCCGATATCAAGAGCCGCTACTTCACCAACACCTTCCTGGCCATCATCGCGGCGGCGATCGTGTCGGTGCTGATGCCGTTGCGAAGGCTCAAAAAGCTTAATCTTATCGAGGTGATACAGGTATGATCGAACTGCGCAGAGTGAACAAATACTTTTACAAGGATACGGAGCGCGAGGTGCACGCCCTGCGCGACATCGACCTCGCCGTCGCGACGGGGGAGTACGGGGTGATCACCGGGCCCTCGGGCTGCGGTAAAACAACGCTGCTCAACGCCATCGGGGCGCTCGACGCCATCGACAGCGGCTCCATAACCATCGACGGCACCGAACTCTCCGGCCTGGACGAGGGGGCACGCTCGCGGCTGCGCCTGGAACAGATCGGCTTCGTCTTCCAGGCCTATAACCTTGTGCCCGTCCTCACGGTGCGCGAGAACATCGGCTTCATCATGAAGCTGCGCGGCTTTGCACCGGACGCGATCGAGACGCGGGTGGCGGAGGTGGCAAAACTGCTGGAAATAGAGGAGAAGCTCGATGCCATGCCGGGCCATATCAGCGGCGGCCAGCAGCAGCGCGTCGCCGTGGCCCGGGCCGTGGCGGCGAAACCGAAACTCATTCTCGCCGACGAACCGACGGCCAACCTCGATTCGCGCAACTCCGAGCACCTGATGGCGATGATGAAGCAGCTCAACGCGGTCGAAAAGATCACGATCCTCTTCTCTTCGCACGACGATTACGTCGTGGAACAGGCCCGCCGGATCATCAAGCTCAGCGACGGGCAAGTCGTGCCATGACCCTGCGGCGTTTCGCTGGTGCATCGTTACTGCTGGTTCTGATGCCGCTACGGGCGGCGGAGACGACCTTCACGATCGAAAATACGAATTTCCTGCTGCAGCAGCACTCCGGTCTCGACGACACGGCGTACACCTATGACTATGACCGGCTCCGGCTCAGCGGGGGCTGGCGCAGCGGGGCCTATTTTCTGACGGGCATCGGTGACGTCGTCAACTATCTGGGAGAAGGGTATGTGCACAGTGACGAATTCGCGCTGTTTGACGAGGTCCGGCCGGACATCCCCTTCGAAGTGCGCACCGAGGCGCAGCATTACGGTCCGGGCGTAGCCCATGCGCGGATATACCGCCTCTACGGCGGCTATGAGGACAGTGTGCAGCGGATCACCGCCGGGGTCCAGAAGATCAGCATGGGGGTGGGGCGGATCTGGACGCCGACGGACCTCTACAACGCGAAGAACAGCTACGCCCTGGAGCCTGACGAGGTGTACGGCGTTTTGGCGACGACCTACAGCTATGCCCCCAGTGACCTCAGTACCGTCACTGCCGTCGCATCCCTCCGCCACGACCGCACGTTCAAATATGCCGCACGAGGGAAGGGGTACCTGGCCTTTGCCGATGTCGGCATCGACTTTATCCGCAGCGAAGATACCCTGATGATAGGGTATGAGCTCGAAGGGAACTTTTTCAGTACCGGGGCGGAGTGGCGGAGCGAAGGGGGGTACTTCAAGAGCGACCTCCTGGGCACCGAGTTCTTCCAGGGGATCGCCGGGTTTGACTACGGATTCGAAAACGGCATCACCTGGGTTGTCGAAGCCCTCTACAGCTCCGAAACCTTCACCTATACGCAGCTGCTTGACAACTACGCCGATGAACTGGTCGGGAATATGGTGCAGTCCCCTTTTTACGCCGGGACGACGTTGGCATATGATTTCAACCTCGCCTTCAGCGGTTCCTTTCTCTACATAGAGAGCTTCGACGAGGCGAACAGCCGTTTCGTCGCACCGTCACTGACCTACACCCTGAACGATCACAACACCTTCACGGCCGGTATGCTGCTGGGGTTCGGCAGCGACAGCAGCGCGTTCGGCCCCTACGGCGAGCGCTTTTACCTGGAGTGGCAGGCCAGCTATTAGGGAGAAACGAATGTTTTCAAAACGTATCCTTGCCGTAACGCTGGCGATATCAATCGGCATCGCGGGCGTAATATTCGCCTTCTACAATTCGCCATCTTTTTTAAACAAGGATTGGACGATGAAGTTTGATAAAACAATGATCATGTTATCCGCCTCGGCAGCAGCACTGCTGATGCTCAGCGGCTGTACCGAAGACGGCTCCAACGGCGTTGACGGCATTACTCCGAACACGAACGAAGCGACACTGCTCTCTTTTTCAGAGCTGAGCGCTCCTGTTCTCGACGAGGAGAAGTCTTCGCTCCGTGCAACGGACAGCGTGACCTACCTCGAAACGGGCAAAACGGAGACGATCGGCTTTACGAAGCTGATGGCGACGGCCGATGTGAACAACGGCGAAACCTTCGGCCTGCTCAAAGACCATACGGACGCGGCGATCTCTTTTACCGACGGCAGCCCGTATATCTGTAACGGTACAAACAGCGGCGACGGTTCGGGTCTGGACCACTCCTCCATTCTGCGTGCCAATGGCCGTATCTTTATGGTCAACCAGTTCGAATGCGGCATCGGCGGCATGTACGGGATGGAGCTGCAGCAGAACAAGGGTACGCTCTCCGTCAAACCGGACTCCATGCAGTATATCAGCCAGAAAGCGGAGTTCGGCGGCTGGGTCCACTGTGCCGGTATGACGACGCCGTGGGAATCCCACCTCGGTTCCGAAGAGTATGAGCCCGATGCGAAAAAAATCGAGGATACGCTTGATCCTTCCACGAAGCTGACAGGCAACTCCCGCTTCAACGAGGTAACGAAGTTCTACTGGCATGACGAGAACAACGCGAACGCCACGGCGGACAACAACCCGTACTTCTACGGCTGGATCCCGGAAGTCACGGTTGACGCGTCTGTCGCGACACCGGTCTTCGGTTATACAAAACACTTCAGCATGGGCCGTGCGGCATGGGAACTTGCCTACGTCATGCCGGACGAGCGTACGGCGTACCTCTCTGATGACGGTACGAACGTCGGCTTCTACATGTACATCGCCGATGCGGCGCAGGATCTGAGCGCGGGGACGCTGTACGCGGCCAAGTGGATCCAGACGTCCGACGAAGGTGCCGGCAAAGCCGACCTGATGTGGATCAAACTGGGTCACGCGACGGATGCGGAGATCCGCACGATCGTTGCCGGCGAGCCGGTCTTCAGCGACATCTTCGCCTACGAAGCGCCTGTTGCCGATGCATGTAACCCGGGCTATACCTACGTCAACACGGCGATGGGCAAAGAGTGTCTGCAGGTCAAAACCGGTATGGACAAAGCAGCAGCATTCCTCGAAACACGTCGTTATGCAGCAATGAAGGGTGCGACGACCGAGTTCAGAAAAGAGGAGGGGATCACCTTTGACCCTGATCACGGTGTCCTGTTCGTAGCAATGAGCCAGGTCACTAAAGGGATGACGGATGGCGAGGGCGACGTTCAGCTCAGCGACAACAAGTGCGGCGCGGTTTACGGCCTGAACATCAACGGCGAAAGCCAGGCAGCCTATGATACGGTGCAGAGCAAGATCGACAGTAACTACGTCGTCAGCAACATGTACGGGGTTGTCGCAGGTGCGCCAGCAAGCTACCCGGAAGGTTCCGCCTATGAGAGCTACACTTGTGCGGTCAGCGGCATCGCCAACCCGGATAACGTCACGTACCTTGCAGGACAGAACATCCTGGCGATCGGCGAAGATACCGGCTACCACCCGAATGACTTCGTCTGGGCTTACGATGTCGTCAGCGAAAAGATGACCCGCATCATCTCCACGCCGTACGGCTCCGAGACAACGTCCCCGTACTGGGAGCGCGACGTCAAAGGGTATGACTACCTCACCGTCGTCACGCAGCACCCCTTCGGTGAAGTTTCCACCGGTGACGTAGAGTACGGCCTCGTCGGCCAGGCGACGGACGCACAGAAAGAGTCCTTCGTCGGTGTCGTCGGACCGTTCAAGTTCTGATCGCCCCCCGGGCGACCAGGGAGGGCCTTCCGCCTTCTCTTCGTGCAGACCGTACCGCCTCCTCCGTACGGTCTGCAAGGAAAGAAATATGACATACCCCTCTTATATTCTGGCATTTGTTTTACTGTTTTCAGGCTGCAGCAGCGATACTCCGGCAGGTGACGCCAATGCGACGCCAACACCGCTTCCCGAGGTGAATGCGACTGCCTATGAAACGGACCAGCTTTTCACGGACGTGACGGCGATGACCGTCAAGAACAGCGCCGGTGCCTATGTGACGTCGCAGTGTTATACGAAAACAGAGGATGGCGGCGGGAACACGCACAACCCCTGTTTCACCTGCCATACCAATTCGGTCGAGCCCAACTATATCGACGATGCGGCGCTGCAGGAGAGCTACAGGTTCAGTGAAGCGACCTATAAGAACCCGTGGACCAACCTCTTCAGCGACCGTACCGATGCCGTTGCTGCCGTCTCCGACGCGGCGATCCTCGATTATGTCCGCGGGGATAACTATTTCGACGCCAATGGCACGATTATGCTCGGCGAGATCCTGAAGCATGTTCCGGATGCCTGGGATTACAACCATGACGGGAAGTGGGGCGGCTTTACCCCTGACTGCTACTTCGCGTTCGACGGGGAGGGGTTCGACCGTGACCCGAACGGCGCCTATACCGGCTGGCGGGCCTTTGCCTACTACCCTTTCCTCGGTACCTTTTGGCCGACGAACGGTTCTACGGACGATGTGCTGATCCGGCTGCCGGACGTGATGCGGCAGAACAAGGAGGGCGTCTTTGACAAAGAGGTCTACAAGGTCAACCTCGCCATCGTGGAGGCGCTGATCAAACGCAGCGACATTGCGATCGAGCCGGTGGACGAGAAGGTGTTCGGCGTGGACCTGAACCAAAACGGGACCCTGGACAGCGCGACCAAGGTTGTCTACCGCTGGGCCGCGCCCTCGTACGATTTTGTAAAGAAGCGCTTTTTCAACTACGCCATGTCCTATGTCGGGCGCGCCGAAAACGCGCAGATCGACAACGCGCTGCACATGGCCCCGGGCCTCTACCCAGAGCAGACGGAGTTCCTGCATACAGTGCGCTATATCGACGTGGATGCCAACGGCAGCATCGGGATGGCTCCGCGGATGAAGGAGTTGCGCTACGGACGCAAGAGCGCCTGGAACACCTACCCGCAGCTCTCCAACGCGGCGCAGGCGGAGATCAAGGACAAAGATGACTTTCCCAATCGGCTGCGTACGATTACCGGCAATGAAGAGACGGGACTCAATACGGGGCTGGGCTGGGTCTATCAGGGGTTCATCGAGGACAAGCAGGGGTACCTGCGGCCTCAGACCTACGAGGAGACGCTCTTCTGTATCGGCTGCCATTCAGGGATCGGTGCCGTCGTCGACAGTACTTTTGTTTTCCCGCGTAAATTCGATGCGGGGGCGAAGCAGATGGGATGGTACCACTGGACACAGTCGGCGCGCGGTTTCAAAGATATCAAAGAGCCGATGCTGGCCGACGGCCGCTATGAGTACACTCTCTACCTCGAAGCTAACCATGCCGGGGACGAATTCCGCGGCAACGATGAGGTGATGGCGCGCTTTTTCGATGCCAACGGGAGCCTGAAACTATCCGAGATCGAAGCGCTGCACAGCGATGTCTCACGGCTGATCCTTCCCACGCCCGGGCGGGCGTTGATGCTGAACAAGGCCTACAGGGTGATCGTTGATGCCCAGAGCTACATTTACGGACGCGATGCGCATGTTGCCCCGGCCCTCAATGTGCACCGGGAAGTGGCCATCGGCGCCCCGACCGGCGTCAAGGCCGTCACGATGGAGCGTTATCCGCTGCACTGAATGATCGGAAGCCCCCTCGGCTAGCCGCACTTCCTGTGCAGATGTTTCTCGAAGACCCCGGCTGTTTCCGCTTGGCTGCAGAGGTAACCCTGGTAGGCGATGGCGTCGTCGTTTTCACGCAGCATCTTGCGCTGTGCATCCTCCTCGACCCCTTCGGCGATCACCTGGTAGTCAAACTGGCGGGCGATATCGATAATGGCGCGTACCAGGGTGGCATCCTTGGGGTCATGCAGAATATCGCGGATGAAGCTCTGATCGATCTTGAGGGCGGAAAAGGCGAACTGCTTGAGGTAGGAGAGAGAGGAGTAGCCGGTGCCGAAGTCGTCGATGATAAACTTGACGCCCTGGGCATTGAGCGTGTCGATCAGTCTTTTCGTTTTGTCGAAATTCTCGATCAGCGCCGTCTCCGTGATCTCGAGCCGCAGTGATTCGGGGGCGATGCCGTGGCGCCGGATGTTTTCGGCAACGAGGTCGGCGAAGTCGCCCTCAATCAGCTGCCGCGGACTGATATTGATGGAGACGTAATCGAGGCAGAATAGTCCCTCTTTCTGCCAGGCGCTGATCTGCCGGCACGCCTCGTTGATGATCCATTCGCCGATCGCTTTGATCAGCCCCGACTCTTCGGCGACCGGAATGAAGTGCGCGGGCGGGATTTCGTTACCAATCTCATCATGCCACCGCAGCAGGGCTTCGGCGGCAATGACGTTGTCGGTCGTGATATGGGCGATGGGCTGGTAAACGAGGGTGAAGCCGCCCGTTTCGATCGCGTGCCGGAGCCGCCGCTGCGTTCGGAGGTAATCGCGGGCTTTCTGGTCCATTTCCGGATCGTAGAAGCGGGTACGGTCCCGTCCGTCCGCTTTGGCCTGGTACATCGCCGTATCGGCGCGCCTGAGCACCTCGTCGATATCTTCGGGGGCGCTCTCAAGGGTGGTGATGCCGATGCTGCAGGAGGTGTAGAGCTGATGCCCTTCAATATGGAAGGGGCGGCGCAGTGCATCATGGATTTTTTCGGCGACCTGAAACGCATGGCGGACGGTGCCGTCCTCATCGGTGGCGATCAGCGGCAGCAGGATGACGAACTCGTCTCCCCCGAGGCGGCTGAGGGTATCGCTTTCGCGCAGCAGTTCGTCGAGGCGCTTGGCCGATTCGATGAGCAGACGGTCGCCGACAAGGTGCCCGGCCGTATCGTTGATATGTTTGAAGCGGTCCAGGTCGAGAAAGAGCAGTGCCGAGAAACGGGCAAGGCGCCGGTCCTCTTTGAGCAGCTGCCGGATACGCTCTTTGAGCAGTTCCCGGTTGGGCAGCTGCGTGAGCGGATCGTGCAGGGAGAGGAACTTCGCCTGCTTCATCGCCGTCTGTTCCTGGGTCTTGTCGGTGAACATCGCCATGCCGCCGACCATTTTGCCCCGGTCGTCGACGATGGGGATGAATTCCACTTTGATCCAGAGATCCAGGCCGCGCAGTTTGGTGTGGTAGGGACCCTCATACACGGCATGGCGTGTGTAGTCGCCGTCACGGTAGGCCCCCTGGAGCGGGCGCTGATCGGGAAGATTCCGGAGACTGAGACCGATCAGCTCCTTGCGCTGCGCCTGGAGGAAGTGGCACAGGGCGCGGTTGACGTCGACGATAAAGAGGTCCGTATCGTAGTAGAAGATGCCGATCGGCGTCTGATCGAACATCATCTGCAGCCGCTTCTCGCTTTTGCCGAGCCGGTCTTTGGTGTTCTGGTAGAGCTCCAGGGTGCGGTAGCTTTCGACAAGGCTGCGGTGGAACTCCTGGGCCGTATGCAGCACGACGGCGATAAAGGCGAGGAGAAGGACAAATGAGGCGACAAAGATCGGGGAACCCTCGTCGAGCAGACGATAGGCCAGCGGGACCAGCAGACTGAACAGATAGATGAAGGAGAGGCGCAGGTCCGCCGCGAGGGTGCTGAGCGCCCCGGCACTCATCCCGATGATGATGATAATGATGAACATCTGGTAAGTGGGAGTGACCTCGGTGAAGAAAAGCAGCGGAATGCTCCCCCAGAGGAGTGCGGAGAAGAGGACGCCTATAAAGAGCCGCCGATACCATGTGTCGTATTGGGGGATTTCCTGGCGGAAAAAACGGCGGGTGTCCAGGTAGCGCAGGAGTGTGACCCCCGTCATGAGGGCGTACCAGACCGCCAGCTGTGTCTGGTTGGCTACGGGCCACAGGATGTAGATGAAAAGCGAGGCATTGAACCAGATGACGATGGCGGCGCCGGAGAGGTTTTCATAGAGCAGGCGCAGCAAGCGCCTCCGGAAGTCATCGGCTTTGTCGAAATGTTTGGAGAGGTGCAGAAGTGAAATGCCCTTCATCCTTGCCTTTCGTTTTTGAGTCTATTATACAACAGATCGTGATGGAACGGCGGGCCTACTCCTCTTCGCCCAGCGCCCACTGCGCGAAGGGGATCATCTCCGCCTCGACGAAGGGGTGGTGCAGGGAGGACTCGCTGCTCATTGTGACGACCTCGACCCTCTGCACGCCGTGGGTGACGATGAAAGCTTCGGCCTGCTCGATCTTTTTGAAAAGGATCTCCTTGGTCCCGAAGGGCATGCAGAGAATGACGCGGTTGCTTTCGGGAAGGTAGAAATCGATCTGCTCCTCGTAAAACACCTCGCTGTGGTGCTTGGCGAGTTCGGTCAGCACCATATTCTCGAACAGGCGCCCGAAGTGCTTCTGGAACACCAGGGCGTTTTTTAGCGCGATGTCGCAGAGATAGAGCTTCTTGGTCGCCCGGGGGTGGTCAAACTTCGCCACGGCGTGCAGGTACCCCTCGGAGAGCATGCTGGCATAGTGGCGGTAGAGCATGTCCTTGGAGATTTTGCGTTCGCTCTTGAGCCGTTCGTAGAGCATGAAGGCGGAAACCTTCAGGGTGTGCAGGCGCGCGGCCAGCAGCATCAGGTCGAAACCGATGTCGCCCAGGGCCTCCTTGAAGGCGCGCTGCAGCAGGGGGTGGCGCTCTTCGGAGGGGGTTTTGTGCATGACCGGCAGCCCTCCCAGCTGCAAGAAGTCATTGAGGGCGCTTTCATCGTATTTGCGCTCGAATGCCAGGAACTCCTCGAAATCGAGGGGGAAGAGACGGTAGTGGGGAAACCCCTCGGCTTCGGGGGCCTCACGGCCGATCAGGATCAGTTGTGCGACCGAGGGGAGCAGCAGCTCCGGCCGGTAGTTGTCCAGCACGAGGGTGGCGATCTCGTGGGTATTGCAAAACGAGCGTATCTGGGCGTTGAAGCGCTCCGTGTCGATGCGGATATCGCTGCAGTCGATGTAGAGGTAGGACGCTTTCTTCTTTTGCAGCAGATAGTGCTTGATAAGCATGCTCTTGCCGCTGAGGGGGATGCCGCTGAGGTAGAAGGAGTGCTCCGGCGGGGAGAATTTGCGTTCGACGTATCCGCCGGCATGGAGGTCCTGGCGGTAGAATTTTTCCAGCAGTTCGGTCATCGTTACTCCTCTGTTTTGTCAATATGATTTTATCACTTCCTTTTGAAAAGGAAATAAATTTGGATAAAATTCGTCCAAACCCCCCTAAAACTCTTGAATTTGGAAAGTGATCTCAGTATAATTCCGCTCCCTTTATAATAGTTGGAGAAGATCCAACGAGTTCTTTATGAGGAAAAACTATGGAAAAGATTCGTTTGAAACTGAGAGCGTACGATCACCGTGTACTGGATCGTTCGGTTAGTTCTATTGTAGAAGCTGTAAAGCGTACGGGCGCGGAAATCCGCGGTCCGATTCCGCTTCCGACAAAAATCCGTAAATATACGGTTCTTAAGTCCGTTCACGTCAACAAAGACAGCCGTGAGCAGTTCGAGATCCGTATGCACGCCCGTCTGATCGACATCGTCTCCGCTACGCCGGACACGGTCGACTCTCTGATGAAACTTGATCTGGCGCCGGAAGTGGACGTAGAAGTCCGCTCGATGGATAAGTAAGGAGTAGCACAATGGAATATATTGTTGAAAAAATCGGTATGAGCCGTACTATCAGCGTTCCGAGCACTCCGGTAACGCTTCTGAAAGTCAAAGAGGCAAAGGTCTGCGAAGTCGAGAACGGCCGCGCGATCGTTGCATACAATGACGGCAAAAAGATGAACAAGTCAATCGAAGGTCAGCAGAAGAAATACGACCTGCCGAAAGAGTTCAACCGTTTCGTGACACTGACTGTCAGTAACACGGAAGCCGGTGACCTTGAAACTGCTTCCCTGGGTGAAGCGAAAGTGGTCAAAGCCTCTTTCAACACGAAGGGTCGCGGTTACAGCGGTGTTATGAAGCGCTGGAACTTTGCAGGGGGTCCTGCAGCACACGGTTCACGCTTCCACCGCCGTCCGGGTTCTATCGGTAACTGTGAGTGGCCGGGCCGCGTCCAGCCGGGCCGCAAAATGGCCGGTCAGTACGGTAACACGCAAGTCACCGTCAAAAACGAAGTGATTTCTTACGACGCAGAAAACGGCATCCTCGTTGTCGCGGGTTCTATCCCGGGCGCTAACGGTGCAATGGGTCGTGTAAAGGTTGTTAAATGAGCGCTATCGTATTGAATGAAAATTTTGAAAAAGCGTCCGAGCTTGCACTGCCGGAAAGCTTTTCAGGAATCAACCCGCACAACCTCTACCTGTATGTGAAAGCATACCAGGCGGGTCTGCGTGCTGATACAGCTTCTGCGAAGACTCGTTCCGAGATGCGCGGCGGCGGTAAGAAGCCGTGGGCACAGAAGGGCCGCGGTGGTGCGCGTGCCGGTTCACGCCGTTCCCCGGTATGGGTCGGTGGTGCCGTCGTTCACGGGCCGAACACAGGCCGTAACTACGACCAGAAAGTCAACAAGAAGCAGAAGAAGCTTGCGCTGAACTTTGCCCTTGACGCTCTGGCGGCAGAAGGCAAACTCTTCATCGTTGATTCGATCGAGATCGCGTCAGGCAAAACGAAAGATGCCAAGGCAATGTTTGACAAGCTGGGTGTCCGCGATGCACTGCTCGTCAAGTCCATCGTTGATGAGAACACGTTCCTGGCCTTCCGTAACATCCAGTCAACTTACCTGGTTGAAGAGAATGAACTGAATGCATTCCTGGCATCAGCATACCGCGCAGTCGTTATCGAAAAAGCGGTATGGGAAAATCTGACAAAAGAGAGCTAAGATGGCTGATATTACAGATATTAAATCAATCGTTTACACTGAGAAAACGCTTGGTCTGCAGGAAGAGGGTGTTGTCGTTGTTCAGACATCCCCGCGCATGACCAAAACCGGTCTCAAAGAGGTGTTCCGTGAGTACTTCGGTGTCATCCCGACACGTATCAACTCACTGAACCAAAGCGGTAAGACAAAACGCTTCCGCGGTGTCATGGGCAAGCAGAACGACTATAAAAAGTTTTATGTCAAGCTGCCTGAGGGCGCAGCAATCGAATCGATGGCGGTGTAATCATGGCAATTAAAACATACAGACCAATTACCCCGAGTCGCCGTTTCTATACGAACATCGACTCCGGTGACATCACAGCAAAGGCATCTGTCCGCTCTCTGCTGGTCAAGCTGCCGGCACACGCTGGTCGTAACAACAACGGACGCATCACGTCCCGCCACAAGCAGGGCGGTGCGAAGAAGCTCTATCGTATCATCGATTTCAAACGCAACAAGTTCGGTATCCCGGGCAAAGTTGCCGCGATCGAGTACGACCCGTACCGTAACTGCCGTATCGCGCTTATCAACTATGCAGACGGTGAAAAGCGTTACATCCTTCAGCCGAAGGGCCTGAATGTCGGTGACATGGTTGCAGCAGCAGTCGAAGGCCTCGACATCAAGCCGGGCAACGCGATGAAGCTCAAAAGCATTCCGGTCGGTACTACCGTCCACAATGTCGAGCTCAAGCCGGGCAAAGGTGCACAGATGGTCCGCTCTGCCGGTACATCTGCTCAGATCATGGGTCGTGACGGCAAGTACGTCTCCCTGCGTCTGCCTTCCGGTGAAATGCGCTACGTCCTCGGCGAGTGTATGGCGACGATCGGTACTGTCGGTAACGAAGAGTACAGCAACATCGTCTTCGCGAAAGCCGGTCGTACACGCCACATGGGTATCCGCCCGCAGACGCGCGGTTCCGCGATGAACCCGATTGACCACCCGCACGGTGGTGGTGAAGGTAAAACAAACTCCGGTCGTCACCCGGTTACTCCGTGGGGTAAACCGACCAAGGGTGCGAAAACGCGTCGTAAAAAAGCGAGCGATAAGCTTATTATCACTCGTCGTAAGAAAGGTTAATCGATGGCACGTTCAGTAAAAAAAGGTCCGTTCGTAGACGACCATTTGATGAAAAAAGTGCTCGCAGCCAAAGAAGCGAAGAGCAATAAGCCTATCAAGACATGGTCACGCCGCAGCGTGATCCTGCCGGATATGATCGGTCTGACACTCAACGTCCACAACGGACGCCAGTTTGTACCGGTCTACGTGACAGAGAACCACATCGGCTACAAGCTCGGTGAGTTCGCTCCGACACGTACATTCAAGGGCCACAAGGGCTCTGTACAGAGAAAAGGGTAACGCATGGCAAGAGCACTGTTGAAATTTATCCGCGTCTCTCCGACGAAGTCTCGCCTTATCGCACGTGAAATCCAGGGCATGAACGCTGAAGAAGCGATCGCTGCACTGGAGTTCACGCCGAACAAAGCGGCGAAGATCATCTCCAAAGTCGTCGCATCGGCTGTCGCGAACAGCGGCAACGATGCCAGCGACTGTGTGATCACTTCTTGCCGTGTTGACAACGGTCCGGTTCTCAAACGCTTCCGTCCGCGTGCTCGCGGTATGGCAAGCGGGATCCGCAAACCGACGGCACACATCTTAGTAGAAGTAGAGGGTAAATAATTATGGGTCAGAAAGTCAATCCGATCGGATTCCGTCTGGGCATCAACCGTAACTGGGAGTCCCGCTGGTATCCGAATTTCAAAAACGCACCGGCCAACCTGGGCGAAGACCACAAAATCCGTACTTTCCTGAAAAAGGAACTCTACTATGCAGGTGTGAACAACATCATCATCGAGCGTACGGTTAAGCGTCTGCGCGTCACGATCGTCGCAGCACGCCCGGGTATCATCATCGGTAAAAAAGGTGCTGATATCGAGAAGCTCAAAACAAAGCTTCAGAACCTGATCGGCAAAGACATTGCCGTCAACATTAAAGAAGAGAAAAAGTCGATGATCGCGGCGCAGCTTGTTGCTGAGAACGTTGCGACACAGCTGGAGCGCCGTGTTGCGTTCCGCCGTGCGATGAAGAAAGTAATGCAGAATGCACAGCGTGCCGGTGCCAAGGGTATCCGTATCGCCGTCGCAGGCCGCCTCGGTGGTGCTGAAATGGCACGTACCGAGTGGTACCGCGAAGGTCGCGTGCCGCTGCATACGCTCCGTGCCAAGATCGATTACGGTTTTGCCGAAGCGCATACAACCTACGGCATCATCGGTATCAAGGTCTGGATCTTCAAAGGTGAAGTCCTCTCCAAAGGTATCCAGCCGGAACCTAAAGAAGAAGATAAGCGTGAGCGCCGCGGTCGTGCTCCGAGAAAGGCGGATTAATCATGTTGATGCCAAAAAGAATGAAATTCCGCAAGTACATGAAAGGTCGCAACCGCGGTAAAGCGCGTAGCGGCTACAAACTTGCGTTCGGCGATATCGCGTTCAAAGCGGTTGAAGCGGGTCGTATTAACTCCCGTCAGATCGAAGCGGCGCGTATCGCGGCAACCCGTCACATCAAGCGCCAGGGTAAGATCTGGATCCGTGTTTTCCCGGACAAGCCGCTTACTGCGAAACCGCTTGAAGTACGTATGGGTAAAGGTAAAGGTGCGATCGACCAGTGGGTTATGAACATTAAACCGGGTCGTATCATCTTCGAAATGGGTGGCGTTGAAGAGTCTCTGGCACGCGAAGCGCTGACGCTTGCGATGCACAAGCTGCCATTCAAAACGAAAATTGTAACGGCGGAGATGGACAATGAAGTATACTGATTTGGCAGAGAAGACTTCAGCGGAACTGAGCGCAATGCTCAAAGAGAAGAAGACTGAGCTCTTCACGCTGAGACTGAAGCAAAAAACGATGCAACTGCAGAACACGAGCGAGCTGCGCAACGTGCGCAAAGATATCGCCCGTATCAACACTGCGCTCAGCGCAGCGAAGTAAGGAGACCCGAATGTCTAAACGTGAAATTCAGGGTGTAGTCGTCAAGAAAGCCGGTGACAAAACGGCGACGGTCGTTGTCGAGCGCCGCGTTATGCACCCGCGCTACCACAAAACGGTCAAGCGTTTCAAAAAATATCTCATCCACGATGAGAACAACACGCTGAACGTCGGTGACGAAGTGATCGCGGTTGAGTGCCGCCCGATGTCCAAGACAAAGTCTTTCGAACTTAAAAGCGTTGTCGCCACAGGAGTAGAGTCATGATCCAGAGCTTTACTCGTCTGAACGTTGCAGATAACACTGGTGCGAAAGAGATCATGTGTATCAAGGTTCTGGGCGGTTCCAAGCGCCGTTACGCTTCTGTAGGTGACGTTATCGTTGCTTCAGTCAAGAAAGCGCTCCCGACCGGAAAAGTCAAAAAAGGTCAGGTCGTCAAGGCTGTCGTTGTCCGTACGAAAAAAGAAGTACAGCGCGAAAATGGTTCTCTGATCCGTTTCGATGACAACGCTGCCGTCATCCTCGACGCGAAAAAAGAGCCGATCGGTACCCGTATCTTCGGTCCTGTTAGCCGTGAAGTACGCTACGCAGGTTTCATGAAGATCGTGTCCCTGGCTCCGGAGGTTGTGTAATGGCAAAGTTTAACTTCAAAAAAGGCGATATGGTCGAGATCATTGCCGGTGACGACAAAGGCACCAAGGCAGAAGTTCTGATGGTCATGCCGAAAGAGAACAAGGTCCTCGTCAAAGGCTGCAAGCTCGCGAAAAAAGCGGTCAAGCCGACGGAAGAGAACCCGAAGGGCGGATTCATGAGCAAAGAGATGCCGATCGATGCATCCAATGTCCGCAAAGTGGAGGCGTAAGTTATGGCACGTTTGAAAGATAAATATGTCGCGATGAAACCGGAGCTGCAGAGCAAGATGGAGATCAAAAACCCGATGCAGATCCCTGCGGTCGAGAAGATCATCATCTCTGTCGGTACCGGCTTCGCGATGAAAGACAACAAACTGATCCAGAACATCCAGGACACGATCAGCCTGATCGCCGGTCAGCATGCGACTGTCGTCGATGCTCGTAAATCCGTTGCAGGCTTCAAAGTCCGCGAAGGGATGCCGGTCGGTGTCAAAGTCACCCTGCGCGGTGAGAACATGTACACCTTCCTGGACAAACTGATCGCTGTCGCTCTGCCGCGCGTGAAAGACTTCCGTGGTATCCCGCGCAACGGTTTCGACGGTCGCGGTAACTACAACTTCGGTCTGAACGAGCAGCTGATCTTCCCGGAAGTCAACTATGATTCCATCATGCAGATCCACGGGATGAACATCACGATCGTCACAACGACGCAGAGTGACAAAGAGGCATTTACCCTGCTCGAAGCAATGGGTATGCCGTTCGCGAAAGGAAGAGAGTAATGGCTAAGAAGTCCATGATCGCAAAACAGCAGCGCAAACCGAAATTCGCGGTTCGTGCTTATACACGTTGCCAGATCTGCGGCCGCCCGCACTCTGTGCTCCGTGACTTCGGTATTTGTCGTGTTTGCTTCAGAAAAATGGCAAATGAGGGATTGATCCCAGGCGTCAGAAAGTCAAGCTGGTAAGCTTGAAACTCCTGACTGTTAGCAAGGAAAAATAAAATGGTAAATGATCTTATTGCAGACTCTTTGACCCGTATCCGGAATGCAGCAATGCGTCGCCTCGACGTGACAACGCTGATGCACTCCAAGTCCGTCGAAGCAGTCGTTGGTATTCTCGCAGAGAAGGGTTACATTGATAGCTTTAACGTTGTCGAAGACGGCAACAAGAAGAGCATCAACGTTGTGTTGAAGTATGATGAAGCGGGTAAAACCGTCATCAACGAGATGAAGCGCGTTTCCAAACCGGGACGCCGCGTGTACAAGGGCCGTGACGATATCAAGCGTTTCAAAAACGGCTACGGTACGATCATCGTCAGTACTTCCAAAGGTGTCATCCCGAACGATAAAGCTTACGAGCTCGGCGTCGGCGGTGAAGTACTTTGTACAGTTTGGTAAGGAGATAACGCATGTCACGTATTGGTAAAGCTCCGGTCGCATTCCCGGCCGATGTGAACGTAACGGCTGACGGTGAAGTTATCACTTTCAAAAAAGGCAACAACACGCGTACCCTCGACACGAAAGGCAACGTTGACTTCACGATCGAAGGCAACACCCTGACGTTTGCATCCAAATCCGATGCACGCGAGCACCGCGCATTCTGGGGGACATACCGTGCCCTCGCCGCGAACATCGTCAAGGGCCTCACTGAAGGTTTCGAACGCAAGCTCGAGATCAACGGTGTCGGTTACCGCGCCGCGGTCCAGGGCAAAGTCCTGAACATGCAGCTCGGCTTCTCCCACGACATCAACTACGACATCCCTGCGGGTGTTGACGTTTCTGTCGACAAGAACGTTATCACACTCAAGGGTGTTGACAACCAGCAACTCGGCCAGATGGCTGCCGAGATCCGCGCTTTCCGTCCGCCGGAGCCTTACAAAGGCAAAGGTGTCAAATATGTTGAAGAACATATTGTCCGCAAAGCCGGTAAAACAGCTAAGAAATAAGGGGTGAGCAGATGAATGCAAAAGTATTGAAAGCAAAAGTTTCAAAACGTGTTCAGCGCAAGCGCCGCATCCGTGCAAACATCAACGGTACGGCAGCGAAGCCGCGCGTTAGCATCTTCCGCTCTAACCGCTACCTCAGCGTCCAGGCAATCGACGACGCGAGCGCGGTCACACTGGCAGCTTCCAACACGAAGCCGCTGGGTGCGAAAGCGAACAAAGAGGGTGCGGCTGCACTGGCAGCAGATTTCGCAGGCAAGCTCAAAGCAGCTGGCGTCAGTGAGATCTTCTTTGACCGTAACGGTTACGTCTACCACGGCGTCGTTGCGGCATTTGCCGATGCACTTCGCGCGAACGAAATTAAGTTTTAAGGACTGATCGATGAAAACTGTCAACAGAGAAGAATTCGAAGAATCGATCGTACACATCGGTCGGGTCACAAAAGTTGTCAAAGGTGGTCGTCGTTTCCGTTTCACTGCGCTGGTCGTCGTCGGTAACAAGAACGGCATCGTCGGTTTCGGTTACGGCAAAGCCAAAGAGGTTCCCGACGCAATCCGCAAAGCGGTAGACGAAGCGTTCAAAAACTTGACGGATGTTAAGATTAAAGGGACTACAATTGCGCACGATATCGAGCACAAGTTCAACGCAAGCCGCATCCTGATGAAACCGGCCTCCGAAGGTACCGGTGTTATCGCCGGTGGTGCGATGCGTCCGGTTCTCGAACTCGCGGGTATCCAGGACATCCTGACGAAATCCATCGGTTCGAACAATCCGAATTCGGTTGTCCGCGCGACGATCGAAGCGCTTGCGCGTATGAAAGGATAAGCATATGGCACTCGAAAACTTGACACCGTCCGCTGGCTCCACGCATTCTACGAAGCGTCTGGGCCGCGGTCAGGGTAGCGGTAACGGTAAAACCGCAGGTAAAGGTAACAAAGGTCAGAAGGCACGTTCAGGTTACAATGCAAAGCGTAACTTCGAGGGTGGTCAGCAGCCGCTGGCACGCCGTCTGCCGAAGATCGGGTTCACGTCACGTGTTGTTAAACCGTACGTTATCAACGTCGACCGCATGAAAGCGGTTGCGGCACTCGACGAGATCACAGTCGAAGCGATCCGCGGTGTTCACAAGATGAGCAAGGCCGTGACTAAGGTCAAACTGGTCGGCGCATCTGCGAAAGACCTCGCTTCCAAGATCAAAGACGAAAACGTTACAACAACCGGCAAGTAATGAACCAGCAGCTCATCAACAAGATCCTCATTACGATCGGGTTTCTGTTCCTCTACCGGCTACTGGCCTACGTGCCGGTACCGGGCGTAGACACTGCCGTCATCGCCTCTTTCTTCGATTCACACTCCTCCGATGCTCTCGGCCTGTTTAACATGTTCAGCGGAAACGCCGTCGAACGCCTCTCCATTATTTCACTCGGTATCATGCCTTACATTACCGCGTCGATCATTATGGAATTGCTTGCAGCGACCTTCCCGAACCTCGGACAGATGAAAAAAGAGCGCGACGGCATGGTCAAATATATGCAGATTATCCGCTACTCCACGATTGCCATTACCCTCGTACAGGCGGTCGGCGTCAGCATCGGTCTGCAGAGCATGACAGGAAAAGACGGCAGCAGCGCGATCCTGATGGACCACGGCACTTTTGTCATGGTCGCGGCGATCTCCATGCTCGCCGGTACAATGCTGTTGATGTGGATCGGTGAGCAGATTACGCAAAGCGGCGTCGGCAACGGTATCTCTCTGATCATCTTCGCCGGGATCGTCTCTGCGATCCCCTCTGCGATCGGTCAGACGGTCACGATGCTCAATACGGGTGCGATCAGCTTCATCACGGTTATTGCGATCCTGCTGCTGATCCTCGTCACCGTCGGTATCATCATCTACGTGGAACTCGGCGAACGCCGCATCCCGGTGACGTATGCCAAGAAAACGATGATGGCGAACCAGAACAAGCGCGTGATGAACTACATCCCGATCAAGGTCAACCTTTCGGGCGTCATCCCGGTCATCTTCGCTTCGGCGATCCTGATGTTCCCGATGACGGTACTCTCCAGCAGTACGAACCCGTATGTTCAGGCGGTAGCGGACCTGCTCAATCCGAGCGGCTACTTCTTTAACTTCCTGACCTTCCTGTTCGTTGTCTTCTTCGCGTATTTCTATGCGTCGATCGTCTTCAACGCGAAGGATATCTCCGATAACCTCAAGCGCCAGGGCGGTTTCATCCCGGGTGTACGCCCGGGTGAAGCAACGAAGGAGTTCCTGAACGAAACGGCATCCCGCCTGACGTTTACAGGGGCGATCTACCTCGGCCTGGTTGCGACACTGCCGTGGATCATCGTCAAGGGGATGGGTGTACCGTTCTACTTCGGCGGTACGGCCGTACTTATCGTCGTCCAGGTTGCTCTTGATACGATGCGCAAGATCGAAGCGCAGATCTACATGAGCAAGTACGAAACCCTCAGCGCGGTCGGTCTGTAACTCCCATGGCCATCGCGCTGCGCAAACCTGAAGAAATCGAAAAACTCCGTGCCGCCAACGCTATCGTCGGCGGTACCCTTGACCTTCTCCGTAAAGAGACCCGTCCGGGGTTGAGCCTCAAAGAGCTCGACGCCATGGCCGAGGATTACATCCGCAGCCACGGTGCGCGTCCCTCTTTCAAAGGGCTCTACGGATTTCCCAATGCTGTCTGTACCTCTCTCAATGAAGTTATCATCCACGGCATTCCCAATGATTACCGTCTGCAAGAAGGCGATATCATCGGTTATGACATCGGGACGGAACTCGAAGGCTATTACGGCGATTCGGCCATTACCGTCCCGGTCGGAACGGTGACCGAGCAGGACAACGCGTTGATCGCTTGTGCCAAAGATTCGCTCTACTACGCCATCGATATCATTGAAGAGGGGATGCGGTTCAAAGAGCTCTCCATGGCCATAGAGCAGTTCATTCTCGAGCGCGGCTTCGTGCCGCTGCGCGGGTTCTGCGGCCACGGTATCGGCAAGCGTCCCCATGAGGAGCCGGAGATCCCGAACTATCTGGAAGGTTCGAACCCCAAGGCGGGTCCGAAGATCAAGAACGGCATGGTGTTCTGCATCGAGCCGATGATCTGCCAGAAAGAAGCCAAGGCGGTGATCCTGGAAAACGGCTGGGACGTTGTCAGCAGCGACGGCCTGCGCGGATCGCATTACGAACATACGGTTGCTGTCATCGGCGGCAAAGCGGAAATCTTATCATTACCCCAAGGAGCATAAATGGCAAAAGATGATGTCATTGAGGTTGACGGTACAGTAGTTGAAGCGCTGCCGAACGCGACTTTTCGTGTAGAGCTTGAGAACGGCCACGTGATCCTGTGCCACATTGCCGGCAAGATGCGGATGCACTACATCAAGATCCTTCCGGGCGACCGCGTCAAGATCGAACTGACGCCGTACAGCCTGGACAAGGGCCGCATTACGTACCGCTATAAATAATACATGCTTCCCCATGGAATTCGTACTGTTTTTCAGTGCGGTTCCAGCATGAAATTTTAAACTTTTTGGATATAATTTTCCTCCTCGTCGGGATGTAGCGCAGTCTGGTAGCGCACCAAGCTGGGGGCTTGGGGGTCGCAGGTTCGAGCCCTGTCATCCCGACCATTTTCCACCACACTTTTTTTCAAAACTTAGGTTACTATTTCAGATTCCACTTTCGCCTTTACGGGCACGGAGAACTGCTTGCGGCAAATCAGCAATTTTGTCTACTGCGATGACTTCATCGCCGACCTCCGATATGAGACCCGCCTGATGGCCAACCCCTATTACGACTACCCCTATCTTATCATCGAGAACTTCCTCTCCACCGAAGCCTGTGCTGAGATCGCAGCGTATACCTCTGAAAAGAGCGAAGGAGAGCGGGCCCTGGTCAAGCACAGCCAGCTCGGTGTGATCGTACCCGAACTGGAAGAAGATATCCGTAAGACGGCGATCCATCAGCTGCCCGAAGCCCTGCTTGAAGGGTATAACCTCAGTTTCGCCTATCACCAGCAACAGATTGAAGATTATTTTAAAGTGGCCCTGACGACTGCTACGGAGGTGCAGGCACTGGAGTACACTGCAGGGGGGTTTTATATCAAGCATGCCGATGATTCGAACGAATTGGTGAGCGGCGACGGGGAAACGGTCGGTTTTGCACAGGTCGCCCCGGAACGCAAGATCACGACGGTGCTTTTCGCGACGACGCATCGGGATGAAGAGGGGGAGGGGATGCACTTCTCCGGAGGGGAGCTGCGCTTTAACTATCTCAGCGGTGCCGACGGGGTGCCGGTGTGTATACGCCCCAAAGCCGGGGATATGGTCATCTTCCCGAGCAACCCGATCTACAGCCATGAAGTCCTGCCCGTCACCGGCGGATACCGCCTGACCCTCGTGCAGTGGCACGATGCCATCATCAGCTGAAAGAATTGAGGTAGGAGCAGGAGACAGAAACGCGCGAAATAAAATGCAGTATAATAACTCTATGATGTAATAATTTCTCACAGTTCAATGAAATAAAACATTGGTTGAAGGAGAGGCGATGATTAAATCGAATATCACCCTTTTCGAAGGGATACTGCACCGCGCCTTTGACCGTTTTTATGAAGATCTGATCAAGAATACCTATGTTGAGGAGTTCTTAAAAGGGGTCGATCTTGCTCATCTCAAGCAGGCTCAGCTTGCCAGTTTCCTCGAGGCCGTGTATGATGAGGATGAGGCTTTTTTTGCACGCTTCAAACAGTTGGGCCTCTTCCATTTCAAGATGGGACTTCCCTATGTCGAGTACCGAGGCGCCTTCGATACACTCTATACCTTTCTGATCGATGAACTCGAAGAGGTGAATGATATTACGGGCCTGCCCGACGCGATCGAGCTCTATATCCGCCGGGCGATCAACGCCAGTGCCGCCGGCTACCTGGCGCCCAACCTTGACAGCGATCAGAAGACCCTTGAGCGCCAGATCAAGCAGCAGATCGGTATTCCTGCGGTCAAGGAGCACCTGGAGTGGATCCTCGAGGTGATCAAAGATATCCGCCTGATGAACCCCAACGCGCGGATCGAGTTTGACGAACACCGCTGCATGTGCGGCAGCTGGCTGCACAGCGCGGAACTCGTGAAGTTCATCCCCGATCCCATGGTGCGGCAGGATATGCTGGACACGCACCGTGATATCCATCTGATCACGATGAACATCTACCGGTCCATCAAGCGGGAGGATTATCACAAGATCTTCATCGACTACGTCATGCTGGTCCGTCAATCCATGTACCTTTACAACGAACTCAATATCAACGTTACCCAGCAGACGCTGATCGATGACGTCTCCAAGGATGCACTGACGGGTCTGTTGAACCGGCGCGACCTCATGGAGATCCTCAGCAGCGAGATCCGGCTGCACAGCCTGATCGGCACGGTTTTTTGCGTCGTGATGTTCGACCTCGACCACTTCAAGAAGATCAATGACACCTGCGGCCACCAGGACGGCGACGTGGTGATAGTCGGGATGGCGGAGACGCTCTCAAAACATCTACGCAAAACTGATCATATTTTCCGCTACGGGGGAGAGGAGTTCCTGGCGATTCTGCCGGGAACGTCGGCCGCAGAGGCGTTTGCCATCTGCGAAAAGATCCGAACCTGTTTTGAAAACCGGACGTGGGAAGGGTGCGTTATCACGACCCCCGTCACGGTCAGCAGCGGCATCGCCGAATACAGCGAACGCCTGCGCGACAATCCCCGCCACCTCGTTTTCGAGGCGGATATGAATCTCTACCGGGCCAAACAGCTCGGCCGCAACCGGACGGTGATGTAGCGCCGTTATTCGCCGAAATGCAGCTGCAGGTAGAAAGTGTTGTAGTTGCTGCCCCCTTTGATCTGGCCGTATTGATGGGCGGATTCGAAGACGCCGGAGCGGTGGTGCAGCGCGTAGCCGAACCAGAGGGCTTTCCACCCGCTTCCAAAGAGACGGCACAGCTCAAAATCGAATGAGAAGTCGAGGTACTGCAGCAGGTGTGAGGTGTGGTCGTAGCCGTCCTTGGCATTGATGGAGCGTTCGATGTAGGTTGTTCGGGTGATGTAGGAGAGCCCGGTGCCGAACCCGAACCGGAGCCACCAGTGCGGCGGCCGGTAGTAGAACTTGAAGGCGCCGACATACTCCTGGGCGGGGGGCTGGAGGTCGTTGGCGAAATGGTGGACGAACCCCGGTGCAAAGTAGGTGCGGATCGGCGCACCGAAGAGGCGCTTCGAGAGCGGCAGGCCGTAAAAGAGGGAGAGCAGGTAGAGCCCGTGTTTGTCCCGGACTCCTTCGCCCAGGAGGTTTTCACTGAAAGAGGAGGGGGTCGCCTCGCCGAAGGCGACGCGCAGGTAGCCTTTGGGGTCGAATCCGTGTCGTGTCCGCTGCGTGTTCTGAAAGATCCCCGCACCGAGGGTAAGTTCGCTCTGCCACGCGGAATCGGTCGTCGGGGCTTCGGCCGCTTCGCCGCCGAGGTAACGCAGCTTCGCGTCGGCGATCAGGGCGATGTCGTCGGTCAGGTACCAGCGCGTGTTGATGCCCGCTTCGGCCGCCGCGTCCGCGCCGACACGGACAAGCTTCTGCCCGTAGTAGGCGCTGTTGTACTCCGCACTTTTGATCTCTGCAGCGGCGTAGGGGCGCCACGACCAGGCGCCCCGTTCCAGCACGGTGCCGACACGCAGTTTCGCATGAGAGCGCCATGCCGGGTCGCTGAGCAGCAGCAGATCGGCGTGCCACTTTCCTGTACGGTAACGCGCCATTACGCCGAGGTCGGCAGTATCGTCGCTGAAGGTGTTCGGGTCGTGCCGCGGCATGTCGACGAAGTGTATAGCGCCGTAGGCGGCAACGCTCCAGCGGCCTCTGCCGCAGAAGGGAATGCCTGCTTCGGTGCCGTTTAAAAAAAGATAAGGCGTATCGAGGTAGAGCAGCAGCACATAGCTGTTCAGCAGGGAGTCGTTTTGTGTCGTCGCATAGGGAATGGTGGCGCTGCGCAGTACCGAGGCCATGCCCCACGATGCGTTTGCATGCTCCTCGGCCCCCCGGGCACAGAACAGCAGCACCAGCAACAGTATCGCCACCCTTATCATGGGCAGGGATTGTATAGAGGATGGGTTGCGGATGGGTTACGGGCGACCTTGAGGCGGGATGCTCCCTTGTTCCCACCGTTTCGATAGGAATGCAAATAAGATAGCCGTCCGGCTGATTCCACCTGCATCAATTTCAGCGCTTGTTTATTTGAAAAGCAATAATATAACTAAATATGTTTAAAAAGGTTTAAAAATACGTTACTATATTTTCATGATGCTCTTGCTGGCAGTCGTGCTTTTCCAGGGATGCACCGAGCGGGACCAACGCACTGAAACGAATACGACGCAAACCATCGACCCCGCCCTGCAGACACTGGAGCTGCAGATTGAAACCGTTGAGCTTCCGGAGAACAACGATACGACAGTGACACTCAAGACGGACGACGGGCAAGATATCACTTCCAATAAAAATATCGTCTGGCTTATCAGCGATACAAACGTGACCGAGATCAACGGCACGAAGCTGTTTGCCAAAGCGGAAGGGACGGCGACTATTAGGGCAGAAGTCGATGGGGAATATTCGCAGGAGCAGAACGTGACGGTCTACAAGATTATCCACGGCCACCGCCTACCGCCGGAACCGGATAAAGAAAAGAATAATGCCACATTACTTGGGATTGATGATAACAATAATGGTATAAGAGATGATGTTGAACGGCTTATTATTGTCGAAGAAGCTAAAAATCTTCATTTCCCAAAGACACAAACAGCTTTATCTCTCCAGTATGCATGGGCTTGGCAGAAAATCATAGAAGCTCCTATTTTAAAAAACAGAATTTATTTAGAAAAATATACTAGCTGTCAAAGATACTTTGAAAAAAAGTACACAAAAGAGATGACTTTTACCGAGTATATGGCATGGGCCAAAGAAAATGCAAGCACAATACTCGGAATTAAACTTGAAGATCAAATTTTTAATACTAGAGCAAGAATAGAACAAAGATTTGAGTTTAATAAAATATGCAGTGGCAATCTTTTTGATTTACCACCAGCAGACCTGACTGCTTGTCAAATAAACATAGATGAACTAAGTGAATAGTTATTATGAAAAAGCTTCATCTAGGTTTTTATACTCTAATTATTTGTGGATACATGTCTTTATTTGCTGGAATAATTGACGAACGAAAAACTGACATATATTTTGGGAATGGAGTATGGAATGATGAATATTCTAGAGATTGCTTACAAAATAGTGCAGCTAATTGCAGTCAATATAAATTGAATGAATTAATTGCAAGAGAAATCATAAAAAATGATCCTGTTCTCCAAGCAAAATACGGCGAAGTAAAACTACAATACAACTGGAGCCAGGGGAAAATGACCGATGTACTCGAGACATTCCCTCGTTCCCACCGTCTCGGTGGGAATGCATATGAGATCGAATAGAGGAAAAGAAGCCTTAATGGGCAGAAGCCGCTACAAGGTTTATGAACCGACAGCCCCGCACTTCGTGACCTGCACGATACTGCATTGGATACCGATATTCACCCGCCCCGAAACAGTTACTTAGTGATGCAATGATGAGAGAGTGCATAGAGTATATCCATAACAATCCTGTTAAAAGGGGCTATGTTGATACTGCTTCACACTGACGGTACTCCAGCGCGAGGGATTATGAAGGCATACCCGGACTGTTGAGCGTCGATCCGGCCTGGTGATTTCATAACATATGCATTCCCACCGAGACGGTGGGAACGAGAGAAAGAAGAAAGAACGAAAAAACCTATCACTTCACTTGTTGACTGAAAAACTCCACCTATCAAGCTGTAAACTTGCAATATGTTTTTTATACGCTCCAACAAGTTCTTTTTTTCGGTTTTCTTCCATGCTTTTTTCCGTATTATCTCCCCATCCTTCAGTCATAATATTGTACAAAGCCATTGAGGCATCGATTGAATTTTGAATTTTATTTTTCTCATCTATTGAACGTATAGTTTTTCCTAGTTCAAAGAGTAATGATATAGTAGTTCTATCTTTTAAATCAGGAGACAAAGCAGTGTAAGGTATGCCAGTTAGGAAAGCTTTTACTTGTATGCTGTAATGTTTATATTCACTCCACGGAGAAGGTTTTTTTAAACTTATATGTAGGTGTTTTAAACGAAGAGCTATTTGGAGATCGATTTCCTCCATTTTTGCTTTATTTTTTCGTTCTTCAGTTAATCTACTCTGCCACCGAGATATAAGCCAACCGAGAACACCAACAACAACGGTAGAAAGCAACCAGATACCCAGCGGAGTATTGAAAAATTTCAATATTCTGGCATACCATGTCGTTGGTTTACGAGATTTTTCTATTTCTTTCCTGACTTCTTCCCGAAATATTTCTTCTCTTTTTATCCTCTCTTTATCATTTTTCAGGAGTTTAAGAGTGTTAGGTTGATTGCTCTTGGTGAAATTTATTTCACTGCTCGACTTCAGTGAACTATTTAACTCATTCTTTGCTTGTACAGACAAACAAAAAAAAGAAATTGAAATCATAAAAATAACAATTAATTGTCTCATACTTTTTCCAAAATCAGCGGTTTTTGAAATATTATAGCTTATTGGAAATTGTAGATCATTTTATAATTGTTTGAGATCGGAAAGTATGCACTTTCATTGGGACAATGGGAGCACCTATGAGATAGGCAAGCGCCCTTACTCCCACACCCCCGGGATATGCGTCCCGCACTGCGGGCAGTTGCCTTCGTCGGTGAGGTGGTTCTGCACGTACTGGCCGATATGGCCGCTGCGGTTGATGACCTTGAAGCCGCAGTTGGGGCAGTAGGTCGATTCGCGGTCCTCGTCGTCGTAGTTGCCGATGTAGACGAAGTTGAGCCCCTCCTCCTTGCCGATCTCGTAGGCGCGGATCAGGGTGGTTGGCGGGGTCGGTGGGACGTCGAGCATTTTGTACATGGGGTAGAAACCGCTGACGTGCCAGGGGATGTTCACATCGAGGTCGGCCACGAAACGTGCGATCTTTCTGATCTCCTCATCGCTGTCATTCTTGCCGGGAATAAGCAGGGTCGTCACTTCGATCCAGATCCCCTTGTCGTGGGCGTATTTGACCGTATCGAGCACGGGCTTGAGCTTGGCGCCGCAGATATCTTCGTAAAACTCCTCGGTGTAGCCTTTGATATCGATGTTCATCCCGTCGAGGTAGGGCAGCAGGGTGTCGATGGCCTTGTGGGTCTCGAAGCCGCTGGTGACGTAGATGTTCTTCAACCCCGCCTCGTGGGCCAGCTTGGCGGTATCGTAGGTGTATTCGAAGAAAACGACCGGCTCGTTGTAGGTATAGGCGATCGAATCGCAGCCGTACTCTTTGGCCAGGGCCACGATCTGTTCGGGGCTGAGCGGCTGTCCGGCGATGGCGTGACCGTGCTCCTTGGGATACTGGGAGATGTCCGCATTCTGGCAGAATTTGCACGCGAAGTTGCAGCCGACCGTTCCGAAGGAGAAGGCCTTGGTGTCGGGCAGGAAGTGGAACATCGGTTTCTTTTCGACGGGGTCGACGTTGACGGCGGCGGCCAGGCCGTAAGTGAGCAGCTGCAGCTGCCCCCCTTCGACCTTGCGGATGCCGCAGACGCCGTATTCGCCTTCCGAGAGTTTGCAGTGCTGATGGCACGCCTCGCAGAGGATGCGGCCGTCATCGAGTTTTTTTGATAACCATGCAGGGGCTGACATGTGCTCTCCTTTCAACGGTGTCGGGTGAGAAAACGGGTCGCCTGAATAGAAACTACTTATATTCCATTATACACTGTTTGCGAAAAGAGGGGGAAGCGTTGTTGTTAAAGGGGGCGGATCTTTTTCTTGACGCTCTTCGGGAGGTGGGCGAACGGGAGGGTGCGCTCTTCGCCGCTTTCTTGCGCGCGCAGGACGACGTTCATACTGTTGGGGTCGAGCCGCAGCAGCTGCCACTGCTCCTGTTCATGTTCGAACACGATCTTCGCATCGGCATAGGACTCGGCCGCTTTCTTCTTCGCCATCGCGCTATTTGCGGTAGATCCCGGTCTCTTTGACCTCGATATCGCCGCTCTCCTGCAGCTGGACAAGGGCTCTTTTGAACGCTTTCTTGCTCAGGCCGAAGGTTTTGGTGATGAGGTCCGCATCGCTTTTTGAGTTGTACGGCAGCATGCCGCCCGCCGCTTCGAGGGGGACGAGGACCTTCGCCTGGTCGCTGTCGGCGCGGGCCGCTTTGCCGACGGGCTGAAGGCTGACGTCGAAGTTGCCGTCGGCACGGACCTGCTTCACGTAGCCGGTTCTGCTGTCGCCGACCGCGACCGGTTCGAAGATCTCGTTGTCGAAGACCAGGCCCTCGAAGGCGTCGTCGACGATCACCTTGAAGCCCATGGGCGTTTTGGCGATAAAGAGGAGCTTTACCTCTTTGTTGGGGTGGTACCCGTGGGGCGAATGCGAAAGGTATTTGCTGATGCGCTCCACCCCGACCAGGCGTTCGGACTGCTCATCTTTGACGACCCGCAAAAAGCGCTTTTCCCCGACTTTGAAGGGCGTTTTCTGCCGGTTTTTCGGTACCAGCAGGTCCTTGGGAAGTCCCCAGTCGACAAAGGCGCCGAATTTGGCGACGTCGACGACGGTGAAAAAGCCGAACTCGTCGCGCATCGCCGTCGGCCGGTCGGTGGTCGCGACGGGGCGGTCCTCGGAGTCGGTATAGACGAAGACCTCGAGAAGATCGTCTATGGCCATCTCATCGGTCACGTACTGGTTGGGCAGCAGGACGTCGCTGCCGTCCTCGGCCATCAGGTAGACGCCCGGCACGGCGAAACGGTCGATCCGGAGTCTGTTGACACGGCCGAAATCAAGGGTAGGGGTGAGGGGACTATTCATACCGACATTATAGCCCAAAGCCACCGTTGTTGGGAGGAGTCATTGTATAATGGGGCATGATGAAGATGATGAGACGGGTTTGGACCGCGGGGCTTCTGGCATTAATGACACTGTCGGGGGCGGCAGCGGACGAATACCGTCTCGGCGAAGGGGTACAGGTCGGCAAAACGCCGCTCTATCTCGGCGGGTACTCCTCCCTGGCCTACTGGAACAACTTCAAAGGATCAAGCGAGATCAGTCTCGATGATCTGGCCGTCATGTTGTACGGTACAAAGGGAGCGTGGAGCGGCCTGGCGGAGATCGAGTGGGGCGATCTGTACCGGAGGCGCTACGGGTACGATGCCCAGACCGATTTCGACGGCACCCCCCATACGGAGCGCGTCTACCTCCAGTACGAACCTTCCGAACGGCTGCAGGTGACGGTCGGGAAGTTCAATACGCCGGTCGGCTACTGGAACCGGATGCCGATCAATGTCCTGCGCGATACGACCTCCAGTCCCAGCATCACCGAGAAGATCTTCCCCCGCTTTACGACGGGGATCGATGCCAAGATCACGGCGGGAGCGGTCAGCGTCAATGTCCTGATGCAGGTCACGAAGGACCTGGACGCGGCGTTTAACGGCGACAACCTCTATAACAACTTCGATATCGAGCGCCAGAGCGGGATCGGTGTCATCGGCGAACGGGGGGCCTGGTCGTGCGGTGTAAACGCCGGGCGTTACGAGGAACGGGTCGAAGAGGAGGCGTGGGGCTACCTGTATGTATCGGGCCAGTACCGTACGGCGCTGACCAGGATCATGGCCGAAGCCGGCTACCGGCGCAACGATGACAATACGCGCAGCAATGCGGGTGGGTATCTCCAGGGAACCCGGCAGATCCGCGAACACCATTACGCGGTACTGCGTCTGGAGTACACAACGGACTATATCGCCAATTCCGACGACATGGTCACTGTTGTGGGGTATACCTACCGTCCGCTTTTCCCCGTGGCGTTCAAAGGGGAGTACCAGTTTCATACCCGGGAGAACGAGGACGTCATGATTGTGTCGTTCTCGATGCTCTTCTAGGATGCGTACGATGGTGAAACCGGTACTGATGCTGCTCCTCTCCCTAGCGCTTAACGCCGAGGAGTGGGCCCTGGTTATCCGTGCCGATTCCCCCCTTGATTCGTTGAGCGCGGCACAGATACGGGATGTCTACCTCGGTAAAATTCGTTACGTCAGAGACGTACGGCTTTTCCCGCTGCAGCTGGGGGCGGAGGATCCGCTGCGCCAACAGTTCGAAGGGGAGACACTGAAGCTTTCCCGTGCGGCGCTGCGGGAGTGGTGGATCCGGCGCCACTACCTCGGTCAGCGGCCGCCGAAGGTCGTGGGTTCCGCCGAAGCGGTCCTGGCCTACGTACAGCAGGTGGAGGGCGCCGTGGGCTACATCCCCTACGCCATGGCGGTGGATGCGAATGTCACCGTACTGCATTATGAAGCGGGGACATCGCAGTGATCGGCTGGATCCGGCGGCATATGGCTGCGAAGCTGCTGCTGCTGATCTTTCTGATCGGCGTGGTGCCGTATGCGGCGATCCTCGCCTATACGCTCGTGAGTGAGGAGAAGCTCTATACGGAGCATTTCTACGATGAGCATCAGGGGAGAATGGCGCAGGTCGTCTCGGATGTCGAGCATCATATCGAGCAGCTCTACCGGGAGTTGCACTTTCTGGCCGGTTCGGTCGTGATGGACGACCTGCTGATCAGCGACCTCGACCGACGGGTGGCATCCCTGCTGGAGCGTTACAAGGGGGTATATGATCTGGACATCACTCTGTTGGCGCTGGGGCTCAACGGCCGTGTTGTCGCCGCGACCGATGTGGCGCTGACGGGGAAGCCCTACGCCCGCTATCGCGCCTTCGAGCGTGCCGTGGGACAGAGTGCACCCGTCCAGGCGGATGACGGACTTCTGCTGCTGGAGGTCCCGGTGCACGCGGCTTTGGGGGCGGAGCGGGTGATCGGCTACCTGGTGATGGAGTACAAAACCGCGAACCTGCAGCGTTTCAATCTTGAGGGCGCCCCGGCATCGAGCTTCTTTATCAATACGGAAACAGGCAGCACCATCGGGGGGACGATGCCCCCCTTCAAGGCGGAAGGGCTCAAGGGCGTGGTGGAGAAGAAGCGCACACTTTGGCTCTACCGCTCGCTGGCGCCGCAATTGGCGGGCTGGTACGTGGTCTACCACCTGGACCGGGCGCTTCAGCGCTCGCTGATCGGTGACCTGAACCGTCTATTGAGCCTGATGCTGATCTTCGGCGTCGGGGTGATCGCCGCGGCGGCTTTCTGGTTCTCCCGCCGTATCGTCGCACCGCTCGGGGCGCTGCAGCGCCAGGCATCGGATATGGTGCGGACCCGCCAGTACAGTCTCCCGGTCGACAGCGGCCGCACGGATGAGATCGGGCAGCTGGCGCAGGCGTTCAACGCGATGGCGGAGGATATCCGCCGCGCCTTCGAAGCGCTGGAACGGGAGAACGTTTTCCGTCTGCAGCGTCTGACGCAGATGATCGCCCTTTTCCACCGCCTGATGGAGACTGAAGAGGAGAGCGCCTGCCTGAAAACGGCCCTCTCCGAACTGAAAATGCTTGCCCCCGAGTACAATGTGCGGTTCGCCCGTGCCGGGGCGGCAAAAGCGATGCCGACGCTCTTTGTGTACGACTTCGAGCATGAAACGCTCAAATACTACGGTTCGCTTATCCTGCCCGAAGGGTTGGCGGAGGAGGAGCAGGCGTTTTTCCGTGCCGTCGCTTCGATGATCGCGGCACGGATCGGGCAGATCCGCGCCTATAACCGGTTGCGCCGAGACTCGGCGGCGAAAACGGCGTTCATCTCCCATCTCTCCCACGACCTGCGGACTCCGCTGCATGCCATCTTGTCCCAGACCCAGTTCCTGGTCGGCTACGGAAAACTGGAAGCGGGCGCGCTTGAACGCATCGGGGGGATTGAGCATGCCGCCCAGCAGCTGCTGGGGATGGTAAACGATCTGCTGGACCTGGCGCGGCTGGATGCCGGAAAGTACGAGCCGGAGCTCGAAACCCTCCAGACGGCGGAGATCGGCGAGATGTTCGATGAGGTGGGCACACTGCTCGCCCCCCTGGCGGAGCAAAAAGGGGTGGCACTCCTGCTGCCGGCGTCCGTGCCGGACGCGACCGTGGTCGCCGACCGCCGTTTCCTGCGGCAGATCATCCTCAATCTGCTCTCCAATGCCGTGAAATTCACCGACAGCGGCAGCGTCTCTTGCCGGTTCGATACGACGGAGTCGGTCCTCTGCCTCCGGGTACAGGACACCGGACGGGGGATGACGGCCGAGACGCTGAAGCATGTCTTTGAACCTTTTGTACAGTCGGAGGAGACGGATCGGGTACGCGGCGGCAGCGGCCTGGGACTGGCCCTGAGCCGGCGCTATGCCCAGCATATCGGTGCGGAACTGACGCTCTCCAGCGACGGAGTGGGTATGGGAAGTACGGCGCGGCTCTGTTTGACGACGCTGTAGCGTACGATTTTCGGCTGTTTTCGGGAAACATCGCTATGCGAACGGTACCCTTGTTTTGCCCGGATACCGCATTGTCATGGAAACAGCGCGGTTCATCTGCGCACGCCCTGACAGAAGTGCTCTTGGAGTGTGGGCCCACCACCGAGGGGAACACAGCGTTAGCGTAGGGAGCCGGGCTTTGCCCGGATGCCGTTATGTTTTAATGGTATAGCCGACGCCGCGGACGGTCTGGATCAGTTCCGGGCGGTCAAGCTTTTTGCGGATATTTCGGATGTGGACATCGATCAGGTTGCTGACCGAGATCCGGTCGAAATCCTTGCTGATGTGTTCGTTGAGCTGGAAGCGCGTCAGGACGATGCCCTGGTGCTGCATCAGCAGCGTCAGCAGGTCGAACTCGGCCAGACTGAGTTTGACAGGAGCACCGGCGACGCCCACCTCCCTTGCAATAATATCGACGATGACATCCTCGGCACTCAGCTTGGAGCTTTTGAGCGGGGCGTCCCGGCGCAGCAGGGCGCGGACACGTGCAAGCAGTTCGATGCTCGAGTGGGGTTTGCACAGGTAGTCGTCGGCGCCGGCATTGAGGGCATGCACCCGGTCATCGACGGTGATATTGGCTGAAAGGACGAGGACGGGAATGCAGATTTTCTGCGACCGCCAGTCGTGCAGCAGTGTGATGCCGTCGCCGTCGGGGAGGTTCCAGTCCAGAAGGATAAGGTCGAAGTTCTGCTCCTGCATGGCGTGTTTGGCTGCGGCGACGCTGCCGGCGGCAACGGTTTTGTACGCCTCTTGGTGCAGGGTCTCCTCAAGCTGCCGGGCCACAACGGGTTCGTCTTCGACAATCAAGATATCCACTTTGCCTCCTTCTTTGTATTTATCCGTATTATACAAGGGGTTGGTAACCCTTCATCAAATCTTCATACAGTTGTTCCATACTGGCAGTGGAGAAAAATGTCGGGGGGCTTCCCCCAGTGATGAGAGGAGATGAAGATGGAAACGCAACTTTGGCGGAAGACAGCGAGTGTAGTTATCGCAGCCGTTTGGCTGGGAGGATGCCAGATGGCGACAACCGAGGGCGATAGTGAGGTCGTCGGTGATATCAGCGGAGGAGGAACGACCTGGAACGGTACGGTGGCCGATTACACGCTACTGGCCTGGAACGATCTGGGGATGCACTGCATGGACGGAAAGGATTTTTCCGTCTTCTCCATCCTGCCGCCTTATAACAATCTGAACGCCCAGCTGATCAAGCGGGCGGGGACATCCGATAAGCATGTGACAGGCGGGGTGACGATTACCTATACCGCCGCCCCGTCGCTGGACGGGAAGTACAATACGACGAGCGTCTATACCGACAGTAATGACCTGAAGACGAACTTCTGGGATTATGTGGGAGCACTTTTCAACGCGACACCCGCACCGGACACGGGAGTAACGGGCAATCATACCCCTGAATTGACCGGACATACACTGAGTTATAACGCGGCGGAGCAGTGGTGGGAGGCGACGGGCCTCCCTATTACCCCCTATAACGACGACGGGAGCAAGAACTACTATCCGATGGTGGATGTGACGGCGAAGGATGCGTCGGGGAACGTGTTGGCGACGACCAAGGTCGTGCTGCCGGTCAGCGACGAGATGGACTGCCGCGCCTGCCACGGTTCGACAAGCGGTTATACGGCGGCAATGCCGAATGCAGGCTGGGCCAACGACGCCGACCCGGAGAAAGATTACAAATGGAATATTCTGCGGCTGCACGACCAGGAGCATCCGACGGCAGTCAGCGCGCATCAGTCCGAACTGCAAGCGGCCGGCTATAACGGATATGACAGTGCCGGCCTGGAGGCGACGGCGCAGAACAACAACCCAGTGCTCTGCGCCACCTGCCACAGCACCAACGCGCTGGGGACGGCGGGTGTGAGCGGGACGAAACCGCTGACCGAGGCGCTGCACTCCCTGCATGCCGAGGTCAAAGATCCGGTGAACGGGTTGAGCCTGAACAGCTCGACGAACCGGGACGCCTGCTACCGCTGCCACCCGGGGGCGGCGACGAAGTGTCTGCGCGGTGCGATGGGCAAACAGGCGAACATTCAGTGCCAGAGCTGTCATGGCAGCATGAGCGCCGTCGGAACGCATGGCCGCAACGGCTGGCTGGAAGAGCCAAACTGCCAGGCCTGCCACCAGGATGGGAAGCGGTATGAAACAGCGGTGACGGATATGCAGACGGGGACGCTGCGTGCGGCGCTCGATACCCGTTTTGCGACGAACCAGAACACGCCGGCGTCTGGGGTAAGCCTCTACCGCTTCAGCGCGGGCCACGGGGACATGCAGTGTTCGGCCTGCCACGGTTCGACCCACGCCATCTATCCGAGTGCGCATACGGAGGATAATCTTCAGAGCATCGCGGTACAGGGGCACGAGGGCACCATCGCCGAATGTACGGCTTGCCATGACACGATGCCGAAGACAACGGCTGAAGGGCCGCACGGTATGCACAGCGTCGGCCAGTATTGGGTGAGCGCGCATGAAGGCGTCGCCGAAAGGAACCGTGCCCAGTGTACCGTCTGCCACGGCAGCGACTACCGCGGCAGTTTCCTTTCCAAGACCTTCTCGGCCCGCAGTTTCAGCACCGAGCGGGGAACGAAGACATTCGCCGCCGGCCACGAGGTCAGCTGCTACGACTGCCACAACGGTCCCGGAGGGGATTGATCTTTCACTCAGAGAGGTGCCGCCCGTGTCGGTCTCCTCTCATAGATTTGTAACCATTCTGGCCACTCCTTTCTGAGAAATCTTCATCCAATCTTCATAACTTTTTTTCATAATATTCCCCACTTTTGTATAAGGAGTATAGTATGAAAGGCAAAAGAGTACTTGCCGGTGTCGTGTGCGTGGCTTTGGCCTGCGCTGTGGCAACGGGGGCCAATGCGAAAGGCGATGGGCACAGAGGCAAAAAAGGCATAGGCGGAAGTGGCGGTACGAAGACGGCCGCTTATACGCTCCTGGCCTGGAACGATCTGGGGATGCACTGCATGGACGGGAAGGACTTTTCGGTCTTTTCGATCCTGCCGCCCTACAATACGCTCAATGCGCAGTTGATCATGAAAGCTGACGGCGGCGAAAAGCATGTGACCTCGGGGGTCACAATCACCTATGCAGCAGCACCGTCGCTGGACGGGCAATACAATACGACGAGCGTCTATGACGATCGCAACAATCTCAAGACGAACTTCTGGGACTACGTGGGCACACTCTTTCTTGCGAACCCTGCTCCGGATGTCGGACTGACGGGCTACCATACGCCGGAGATGACCGAGCATACGCTGCATTACAATGCAGGGGAAAATTGGTGGGAAGCGACGGGGCTACCGATCACACCGTACAACGATGACGGCAGCAAGAACTACTATCCTATGGTGGACGTGGTCGCAAAGGACGGATCGGGGAACGTCCTGGCGACGACAAGAGTCGTGCTGCCGGTCAGCGACGAGATGGACTGCCGCGCCTGCCACGGTTCGGCTAGCGGTTATAGCGAGGCGATGCCTTCATCCGGATGGGAGAACGATGCCGATCCGGAAAAGGATTTCAAATGGAATATTTTGCGGCTGCACGATGAGGAGCATCCGACGGCGGTGAGCGCGCACCAGGCGGAACTACAGGCTGCGGGTTACATGTCTTATGACGATGCGGGGCTCTATACGACGGCCAAGAACGGCAACCCGGTGCTCTGCGCCACCTGCCACAGTACCAATGCCCTGGGGACAGCAGGGGTGAGCGGGACGAAACCGCTGACCGAGGCGCTGCACTCCCTGCATGCCGAGGTCAAAGATCCGGTGAACGGCCAGCCGCTGAACAGCTCGACGAACCGCGACGCCTGTTACCGCTGCCACCCGGGCGCGACGACGAAGTGTCTGCGCGGGGCCATGGGCAAGATCAGCAGTATCCAGTGCCAGAGCTGTCACGGCAGTATGAACGCCGTCGGACAGCACGGCAGGGTCGGTTGGCTGGAAGAGCCTAACTGCCAGGCGTGCCACCAAAACGGCATGCGCTACGACACGGCGGTGACGGATATGCAGACGGGGACGCTACGTGCAGCGCTCGACACCCGTTTCGCGACCAATGCCAATACGCCGGCGGCGGGCATCAGCCTTTACCGTTTCAGCGCGGGTCACGGCGAGATGCAGTGTTCGGCCTGCCACGGCTCGACCCATGCCATCTACCCGAGCTCGCATACCGAGGATAACCTTCAGAGTATTGCCGTACAGGGGCATGCGGGGACGATTGCCGAATGTACGGCCTGCCATGAGACGGTACCGGCAACGACCAGCGGCGGTCCGCACGGCATGCACAGCGTCGGACAGTATTGGGTGGGTGCGCATGAGCATGCCGCCGAAGGCAACCGCGCACAGTGCGCTGTCTGCCACGGCAGCGATTACCGCGGCAGTTTCCTCTCCAAGACCTTCTCGGCGCGCAGCTTCAGCACCGAGGGTGGGACGAAGACCTTCCCCGCCGGTCACGCGGTCAGCTGCTACGACTGCCACAACGGTCCCGGCGGGGATTGATCCCTCCGCGACAAAGGGTGCCTCACCGGCACCCCCTTTCTCACAACACCCCATCACCAAGCCCACATTGACAATATTCGGACGGATAGGACATCCGGAGATGACGTTCTGGATTCTGCTTGACCGTCAGGCGATATAGTGCCGGTTCGCAGAGATCACAGATACCGTTTCGGCATAAAGAAATTGAAGTTATTTTTGTTAGAATCTACACATTTTTAGCGGAGGGGAAATGCATGGAGCAGCGCTATGTATCTGTTTGGAACCGGTTTTTGGCGTATTGGATCGATATGATCGTTCTAAACGCCTTTTTCGGTCTTTTCTTTGCGTTTCCTCTTCTCTTCGGGTTCGAGTCTTCCGGGATGTCGATCGTACTCGCTGTGACCCTTTCGATCGCCGCGCTGCTTTATATGCCGCTGATGCATGCCTCGGCTTATCAGGGGACCGTCGGAAAGCTGGCGCTGGGGCTGCGGATTGTCGGCCCTGACGGTGGGCGTATCGGTTTTTTAAGGGCGTTTATCCGCGAGATCATCAAAGGATTCTCCTTTCTCTTCGTCCTGCCGCTTGTTGTTATATTCTTTTCGAAAAAGCGGCATGCATTGCATGACATGGCGGTCGGAAGTTCCGTACTCGATCTGGATAGCGAGAGCACAGGTAGTTACCGGAGCGCCAGGAACATTGCAACCCTCTTTTTCATCGTGACGCTTCTTTCCAGTATAGGCGGCATGCTTTTTTTTGCCAGTGCGGCAGGGAGTCTGTTGTCGCAGATGGGAAAAATAGTCTCGTTGTCGCAGCCGAATATATCTGGGAGGCTACAGACAGGAGCTATGCACAGGGGAATGAACATGCATGACGCGAATGTGACATACCGTATCCGTTACGAATCGCATATGGAGTTCAGCGGGGCACAGTCGGCGCCCGTACCGGTAAGTGCTTCCGCTGGACATGGTTCGGATGTGACGCAGCAGCTCTTTGCCCTGGTCAAAGGGACAACAGACGACGATTACAAAGTGATGCGCCTGATCGTGAGGGGAGCGGATGTCAACGCCAGGGATGATGAAGGGCGGACACCGCTTTTTTGTGCTGTGCAGCAGAAGCATGTTGAGATGGTCAAGGTCCTGGTCTTCAAAGGTGCGGATACGCGGGCTAGAGATAAGCAGGGGGTGTCGATCCAGACGTTGGCGAAAAATGACCGCGCGCTGCAGAGGGCGTTGCGCTACGGCAGGGAACAGTAGCCGTCCCTGTGGAGTGAATTTACCGGTATTCTTAATAATACATTCAGCTTTTTTTAAGTAATATACGCGTCCACTTTACCGTTTTAAACACAAAGCGTTGAGTATTTACATCTGTTTTTTGACAAGGCAGCTGCAAGTATTGGCAGGGTAAAAGTCCCGCCTAAAACGCGTAAAGCGAATCGCTGGTTATCGTGGGCCGTTTCCGCACGGCGGAATGCGGCTGAACCCATTTTCCCCGGGTGGGGAGAGTGTTCCAATTAAACCAACCAAGGGCATACAATGAAAGTACGTTCTTCCGTCAAGAAGATGTGTGATGACTGTAAAGTCATCAAGCGCAAAGGGATCGTCAGAGTAATCTGTAAGAACCCTAAACATAAACAGAGACAAGGATAAACATGGCACGTATTGCTGGTGTAGACCTTCCTAAGAAAAAACGCGTCGAGTACGGCCTGACCTACATCTATGGTATCGGCCTTCACACGTCACGCCTGATCCTCGATGCGACTGGCATCGATTACAACAAGCGTGTCTATGAGCTCTCCGAAGACGACGTCGCGGTCATCACAAAAGAGATCCGTGAAAAATACATGGTTGAGGGTGACCTGCGCAAACAAGTCGCAATGGACATCAAAGGCCTGATGGACCTCGGTAACTACCGCGGTCTCCGCCACCGTAAGGGACTGCCTTGCCGCGGTCAGAAAACGAAGACAAACGCACGTACCCGCAAAGGGAAGCGTCGTACTGTCGGCGCAGCGTAAGGAGCGATTGAATGGCTAAACGTAAAGTAACTCGTAAAAAAGTTGTCAAGAAGAACATTGCACGCGGTATCGTGCATATTTCTGCATCTTTCAACAACACGCTCGTTACCGTTACCGATGAGATGGGTAACATGATCGCTTGGAGTTCTGCTGGCAGCCTTGGTTTCAAAGGTTCCAAGAAGTCCACTCCGTTCGCAGCGCAGCAGGCGGTAGAAGCCGCTATGGAAAAAGCAATGGTACACGGCATCAAAGAGGTCGGTATCAAGGTTCAGGGTCCGGGTTCCGGCCGTGAAACAGCAGTGAAATCCGTTGGTGCGATCGAAGGTGTTCGCGTCACGTTCATGAAAGACGTTACTCCGCTGCCGCATAACGGTTGCCGCGCGCCGAAACGTCGTAGAGTGTAAGGGGGCTATAGATGGCAAGATACAGAGGTCCAGTAGAAAAGATCGAAAGAAGATTCGGCGTCAGCCTCAACATGAAGGGCGAGCGTCGCCTGGCAGGCAAATCCGCTCTCGACAAACGTCCTTACGCGCCGGGTCAGCACGGCCAGCGCCGCAAGAAAGTATCCGAGTATGGTACGCAGCTCAACGAGAAGCAGAAAGCGAAATTCATGTACGGCATCTCCGAGAAGCAGATGCGTTCACTTTTCGCCGAAGCAAAGCGTCGTGAAGGCAACACAGGTTACAACCTTGTCACCCTGCTCGAGCAGCGTCTTGACAACGTCGTTTACCGCATGGGATTCGCGTCTACACGCCGTTTCGCACGCCAGTTCGTTACCCATGGTCACATCCTGGTTGACGGCAAACGTGTCGATATCCCTTCTTACCGCGTCAAACCGGGCCAGAAGGTTGAAATCCGCGAAAAGAGCAAGAACAACGTTCAAGTTGTCCGCGCGATCGAACTGACCAACCAGACAGGTATGGCTCCGTGGGTCGACGTCGACGGCGAGAAGAAGTTCGGGATCTTTACCCGCCTGCCGGAGCGTGAAGAAGTTGTTATTCCAGTGGAAGAACGTTTCATCGTCGAGCTTTACTCGAAATAATCTTTAATCGAAAGGCGCTTTATGAAAAAGATCAAAACAGCTCCGCTTCTGCCCGAAGAGTTCGTCGTCGAGCAGATCAGCGATACCGAAGCGAATGTCATTGCCTATCCGTTCGAGACAGGCTATGCGGTTTCACTGGCGCACCCGCTGCGCCGGTTCCTGCTGAGCAGCTCGGTAGGCTATGCGCCGATCGCGATCAAGATCGAGGGCGCCAAGCACGAGTTCGACTCCGTGCGCGGTATGCTCGAAGATATTTCTGACTTCATCATCAACCTCAAAAGCATTCGTTTCAAACTGAAAAACGATGCCAAAGAGGCGACGATCGATTACAGCTTCGTCGGACCGTGCGAGATCAAAGGAAGCGACCTGATCAATGACGACGTTGACGTTGTCACACCGGACGCTTTCCTCGCGACGCTCAACGAAGATGCGACGCTGAACTTCTCGCTGAAGATCTTCCAGGGGATCGGTTACGTCCCGAGCGAAGATATCCGCGACGAAATCGAAGAGGGCTACATCGCCCTCGACGCGTTCTTTACGCCGGTCCGCAAAGCGACCTACGCGATCCAGAATGTCCTCGTCGAAGACAACCCGAACTTTGAGAAGGTTGTCCTGAACATCGTCACCGACGGTCAGATCAGCCCGCTGGATGCTTTCCGCAACGCCCTGAACGTCATGCATGCGCAGATGGCGGTCTTCAGCAGCGAGATCAGCATCCAGTCACCGGCAACGATCGAACGCGCCGAAGCGTCCGAAGAGATCGGCAAGCTGACGGCACCGATTGAAGAGCTCGGCCTCTCCGCACGCAGCTTCAACTGCCTGGATCGCGCCGACCTGAAGTACATCGGTGAAATCGTCCTGATGAGCCAGAATGACCTTAAAAACGTCAAGAACCTTGGCAAAAAATCGTATGACGAGATCGTTGAAAAGCTCGAAGAAGCCGGCTTCCAGGTCGGTCAGGAGATGAGCGATGAAACGATCAGCGTACTGAAAAAGAAAATTGAATCTGAATAAGGAACTGTCATGAGACATCGTCACGGATACCGCAAGCTCGGTCGTACGAGCGCACACCGCGCCGCCCTGCTGAAAAACATGAGCATTGCGTTGATCGAAAACGGAAAAATCGAAACGACGCTGCCAAAAGCGAAAGAGCTCCGCTCTTACGTTGAGAAGCTGATCACGACGGCACGCAAAGGTGACTCCAACGCGCACCGCGCCGTCTTCGCTTCCCTGCAGAGCAAAGAAGCGGTCAAAAAACTGATGAACGAAGTTGCACCGGAATACAAAGAGCGCAACGGCGGTTACACCCGCATCATCAAAACTCGTACACGCCGCGGCGACGCTTCGCCGATGGCTTTCATCGAGCTCGTATAATCTTCCCCTCCCGGGAAGAACCCTCCCACACATAAAGCATCCAAACTCCATTTGACTTCATAGATACCTGTCAGGCATGCCCTGTATTGCCTGTTCTGTAACAAAACGGTTTCAAAACATAGGCCAAATCTTCATGAACCCCTCATATAATCAGCGCATTTCTGAGAGCAGGAGAAACTATGCGATACGCAAAAGAGATCGCTGCAGCGGGAATGGCACTGCTATTGATCGGCTGCGGCGGGGGAAGCGGCAGCACGAACGAGGCGGATGCAGCAGCGGCGATCGCCGCCTCGGGTGTCGGGAACAGCGGTGATTACACACTGCTGGCGTGGAACGACCTGGGGATGCACTGTATGGACGGGAAGGATTTTTCCGTCTTTTCCATCCTGCCGCCCTATAACAACCTGAACGCCCAACTGATCCAAAAGGCGGGGACGTCGGGAAAACACGTCACAACCGGGGTTACGATCACCTACAGCGCCATCGCGTCGCTGGACGGCAAATACAATACGACCAGTCTCTATAACAGCCATAATCAAGCCAAAACCAATTTCTGGGATTTCGTCGGCGTACTGTTCAACGCCCATCCGGACCCCGATACAGGTCTGACGGGAAACCACACCCCGGAGCTGGCAGCACACAACCTCAGCTATAACGGTGCGATGCAGTGGTGGGAGGCGACGGGGTTGCCGCTGACACCCTACAATGACGACGGCAGCAAGAACTACTACCCGATGGTCAAGGTGGCGGCTAAAGATAGTACGGGCATTGTTTTGGCAACAACGACGGTCGTGCTGCCGGTCAGTGACGAGATGGATTGCCGGGCCTGTCACGGATCAGTGAGTGGCACATCGGCGGCGCGCCCCGTAGGGGGGTGGGAGTTCGACACCGATGCGGAGAAGGATTTCAAATGGAACATCCTGCGACTGCACGACGAGAAGTTCCCTACGGCAGTGTCGGAGCACCAGTCGGCATTGCAGGCGGCCGGTTACAAAGGGTATGACGACACCGGGCTCTATACGACGGCGAAAAACGGCAATCCCGTTCTTTGTGCCACCTGCCATAGCAGCAACGCCCTGCCGGGGACGGGGGTTGACGGTGTCAAACCGCTGACGGAGGTGATCCATGGTCTGCATGGAAGGGTCAAGGACCCGACCAACGGCATGACGCTGGACAGCTCGACAAACCGGGACGCCTGCTACCGCTGCCACCCGGGTGCGGCGACGAAGTGTCTGCGCGGCGCGATGGGCAAGCAGAGCAATATCCAGTGCCAGAGCTGTCACGGCAGCATGAGCGCCGTCGGAACACACGGCCGCAACGGCTGGCTCGAAGAGCCCAACTGCCAGGCCTGCCACCAGGACGGCAAGCGGTATGAGACGGCGGTGACGGATATGCAGACGGGGAGGCTGCGTGCGGCGCTCGATACCCGTTTTGCGACGAACCCGAACACGCCGGCGTCGGGGGTAAGCCTCTACCGCTTCAGCGCGGGCCACGGCGACATGCAGTGTTCGGCCTGCCACGGTTCGACCCACGCCATCTACCCGAGTGCGCATACGGAGGATAACATCCAGAGCCTCACGGTCCAGGGGCACGAGGGCACCATCGCCGAATGTACGGCCTGCCATGACACGATGCCCCGGACCGATGCCGGCGGTCCCCACGGCATGCATAATATCGGGCGCGAATGGATCATGCAGCACGGGCCGGTCGCCGACAGCAATGCGACGCAGTGCACGGCTTGCCACGGCAGCGATTACCGGGGAAGCTTCCTCTCCAGGGCTTTCTCCGAGCGGACGTTCGGATCGGATAAAGTCTATTACAAGGCAGGCGATGCGGTCGGTTGCTACGACTGCCATGATGGACCGACCGGAGGGTAGTACGCCCTGTCTGCTTTGCCTTTTCCCCGCTTTGCGCTACAATGAACCAGCAGCCTATCAAAGGAGCGCTTATGCGGTTTGGTAAGTTCTATGGCGAGTTTTCGCGGCTGGGCGAATACGGCGGCAGCCTTTTTCTGCTCGCTGCCCGTCTGGCGGTCGCAGTCGGTTTCACGGAGGCGGCCCACCTCAAATGGGAGGCGATCGAAGCGACGGCGGAGTGGTTCGGGGTACTGGGGTACCCGTTCCCGCTCTTTACGGCCTACCTCGTCTCCTCCGTCGAAGTGGCGGGTGTCGTCCTGCTGGCCTTGGGGCTGCTGACCCGCCTCATTGCCGTGCCGCTGATGATCATCATGGTGACGGCGATCCTGACGGTGCACCTTCCTAACGGTTTCGAGTGCAGCAAAAACGGGTTCGAGATCCCGCTCTATTATTTCATCTTCCTCGGTCTCTTTCTCAGCCATGGCCCTGGAAAATACAGCCTGGACCACCTGATTTTCAAAGGAAATTAGATGGATCAGCTTCTTGATTTCATCCACGGTGAATACTCCTTCCCCATCATGGCCTTCCTGTTGCAGGGCAGCGGTGCGGTGTTGCTGCTGCTGGCTCTGGTGACACTGGTCTATGACCGCTATATCCAGCGCGAAAACCAGCTGCTTATCAACTACCCCCTGGTCGGACGGCTGCGTTACGTTTTCTATGCCCTGCGCGATCCCATGCGGCAATATTTCGGGGATGAAAACTTTTTCGATTCCTTCGATAAGGTCAAATGGGTCTATAACGCGGCGGAGAACAAGGGGCTCGTCTCTTCCTTCTCACCGGGGCAGCCGCTGCACGGTACACGTCTGACGCTCAAAAATGCCAATGTGGTCCTGAACAAAGAGGAGGTGGAGGAACACTTCAACGTGACCTTCGGCAGCGGTGTTCGTTTCCCCTTTACCGCGGCGTCGGTGGTGGGGCGCTCGGCGATGAGCGACGGCGCCATCTCACCGGAGGGGACGAAGGCGTTCGCCTGGGGAGCGTTTCTGGGCAATTTCCCTATCAATACGGGAGAGGGATCGCTGACGTCGAACTTTCTGATGACGCACCGTTTTGATCCGAAAAACTGCGGCTACATGGAGGCGGAGAGGGGAACGCTGTTTGCCCGCAGCGTCTACCGGATCATGCGCCTGCTCGTCAATCCGGCCATTGCCGAGCGGGTCTACCGCCATATGATCCTTGCGCCGAAGGAGGAAGAGACCTATCTTTTCGACCCCGTATCACTGAACTGTTACCGTATCGACTGGAAAGCACCGATGGAGGCGTTCCCCGAGACCGTGCCGGGGGACCTGCCCGATATTATTTTCCAGATGGGGAGCGGCCTGTACGGAGTGCGGGATGATGAGGGGGAATTCGATCCCGAACGGTACTGCAAGGTGATGCGTTTTTGCCGGATGACGGAGATCAAGCTCGCCCAGGGGGCGAAACAGACGGGAGGGAAGCTCCTGGCGGAAAAAGTGACCGATGCGATCGCCTACTACCGCGGGGTAGAGCCCTATAAAGACATCTTTAGCCCAAACCGTTTCCCCTATGCCCATACGCTCGAGGAGCTCTTCGATTTCGTCGGAGAACTCAAGCGGCTGTCTGAGAAACCGGTCGGGATCAAGATCGTATTGGCTTCGGCCGAGGCATTCGCAGCGTATGCGGCACTCATCGAGGTGCGGCTCGCGGCGGGCTCCGATGCCTATCCCGATTTTATTACCGTTGACGGCGCGGACGGGGGCAGCGGCGCCGCGCCGCTGGCAATGATGATGAGCGTCGGGATGACCCTGCACAAGGCGCTCTACGTCGTCGATCGGGACCTGAAACGGATCGGTGCCCGTGAGAAGGTGAAGATCATTGCCAGCGAAAAGGTGCTGACGCCGGATGACGCGACCCTGCTGCTGGCCCTCGGTGCGGACTATGTTGGCATTGCGCGGGCCTTTATGATGACGGCAGGCTGCATCCGCGCCCGGGAGTGTTCGGGGGCCAACGGGCGACACTGCCCGGTGGGGCTGGCGACCCAGGACCGGAAAAAGCGGGCCTCCTTCCTCATCGAGCAGAAGGCGCACCGGGTGGCCAATTACCACCGTCATATGCTCGAGGGGATCCGGGGGCTGATGGCCGTGATGGGCGTTCGAACGCGCGAAGAGCTCGACCATACACGGCTGAGCGTGAGAGACGGCGATGGCGGACGGAATCGGAACGTCGATGCCTATTTTGAGGCGGCCGTCACCGGATAGGCAGGAAAGGCTAAAGGGGGCTATGGCATGCTTCGGTTATGAAAAGCATGGGCATCGCCTCTCCCGTTATGGGGAGCGTCGGATGCCGCTAAGGGAGAAGAGATGGCGGAGATCGGTTTCGGCACCTACCGTGTCAGCGACGAAAACCCCGAACATATCGAGGCGCTGCGGATGGCGGTCACTTCGGGCGTCAGGGTCATCGACACCTCGACCAACTACATGGACGGCGGGGCGGAACGCGCGATCGCAAAGGCGCTGCGTTTTATGGAGGACGACGCGCGGGAGAAGGTGCAGATCGTCAGCAAATTCGGCTATATCCAGGGGAGTACGATGGCGCGGCTGGAAGCGGGGGAGCAGTTCGAGGAGGTCGTCGAATACGCCCCACACGTTTTTCACTGCATCCATCCCGATTTCATGTGGGACCAGCTGGAGCGTTCGCTGGAACGGCTGCAGGCCGCCTCGCTGGAGTGCTATCTGATCCACAATCCGGAATATTTCCTGCTGGATGCCCTCAATAGAGGGCGGGAGCGTAGCGAAGTGCTCGATGAGATGAACGACCGTATCTACCGGGCCTTTGTCGCGCTTGAAAAAGCCGCGGCCACCGGAAAGATCGACGGTTACGGCGTCAGTTCGAACAGCTTCGCGAAGGCAGCGACAGACCCGGAGTTCCTCCCCTACGAGGATCTGGTAGCCCTGGCAATCCATGCCGCGGAAAGCGCGGGCAATACTCAGAACCACTTTACAACGGTGCAGCTGCCGGTCAACCTGCTGGAGACGGAGGGGCTTAAGTGCGCGGCATGGGCCAGGGAACACGGGCTTCGGGTATTGACGAACCGTCCCCTGAACGCCCAACACGGGCAGCAGATGTTCCGGCTGGCGGAGTATCCTCCGTCACCGACATACGAAGCGCATCTCAACGAACTGCTACAGCTCTGTGAACATGAGGCGCTGGCATCGTTGCGGAACCTGGTCCACCAGCTCGACGGGGTTAAACACCGATTCGGCTGGGTCGGCGAATACGAGTCGTTCCTCTATGGACAGGTGTTGCCGCACATCCGGCAGGTGCTTGAAAAACTCGGCGAGGCCGAACGCGGTGCATTGGCGCAGCAGCTGGTGCTCTTCCTGGACTCCTACGCCGCCGCCGTCGCCCATGAGTGCAGTCTGAAAGTGCGCGAGGCGGTCGGTGCGCAGCTGGAGGCGTGTGACCGTCCGCTGCAGGAGTGTGCGCTGGCGTTTTTGCTGGCGCGGCCGGAAATCGACGTCGTGTTGCTGGGGATGCGCAAACCGCGCTATGTCGCCCAGGCACTGGAGGCCTTTCCCGCAGGCTGAGGGATCGGCATCTCCTTGTTAACTTTATGACTTGTTAAGCGCATTTTTCCTATTTTATGATCATCAAAATGTCGACAGGTGTCGAAAAAAGGACAATCATATATGATTCCGTTTACAGATGAAGAACTGTACGATCCGGTAAAGAACGTCATCGAAAAGGTCCGCCCCTCTTTGGCGCTGGACGGCGGTGATATCAAACTGCTGGGCGTTAAGAACGGCGTCGTCTACGTACAGCTCGGCGGAGCCTGCGTCGGATGCGGCAGTTCGGGCAATACCCTAAAATACGGTGTCGAACGCCAGTTGCGCATGGATATCCATCCCGAGCTCTCTGTCGTCAATCTGCCGATGGGTATGGAAAACCAGATGGACGCCATGTGAGCGTCCGCCGAGAGATAATAAAAAATACGTTATAATAGATTATCTCTTAGAGAGAGAAATGCATACGATTTTTGAAAGAAGGAAGAGCATGAAACCAGTCAACAAATATAAAACGCTTGCCCTTGCTAACGAAAGTTTCAATCAGGAAAACTATGAGGAGGCATTGCGTCAATATGCGCAGGTGCTCCAGGATTATCCCGAGTCCAAAGAGGCCTTTAACGGAGCGATCCTCGCCGAAATGGCGATGAGTGGCGAAGAGGCGGCAGAAGCGCTGTTCGATTACTATGAAGTGCTACGCGAAGAGGATGCGGAACAGGCCGACACGGTCATCTCCGAGATCCTGCAGACGATGGACGGCACGGTGGAGCAGCTCACCTCCCTCTTTTCCGAGCCGCTGCGCCACCGCCTGGATTACGAAGACGGGATTCTCTACGACGATTTCCGTCAGCTGGTCAAAGAGCAGGGCGATTTTAAAACGATTTTCGAGAACATCATGTTCTCCACACGGGTGCTTATTACCGAAAAAGAGGAGTTCATCGACTTCCTCAGCCAGCTCAACCGCCACGGATACCACAAAATGGCGATGAATTACATCGAGACGGCCCTCTCCATGTACCCCAACGACGATCAACTGCGTGCCCTGCTGCGCGACATTCTGAAGAGCCGACCGGTTGAAGATAGCGCTTCCTGATCAACCGTTCCGTTTTGTAACGGAAAACTCCTCGGAGTGCGACAGTGAGACAGCATTCGTCCTTACGGGTCTCAACCGCCGCTACCTTGACGATGCCAAGGCGCGCGGCGCCCACTCTATTATCTCCCCCGCCGACGTTGCTCCCCTCTTCGGACTTGACCGTATCAACGTGATCGGGATTACCGGCACCAACGGCAAGACGACGACGGCGAGCGCCATCTACTCCATCCTGCTGGACCTGGGTCACAAAGCGGCGATGCAGGGGACCCGCGGTTTTTTCATGAACGACACCGTCGTGGAGGGCAAAAGTCTGACGACACCGACGCTGCTGGAGACCTATCGCCACATCTACCAGGCCGTCGCGGCGGGATGCGAGTACTTCGTCATGGAAGTGAGCTCCCATGCGATTGTCCAGGCGCGGGCAGAGGGGATCGACTTCGCCCTGAAGATCCTCACCAATATCACCCAGGACCATCTCGACTACCATGAGACGCTCGAGGAGTACGTCCGCGTCAAGAACAGCTTTTTCGCCGACGAAGGGAAGAAACTGATCAACAAGGACGAGGCGAAAGCGGATTTCAACATCAAGAACACCTTTACCTACGGGGCCGAGAACCCGGCGACCTACAAAGTGGTGGCCTATTCGCTCAATGACGGCATCAGCGCCGTCGTGCAGCACTTCGGCAAGATCCACACCTTCCACAGCCCGATGCACGGCTTCTTCAACGTCTACAACCTCACCGCAGCCGTGGCGGCGGCCCATCTCGTCACCGGCGACGATCTCGAAGCGGTGTGCGACGCGGTCGGCGGTTTTGCCGGGGTGAGCGGGCGGATGGAAGTGGTGAGCGAATCTCCTTTGGTCATCGTCGATTTTGCCCACACCCCCGACGGTATGGCGCAGGTCCTCAATGCCCTCAAAGAGAAGGAGATGCTGGTCGTCTTCGGGGCGGGGGGCGACCGCGACCGCTCCAAACGTCCGCTGATGGGACGGGTGGCGGAGAACCTCGCCAAAAAGGTCTTTGTCACCAGCGACAACCCCCGCAGCGAGGATCCCGATGCGATCATTGCAGACATCCTGGGCGGCATGACCTATCCGGAGAAGGCCGTGGTCGAACCGAACCGCAAAGCGGCGATCGCCATGGCGCTGAGTGCACGCAGCGGCGACGAGGTTGTCGTCGTGCTCGGCAAGGGCGACGAACAGTATCAGATCATCTACGACAAGCAGTTCCCTTTTGACGATCGGGAGGTCATTCGTTCTCTGTTAAGTGAGGTTTGACTATCATTACGGTTAAAAAAGGCGGTAGGGTGAAACGGTTTATTGTCATTATGGCGCTGTGCCTCGGGGTGCTGCATGCCGAAGCAACGCTGCATGTCGGCCTCGGAGGGATTGCGGGGAGCGAAAATTTCCGTGTCAAGAACCCCGGAACGTCCGACCGTAAAACGTCGGCAACGCTGCAGGGTGCCCAGTTCAAACTCGGGTACGGAAGCATCAGCTCCTACGCGATCGAACTGGACCTGGGCTACGGCCGTTACGATAAGAACATTTTCTCCGAGCGCGACAGCGATTACGTCTATTTCGATATCAGCCTGATCAAGGCTTTCGATTTCGAGTGGGGCGTCTACCCCTTCTTCAAACTGGGGTTTGGCACCGGAGAGCTCGAGGTGCGCCGTACGGTGACGAAGTCGGTGAGTTCGGGCAGCTTCTTCGCCGGGCTGGGGGGCTACCTTCCCCTGGGGGCCGGGTTCGACCTTGAAGCCTCCGTGATCTACCGGGCGAAAAGCTGGGAGGACCTCGATATGATCAGCAACCAGACGGAGACGACGTCGTCGATCTTTGAGCCGTACATCGGCATCAACTACCGTTTTTAGGAGAGGGCATGTATAGAGGGATTCTTTTGGGGACGCTACTGCTGCTGTCGGGGTGCGGGGAGAACAGCAACACCCCGCTTGCCGGCGACATCGCTTCGCTTGCCGTGGAGGCGAATGCCACGACGTTCTATGCCACCCAGAAAGTGCAGATGAGCGCCGTAGCGTCCTATACGAACGGCGTACCGGACAGCAACGCGACAGAGTTCGTCGAGTGGAGCGAATCAAACAGCTCCATCGCCTTTTTCAGTACAACAGATGCGGCGAGCAGTCCGGGGCTGCTGAGCGGCGGCGAATTCGGCGGAGACGTGGAGATCACGGGCAGTTACAAGCAGTTCTTCGACACGGCCGTCGTCCATGTCCATGCTCTCACGTCGGTTACCCTCTCCATCGAGAATAACGATACAAACCTTTCGCAGGAACAGACGTTGCAACTCCAGGCGCTGGGAACTTTTGATGATAACACGACGCTGGATGTGACCGAGAGCATGACATGGATCCTGGGCAACGCCGGGGAGAGCAATGCGACCCTGGAGCAGAACGGTACCCTCTACACGGGGGATGCCAATGGCACCCTCGATATCAACGTGACGCGCTACGACGTCAACGCATCGCTGACGGTCTCCGTCACGCCGTAAGCAGCGCTATTGGCGTTGTCTTAAGCCTTCCCACTAACTTTTTCGCTAAATTCGGCCGGCTTGACCGTTGGCTATAATACGCGAGTTTTTTCAAATTCTATTCGAAACGGAGAATACCATGGGTGTACCACAGCCGGCTTTTTATATTTTCAAATGCGAGCAATCCTCTCCCCCGGGAATGCCGAAACCGTCATGCGTGAACCCGCAGACACAGGACCTTTTCCAGCATTTAGCAGGGACTTTGATGCAAAAGGGTATAATTGCGACTGTACAACCGGTACGTACAGCGTGTCTGAACCGCTGTAATGCCGGACCGGTCATGCTGGTCGAACCGGGTCACTTTATGTATTACGGTTTGACCAAAGACAAGATCGACCGCATCATCGATGAACACATCATCGGAGGGACGCCGGTCGCAGAATACATTATTCCGGACGAACTGTGGGACGCACCGATCTCGCCGGAAGCAATGCAGAAGCAGATGGGAAGATAAAACATACATGACGATCGAAATGCTTTACAGCAAAATTCACCGTGCCACCGTCACGGATGCGAACCTCAACTACGTCGGTTCCATCACGATTGACGAGGAACTCCTCGAAGCCTCCGCCATGCGGGTCGGCCAGAAAGTGGAGATCCTCAATATCAACAACGGTGAGCGTTTCTCAACCTACATTATCCTCGGTGAACGCGGCAAACGCGACATCTGCCTCAACGGGGCGGCGGCGCGCAAGGTGCACAAAGGGGATAAGGTCATCATCGTCGCCTATGCGACGTATGAAGAGCGTGAGTTGGAAACCTACAAGCCGACTGTCGTCCTCGTTGACGACGACAACGGCATCACGGATGTACTGCACGAGATCTGATGTTTGACAAAATGAACTTCGGCGAGATGGGCAAAATGCTCGAAGAAATGCAGGCGAAGGCCGCCGAATTCGAAGCGGAACTTGCCGAACGGACCTTCACCGTCAAAACGGGCGGGGGCATGGTACGGCTCGAGATGAACGGCAAGGGGGAAGCCGTCGACCTTGAGATCGACGATTCGCTGCTCGAGGACAAAGCCTCGCTGCAGATCCTGCTGATCGCGGCCATCAACGACGCGGTCAAGATGGTCGAAGACAATAAAAAACACTCCGCAATGGGGATGCTCGGCGGCATGAACCCCTTCGCCGGCAACTGACCCGGCATAACCTCCCTTTGTATAAAATCATGTTACCATTTCGCTATTAAACCGCACGGAAGACGTATGGAAGAGTTTGAACGCTTTTTACAGGACAATCTGCCCCGTGCGGAGAGTTTTCACCCCCACTATGACACCGCCCTCTCGCTGATGCTGACCGCCGGAGGCAAGCGCTTCCGCCCGGCGCTGCTGCTGGGGGTAGTACGCTCTTTCAACCCGCTGCTGATCGAGGCGGCCAACCATGCAGCGCTGGCCATCGAGATGCTGCACACCTATTCGCTGATCCACGACGACCTGCCGGCGATGGACGACGCGGACCTGCGCCGCGGCTTCCCGACCCTGCACACCCGCTACGACGAGGTGACGGCGATCCTGGTCGGCGACGCCCTCAACACCCATGCGTTCGAAGTGCTCTCCGAGGCGCCTTTTTCGGACCGGACACGGGTGAAACTGATCAACCTGCTCGCCAAGAACGGCGGCAGCGACGGGATGGTGCTCGGGCAGGCGATCGACTGCACCTTCGAGCATACGAAGCTCGCCCTTGACGAGGTGAAGTTCCTGCACACGAACAAAACGGCGAAGCTGATCGCGTGCGCCCTGCAGATGGGAGCGGTCATTGCCGGCCAGAAGGCCCTCGAAGCGCCGCTGTACGGTTTCGGGATCGACCTGGGGCTGCTCTTCCAGATCCAGGACGACATCCTCGACGTGACCCAGACAAGCGAAGAGGCGGGAAAAACGACGAACAACGACGAGGCGAAGAACAGCTTCGTGACCCTTCTGGGCCTCGACGGTGCCATGGCGGAGGCCGACAAACTGGCCGACGATCTGACCGAACGGCTTAAAAGTTTCGATGAGCGTTTGTATGACGAACTCTCACCGATGCTTTTGCATTACATCAATCGGCATAAGTGACATATGCAAAGTCAGCGCGGTTTATCTGCGCGAGGGCCCGCTGCCGATGTAGCGTAGCGGAATTTCGCAGCGCTAGTGAGGACAGCGGACACAGCGTCAGCGTAGTTGCCGGGGCCGAGCTCCGGTGACGTGTAAAGTAGATAAACGTTGAGCTATATTAATCGACATAAATGAATTCAACAAGGATGACAATGAGCGACAATACGATGCGCGCCAAAATGGCGAATACGATCCGTTTCCTTGCGGCCGACATGGTCCAGAAGGCGAACTCCGGCCACCCGGGTGCCCCGATGGGTCTTGCGGACATCGCCGTCGTGCTTTCCGAGCACCTCAACCACAACCCCAAGAACCCGAAGTGGCTCAACCGCGACCGCCTCGTCTTCTCCGGCGGCCATGCGACGGGCCTGATCTATTCGCTCTACTACCTTTGGGGCTACGGGCTCGAGATCGAGGACCTCAAACAGTTCCGCCAGCTTGATTCCAAGACGCCGGGCCACCCTGAGTACGGTCACACCGAAGGGATCGAGATCACGACCGGCCCGCTGGGGCAGGGTGTCGCGAACGCCGTCGGTTTCGCGATGGCCTCCAAATACGTCGGCGCCCAGGTCAACTCCGAGACCGCCAAGGTGATCGACCACCACGTCTACTGCCTTTGCGGCGATGGGGACCTGGAAGAGGGGATCAGCTACGAGGCGTGTTCCATCGCCGGACACAACAAGCTCGACAACCTGATCCTGATCTACGACTCCAACCGTATCACGATCGAGGGTTCTACGGATCTGAGCCTCAGCGAAAACGTCGCCCAGCGCTTTGAATCGCAGGGGTGGGACGTTCTTGAAGTGGACGGCCACGACTACGAGGCGATCGATGCCGTCATCACCGAAGCGAAGACGCGCATGAAGCCTGTGCTCGTTATTGCCGATACGACGATCGCCAAAGGGGCGTGCGAGATGGAAGGCTCCCACCACTCCCACGGCGCACCACTGGGCGAGGAGATCATCTGCGAGGCGAAGACGAACTGCGGGTTTAACCCCAATGAAGCATTCCAGGTCGACGAAGATGTCCTGGCGCGTTTCCGCTGTGCCGTCGAAGCGGGCGACTTGGCCGAGCGCGAGTGGAAACACCGCCTTGCCACCCTGCCGCTCGTTGAGCAGAACGAAGCGCTGGGCGCCCTGAACAACCCTGACTTTACCCGTATCCAGTGGCCGGAATTCGACAAAGCCGACGCGACGCGCAGCACGAACGGGAAGATCCTCAACGCTGTCGCCAAGGCGATCCCCGGTTTCCTCGGCGGTTCGGCGGACCTCGGTCCGTCCAACAAAACCGAACTGAAAGATCTGGGCGAGTTCCCCCGCGGCAAGAACATCCACTTCGGTATCCGCGAACACGCGATGGGGGCGATCACGAATGCGATGGCGCTTTACGGCCCGCTGATGCCCTTTAGCGCGACCTTCTTCGTCTTCAGCGATTACATGAAGCCGGCGGCGCGTATCGCGGCGTTGAGCGGCATCCAGCATTTCTTTATCTGGACCCACGACAGCATCGGCGTCGGCGAAGACGGACCGACGCACCAGCCGATCGAACACCTGGGACAGTTCCGCGCGCTGCCGAACTTCTATGTCTGGCGTCCGGCGGACGGCAACGAGAACGTTGAGGCCTGGAAGTGGGCACTGGCAAAAACCGACGCGCCGTCCGCGTTTGTCTGTTCCCGCCAGAACCTCCCGCTGCTCGACGCTCCGGCAAAGGGGAGCGCGGCGCAGGGCGGTTACCTGCTGAGCGAGGAGGCCGATGCGACGATGACGCTGATGGCGTCAGGTTCGGAAGTCGGGCTGGCCGTCGAGGTCAAAGCGCAACTGGCGGCGAAGGGTGTCAAAGCCAATGTGGTCAGCGTCCCGTGTTTCGACCTCTTCCTCGAACAGGATGCTGCCTATATCGACGGCATCATCAAGCCGGGAACGAAGACCGTCGCCATCGAAGCGGCCCGGGGCATGGAGTGGTACCGCTTCGCCGACACGGTGATCGGCATGGACTCTTTCGGCGCCAGCGCACCGGCCGGCGAACTTTTCAAGAAGTTCGGCTTTACTGCAGACGCTGTCACCGCGCAGCTCTCATAACTTCCGGCGCCTGCGGGCGCTTTACCCCCCTTTTTAACATTTCGTCCTATAATAACCCCTATTATCACGTGGGAAGGGACGCATGCTCCGTACAATCTTCATCGCATTGCTGCTGTCGCTGCATGCCGTTGCAGGCGGTATCGTCCTAGATGCCTCGCAAAGCGGCGCGATCAATATTGTCCCCCACAGCACGTACCTGATCGAAACCAACACCTCGTTTCCGCCCGCAATGATTCTGGAACAGACGGCGCGGTTCCAACCGGCAGAGAGCGCCATCTACAACTTTGGTTTTGTCGAGAAGCCCATCTGGATACAGTTCGCGCTCACCCGTCCCGTGGGGGACCAAACCGAGTGGATCCTCAGCATCGGGAACTCCCACATTGACGAATATACTCTCTACCGCATTGATACGGACGGCTTGACGCGGCTGAGCCGAGACGGCGATACGGTGAATGCGCCGCGCGCCTATGCCAGCCGTATGTTCTGGGAAAAACTGCCCCTGACGGAGGGAACGACCTCCTATCTTCTTCAGGTCAAAACTCAGGGGGCCCTGCAGATTCCCCTGACGGTTGAGCAGCTTTCGGGAGCGTATCGGGACGAGTCCTTTTCCAACCTGCTTTTCGGACTCTTTTACGGGGTCATGCTGCTGCTGCTCGTTTACAACATGGTGCTGTACATCTTCGTCCGCGAGATCCACTATTTCAACTACCTCGCCTTTTTGGCCAGCTACATGCTCTTCCAGCTCAATTTCGACGGATTGGGGCCGGAGTGGTTCTGGCCGGGCAATGTCTGGATGGCGAACAGCGGCCTGGCCTTTTTCATCTTTTTCTCGGCGATGTTCGGGTTCCGATTTGCCCGCTACTTTCTGGTACTGAAACGTTATGCCCCGCAGGCGGAACGCATCATCGCGTTTGCGGAGTTCCTCTCCTTCCTTGGGGTGCTCTCCGTATTGCTGCTTGATTACCACACGGCGGTCACGGCGGCGGCGGTGTGGAGTGCGATCATCCCCTGGGTATTGATCTACGCCGGGATCAAAGTACTGCCCAACTACCACGCCGCCCGCTACTACCTCGCCGGCTGGATCGTGTTTCTGCTGGCGACCATTCTCGTCGCGCTGAACCAGCTCGGCGTGGTGCCGACGCACCCGGTGATGCTCTATACGCAGCAGGCCGGTTCGCTGATCCAGATGATCTTGCTCTCCTTCGCCCTGGCGGACCGCATCAATATGATGAAACATGAGCACCTGGCGAAACTGCGGGAGTTCAACGAACAGCTCCAGGCGAAGATCGCCCTCAAGGTCGATGAACTCCGCGAGAAGGACCGGATCATGATCCTGCAGTCGCGGCAGGCAGCCATGGGGGAGATGATCGAGAATATCGCCCACCAGTGGCGGCAGCCCCTCAACCAGCTCTCCCTGATCCAGAGCAATATCTTCTTTGAATATCAGCTGGGGAACCTCAACGAGAAGAAGATGCAGACCTACCAGGAGCAGTCGGAAACGCTGATGGAGTACATGACGCATACGATTGACGATTTTCGCACTTTCTTCATGCCCAACCGGGCGCGGGAAAATTTCTGTATCTGCGGGGCCATCGAAAAGGTGCTGGAGCTCTTCAGACCGACACTGAACCGCTACAATATCGGCATCGATCTCAAATGCGACGGACGGCCGGGGGCATTGGGGCATGAGAACGAATTTTCCCAGGTGATGCTCAATCTTCTGAACAATGCGAAAGACGCCATGCTCGAACACGGGACGAAAAAGCCGCAGGTCACCATCCGGGTACAGACAGGCGGGACGATGATCATGGTGGCCGTCTGTGACAACGGCGGCGGGGTGGCCGACGACATCATCGACCGGGTCTTCGACCCCTATTTCACGACAAAATTCAAGTCCCAGGGAACGGGGATAGGGCTCTACATGGTCAAGACGATTATGGAGAAGAGCATGAACGGGGGCGTCAGCGTCCAGAACCGTGGTGCCGGCGCCTGCTTTATACTCGAACTGCCACAAAAGGAGCATGATGCGAAATGAGACACTGCTTCAGTTTTTGAAGCGCGAATCCGCGATTGGCGTGCTGCTGATCGTTTCGACGGTGATGGCGCTGGCGATGGCCAACTCCCCGCTGCACAGTTTTTACAGCTATTTCCTCAGTATCCCCGTCGTGATCAGTTTCGACGAATTCGCGATCGCCAAGCCGCTGCTGCTCTGGATCAACGACGGCCTGATGGCGGTCTTCTTTTTCATGGTGGGCCTCGAGATCAAGCGCGAAGTGCTGGAGGGGAGTCTGCAGGAACGTTCCAAGGTCGCGCTGCCGGCCTTCGCCGCCATCGGGGGGATGCTTGTCCCGGCCCTGATCTACGGCATGTTGAATGCCGGAGACGAAGGGGCGATGAAAGGGTGGGCGATTCCGATGGCGACGGACATCGCGTTCGCACTGGGCATTTTGTCACTGCTGGGCAGCCGGGTACCGCCGGCGCTGAAGGTCTTTCTGCTGGCCCTGGCGATCATCGACGACCTTGGGGCCATTATCGTGATCGCTCTCTTTTACGGGCACGGTCTCTCCCTGGCCGCACTCGGCACGGCGATGACGATGGCGCTGATCCTGCTGTTTATGAACCTGCGCGGTGTGACGAACAATACGTTTTACATTCTGATCGGGCTGATCATGTGGGCCGCCGTGCTGAAATCGGGGGTGCACGCCACCATCGCGGGGGTCGTTCTGGGGCTGCTGATCCCCCTGCGCGGCAACCGGGAGAGCTTCCACGACCTGGAGCACTCCCTGCATGCGCCAGTCAATTACATCATCCTCCCCCTTTTCGCGTTCGTCAACACGGGGGTCAGCTTCGGCAGCGTTTCCGCAAGCGACTTCATGCACTCCGTCACCGTCGGCATCGCGGCGGGGCTCTTTTTCGGCAAAAGCATCGGTATCTTTCTCTTCAGCCGGCTGGCCGTGGCGCTGCGGCTTGGCCAACTCCCCGAGGGGGTGACGAACGCGCAGCTTTTCGGGGTCGCCATTCTCGGCGGGATCGGTTTCACGATGAGTCTTTTTATCGGTTCGCTGGCCTTTGAATGCAGCGAAGGGATCTGTTTCTCGCTGGTTGACGAGCGGATCGGGATTTTGATGGGGTCGCTGGTTTCGGGCGTCGTGGGGGCGCTTTACCTTTCGGCGGTTTTGAAAAAGACGAAACAGGAGGAGACGCCGGAGGGCTGAAGCGATTACGCCTCCGGTGCACTCACCAGGGAAACGGCGCTGCCGCTCCGCCAGACGAAGCGTGTCGGGATAAAGCGTACCTCGGCCTCTTGGGCGACGGCACTGCAGGCTTCGTCAAGCATGATAAAGCCGTTCGAGAGGGCCAGCGGCGTGATCATCCCCGGCGCGAACTTCTCGCAGACGGTGAAGTGGTTTCCGTCATAATAGCCCGGCAGCAGCGTCCGGCGGCCCGGGCGGACGTTGTAGGCGTGTTTCATCCTGGCCGTGATGCTGTTGTGGAAGGGGGTGTTTGTCCCGCTGAGCGAGGCAATCAGGGCCTGTCCGAACAGTTCAAAACAGAGGGCGGCCGCCATCGGGTTGCCCGGCAGGTTGAGCACCAGCGTGTCGCCGATGGTACCGACCGTCGTCGGTTTCCCCGGCTTGAGGTCGACCTTTTCAAAAAGCGGCGTGAAGCTGAAGTGGGCAAAAGCCTCCTTGGTGTAGTCCGCGTCCCCGACACTGACGCCGCCGCTGGTAATGATGAGGTCGCTCTGCAAAGCACTGTCGATATGTTCGAGCAGGGCGTCGAGCGTATCGGCCGCCGTCCCGACGAAATGGACGTCGCACTCCAGCTCCGCCGCCCGGGCCGCAAAGGTCGGGGAGTTGGTGTTGTAGAGCTGGTAGGGGGCGACCTGCTCGTGGTGCATCTTCAGTTCGCTCCCCGAGGCGAAAATGGCGACCCTCGGACGGTGGTAGACGCAGACGTGGGTGATCCCCTGGGACGCAAGCAGGGTAATGTGGTAGGCCGAGAGGGTATCGCCCGATGTCAGCAGCGTGTCGTCGGTCTGGATATCCTCGCCGCAGAGCCGGATGTGCTGGCCCGCTCTCAAAGGAGAGGGGAGGGCGACATGGTCACCTTCCACGGTGACCTCCTCGATGGGGACGATGCACTCGGTCCCTTCAGGGATACGCGCCCCGGTCATAATCCGTGCGGCCTGACCCTCCGCGATACGGATCTGCTCCCGGTCTCCCGCAAAGATCGTATGCTCGGCGAGCACACGTTTGCCCGCATCGGAGCAGATGACGGCGTACCCGTCCATCGCGGAGTTGTCGAAGGGGGGAAGGTTGTAGCGGGCCGTGATGTCCTGGGCCAGCACCCGACCGATGGCCTCCTCGATGGGAATGAATTCGCGGCGCAGCTTCGGGCGGTGAGCGTGAATGCGCGCGAGGGCTTCTTCGACGGTAACGGGCATGGATAGACTCTTTTTTGGTTCGATTATAGATAAAGTGGGGTAAAATCCGGATTATGGAAACAATGTACAGCATGAGTCTGCAGCTGCATTTCGGCTTTGTCCTGGTGTGGCTCGGCATAATCGTCTTCAACGCCGCCATGCTCCAGTTCGCGGTGCAGGCCCCCGATTACGTCCGGCGTGCACGGATCGTCATGCCTTTTTCGGTGATGGCGATCGCGGCGATGGCGTTCACCGGTGTCGTCATGATGGCGGCAAAGCACCTCTCGTTCAGCCTTGAGAATATCGCAATGATCATGATCACCGTCGTGCTGATCGTGCTCGAAGCACGCCGTTACAAAACCGTCCGGCGGCTGCGGACGAAACTGCCCGAGGCGCTCTTACTCTACCGCCCATTCGCCCTGAAGCTGCTGGGGGCGGAGTTCGTCCTGACGATGCTGATGACGCTCTGGATGTCCCTTCTGTGAGATTCCTCTTCCACGACGAGGCGGGGGCGAGGCAGCTCACCCTCAAGGGGGAGGCCTACAAATACATTGTAAAAGTCAGACGCCACGGCGTCGGCGACAGCGTCGCCCTGCGCCACCCCGAAAAGAGCGGGATACTGTACACCTACCGTCTCGAACACAGCGACGGCCGGCGGGCGGAGCTGCTGCTGGTCTCGGAAGAATCCCGCGTGATTGCGGCGGCGCGCCCGCTGCATATCGGATGGTGCATTATCGACCCGAAATCCGTCGAGAAGGTGTTGCCGCAGCTCAACGAGATGGGGGTAGGGAAGATTTCCTTCATTGCCTGCGACCGCAGCCAGCGGCAGTTCCGGCCCGATTTCGAGCGCTTCAACCGCATTCTTGAGGCCTCCATGCAGCAGTGCGGACGCAGCGAGTGGATGGCGTTGGAGACGGCGGATTCGCTCGAAAGTTTCATGGCGGCGAACCCCCAGACTGTCGTCATGGATTTCACCGAAGAGAAGCTGGGGGATACGGCGGGCATCGATACGGTGCTGATCGGCTGCGAAGGGGGCTTCAGCGAGGCGGAACGGGCCCTGCTGGCGTCATGCCGAACGCTTCGTTTCGATACGCCGCTCATCCTCCGCTCCGAGAGCGCCGCCATCGCCGTGGCGGCCAAGGTCCTGCTTTAAGGGGGGAATCCCTAGATGTAACAGGCCCCCATATAGTTGTACTTTTGCGGAAGCTCCTTGTATCCGCTCCCCTGAAGCAGATGCATTTTGCTCAGCATGACCGGAATCAGTTGTGTTAAAAAGTCCTGCAATATCGTTTGAACCTGCCCGAGTTCACCGGAGCTCAGCGGAAGATTTTTGTCTTTCCACAAGGGTGAAGAAGCGACCTCCGAATATTTGACACAGCCTGAAATGGCATCGGGGTCCTGATTGTTATCGGTGATCCTGACCGCTTCCAGTGTTTTGGTGTCATAGAGCCCGAAGTTAAGCCCGTCGAGCAGGAACAGATCATTCTCTTTAAATCGTAGAATCTGTCTGACTCTGAAATTTGGGTTCATCCAGCCTTTGATGATTAGCACGTAATCAATCTTCTTTTTCAACAGGGTGTTTTGAATCTTCTCCATGAGCATATCTGCGTTGATGAAGTACCCTTTTTCGGCAACGATCGATTTGCGCTTTGCCATGTCCAATAGTTTGCCCTTGGAGAGATGCAGGTCAACAACGGTCATCGGAGAGTAAAGGTCGATTTTCTTTGTGACATTTTTATAGACGAGGTCATAGAGGTCCCAGGATGAAATGTCATATTCAAAGGAGGTGTTCTCGAAAACCGTTACCCCGAAATACTCGGACACAAGCGTTTCCTCGAAAAGGGGGATAACGGCAAGACGCGTCTGCTTCACGAGTTTCTCACGCGGGACGGGTTTGGTAAAACATCCTGTCAGGATAACGGAGAGGAGGAACATCAATGTAAAGGCGACAAATTTCACGTGGTTACCTCTATGGAATGATCTTTATCACAATAATACCTTATAAAACTATTTTTTAACCAAAAACTACATATTTTACAATTGTAAAGGAGCGCGATTTGACCGGGACTTGAAGCGTCCGGCTTTATTCGGTATAATTGCGGTCTTAAAATCCGCACCCGTACGGATTTAAAAAATATACCGATATACGTACAGAGCGTGTATCAAAAGGCTTAAAGATGAAAAAAGGGATTCACCCGGAATACATGGCTTGCACGGTCACTTGCGCCTGCGGCAACACATTTGAGACAAAAAGCACGAAAGATGCGATGCGTATCGACATCTGTAACGAGTGCCACCCGTTCTTCACCGGTTCCGAGCGCCAGGTAGACACTGCCGGACGTATCGAGAAGTTCAAGCAGCGCTACAATATGAAATAAAACGTTGCGGGCGTCAACGCCTTGCAACGTCAGCGGGTCCGCTGGCACAGCAGGCCCCGTACCCCGAGGGGCACTTCCTTCGGGCGCGCGCCCCTGGCGCTTTTCCCTCTTTTGTTTACCTGATAAAGGTCCTTGAATATGCTTACCCTTGTTCCCACCCCGATCGGAAATATTGCCGACATTTCACTGCGTGCGATGGATGCGCTGGTCAATGCGGACGTCCTGCTCTGCGAAGATACCCGTGTCACGAAGAAGCTGCTGCACCTGCTCAAAGAGCGTTACGGCAAAGCGGCAGGAAAAGAACAGTCGTTCCTATCCGTCCACTCCCACAGTGAGCACCGTTTTCTTGAGAAAACCGACCCGTCGTTTTTTGAACAGAACGTTGTTTATGCCAGCGATGCGGGGATGCCGGGGGTGAGTGACCCGGGGCAGATGCTGGTGCGCTACTGCATCGACCACGGCATCGCCTATGATGTGCTCCCGGGGGCCAATGCGGTCTTGACGGCATTCGCCGCCAGCGGTTTTGCCGAAACGCAGATGCTCTTTTTCGGCTTTCTCCCCCACAAAGGCAGCGACAGGTCCGGGGCGCTCACGCGGGCGCTCTACAACGGCTATACGACGGTCCTGTACGAATCCCCGCACCGTTTGGAAAAGCTTTTGAACGAAATCGCAGACACTGAACCATCGCGTCGGATTTTTGCCGCCAAAGAGTTGACGAAAATGCATCAGCGTTACCTGCACGGCACGGCGGCGGAACTCCTCGAAACCCTTGGCGGTAATTACAAAGGGGAGTGGGTCGTCGTGATCGAGGCGGGGGAACTACGCGATGCGACCTTTACGGAAAAAGAGATTCTTGCACTTGACCTTCCGAAGAAAGCAGCGGCGAAGCTGATCGCGAAACTGACGGGTGAAACTCCCAAAAGCTGTTATCAAAGGTTACTGGATACCGGTAAATAACACACACTTTCTCGAAGCTAATTTCTGCGCAGATAACAATCCATTTCTAACAGAAAATTGGTTACAATCCAAGCATGTTGATATATGGAAAGCAACCGGTTTACTATCTGATCTCCCGGCACCCCGAGAAGATCGAGACGCTTTACCTCGCCAAAGAGTTGGAGGCGAAAGAGTATAACCGTCTGATGCGTATGGGGTTTGCGGTGAAGCGCATCCCCCCGGATGCGGCGCAGAAGATGAGCCGCAGCGGCAACCATCAGGGCTTCCTGGCGGAAACGGCCGCGCTGGAGCCGACACCGCTAGCCACCCTGGCGGCGAAGGAGTTCGTCGTCGTGCTCTGCGGCATCACCGATGTCGGCAACATCGGTGCCATCGCCCGCAGTGCCTATGCCCTCGGTGCGGACGGTCTCGTCGTCACCGGGATCAAATCCCTCGCCCTGGAACCGGTCGTGCGCAGTTCGACCGGTGCGCTTTTCGACCTCCCCTTTAATGTGACCACGAACCTGTATGACGCTTTGACCGAACTCAAGAACAGAGGGCACCGTCTTTACGGCGCCGTTATGGAGGGCGAAGACGTGCGCACCCTTGCCTTTGAGGGCAAAAGGGCGCTCCTGCTTGGCAACGAGGGCGAAGGTATCCCGGCCCGGGCCGTCCGCCGGCTGGACCAGGGGGTGCGCATCGCCATGGCGCACGGGTTCGATTCGCTCAACGTCAGCGCAGCGGGTGCAATTTTAATGGAGAGGATGCGTACGGCATGAATACGGTATCGGTGATCGAAACGCTAAAACAGATCGGTATCGCCGATCTCAGCATGCGGACCCACATTTCGACCGACAATATGCAAAAGCTGTTGGCGGGGGATTTCGACGCCTTTTCAGCCATTCAGTTTAACGGGTTTGTCACAATCATCGAACGGGAGTTTGATGTTGACCTGACCGAGTGGCGGCAGCAGTTCGCCGCCTCCGGCCCCGCCCCATTGGAGCCTTTGGCGGCATCCGAGGAGGACCCTTTCGCCAATGTGGCCAAGTCCAAAAAACGCCAGCGTCTGACGGTCGCAGCACTGGTTGCGGCACTGCTGGCCGTGATCATCGTGACCTATCTTGTTCTCGGCACCGGCGGGAAAACGGAAAAGTTCGAACTGAACAATACGGCGATTGATCAGGCGCGGGCGACCATGGCCGCCATGAATACGACAACGGCGCCGAGTACACTCGCCGAAGCCGATGCGATCCAGGAAGCGCACCAGAACATCGCGGCCGAGCCGAATGCCACCGTTGCGGAGGAGAACGCTTCAGTGGCTGCGGCGGAGGCTGTCCCGGTTGAGAACAGCGTCTATGAAGACGTGATTCTTCGACCTATAAGTACATCGATATGGCTCGGCGTCATTGACGCGAAAACCCATAAGCGGAGCGTTTATACGACCGAAGAGCCCGTTCGGCTTGACGGAACGAAAGCGTGGCTGATCGTGACGGGCCACGGATATTTTTCCCTCGACTGCGGAGGGAAAGAGCTGCACTTTAAGCAAAGTGAGCGGGTCCTGCTGGAGTATAACGAGGGTGTATGCCGTGAGCTTGACGAAACGGAATTCAGAGCGCGCAACAAGGGACAGGTGTGGTAAAAAAGATCGTTTTTCTGCTGGGCATTGCCCTGTCGGCGTGGGCGCAGACACCGCTGCTTGAGAAGGTGAGCTCACTGATCGGAGAGCAGACGTACAGTCGGAACGAGGCTTTTGTCAAGATCATCTTCGCCGACCGCAGCCGCTTTGTGCAGGGGGACCGGATTGATGTCGTCAAAGTCGTGGAGACCCTCAAGGAGAACGGTCTGCTTTCGCTCTTTTACAAGCGGCCCAAAACGCTGGAGCTGACCTTTGAAACGAACGGAAGCCCGCAGTTCTTTATGATGCTGATGAATGAGACGCTCCGGGGCATGGGGTATACCCACTACCTGACGGATTCGGCGATGCTGTCCAACGCCGGCTACAGCTGGCGTATCAAGATGCAGTCCGAATACGCTACCGATCCGACCGCCCTGCAGCAGGCGCTGTCGCGCAGAGGGTGCGGCATCCTCGATATCGAGCGCAACAGTGATACGCAGTGGCGCTATTTTATCGATATGAGTGCCGCGCATTTGGAACTGACACCGCTGGAGGTGGGAAAGAAGATCCGGATGAAGCGGCTGGTCTACCCGCGCTGGCTGGATGTTTCCAAAGCGGGCAGCCTCACCCTTTGGAGCCTGTCAGGAAATAACTGGTATCCTTACATTGCATTTTACGACGACGATTTGCGCCTGCTCAAGCTCTACAAAAGGGACAAGCGAACCCGGCAGATCACCATCAACCTTCCCCGCGGCTGCGCCTACGTGAAGATTGCGGATCTTTACAGCCGGAAGAACATGAATGCAGGCCTGAGTGTGAAAGCGCAATAGTCGCATTTAGGATAAAAAAACAATGTTTGACGAAATCCAGTTTGACCGCATCCGCCGTCTCCCGAAGTACGTTTTTGCTGAAGTGAACGACCTGAAAATGGCCGAACGCCGTGCCGGGGCGGATGTCATCGATTTCAGTATGGGCAATCCTGACGGCGACACCCCGGAACATATCCGCGACAAGATGGTCGAATCAGTCATGAAGACGAAAACCCAGGGCTATTCCCAGTCCAAAGGGATCTATAAACTCCGCCTGGCGATCTGCGACTGGTACAAGCGCCGCTACGACGTCGAGCTCGACCCGGAAACCGAAGCGGTCGCAACGATGGGCTCCAAAGAGGGGTACGCCCACCTGGCCTATGCCATCACCAATCCCGGCGACGTCGCCGTCGTCCCGGACCCGACCTATCCGATCCACTCCTACGCCTTCATCCTTGCCGGCGGCAGCGTGCAGAAGATGCCGCTGATCTTCGACGAAGATTACAACGTGGACGAAGATGCCTTCTTCGAACACCTCGAGACGGCCTTCAAAGATGCCTTCCCGAAACCGAAATACGTGGTTGTCAACTTCCCGCACAACCCCTCGACGGCAACGGTGACACCGGCGTTCTACGAGCGCATCGTCGCGATGGCGAAGCGGGAGCGTTTCTACGTCATCTCCGACATCGCTTACGGTGACATCACTTTCGACGGCTATCAGACGCCCTCGATTATGAGCGTCGAAGGGGCCAAGGACGTCGCCGTCGAATCGTTCACGCTCTCAAAGAGCTACAACATGGCCGGATGGCGCGTCGGTTTCTTTGTCGGGAACAAGAAGCTCATCGGCGCACTGCAGAAGATCAAAAGCTGGCTGGATTACGGGATGTTCACCCCGATCCAGGTCGCCGCGACCGTGGCGCTCAACGGTGATCAGAGCTGCGTGGACGAGATCGTCCGCAAGTACGATGTGCGCCAGGACGTCCTGATCGACGCCTTTACCCGTGCCGGCTGGCCGATCCGCCGCAACCGCGCCTCCATGTTCGTCTGGGCGAAGATCCCTGACTGCGCGGCGCACCTGGGCTCGCTCGAGTTCGCCAAGCGTCTCCTGGTCGAGGCACAGGTCGCGGTCGCCCCGGGCATCGGCTTCGGCGAATACGGCGAAGGGTATGTCCGTATCGCCCTGATCGAGAACGACAAGCGTATCCGCCAGGCGGCGAAGAACATCAAACAGTTCCTGAAGCAGTTCGAGGAAAACGCCGATGCTTAAAGTCGGCGTGATCGGTGTCGGGACCGTCGGCACCGCGGTGGTTCAGATCCTCGAAGACAACAAGGAAATGATCACGGCGCGGGCCGGGACGGAAGTGGTCGTCAAGACCGGTGTCGTCCGAACCCTGAACAAAGAGCGCGGGATCGATATCGCCCTCACCAGTGACCCCTATGAGGTCGTGAACGATCCGGAGATCGATATCGTCGTGGAACTGATGGGGGGCGTCGAAGGCCCCTTTGATGTCGTCAAAAAGGCGCTGGAGAACGGCAAGGCGGTCGTTACGGCGAACAAGGCCCTGTTGGCGTACCACCGCTATGAGCTCCAGGAGCTGGCCGGGGATCTTGCCTTCGAGTACGAAGCGAGCGTTGCCGGCGGTATCCCCATCATCAACGCCCTGCGCGATGGCCTTTCGGCCAACCACATCGAGAGCATCAAGGGGATTATGAACGGCACCTGCAACTACATGCTCACGAAAATGACGGATGAGGGTATCGCCTTCGACGCCATCCTTAAAGAGTCCCAGGAGCTCGGCTATGCCGAGGCGGACCCGACCTTCGACATCGGCGGCTTCGATGCGGCGCACAAACTGCTGATCCTCGCCTCCATTGCCTACGGGATCGATGTCAAACCCGAGGATATCCTGATCGAGGGGATCGAGTCCGTCACCCAGGAGGACATCGCCTTTGCCAAGGAGTTCGGATACGCGGTCAAACTGCTGGGCATCGCCAAGCGCGACGGCGACGCCGTCGAACTGCGGGTGCATGCGGCCCTGATCAGCAAAGAGCAGATGATCGCGAAGATCGACGGCGTAATGAACGGTGTCAGCGTTATCGGCGACCGCGTCGGTGAAACCCTCTATTACGGACCGGGTGCCGGCGGAGACGCGACGGCGAGCGCCGTTGTCGCCAATATCATCGACATCGCCCGGGCCGGGGGGAAACGTTCGCCGATGCTCGGCTACAACACCCCGCTGGAACATGGGCTGAGACTGCGCCCGAGCGACGAGATCGAGACCAAGTACTACCTGCGCATCCGTGTCGAGGACCGTCCGGGTGTCCTGGCCAAGATCACCCAGCTCTTCGGCGAGTTTGAGATCTCCATCGAGACGATGCTGCAGCGTCCCGCTTCCGGCGGCTATGCGAACCTGCTCTTCTCCACGCACAGTGCGGTCGAAGGCAATATGAAAGAGGTCCTCTCCCAGATCGAAGGGCTCTCCTTCGTCATGGCGAAGCCGGTCATGATCCGGATCGTTTAAACCTTTACCATCTGCTTTTCAGCCGCTTTCAACACGAAGCGGCCCCTTGTCACTCTTTGTACGCTTTACGACTCTTTAAGCAGCATCAGTCCCCGAACGAATAGAAAAAGTACAAAGGCGACTGCGCCGACGGGCGGCAGTACGAAGGTCAGCAGCGCCAGCAGCCCGGTATAGAGCTTTTTGCCGCCCGTCATCAGGTAGCTGCCGTAACCGACGCCGGCGGTGAGGGCGAGCCAGGCGAGAAAGAGGAAGAGGGTACTGCTCTTCTCCATCAGGGGCAGAAGGCGCTCAAAGAGCTGGATCAGCAGGTAGACGACGGGGAGGCTCAGCCAGGCGATGGCGAAGAGCGGGATGAGCGTCCGCGTGAATGAACGGGTACGCGCCCAGAGCGCCGCGACGAAGAGCAGGGCGCCGGCGGTGTGCAGTGTGACAAGCATCCAGACTGTTTTGATATGGGACGCCTTGTCCGCCTCGGTCAGGGCGTGATGCAATTTCAGCGTCTTGTATTGGGCGAATTCGGCTCCGAAGGTGTAGAGGATACCGCTGAGGGCGACCAGCGCGACCAGGGCGATACCCTGGAAGAGCGTTGCCTGAGAGCTTGACTGCCGTGCGACGAAGAGCATGGCGTACCCGATCCCCAGCAGTGAAATGGCGAGAAGCGGCAGTGCGCCGTAGCGTATCAGGGGGAGATGGATCACGGCGAGGCTGGCGATACCGACGGCGTAGGCGAAGGCCCCCATCTCCAGAAGTTTTTGACGTTCCTGCAGAGTGCTATTCATCTAATGTATCTCTCTTTTTGGATTTATTATACTATGTTGAAACAATATGTCATATGAGGTCAGGGTACAGCAGATTAAGCCCCCAACCGCTAGACTTTTTTAAAAATTTCAGGTGCACGTCCGCGACGTGTGCTTACCAGGATTGAACATGGGCAATTCGGTCAAAGTGATCGACAGCGTCTGTACCTACTGCGGCGTCGGCTGTGACATCGAAGGGCATGTCGAGGACAACCAGATCGTCAAGATCGGCGCCTCGGCGGACGGCTATGTTTCGCAGGGCAAGCTCTGCATCAAAGGCAAATACGGTTTTGACTTCGTCAGTGACGCCAACCGTCTCCGCACCCCGCGGATCCGCAAAAGCTTCCTGGCAAAGAACCCGGCGATTGCCGAGGCGTTCGGCGGAAAACTGCGCGATTTCGACGAGACCTGGTTCGAGTGCGACGTCGATACCGCAGTGAGTGCGGCGGCGATGAAGCTGCGCGAGATCCAGTCGAAACACGGCGAAAAGAGCTTCTGCGCGATCGGCGGGGCGCGTACCAGTTGCGAGAGCGCCTACCTTTTCCAGAAGTTCACCCGCCATACGATGAACTCCCCCCATGTCGACAACTGTGCCCGCGTCTGCCACAGCCCCAGCCTCAAAGGGATGCGTACGACGATCGGCGAGGGGGCGGCGACGAACCCCTATAACGACATCTATGAAACGGAGTTCATGGTCGTCATCGGTTCAAATACGACCGAGGCGCACCCCATCGTCGCCAACCGCATCGTCGAGGCGGCGCAGAAGCACCACAACCTCGCCGTCATCGACGTGCGCGATATCAAACTGATGAAGTTCGCCAAGCACAAGGCGATTATCCCCCACGAGGCGAACCTGCTCATTCTCAATATGATGGCCCGGGTCATTATCGAAGAGGAGCTCTACAACAGAGACTTCATCGAAACACGCACGAAGTGGTTCGAGGAGTACAAAGAGAAGATTCTGGGTGACCCCTATACGGACCCGGACTATTTCAAGCAGGTCAGCGGTTTCGAGCACCTCGCCAAGCTGATCCCGAACATCGCCCGCGAATACGCGGTGAAGAAGTCGATGATCTTCTGGGGGCTGGGGATTACCGAACACCTCGACGGCTCTTACGCGGTCATGGCGATCACCCACCTCGCGCTGTTGACGGGGAACATCGGCCAGACCGGGGCGGGGCTGATGCCGCTGCGCGGCCAGAACAACGTCCAGGGCGCCTGTGACATGGGGTGTCTGCCCTACTACGACCCCGATTACCAGAAGCCCAAGGAAGAGGGGCTCATGACGCCGCAGCTCGTCGACGCGATGCTCGAGGGCAAGATCAAGGCGGTGCTCAACATGGGCGAGGATATCACCCATATCCACCCCAACCTCAACAAGATCGACAGGGCGTTCGAGCAGCTGGAGCTGCTGATGGTCCAGGAGATCATGATGAACGACGTCGCCAACCGCGCCGATATCGTCGTCGGGGTCAAGTCCGCCTACGAGAAGACAGGGGTCTACGTCAACGCGATGCGCCGTCTGCACCTCTCCCAGCCGCTGGTGCAATCGGACCTGCCTGATGACTGGGAAGTGATCCAGATGCTCGATAACAAGATGGGCGGCAGCTACGATTACAAAGAGAGTTCCGAGGTGTGGGACGAGGTTCGAGAAGTCGCCCACCGCCGCTTTAGCGGCGCCTCCTACATGCGCCTAGAGCGCCACCGAAAGCGGGGGCTCCAGTGGCCGGTCTACACCGAAGATACCCCGGTACTGCACCTGCTCGACTTCCGGACGCCCGACGGTCTGGGGCAGTTCCACTACCACCAGTACGCGCCCCGCGGCATGGTCCCCGAGCTCATCGCGAAAAAACGGGTTGAAGACGGCTACTATCTGACGACGGGTCGTACGTTGGCCCATTACAACAACGCCGCCCAGACGAAGGCTTCCGAGCGCCTGAACAAGCGTTATGACGAAGATATTCTGCTGGTGAGCGAAACGGATGCGGCGGCCTTCCCGACGGAAAAGGCGGTCCTGCATACCGAATACGGCTCCTCGGCCCCGCTGCGGATCAAGATTACCGACAAGGTACAGCCTGGCACGCTCTTTGCAACTTTCCACCATGCGGGTTCGCGCATCAATGCGCTTTTCGGGGACAAGCGGGACGAACTGATCCTGACGGCGGCGTTCAAATCGATCAAGGTCCGGGCCGAAGCGGTATGAGCCGGGCTGCAGGGGACGTCGCCGAACAGCAGGCCGTCGATTTCCTGCGCGCACGGGGGTTCAGCATTATCGACAGGAACGTCAGCAGCTGCTTCGGCGAGATTGATATCCTGGCGATGCGGGATGAGGTGCTGCACATCATCGAGGTGAAAAGTTCCCCGACCTTTGAACAGGCGGCAAATAACGTCACACCGGCGAAAATACGCAAGATCCTGATGACGGCGGAAAGCTATATGAAAAAGCACCGCCTGGAGCTCGACTACGTGCTTGACGCCGTGATTGTCAGCGGCGGGGAGTGCGAATTGCTTGAAAATATCACCTTGTAGAGATGTTTCAGAATGCACTTATTTTAAATAGGATAATATTTCTCCGATTTAAAAAATATCGGAGACAAAGCTTCTTAATAAAAATTATCATGCGAAGTTTACTTTATAAATTTTGCAGGTATAATGAAGACACGATATTCACGAAAGGAATTCAAAATGGGAAAATATGTTGAACTGACGGCTGCTACATTTGAGGAAACTGTAAAAGAGGGTGTTACACTGGTTGACTTCTGGGCGCCGTGGTGTGGACCGTGCCGTATGATCGCGCCGGTGATCGAAGAGCTGGCTGAAGATTACGAAGGCAAAGCCACGATCGCGAAAGTGAACACGGATGAAGAGCAGGACATCGCCGTAAAATTCGGTATCCGCTCCATCCCGACGGTCATGATCTTCAAGAACGGCGAAGTCGTTGATCAGATGATCGGTGCCGCTTCCAAGCAGGCGTTCGAAGAGAAAATCAACGCACACCTCTAATACTTTGCAGGCGCTCGCCTGCACCCCAACTTTAAACTTCTCACTGCTTCTGTGTCAAAGTCCATCTTTAGTATGTTAGCGATATTATTTCTCCATTAATTACCGTAAGGGAATAAAGGGTTTTCCATGCTCGATTGTGCCATTATCGGAGGCGGTCCGGCCGGACTGACGGCGGGGCTTTATGCGACGCGCGGCGGCTTGAAAAACGTCGTGATGTATGAACAGGGCATGCCCGGGGGCCAGATCACGGGCAGCAGCGAGATTGAGAACTATCCAGGGGTCACCGGCGAGATCTCCGGTATGGACCTGATGATGCCCTGGCCGGAGCAGTGCATGCGTTTCGGGCTCAAGCATGAGATGGTTGCAGTAACAAACGTTTCACGTACGGAAGAGGGGACTTTCCGCATTACCCGCGAAGACGGCAAGGTCGATGAAGCGCTCAGCGTCATCGTCTGTACCGGTTCGACGCCGAAGCGTGCCGGCTTCAAAGGCGAGGATCTTCTCTTCGGCCGCGGCGTCAGCACCTGCGCCACCTGCGACGGTTTCTTCTACAAAGGCCAAGAGGTCGCCGTCATCGGTGGCGGAGACACGGCGCTCGAAGAGGCGCTCTATCTCTCCAAGATCTGCTCCAAAGTCTACCTGGTACACCGCCGGGACCGTTTCCGGGCCGCACCGAGTACGATTGAACGTATCAACAACACCGCCAATATCGAGCAGGTGCTGGATGCCGTACCCGACGAGGTCTACGGTGACGCGATGGGCGTGACCGGGCTGCGGGTCGCTTTCCGGGATGGGTCGACCCGCGACCTGGAGATCCCCGGGGTCTTCGTTTTCGTCGGCCATAACGTCAACAACGCCGTGCTGAAACAGGAAGACGGCAGCTGGCTCTGCGATGTCAACGACTGGGGACAGGTGATCGTGGACCTCAGTATGCGTACCAGTACGCCGGGCGTTTTCGCCGCGGGCGACCTGCGCATCGAGGCACCGAAACAGGTTGTCTGTGCCGCAGGCGACGGTGCAACGGCAGCGCTTCAGGTGATCACGTACGTTGATGAAAAACAAAACGCTTAGAGGATGAGAATGGTAAACGTCGGAATTTACGGGGCGACCGGCCGTGTAGGCAAACTGCTGATCGAGGATCTGGGCCCGGAGGAGACGCTGAGGCTCTCCGCGGTCTATGTCCGCAACAGCCTGGAGGCCTCCCTGCCGGAGGGGACACTGGTGACCAATGACGTGGAGGCCTTTGTCGCAGCGTCGGACATCATAATCGATTTCTCCCTGCCCGAAGCGGCCCAACCGCTGCTCGAAACCCTGCTGAAAACCCCCAAACCCCTGGTGAGCGGGACCACGGGGCTGAATGTGCACCAGCTCAACCTGCTCAAAGAGCTCAGCGGCGTGGCGCCGGTGCTGTACGCGACGAACATGTCCCTGGGCGTGGCGCTGCTGAACAAGCTTGTCAACCTCGCTTCCAAGACACTGGAGGGGTTCGACATCGAGATTGTCGAGATGCACCACCGCCACAAGAAAGACGCTCCGAGCGGTACCGCGCTGACCCTGGCCGAATCGGCGGCAGCGGGCCGCGACCTCGACCTTGACAAGGTCCGCGTCAGCGGCCGCAACGGCAATATCGGCGAACGCACCGGTGACGAGATCGCCGTCATGGCGCTGCGCGGCGGCGACATCGTCGGACGCCATACCGTCGGTTTCTATAACGACGGCGAGTTCATCGAACTGAATCACACTGCCACCAGCCGCAACACCTTCTCCAAGGGTGCCATCCGTGCGGCGAAGTGGCTGCATACGCAACCCAGCGGCCTCTATTCCATCGCCGACTGCCTCGGACTATAATAAAAGGAGTCATATGCGTCAATCATTGAATGAAAAATGTGCCGTCGTCGGCATCTTCAACCATGTCGAAGCCTCCAAGCTCGCCTATTTCTCCCTGCATTCGCTGCAGCACCGCGGCCAGGAGGCGGCGGGCATCAGTTCCGGAGACGGGGAACGTCTGCACACCATCAAAGACCGCGGGCTCGTTACCCAGGTCTTTGACGAGCAGAAACTGGCGACGCTCAAAGGGCATATGGCCATCGGCCATACCCGCTATTCTACGGCGGGGGACGACTCCATCCTCGATGCCCAGCCGGTCCATGCCAATTACGACCTGGGACAGATCTCCATCGTCCACAACGGTAACCTGACCAATGCCCAGGAGGTCCGCAACAAGCTCATTAAAGAGGGGGCGATCTTCCAGAGCTCCATGGATACGGAGAACCTGATCCACCTGATCGCCAGAAGTACGCAGAGCAAACTCAAAGACCGCATCATCGATGCCGTCAAACAGATCGAGGGGGCGTTCTCGCTCGTCTTTCTGAGCCGTACCAAGATGTTCGCGGTGCGCGACCGTTTCGGCTTCCGTCCGCTGGCTCTGGGACGTATCGGCGACGGTTACGTCGTCGCGTCCGAGACCTGTGCTTTTGATCTGATAGGCGCGACCTATATCCGTGACGTCGAACCGGGCGAAATGCTCATCTTTGAAAAAGGGAAGGCACCGCAGTCGCTCAAAATCTTTGACGGAACCCCGAAGCACTGTATCTTTGAGTACGTCTACTTCGCCCGTCCCGACTCCGAGGTCTTCGGCAAAAACGTCTACCAGAAGCGCAAGAACATGGGTGTGCAGCTGGCCAAAGAGCAGCCGATCGAGGCGGATATGGTCGTGCCCGTCCCCGACGGCGGCGTGCCGGCGGCCATCGGCTATTCGCAGGAGAGCGGGATCCCCTACGAGATGGGGATCATGCGCAACCACTACATCGGCCGTACCTTCATCGAGCCGACGCAGGAGATGCGCGATCTCAAGGTCAAGATGAAGCTCTCCCCGATCCGCGAACTGATCGAGGGCAAACGCCTCATCGTCATCGACGACTCCATCGTTCGCGGGACGACGAGCCGCCGCATCGTGCGTATGCTCAAAGAGGCGGGTGCGGCCGAGGTGCATATGCGCATCTCCAGCCCGCCGACGACGGACCCCTGTTTCTACGGCGTTGATACGCCGAACAAAGAGAAGCTGATCGCGGCAAATATGAGCATCGAGGAAATCTGCCACTACATCGAGGCGGACTCTCTGGCGTTCCTCAGTACCGAGGCGCTGATGCGTTCGGTGCGGGCCGAGGGCAGCGAATACTGTACCGCCTGCTTTACCGGCGAGTACATCGTCTAGGGACACATTTGCAGCCGAAGCAGATCTACACTTTCGGGACCTATCTCCAGGAGAAATTCGGGGAGAAGGTCTTCAAGGTCTCCATCTCCATCTCCGGCTTCACCTGCCCCAATATCGACGGCACCGTCGCCCGGGGCGGCTGTACCTTCTGCGAGAACGACTCCTTCAGCCCGAGTCTTGACAAGGTACAGCCGCTCAAGGGTTTCCACCTGAACCTGCAGAGCAAAGAGAACCCCTACCTCCCCAAGCAGCTCGAGCAGCTTGAAAAGCAGTTCGACGTCCTTTCGGCGAGACTGCGCCGCGAATACGGGGCAACGAAGTTCCTCGTCTATTTCCAGTCCTTTACGAACACCTACGCCCCCTTCGCGACGCTCAAGGCGCTCTACGACAAGGCGCTCTCCTTTGATGACGTCGTGGGGCTCAGTATCGGGACGCGCTCGGACAGCATCACCGACGAGACCCTCGACTACCTCGCAGAGCTGGCCAAAACGAAAGAGATCTGGGTCGAGTACGGTATCCAGTCCGTCTACGACGAGACCCTCGAGCGGATCAACCGCGGCCACGACAGCGCCAATGTCGAGCACTGGATTAAGAAGAGCAAGGCGGCGGGCCTGCATGTCTGCGGCCACCTCATCTTCGGCCTGCCGGGCGAAACGCAGGCAATGATGCTTGAGACGGCTATGAGGGCGTACGAGTGGGGGATCGACTCGGTGAAGTACCACCCCCTCTATGTCGTGACGCGAACGGCGCTGGCCAACGAGTATGCCCGGGGCGAGTTTACGCCGATTACGGAGGAGGAGTACCTCGATACGCTGCTCAAGGCGATCGAGATGAAGCCTGCGAATGTCTCCGTGCAGCGTATTACCGCCGGGATCGATAACGATACCCTCATCGCGCCGGCGTGGTGCCGGGACCGGAATACGCAGGTGCGGCATATCAATGCGGCTTTGAAACAGATCGGGCTGAAGTACTGAGTTTTTTTGTTCCCTTTCTTCTTTGTTCGCACAAAGAAGAAACCGAACCCGAAAGAAGAAAGTGCGAAAGGCTGCCGCTTTCGGGGCATTCCATTCCCCGGTAATCCTCTCGATACGCTAATTATCATTCAAGACTTGATAGAAGAAGTAGATACTGGCATAGATTTTTGCAGTATCTACTTTAGATAAGGATAGCCATTTGGCTAGGATGGGCGTGAGGCCTTTTCCGCGATGCCGCTTATGCCGAAGCGGCGGGCGAGCTCCTGCTTGATGCGGTCGGGGGAGATGTTCTTGTAGCCCAGGGCGACGAGGACGTGGTAGGTGAGGTCTGCCGCTTCGTAGACGATCTCTTCCTCGTCGTTATCTTTGACGGCGAAACTGAACTCCCCGGCCTCTTCGACGACCTTTTTGAGGATCGTGTTTTCCCCTTTGCTCAGCAGCTTGGCCGTCCAGGAGGTTTCCGGGTCGGCGTTCTTGCGCTCGAGGATCGTGTGGTAGAGGGTGTCGATGACGCCGTAGGCCGCGGTCATATCGACTTCGACTGCCATGGTCTCGCTGCCGCTGTCGAGCTCGGAGAAGAAACAGGATTTGCGGCCGGTGTGGCAGGCAACGCCCTCCTGTTCGACCTTGAGCAGCAGGGTGTCGTCGTCGCAGTCGATGAGGAACTGCTTGATGTGCTGCAGGTGGCCGCTGCTTTCGCCCTTTTTCCACAGCCGCTGCTTTGAGCGGGAGTAGTAGTGGGCGAGTTTCGTCTCCAGGGAGAGCTGGAGGGCTTCGCGGTTCATGTAGGCCATCATCAGGACTTCGTTCGTATGGACGTCCTGCACGATAACGGGAAGCAGTTCCTGTTTTTGCCAGTCGACCCGATTGAGAATTTCTTGCATGTTTTTTCCAGGAAAAAAGGATTGAATCAAAACGGAGGTGCTCCGGCTTGATTCAACCCTCCGGGGGGAGGGAAGCGCTTAGCGGATCGCGCTCTGTTTCTGCGGATCTTTCATATCAACCCAGATATTCGGCGTGGAGCCGCCCGGTGTCAGGAAGATCTTCGCGTCTTTGTTCTCGCGCAGGGCGTCGTTGAACTGTCCCTGGACCTTGATCTGCTCCATCTGGAGGAGTTTGTCGGTGAGCGATGCACTGATGGCCCGGTTGGCCTGTGCGGTTGCGTCGGCCTCGATCTTGATCGCATTCGCTTTACCCTCGGCTTCGATCTTGATCGCATTCGCTTTACCCTGGGCTTCCGCGGCACGTTTCAGGGCCTCCTGCTTCGCGCGCTGGACCTCCTGCTCGGCTTTTTGGACCTGCTGCTTGGCGATCTGAACGCTTTCGATCTGGTCCTTGACCTTCTGCGGCAGGACGATTTCACGCAGCTGGACCGACTGGAAGATGGCCGGGGAGTTCTCCTGCCCCTCGATACTCTGGCGGATGCCCTGTTCGATCTGGTTCGCGATGGTATTGCGGTTCGTCGGCAGGGATTCCGCCTCGTACTGGCCGACGACGTTGCGGACGATGTCGCGCACGACGGGGTTGATGATCTTCTCTTCCCAGCTGAAGCCCCAATTGGAGATGGTCTGTGCCGCGTACTGCGCATTGAGGCGGTACTGGACCGTCAGTTCGATGGAGACGGGCAGACCGCGTTTATCCAGGACGGTGATCGCCGGACGGACTTCAAGGCCTTCGCCTTCGGCCCCGGCACGCTCGATGCGGCTGGCGTAGTTGATGATTCTGACCTTCGTGTCGACGAGGTAGACCTTCTGGATCACGGGGATGATGAAGTGCAGGCCCGGCAGGAGGGCATTGGGTTCATACTTTCCGTTGGTCGCGAGAATACCGCGCTCCCCTTCGGTAATGATGACGAAGGGTTTGGCGAGCAGCAGGAAGACAACGATGACGACGCCGAGAAGGAGCAGTGCCGATTTGCCTTTGCCCATGTTGAACTCCATCTTGGGGGGCTTGGGTGGGGTGAAACCGCCGCCGCCGCTGCCGCCGGAGCTGCTTTTTTTCTTGTTGAAGTAGTCGTTCATGTCTGTTGCCATGCTTGCTTTCCTTTTAGACGTAGGTCAGGTAGTGCGTGTAGTTCGGGTTGCGTCCGAAGACGACATCGAAATAGGCGCTTTGCAGTTTTTCCGTGATCGGACCGCGGGCGCCGTTGCCGAGGATGCGGGCATCGATTTCGCGGACCGGGGTGATCTCCGCGGCCGTACCGGTCAGGAAGGCTTCATCGGCGATGTAGGCCTCTTCGCGGGTAACGCGGCGGCGAACAACCTCGTAACCCATATCCTGGGCCAGCTCGATGATCGTCTTCTGGGTGATCGATTCGAGGGAGTTGTCATTAGGCGGCGAGATAAGCTTGCCGTCGCGGACCATGAAGAAGCCCGCGCCGCTCGCTTCGGCGACGTACCCCTGGTCGTCAAGGAGCAGGGCTTCGTCGTAGCCGCATTCGACCGCTTCGAACTTGGCCATCTGCGAGTTCAGGTAGTTCGCGACCGCCTTGGCTTTGCCCATGTTGGAGGTGTTGGCCGGGCGGGTGAACGAGGAGATCTTGAGACGGATCCCTTTGCGCATTCCCTCTTCGCCGAGGTAGGCGCCCCACTCCCATGCGGCGACGGCCGTCTCGACCGGGGCATCCTTGTGGTAGAGGCCCATGACGCCGTAACCCAGGAAGGCGAAGGGGCGCAGGTAGACGTTGTCGCCGGTAAAGTCGTTTTTGCGGATCAGTTCGATCTGCGCATTGTTGAGCTCCTCGACGCTGTAGGGGATGTTGAGCAGGACCATCTTGCCCGACTGGATCAGACGCTCGGTATGGTCGTTGAGACGGAAGATGGCGTACCCCTTGTCGGTTTTGTACGCCTTGGTCCCTTCGATAACGCCGTTGCCGTAGTGCAGCGTATGTGACAGTACGTGGACTTTTGATTCCTGCCAGGGGAGGAATTCGCCGTTCATCCAAATGTACTTGGCTTCGTTCATTGGTTCTCCAAATTATCGGTAATTCTACGAAAGTCGGATATTTTATCCAAGTGGTGTTTAAGGCTGCGTTAATGGGGCTTTCGCGAATGTTTGGGCATAATGGTTTAAGGTGGCTCCGGAGGGAGCCGTTCGTGCGAGGAGGACGCGATGGGAGTCGTAGGCGAGAGTGTCGTTCGTGTCGATGCCGCGTCAAAAGCGGACGGGACGCTGCGCTATACGGATGATCTGCCTTTTGACGGATTGTACGGGGCGGTTGTCCGCTCCGAGATCGCCTACGGAAAGATCCGTGCGATCACCTTTGACCCCGCTTTCGACTTTTCCGATATCGTCATCGTCGACTACAGAGACATCGAGGGTCGCAACGCCAATGTCGTCCTCACTGACGACCAGCCCTTCCTCGCAGAGGCGAGGGTCCGGCATATCGGGGAGCCGATCCTCCTGCTGGCGCACCGTTCAAAACGGCGGCTCCGCGAGGCGGCGGCCCACATTACGATTGACTACGACGCGCAGGCGCCGGTGCTGAGCATGGAGGAGTCCCTGGCACTCAAACAGCGGCTCTACGGCGAGGATAATGTCTTCAAAGCCATCCATACGCTCAAAGGTAGCCTTCCGGAGGGGAGGGGGCTGTTCAGCCTGGAGAAGACCTACACGACCCCGCACCAGGAGCAGGCCTACCTGGAACCGCAGAGTATGCTGGCGCGCTACAACGGCGGGCGCGTCAAGATCATCGGCTCGATGCAGTGCCCCTTCTTTGTCGAGGCGGCGCTGGAGGGACTTGCCGGCGAAAAGATCGAGGTGGAGCAGGCGCCGACGGGCGGGGGATTCGGTGGCAAGGAGGATTACCCCTCCCTGATCGCGGGCTATGCCTACCTGCTTTGCAAGAAGGCGGGGCAGGATGTCAAGATCGTCTATGAGCGCGAAGAGGATATCGCCTACACGACCAAGCGCCACCCCGCGCAGCTGCACTACAGAAGCCGTTTCGACGAGACGGGGAAACTCCATGCGCTGGAGGTGGATATCACAATTGACGGCGGGGCGTATGTGACGCTCTCCCCCGTCGTCCTCGCGCGCTGCGTTCTGCATGCGGCCGGTTTCTACGACTGCGGCTACATTAGGGTCGACGCCCGCGCCGTGGCGACGAATACTCCGCCCAACGGGGCATTCCGAGGTTTCGGTGCCCCGCAGGTCATTTTCGGGATTGAACGCCATATGGACGACATCGCCCGCACGCTCGGCCTCTCGCCGGCAGTTGTGCGCGAACGCAACCTTCCCGGTGCGGGTTCGCTCAACGTTTCGGGGGTGCCGATCGCCGAACATGCCCGGCTGCGGGCGCTCTTCGACACTGCCTGCCGTGAAAGCGGATTTGACGCCCTTTACAATGCCCCGCCACCGCACAGAGGGGTCGGAATGGCCCTGTTCATGCACGGTGCGGGCTATACGGGCGTGGGAGAAAGCATGCTGGCCTCCAGCGTCTCGATCGCCCTGGAAGCGGACGACAGTGTCGAGATCCGCGTCGGGAGCGTGGAGATGGGGCAGGGGACGCTGACGGCGCTGCCGCAGATCGTCGCCGATGTCCTGGAACTGCCCGTCGGGATGGTCTCCTGCCGTACCCCGAATACCGCCGAGGTCGCTGACAGCGGACCGACAGTCGCTTCGCGGACCGTGATGATCGTCGGTCGTCTGCTTGCAGAGGCTGCGGGGCAGCTGAAAAGGGCGCTCGGCGATTACGATAGCCCCGACGCGTACCGGGAGGCGGTTGCGCACTACCGGCAGCGCGGCGGTCCGCTGCAGTTCGGAGCCTCCTATGAACAGCCCGCCGGCATCCTCTGGGACGAAGATCTCTTTTACGGTAACGGCTATGAGGCATACGGGCTGGGATGCTACATCGCCGAAGTGGAAGTTGATCCCGTCGACTACCGCGTCCGGGTCGTCCGTTTTGACGCCTACAACGACGTCGGTCAGGTTGTCAATCCCATGATGGCGGAGGGGCAGGTCGAAGGGGGTGTGGCCCAGGGGATCGGGTATGCCCTTTTCGAGCGCCTGGTGTATGAAACGGGGCGCGTACGAAGTCCCCGTTTCAGTGATTATACGCTGCCGATGGCCCCCGACCTGCCGAAAATTTCCGTGCGTTTCCTTGGTTTGGAAGGTCCCTCGCTGGGGCTTGGGGAGCTGCCGATGGACGGTCCGGCCGCCGCCGTCGCCAACGCGCTTGGGCATGCCCTCGGAAACGCTTTTGACGCTTTGCCGATCACCCCGGAAACGGTGGAGGAAGCATGCAGATAACGTGTACGATCAACGGCAAAGTTCACCGGTTTGACTGTGCCCCGGAGAGCCGGGTGCTCGACCTGGTGCGCGAGGCGGGAATGACGTCGGTCAAGGCGGGCTGCGGTGAAGGGGAGTGCGGCGCCTGCAGCCTCTTCGTCAACGGCAGACTCGTCAATGCCTGCCTACTGCTTGCCCCGCAGATACAGGACGCGGAGGTTGTGACGCTGGAGGGGTTGCAGGAGGAGACGGCAGCGATCCGCGAAAGCTTTGCCGAACACGGTGCCGTACAGTGCGGCTTCTGCACGCCGGGCTTCGTCCTGCGCGCCTACGACTACCTCAGTCACGGCGGTGAACGCAGTGAAGAGGCGATCAAGGCGGCCCTGGACGGCAATCTCTGCCGCTGTACAGGCTACCGGAAGATCGTCGAGGCCATCGTAAAGGTGAAGTCATGAACTATCTGCGTGCGACAAATCTCGGCGAGGCGACGGCACTGTTGGCGCGGTATCCGGAGGCACTGCTGCTCTGCGGCAGCACAGATGCGGCGCTGCAGCTGCGGCATGCCGCTGCCACCGCCACCCTCATCGACATCCACGCCCTGGAGGAGCTGAAAGGCGTCAGCGTGGAAGACGGCCATATGCGGATCGGCGCGCTTGTGACGCTCAACGAACTGCTCCGTAGCGATGTGGTCCGGGCATCCCTGCCGCTGCTGGCGGCCTGTGCCGAAACCTTCGGCTCGCACCAGATCCGCAACCTCGCCACCGTCGGCGGCAATATTGCCAACGCCTCACCCGCCGCGGACCTGACGGCTGCGCTGGTGGCGCTGGAGGCCACGGTGACGCTGGCGTCGCAGGAGGGGGAGCGGAGCGTGCCGCTTGAAGCGTTCTACTGCGGCTACAAATGCACGAAACTCGACCATGAGCTTATTACCGCCGTCACCGTTCCGCTGCAGACGGGAGAGTGGTACTACCGAAAGGCGGGGATGAGAGAGCGGCTCAACATCGCGAAAGTGAGTATCGCCCTGACGCAGGGCCACGGCGGTTTCCGTATCAGCGGGGCGTCGCTGGGGCCCAACCCGGTCCGCTTTCGGACCCTCGAAGCCTTGCTGGATGGGGGTGTGTACGACGACGCGGCGATCAAAGAAGCCCTCGAGAGCGATACGGACCCCTCCGGCGGGCACCGTTCGACGAAAGCGTACCGGCTCCGGGTGGCGTTCAACATGATCAAAGAAGCCCTTTCGCAGCCGGAGGAGAGATGACGGTCGTCCTGCTCGCCGCCGGGAGATCCTCCCGCACCTCTGATCTGAAATCACTGTACAGGGTGGAGGAGGAGTACCTGATCAACCGGCAGATCCGGCAGCTGCAAAGCTACGGCTACGATGTCGCCGTCGTTCTGGGATATGCCTATGAGCGGATCAGCGCCGTCCTTCCCGATGGGGTGAAGGTGATCTGCAACGAAGCGTATGGGGAGGGGATGTTCTCCTCGGTCAAGAGGGCGTTCGAGACGCTCGATGCCCCGGAGCTCTACTTCTGCCAGGTGGACCGCCCCGTGCCGGACAAACGCGTTTTCGAAGCGCTATCCCGCAGCGAAAGCCCAGTGGCGACGGCTTTTTTCGAGGGACACCGCGCCCCGCCGCAGCGCATCAGCGCCGTTATGAAAAATGATCTGCTCACTTCGGACGCGGGACGCCTTGATGCATGGATCGAGTCCACCGGCATTGCAGAGGCCGTTGCCGTCGACGATCCGAAGGTGGCCCTCAACGCCAATACGGACGAAGAGCTCAGACACTTCTTCGGCTGAGTTCAGAGGACGAAAAAGACGAGCAGGGCGACGGCGGCGAGGACGCCCATCGCGATATCGATCTGCCTGAAGCGCCCCTGGATGAGGCGGATAAAGACGTAGGCGAGTGAGCCCAGCAGCAGGCCGTCGGTGATGGAGTAGGTGAGCGGCATCCCCAGAACGATGAGGAAAGTGCTGTATTTGACCGCCGCGTCCGAATAGTCGATGTGCTGCAGTTCCCCAAACATCATGACGCCGATAACGATAAGAACGGGATAGACGGCGTTGGAGGGGATGGCCTGGAAAAAGGGGAGCCAGAAGAGCGGCAATATGAAAAGCAGCCCGGTAACGACGGCGGTCAGTCCCGTCCGTCCACCTGCTTCGACGCCCGCGGCGCTCTCGATGAATGCGGTTGTGCTGGTGACCCCGGCAAGGCCGCTGAGCATCGTCGCCGCGGCGTCGGCCTCGATGGTGCGCTGCAGGGGGACGGAGTCCTTGCCGTGGAAGAGGTTCGCGCGCATCCCGACCCCCGTCAGGGTGCCGAGGGTGTCAAAGAGGTCGGTGATGAGGAAGATGAGGATGAGCGGCGCCATCGAGAGGCTGAGCGCCGAGGTGATGTCGAGTTCGAAGGCGATCGGTGCCATAGAGGCGGGCAGGGAGAAAAAGCTCTCGGGCATCGGCTCCACCCCCGTCGCCCAGGCGAGCAGGGCGGTCAACGTGATGGAGAGGATAAAGGCTCCACGGACCTTTTTGATGACAAAAAAGATCGCCAGGCCGAGGCCGAAGAGGCCGATGAGGAGGTGGGGGTCTTTGAGGTTGCCCAGGGTGACCAGGGTCGCCGGGCTGTCCGTGATGAGGTGAAGCTGCTCCATCCCGATAAAGGCGATGAAGGCCCCGATACCTGCGCTGACGGCGCGTTTGACATCGACGGGGATCGTTGTGATCATCCAGCGCCGCAGCGGAGTGATGCTGATGAGGATATAGAGGATGCCGGAGAGGAAGACGATCCCCAGCGCCGTCTGCCATGCCAGCCCCATCCCCTTGACGAGCCCGAAGCTGAAGTAGGCGTTGAGCCCCATGCCGACGCTCATGGCAATAGGGGTGTTGGCCCAGAGGCCGTTGAGGATGGAGGCAATGATGGTCATGACCGCCGTCGCCGTGATGACGGCATCAAAAGGAAGGCCTGCTGCACTGAGGATCGCGGCGTTGACGGGGACGATGTAGAGCATGGCGAGGAAGGTCGTAAAGCCGGCGGTCATCTCGGTGCGGACGTCCGTGCCGTGGTCGCGGAGTTGAAAAGGGTTCATGGTTCTGTTCTGCACCCTTTGATGAAGTGGAAGGTCCGCCCGTCGAAGAGCCCCTTGTCGCTGAGTTTGAGTTCGGGGATGACGAGCAACGCCATAAACGAGAGGGTCATAAACGGTGCGTGCAATTTTGAACCCAGCGCCGATCTTGCGAAGCGGTCCAGCATTTCGTACTGTTCAGCGACTTTGAAACCGTCTTCTCCGCTCATGATCCCGGCGATGCGCAGTGGCAGCAGATGCTGTTCCGCGGCGTTCAATGCGCAGATACCGCCCCGGGAATCGATGATGAGGTTGACCGCCTCGGCGATCGCTTCGTCGCTGCAGCCGACGGCGATGATGTTGTGGGAATCGTGGGCGACGCTGGAGGCGATGGCCCCCTCTTTCAGTCCGAAACCGCTGACGTAGGCGACGGCGGGCGGGGCCTCTTCGTAACGGTTGACGACGGCAATTTTGAGAATGTCGTGCTCGGGGTCACCGATGCGGCGGGCAGGGACGTTTTTCAGCGAGGCGATCATCTCGTGGGTGACCAGTTCGCCGTCGACGGCCTCGATCACCTCCACGGTGTCACAGGGCGGAAAGGCAAAATCCTCCGGCCGCTTAGGCGCCGCATGGAAGTTGTTGAGCTCCGGCAGCGGTACGGAGTGGATAAGGCTTCTGCCTTTTTCGGCAACAATGCGGCCCCCGATAACGGTCCGTAGAACGCTGAAATCCTCCAGATTATTGACTTCGATGAGGTCGGCGCTCTCCCCCGGCTGCAGCGTACCGACGCCGAGCCCGTAGTGATCAATGGGATTGAGGCAGGCGATGCGAAGCACGTCGAAGAGGTCATACCCCTTGGCGACGGCGCGCCGTACGAGGGCGTCAATATGTTCTCGGCGGAGATCGTCGGGGTGGCGGTCGTCGCTGCAGAACATCAGCATGTCGGGGTACGCTTTTATCAGCGGGGCAAGGGCTTCGAAGTTTTTCGCGGCGGAGCCCTCACGGATGAGGATCTTCATGCCCGCCTGAACCTTTTCCAGCCCCTCTTCGTAGGTGAAGGCTTCATGGTCGGTCGTGATGCCGGCAGCAATGTAGCGTTTCAGGTCGTCGCCGCGCAGACCGGGGGCGTGGCCGTCGACGGGTTTTCCCAGCGTCTTTGCAGCCGCGATCTTTGCATGCATCTCCGCGTCGCCGGCGACAACCCCCGGGAAGTTCATCACCTCGCTAAGGTAGCGGATCTGCGGGTTTGCCAGCAGTGTTTTCACCTCCTCGACGCCGAGGAGCGCGCCGCTTGTTTCAAAGGGGGTCGCCGGGACGCAGGGGGAGGCCCCGAAGGCGAAGTGGAAGGGGACCTTCTGGGCATTTTCCAGCATGAACTCGACCCCTTTGATCCCGAGGACGTTGGCGATCTCGTGGGGGTCGGAGACGGTTGCCACCGTACCGTGAAGGACGGCGAGGCGGGCGAATTCGCTCGGCGGGAGCATGGAGCTTTCAATGTGGATATGCGCGTCGATGAAGCCGGGGAGGAGGTAGGTGGAGCAGGGGGTGTCGATTTTGGTGACGGACCGGATGAGACCTGCTTCGATCACGACACTGGCAGGGTAGATCTCGCGGCGGCGGATATCGACGTAATTGGATTCGATGACCATGGTTTTGCACCTCTTTTCAATCGAATACATTTTTGCATAGATGGGATAAAGGGGGGATTACTTGGGGAGATTTCGTTTTCTCAATTGGGGTTTTGTTCCCCCTTCTTTTTTACGACTTGGTATTTAGTGCCTCGCATGTATTGCGCTTTAGCGCTTATGCTTATTCAAAAAAGAAGCCGAACCGGGAAGAAAAAAGGATAAAAGGCTGCCGCTTTCGGGACAATCCATTCACCGGTGATCCGGCTGACACGCTAAGTACCGTTTCGGATTTGACAAAAGAAGCGGATACTTTTAGCGTGCTTAGTGCTTAGGCTGATGGTGTGTTGATCATCCACGCGGAGAAGACGTTGATGTAGTCCCAGAAGGACTGGACGTACGCTTCGTCGATGCCCTCTTCGACGAGCTGCGGCAGCAGCTGGGCGTAGAACTCCAGCCAGCGGCGGCGGGCCGCTTCGTCGATGCGGAAAGGGGCGTGGCGGCCGACCATGCGGGGCTCGCCGCGGTGCTGGTTGAAGTAGTCCGGGCCGCCGCAGATCTGGATAAAGAAGTCCGCGGCATTGGTCTTGGCCTGTTGGAAGTCATCTTCGTCGTTGACGGGGAAGAGGAAGGCGATATCGCTGTTACGGATCAGTTCGTAGTGCTCGTCGACGAGTTTACGGAAGCGCGCTTCGCCGACCTGCGGGTAGAAGCCGGGATGGGGTTTTGTTACCGGGGGACGGACGCCGAGCTGGCCGGGGATGATTTCAAGGTTAAGCATCATTTTCCTATCGGCGGCACCCGGGGGATGCCGCATTTTTTGTTTCGATTGTAAAAGGTTTTTTCTAAAATCAGTGTTAATGGCGGGGGGCAAACGGCGGCTTAACGGCCCGCCTTGTATAATAGATACACTTTTTATACCAGGACAGTAGTATGGAAGCAAAAGTATTTTTCGGATCGACGGAAGCGGTCACAGGCCAGTGGACGGAACGCCGCAGCCCTTATGACAGCAGGGTCGTGTCGAAGGCTCCCGTCTGCGTCGCGGAGGAAACCATTCGGGCACTGGAGATTGCCAAAGCGGCCACAAAAGCGGCCAAAGCGTCGACGCTGTCACAGCGCTGCGATTGGCTGCACGACGTAGCGGCAAAGCTTCGGGAACAGAAAGAAGACCTGGCAAAAACGATTACGGACGAGGTCGGCAAACCGATCGCTTTCGCCCGGGTCGAGGTGGAGCGCTGCATCGAAACGGTCATCCTCGCCGCCGAGACGATGCGCACCATGCACGGCGAAACGATCAATACCGATGCGATGCCAAGCGGCCGTAAGACGACGGCCTTCTATATCCGCGAACCGGTCGGCGTCATTGCGGCGATCACCCCCTTCAACTTCCCGCTGAACCTGGTAGCGCACAAGCTCGCCCCCGCCCTTGTCGCCGGGAATACGGTCGTGCTCAAACCGACGCCGGAGGCGCCGCTGACGGCCTACAAGTTCGCGAAAATCTTCATCGAGAGCCCTTATGCGGTCAAGGATGCGCTGAGTGTCGTCTACGGCGATGCCGAAGTCGGCAGTACCCTGGTCGGCAGCGACATCCCGCGCAAGATCAGCTTCACCGGCTCCGTCCCGGTCGGCAACATCATCACCAAGAGTGCCGGGATCAAAAAGGTGAGCCTGGAGCTCGGCGGCAACGCGGCGACCTTCATCGACAAGAGCGCCGATCTCGATCTTGCCGCGCAGCGCTGTGCGCTCGGGGCCTTCGTCAACTCCGGGCAGGTCTGCATCTCGCTTCAGCGCATCTATGTCCACAGTGACGTCTACGACGCGTTTGCGGAGAAAATGGCCGAAGCGACGCAGAAGCTCGTTGTCGGATCGCCCTACGAAGACGACACCTTTATGGGACCGCTCATCAACGAAGAGGCGGCGGAGCGGGCACTCTCATGGGTGCAAAGCGCCATTGACGAAGGGGCGCGTCCGATGACGGAGGTGAAGTGCGAAGGCACGATGTTCTACCCGACGGTCATGGCGGACGTCACCGATGATATGGCGATCGTCTGCGAGGAGGTCTTCGCGCCGATCGTCTCCCTGGTCAAGGTCGAGGGCTTCGACGACGCTGCCCCCCGGATGAACGATTCGCCCTACGGGCTGCAGTTCTCCGTCTTTACCAACGACCTGGCATTGACGCAGCGCGCGATCAGCGAGCTCGAGGCAGGGGGAGTCGTCATCAATGATATGCCGACCCTGCGTTTTGACATCCAGCCCTACGGCGGGGTCAAGCTGAGCGGCGTCGGCCGCGAGGGGCCGCGGTTCGCCATCGAGGAGATGACGGAACTCAAATCGGTCGTCATCGCGTAGCATCATGCAAAAAGAGAAAGTGATCGTCTCGGCGTGTCTGCTGGGAGAAGCGTGCCGGTATGACGGCTGCTCCAAAAGGGATGACGGTGTTCTCACCTTTCTTGCAGACAAAGAGGTGATTCCCTTCTGCCCGGAAGCCCCGGTTCTGGGGACACCCCGCGGGCGGATCAGCGTCATCGCGACGGAGGATCACGGCCTGCGGGTCAAAAAAGATGCGGATGATACGGACGTAACTGATGCGCTTATCGAACAGACCGAGGCGCTGATCAAGGCGCACCCGGACGCGACGGGGATCATCCTCAAATCGAAATCCCCCAGCTGCGGCATCGGCACGACGCCTGTTTTGGATGAAGCGGGCAACGAGATCGCCAAAGGAAACGGGGTGGCGGCGGACCTGCTGCTGCATGCGTTTCCCGATATCAGTATCGTCGACGAGAATAGTTTATAGGTCCCGGTGTTCTTTTTCTTTCTTTTTACAAAGAAACGAAACCAAAGCGAATGGAAAAGTAGAGCTTCGATACATCGAAGCGCATTCAATCAAATCAGGAATTGGCCTTGAGCGCTCTTTGTAAGCCATCCCGGAGGCATAAAGCCGGGAGGGATGAGCGATTCGCGAAAGGCCGCTTTTTGTGCTACTTTTTCTAAAAAAGTGGCAAAGAGATAGGCCCCTCATTCTTTTCTTTTTCATAAGAAAAGAACCAAAAGAAAATCGTCGTTGCGCGAATCGCACGCTGCTCCCGGCTTTATGCCTCCGCAGCGGCTTTCAAGGCACGCTTAACGACAGGTTGCCTATTGATTTATGCGCTTCGGAAACCGAAGCTGTTATGCTTTGTCGCGACAAAGCGCGTTCAATTTCGACCTTTGGTCTTGAGAGGAAGGAATGGTTGCTGCACTTGGCACCTATGCTATGATTCATCAAAAAATAAAGGACATATGATGTTGGAAGTCGGAACTGTTGCACCGGATTTTTGCCTGGAGAACCAGGACGAGGTGGAGATCTGTTCGCGCGATCTCAAAGGGAAATGGATCGTGCTCTACTTCTACCCCAAGGACAATACGCCCGGGTGTACGACCGAAGCGTGCGATTTTACCGAGCAGCTGCCGGAATTCCAGGGGCTCAAGGCGGCCATTTTCGGCGTCAGCGCCGACTCCCCGAAGGTCCACCGCGGCTTTATCGAGAAGCAGTCGTTGAAGATCACCCTGCTCAGCGACCCGGAGCATGCGATGATGGAAGATTACGGCGTCTGGGCCATGAAGAAGAACTACGGCAAAGAGTATATGGGCATCGTCCGCACGACCTACATCATTGACCCGGAGGGCAAAGTCGCCGCGGCATGGGGGAACGTCAAAGTACGCCAGAAGCGTTCAAAGCAGGGAGTTAAATACGAGATCGTACATGTCGAAGAGGTAAAAAAGAAGCTGGCGGAATTGCAGAACGGCTAAAGGGTTTTTCCGTCGGTGAAGTAAAACGTTACGAGGCACCGCCCGAAGGGGAGGTGCTTAGTAGCGGTAGCGCAGGTAGAAGCGGATGTCCTGTGCTTTGTCGACGGTCGCGCTTGCCAGTCCCGGATTGGTGGCGGCGAGATCGTCGATCTTATACGGCGTACCCGTCGTAGAGCCGAAGAATCCGTTGGAACCGGTGTACTCGTAATCGATGTACGTATAACGGATCTGGAAGCTGAAGACATCCTCGATCAGGTAGTCCGTGTAGTACGCTTCGTAAGCACTACCGCGCGTCGCGACTTTGGAACCGATGTTCGTATCCTCGGCGTAGGTGATAGAACGCCAGTACTTGTCGCCGTGGTTGTATTCGAAGCCGATACGGCCCATATCGGTGAACAGCGTCGGGATCTGGAGACCGACCCAGTAAGACGAACCGGTTTTGCTCTCTTTCGAACCGAGCATCCCCTGATCGGCCGCACCCTTTTTCGGATCGGTGATACTCACGGCACCGCTGGCGAAGAAGATCGTATCGTCGAGGAAATCGCTCCAGCCGTTGCCGATACCGTTGATCATGAAATTCGCCGTGACCGCGTGCATATTCCCAACATCCTGCATATTATGGAAGACGTATCCGCTCGGCGTCGGGGTGACGGAAGCGTCGATGAGGTGGGCGGCATAGTAGTATTGTGCGCCGAGGCTGTACTGGCCGTCATCGTAAGGAACGAAGATCAGGCCGCCGAGGTCGATGTCCGGAAGGTCGGCGTCATTCTTGGCGTAGGGAGCGGCGATACCAAGGGTATTGTTGCTATCCATATTGATTGTAAAGAACTTCGCGTTGGCATTCGTGCCGCCGCGTCCGGCGCAGAACTTGATGTACATCCCGTCGATGCCGGTGAGATCTTCAAAGCTGAACTTGGAGCTCATCCCGTCAAATTCGACGTTGATGTTGTGCCCCATCGGCGAAGCGGGACGGTCGTCGTCACGCAGATTGATCAGGTGGCCGTTGGTGGAGGGTCGGCGGCCGATGCTGAAGGTCCAGGGGATCTCCGCACCGAGGAAGGTGTCGTTGCGGTAGAAGAAGTATGCAGAACGGACGCGGACAACGTCGTCATAGGCGTTTTCGTTCGTGATCCAGTCGAAGGTCTCGAAGCCCGGGTAGCCCCCATTGAACCCACTGCGGTATCCGTAGGCCTTGTTATAGGCGAGCTGGGCCGTAAAACTCATATTTTCCGTCGCCAGCCACTCCATGTTGAGCCAGAGGCGGTTGGTGAGAAAGGCGTCATTGCTCTGGGTGTCGTCACCGTCGAAGGCCATCGTATCGGGATTGTAGGCGTTCCCGGCCATCTTGTAGTTCAGATTGTCGACGGCCGTACGGAAATCGACCCCGAACTTGAGGTGGCTTCCGGAGGTGTTGCGGTTGATCGTGCTGACCTGCTCTTCAAGGTCGGTCAGACGCTCATCGGTCTCATCCACCTCCTCTTCACTGCCTTCTTCATCGTCTTCAGTGGCTGCCGTTTCATCGGCTTTGGCGTCTTTCATGGCGGAAAGCTGTTCCTGAAGGGCCTCGATCTGCGCCTCCATCGCCTCCATGCGGTCGGTCGTTTCATCGGCCTGGAGACCGATGCTGAGTATGGCCGCGGCGGCAACGGAAAGGATCAACTGTTTTTTCATTTTAACTCCTTGTACCTGTGTCTGTTTTTCCGGACAACTAATCCTAAACATAAGAAAAACAAATTAATCACAAAGGTATTACACAGCCTACCAGAAGTAATATAAATAGAAATTGAAATTAACAGCTGCAAAGGGGAGGTGGAGCCGTTATTGCTTAACACTTTCTTAAGGCTATGTAAGGTAAAATTCCGCGATTTTCTCCATGCGTTCTGACCGAACTGCCGGGGAACAAGATCTCAGGTGCCAAACCCAAAAACCGGTGCAGCCTTTTCTGAAAAAATAGAGCAGGACTGCCGGGGGCATTGAAGCGAACCGGTATTTTTTAATTTAATCGTGCCTCGGAGGCACGATGCAGAAAGGACCATAATTATGGTAACTATGAAAGACCTTCTCGAGTGCGGTGTCCACTTCGGCCACCAAACACGCCGCTGGAACCCGAAAATGAAAAAATACATCTTCGGTGTTCGCAAAAACATTTACATCATCGACCTGCAGAAGACGCTGCGCTACTTCCGCAACACGTATCAGATTGTTGTTGATGCAACTGCCGAAGGCAAGACGATCATGTTCGTCGGTACGAAAAAACAGGCACGCGTTGCCGTCAAAGAAGCGGCAGAGAGCTGTGGTATGCCTTACGTTGACAACCGCTGGCTCGGCGGTATGCTGACCAACTTCCCGACGATCCAGAAATCCCTTCGCAAGCTTGAGGTGATCGAGCAGATGCAAGAGAGCGGCCAGATCAACCTGCTGACGAAAAAAGAAGCGCTGATGATGGCTCGTACGAAAGAGAAGCTCGAGTCTTACCTCGGCGGTATCCGCGATATGAAAAAACTGCCGGATATGATGTTCGTCGTTGACGCCGTCAAAGAGCACATCGCCGTTAAAGAAGCACGCAACCTCGGTATCCCAGTTATCGCACCGCTCGATACGAACTGTGATCCGGACCTGATCGACTTCCCGATCCCGGGCAACGACGACGCTATCCGCTCGATCCAGCTTTTCTGTAAAGAGATGGCAGCAGCGGTCAACGAAGGTAAAGCGATGATAGCCGACAACGCGGAAGCGGAAGGCGAAGAGGTCGAAGCGGCTGCAGAAGCTGCGGAAGAAACAGCAGAAGAAACAACGACAGAGGAAGCATAAGCATGGCAGCAATTTCAGCAGCAATGGTAAAAGAGCTGCGTCAGGCGACTGACGCACCGATGATGGACTGTAAAAAGGCGCTCACCGAGTCAAACGGCGACATGGAAAAAGCCAAAGAGTGGCTGCGTGAACGCGGGATTGCTCAGGCCGCTAAAAAAGCGGACCGCGTTGCTGCTGAAGGCTCTGTTGGTCTGAAGATCTCTGCAGACAACAAGCGTGCGACACTGATCGAGGTTAACTCCGAGACAGACTTCGTTGCGAAAAACGAAGGCTTCCAGAACCTCGTTTCTACTACGGTAGAGCAGGCGTTCACGACAGAAGCGGACAGTGCGGAAGCGCTGCGCGAAACCGAGTACGAAGGCAAAGCGTTCAGCGTCTACTTCGACGAAGCGGTCGCGAAGATCGGCGAGAAGATCGAACTTCGCCGCATCGCGGCACTGAGCGGAAACGAAAACGTCGCGGTCAACGGCTATGTTCACTCCAACACGCGCATCGGCGTTATCGTTGCGATCGAGTGTGACTCCGCGAAAACGGCTGACGCCATGGTCGCCGTCGCAAAGCAGGTCGCCATGCACGCATCCGCGATGAAACCGACGACGCTGAGCTACAAAGATTTCGACGCGGCGTATGTCGAGGCGGAAACAAAAGGCCGCATCGAAGCGATCAAGAAAGAGAACGAAGAGCTCGCGCGTCTGAAAAAGCCGCTCAAAAACGTGCCGGAGTACATCTCCATGTCTCAACTGACAGAGGATGTCCTGGCCGCTGCGGAAACGAAGATGAAAGAGGAACTGATCGCCGAAGGCAAGCCTGAGAAGATCATCCCGAACATCCTGCCGGGTAAACTCGCGCGCTACATCGAGGATAACACGACGCTTGACAAAGAGCAGTGCCTCCTGGATCAGAACTATGTTCTTGATGACAAGAAAACGGTTGCAGCTGCAGTCGCCGAAGCGGCAAAAGCTGCCGGCGGCAGTGCTGAAGTCGTCGCATTCATCCGTCTCGAAGTCGGCGAAGGCATCGAGAAGAAACAAGACGATTTCGCTGCCGAAGTCGCTGCACAGATGGCGTAAGCCCTCTGCTGCCCCTTTCCGGGTGACACTGTCGCCCGTTTTTCTCCCATTACCCCAAAACTAACCCAGAACTAACGCAAAACGCACTATCATTGCATTCATGAAACTGCTAGAAGCCAGCGGCATTGCCCACCATTTCGATTACCCGCTTTTTTCCGGTGTGGATCTCTCCATCGAGAGCCATGAGTCCGTTGCCATCATCGGGGTCAGCGGCAGCGGAAAATCAACCCTGCTTCATATCCTTTCGACCCTGCTCACTCCCGACAGCGGCAGCGTGACGCTGATGGGCGAACCGATGGAGGGGCTCTCCAATCGCGGTTTGGTGGAGCTGCGCCGGAAGCAGCTTGGGATCATATTCCAGTCGCACTATCTCTTCAAAGGGTTTACGGGTGCGGAGAATCTCGAGGTCGCATCCATCCTCTCGAACGAGCCGGTCGAGCCGGAGCTGCTGCGGGCCCTCAAGATCGAACATGTTGTGGGCCAGAAGGTGACGGAACTTTCCGGCGGCCAGCAGCAGCGCCTCTCCGTCGCCCGGGTGCTGACGAAAAAACCGCGCCTGATCTATGCGGACGAGCCGACGGGGAACCTGGACCTGGAGACGGCCTGCGAAGTGATGGACCTTTTTGACAGCTATATCGCGAAACACGACGCCGGGCTCCTGCTTGTCACCCACGAACTGCAGCTGGCGGACCGCTGCCAGCGGGTATACAAGCTCGACGAGCATCAGTTGGTCCGGGTGAAATAGCGCCTCAACGCTTGAAGTACCCTCTGCACTCCTGCTGCAGCAACCGCACCGTTTCATTGAACGCCTTGCGCTCTTTGCAGACCATCAGACCCGAAGCGCTTCGGAGCGTCTCGGTCTCGAGTGTGCCGCTGACCATGCAGCCTGTTTCGGATGTACGGAGGAGGCTGAAGGTCATGACCGTTCCGGGGGGCAGCAGACAGGCGTGAAGCGAACGGTACATCGCCCACCGGGATGCGGTCTCCCGCGAGGAGGTGATGAGCGTCACATTCCTATCGTTTTCGAGCGCTTGGCGGAGGGCCTGGCGGAGATAGGAGTCATCAAGGCGCTCTGTCATGAGGAGCAACGGGGTGTTGCCGCTGCGAATCATCACCCCGAGGGTGTGCCGGGCATCCTGCCAGCGGTGCGGAAGCAAAAGCGCGTTGTCGGCAAAGAGGGCCGTGAGGATCAGGCCGGCGATCAGGAGGGGTTTCATTCGAATTCGGATGCTTTTTTGTTACAATGTTAACACACTTTTACGGGTATTTTCATACCGCATTCAAGGGACGTTATGACCATCGCGCTGTTCAACACCACTCCCATTGTCGCTAAATTGGTCGAACGTCTGGCACAAAAACGCGGGGATACCCTGTTGCTTCCGGGTACCGCCGGCGGGCAGCGGGCGGACGTCGCCATCGTCGATGACAGTGTCGCCGCGAGTTACGATGCGGCGGCCGCGAAAACGCAGGGACACTATGCCATTTTCATCGGCTCGCGCTTCGACGCCATGCCCCAGGGGTATGACGCGGCGCTGGGGAAACCGTTCCTGCCCGAAGAGCTAGCGCGGGCCCTTGATGTTGCGGAGATGGCCGTCAGCGCGCTGGTCGAACGCAGCGACGTTTTCGATGCCGACGAAGCGGCGGAAGCGTGGGAGGAGGAGTCGGCGGCACCGCTCTTTGACAGTGCGGAGATCGATGAGCTCAAAGAGCTGCTCGATGCCGTGGAAAGTGACGAGGCCGAAGGGCCGACGTACGGCGATCAGATCGAAGCGGCGATGGAGCACATCGACCGGCGGGAGTGGGAACAGCCGATCGAGGAGGTGCTCTATGACGCCGATGCACCGGAACGTGCGCCGGAAGAGACGGATTTCAGCGACATCGACCTGCATGCGCGGGGTGTTGAAGCCCTGCAGGATCTAATGGCGATCCTCAGCGACGAATCGGTCGCACAGGCGCTCAAGGCGATGGGTGTGCGCATTGATATTTCATTCGGGGAGAAGGCATGAACAAAAACGGCGGAGCGATCCTGGTCCTGTCGGGCCCAAGCGGTGCGGGGAAGAGTTCTCTGATCAAAAAAGTGGCCGAGGCGATCGGACCCTACTACTTCTCGATCTCGACAACGACACGACCGATGCGCGAGGGGGAAGTGGACGGTGTGCATTACCACTTCGTCGACGAGGAGAGCTTCAAGCGCGACATCGAGGAGGAGAACTTCCTGGAGTACGCCGTCGTCCACGGCAACTACTACGGCACTTCGCTCAAGCCCGTCAAGGCGGCCCTCGCCGAGGGGAAGCTGGTCATCTTCGACATTGACGTCCAGGGGCACGATGCCGTTCAAAACCGCATGGGCGACATTACGACTTCCGCGTTCATCACGACCCCGACGCTGAGCGAACTCGAACAGCGTCTGCGGGCGCGGGCAACCGATGCGGCGGAAGTGATCGAACGCCGGATCGATATGGCCAAACGCGAGGTCCAGCGTATGAGCGAGTACGACTACATCATCATCAACGACGACCTCGACGAGGCGGCGGAGGTGCTTGTCTCCGTTGCCAGGGCCGCCCGCTTGAAAGTCCCGACCCTCAAGATCAACGCATTCGTACAGGCGTGGGAAGCGCACTAGCGCCCCTCCGCCGCCGTAAACGCTTTTACTAACCAATATCCCTGCATTTTTTCGCTATTATTACATTTCCAAAAAAACCACCTAAGGAATTACTATGGGTATGCCAAGCGGAACTGAACTGCTGTTGATTTTCGGGATCATCGTCCTGCTCTTCGGTGCGAAAAAAATTCCGGATCTTGCCAAGGGTATCGGCAAGGGAATCAAGAACTTCAAGAATGAGATGAAAGACGAACCGGAAGAGGTTGCAAGCAACGAGGCCCCCAAAAAAGTCGAGGGCGGTGACGCAACGGCAGCTTCCGAAGCACCCAAAGAATCCGAAAAACAGGCGTAATTGATTTGAAACAGCGTGTATCGGCGCTTCTCAAAGCGCAATTTGAGCGCGAGGTCGTGCTCGAAAAGCCCAAAGACCGTTCCTTCGGGCACTACGCCACCCCCATTGCCTTCTCGCTGGCCAAAGAGCTGCGCAAATCACCGATGGTGATCGCCGACGAACTGGCATCCTCCTTCGGCGAACATGCGATGTTCTCCGCGGTCGAAGCGACAAAGGGGTACATCAACTTCCGCCTTTCCGAAGCCTTTATGGACGAATACGCCGGATGGGCGCTTTCCAACCCTGAACAGTTCGGCCATGCCGACCGCGAAGGCAAGATCCTGCTCGAGTTCGTCAGCGCGAACCCGACGGGACCGCTGCACATCGGCCACGCCCGCGGCGCGGTCTATGGGGACACACTTCTGCGCCTCGGACGCCGCCTGGGCTACGACATCACGGCCGAGTACTACGTCAACGACGCCGGGAACCAGATCGACCTGCTGGGCCTTTCCTTGCAACTCGAAGGGCAGCACAGCGTCCTCAACATGGAAGTCGAGTGGCCGGAGAAGTACTACCGCGGCGAATACATGACGATCCTGGCCGAAGAAGCACTGACTGCGTTCGGCAGCGACATCCTCACCAACGCCGACCGGCAGAAAGAGCTTGCGCTCTGGGCAAAGGACAAGGTGATGGATCTCATCGTCTCCGACCTGGGCGATGCGAACATCCACTTTGACACCTTTGTCAGCGAGGCGTCGCTCTACGACGACTGGGACCGTGTTATGAAGAAGCTGGGCGAGGGAGTCTACGAGGGCGAAGAGAAGCTTTGGCTCCGCTCGACGGAGCACGGGGACGAGAAAGACCGCGTCGTCGTGCGCGAAGACGGCCGCCCGACCTACCTGGCCGGCGACATCGTCTACCACAACCGCAAGTTCGAGCAGGGGTTTGACCACTACATCAACATCTGGGGCGCGGACCACCACGGCTACATCGCCCGCGTCAAAGCGGCGGCGCGCTTCCTGGGCTACGATCCGGAGAAGCTGGAGATCCTGCTGTCGCAGATGGTCAGCCTGCTCAAAGACGGCGAGCCGTACAAGATGAGCAAGCGGGCCGGCAACGTCATTTTGATGAGCGACATCGTCGAGGAGATCGGCGCGGACGCCCTGCGCTTCATCTTTGCGAGCAAGAAGAGCGACACGGCCCTGGAATTCGATGTCGAAACCCTCAAGAAGCAGGACAACTCAAACCCGGTCTATTACATTAACTACGCCCATGCGCGGATCCAGACGATCCTCTCCAAAAGCGAGTTGAGCGAAGAACAGATCATGGCGGCGGAGCTCACAGGCCTCAACGCCGATGCCGACGCGCTGCTCTTCGAGGCGCTGCTGCTGCCGGAAGTGATCGAGGATGCCTTTGCGTCACGCCAGGTGCAGAAGCTGCCCGAGTACCTCAAGTCCCTCGCGGCACGGCTGCACAAGTTCTACTACGACTATCGCGTACTGGGGACCGAGGAAGAGGCGAAACTGCTCAAGCTGTTCCTGATGGTCGCCCTCTCCATCCGTACGGGCCTCTCCCTGATGGGGATCACAGCCAAAGACCGGATGGTCGCCGACGAGAAATAAGCCTCAGGCTTATTTCGCATTTCCACCTATTTAGGTAACAGCAATCCCCAAGTACACCATCCTAAAACCCATTATTTTCTGCCACTTTTTTAGAAAAAGTAGCGCAAAAAGCGGCCTCTCACGAATCGCTCATCCCTCCCGGCTTTATGCCTCCGGGATGGCTTTCAAGGAGCGTTCGAGGCCAATTTCCAATTTTATTAAATGCGCTTCGACGTGTCGAAGCTCTTTTTTTTATATTAGCTTCGGTCCTCGAAGCGCATAAATCAATAGGCGACCTGTCGTTAAGCGTGCCTTGAAAGCCGCTGCGGAGGCCCAAAGCCGGGAGCAGCGAGCGATTCGCGCAACGACGATTTTCTTTGGTTTCGTTTCTTTGTAAAAAGAAAGGAAAAGGAAAAATGTTCATGCCACTTTTTTAGAAAAAGTAGCGCAAAAAGCGGCCTTTCGCGAATCCGCTCATCCCTCCCGGCTTTATGCCTCCGGGATGGCTTACAAAGAGCGCTCAAGTCCAGTTCCTGATTTCATTTAATGCGCTTCGACGTGTCGAAGCTCTTATTAGACATAATGCAGATTACGCTGACGCTGGCGGGTTGACACCGTCGGGCAGCAGCCGGGGGCTTTTGATCCGCACCCGCTTATTTCTTCCCAGCTCTCCCGACTCTATTGTTACGTCCCCCTTGGCGACCTTGCACATTTTCGCCAGCAGTGCTATGATGTGTTTATTGGCCTTGCCGTCCACGGGCGGGGCGGTGATGCGCAGTTTGCGCTCCTCGCCCATGATTTCGGCCAGTTCGTTCGAACTCGCTTTGGGCTGGATACGCAATTGCAGAATGAGATCGTCGTTATCGAAGGTGTACCACATAACGGCATTATAGCGCGTAGCAATTCGTAGTCCACTCTATGTGCTACATGCTGCAAAGGGCTGCCTATGAAACTTTTTTTCCTGATCGTCCCCATGCTGCTCTTTGCCGCGACACGACAGGAGTGTGCCCGGATGGTCGAAGCCTTCGCCCCGGTTGGAAAGGCGTATGACGCGGTGATAGAGGCCGAGATACCCTCTCCGGCAAGCGAAAAGGTGATACGGCAGTTCCGGAGCGAGGGCGGGAAGATCTATAAGCGCTGCAAAGACAGAATGAGCACGACGCTGTGGTATATGCTTGGCAAGAAGATCAGCTCCGATAAGACGGACATCGCCTCATTCCACCTGGAAAACGTTGCGGAACTGACACGCTACGCCATTACCCACCCGCCGGTCGTGACCGAGGTGCGCTGCGGCACGATTCAGCAGGGTATCCACCCTTTGCCGAGGTGAACGTCATGAAAAGAGCCATCCTTCTCCTGATGTTTCTCCCGCTGCTGCTGGGCGCGGTGTCGTGCGAAAAACTTGAAAGCGATTTTACCACTCTCGACAAGCAGTACCGCGCCGCGAAACGTATCGAATCTCCGACGTCGCGCTACGACTACTACTACCGCTACATTGCCAAAGGAGGAGAACTGATGGCCTGGTGCCGCAACGATCCGCGCAATTACAGCTATACGGAAATTGTGCGGAAGCTCCGCGCGGCGGATCGGGAACGCAGCGGATTGCGCCAGAGGGTTATCGAAGAGCAGTGGCGTGTCAACAACGTCCAGCCCGTTGTCAAGATCATCTACAAAGAGTGCGTCTACCAGTATTGAAAGCTCCGTTCGATACAATATCGTTCTTCATTTCTTTCCGATACGTCCTCATCGCTTAACAGGATAAAGCAGGGCCCTCCTAAGGCCTAGCTCGAGGTTCGAGTCCTCGTGGGGACACCACCGACTTTTCGTGACCAATACCGACAGATATTGTTTAAAAAATAAGCTATATGTGTACGCTGATAGCGTAAAAATTTGTTAGTATTTTGTAACACTAAACCACCAGTTAATGCACTATTTATATGAGAAAAGGTAGAATCCGAAGATTTTATAGAGAGCAGCGATGCGAATACGAGTGCGTATTTACAGACAGCTGCCTAGATGATGAAAGTGCATATTACTGCTATTTCCTGGAGTGGTTCCTGCACAAGGGTAGAGTGCCTCTGCAATCAAAATAACACCCATAGATTCATAAGGAAGGATAAACATAGATGCTAGATGAGAAACGCCTGACACACCTCAAACAGCTTGAGGCCGAATCGGTGCACATTTTGCGCGAAGTCGCCGCAGCCTTTTCAAACCCGGTGATGATGTATTCAGTCGGGAAGGACTCCTCGGTCATGCTGCATCTGGCGATGAAAGCTTTTGCCCCGGGCAAAGTACCTTTTCCAATGTTGCATGTCGATACCCAGTGGAAGTTCGGCGAGATGATCGAATTCCGCGACCGCCGTGCCAAGGAGTTGGGATTCGACCTGGTCGTGCATTCGAACCCCGAGGGGGAGCGTATGAATATCTCGCCCTTCGAACACGGCAGCAAGGTGCATACGGACATTATGAAGACGGAGGGCCTGAAGCAGGCGCTTAACATGGGCGGATACGATGCCGTCATCGGCGGGGCGCGCCGGGACGAGGAGAAATCGCGGGCCAAAGAGCGCATCTTCTCCTTCCGCGACAAGCAGCACCGCTGGGACCCGAAAAACCAGCGTCCGGAGCTGTGGAACGTCTATAACACGGCGATCCAGAAGGGCGAAAGCGTCCGGGTCTTCCCGATTTCCAACTGGACGGAGCTGGATATCTGGCAGTACATCTACCTTGAGCAGATCCCCATCCCGTCACTCTATTTCGCCAAGGAGCGCCCGGTCGTCGAGTACGAAGGGACCAAGATCATGGTCGATGACGAACGGGTGCCTGAAGAGCTGAAGGCCAAGGCGAAGAACGAGATGGTCCGTTTCCGGACACTGGGCTGCTACCCGCTGACGGGAGCAATCAACTCTTCGGCCGCAACCCTGCCGGAGATCATCAAAGAGATGCTGCTTTCCAAAAGCAGTGAACGCGAAGGCCGTCTGATCGACAAGGATCAGGAAGGGGCAATGGAGAAGAAAAAAATCGAGGGGTACTTTTAATGGCGCATACACCGGCAGAAAACATCGAAGCTTATCTTAAGGAGCATGAGAACAAGGATATGCTCCGTTTTTTGACCTGCGGGAGTGTCGATGACGGAAAAAGCACCCTGATCGGGCGCCTGCTTTACGATTCGAAAATGATCTTCGAAGATCAGCTCGCCGCCGCGGAGAGCGAAAGCAAAAAGTATGGCACGACCGGCGAGAAGATCGATATGGCGCTGCTCGTCGACGGGCTGCAGAGCGAACGTGAGCAGGGGATCACCATCGACGTCGCCTACCGCTTTTTTGCGACGGACAAACGCAAGTACATCATTGCCGACACCCCGGGCCACGAGCAGTACACGCGCAACATGGTCACCGGCGCCTCGACGGCGGACGTCGCCATCATCCTCATCGATGCGCGCAAGGGGATCCTGACCCAGACGCGACGCCACACCTACATTGTCAACCTGCTGGGGATCCGTCACATTGTCGTGGCGGTGAACAAAATGGACCTTGTCGACTTTTCCGAAGAGCGCTTTGAGGAGATCAAGCTCTCCTATGAGAAAGAGGTGCTCGACCAGCTGCCGATGCACGGTGCCGCACGTCCGGAGACGATCTATATTCCGATGAGTGCCCTGGACGGCGACAACGTTGTCGACAAGAGTGACCGTATGCCGTGGTTCCAAGAGAAACCGCTGCTCGAACTGCTCGACACCATCGACTACCGCAATGCCGAACAAATTGCCGGGGACAAGGCCTCGTTCCGCTTCCCGGTGCAGTACGTCAACCGCCCGAACCTCGATTTCCGCGGCTTCTGCGGGACCATCGCTTCGGGCAGTGTCCGCGTCGGTGACGCCATCACCGTTCTGCCTTCGGGCAAGACAACGACCGTCAAAAGCATTATCAACTCCGGGGACGTCACCGAGGCAGACCGTCATGCAACGGCGGCTGCAGCCTATGCCCCGATGGCCGTGACGATTACGACGGAGGATGAGGTCGACATCAGCCGCGGGGACATGCTGGTACATACGGATGACGTTCCCCGCGTCTCCAATGCACTGAAAGTGATGCTCGTCTGGATGGACGAGACGCCGATGCAGCCGGAGCAGAGCTATTACATCAAGCGGGCGACGTCAGACGCGACCGGGCGCTTTGAAGACATCAACTACAAGATCGATGTTAACACTTACGCGCGCGAACAGGTCGATACGCTGGCGCTCAATGATATCGCCTCGTGCAAGCTGGTGCTAAACCGTCCCATCGCGGCGGACCACTACAGCGACAACCGTCAGACCGGCAGTTTTATCGTGGTTGACCGCGTGACGAACAATACCGTCGGGGCGGGGATGATTGTCGACGTCGCCGCGCGGGAGCATGAGAAAGTCGCGTCGGTACGTGAATATACCGAGGCCGAAAAGGCGCTCAATGCCTACATCCGTGAACACTTCCCCGAGTGGGGTGCCCGTGACGTTTCCGTATTTGAGAAAAATTAAGTAATACGCCATGAGTGTCATGCTGGTACTGTTTTCGCTTGGAGGGTTGATCGTGCTGCTCATCCGCGGCACCATCCGTCCGGGCGTGCTCTTTTTCGGTCTGTTGATGCTCTATTACCTTACCGGGCTTATCGAGACCAAAGCGATGCTGCACAACTTTGTCAATCCGTCGCTGATCGTGTTGGTACTGCTGATCGTCATTTCAAGCGTCATTGAGCGCACGGCCGTCGTGGAGTGGCTGTCGCATGCCGTCTTCTCGCGGAACCGTTTCGCGTCGATGCTGCGATTGACGGGCCTGACATCGCTTTTTTCCGCTTTTCTGAACAATACGGCCGTTGTCGCATCGATGATGAGCATGGTCAAAAACAACAAACACGTTGCCCCCTCCAAAGCGATGATCCCGCTCTCGTATGCGGCGATCTTCGGCGGGACGATGACGCTCATCGGCACGTCGACCAATCTGATCGTCAACGGCTTCGTCGTCGATGCGGGACTGACACCGCTGTCTCTGTTTGACTTTATCTATGTCGGACTCCCGCTGGCCGTGGCCGGGGGGCTATTCTTGAGCCTATTCGGTTCAAAGCTGCTGCCGACCTATGCCACAAAGGGGCGTACCCAGGAGGAACGCTATTTTCTGGAGGCGCGGGTCGGCTCCGATTCGCCGCTTGCCGGAAAGACGATCCAGGAGAACGGTCTTCGCAGCATGGAACAGCTCTTTTTGGCGGAAGTTATGCGCGGGGAGCGTCTGATCTCTCCCGTCACGCCGCGGGAGGTGCTGCAGGCGGGGGACGTCCTGATCTTTACGGGCAATATGCGCGACGTTCAAGAGCTGAACCGTTTCAAGGGGCTGGCTATTTTCGACAACAAGCGCTGTCCTCTGCAGGATAACCTGACGGAGGTCGTCGTTTCCCACGAATCGGCGCTGGTGGGCCACACCATCAAGACGGCGGAGTTTCGGACGAAGTTCGATGCGGCGGTCGTCGCGGTGCGGCGCGGGAGCGAAAAGCTCTCCGGCAAGCTGGGCAATATTGAGCTGCAGGCGGGGGATACCCTCTTGCTGACGGCGGGAGAGGACTTCTCCAAGCGCGAGAACCTGAAAAAGAATTTCTATTTTGTATCGAACCTCTCGCTTAACCAAAAGTTTGATACGAAAACGAGCCTGCTCATTCTGGGCCTTTTCCTCGGCGCCATCGTCTTAAGCGCGACGGGTGTGCTCCCCTTTTTGAAAGGTCTTTTTGTCTTGCTGGGGCTCTTCATCATTCTCAAGTTTTTGTCGCTGCGCGATGTAAAATTGACGTTCCCCTTCGAACTGGTACTGATCATCGGTTCGGCGCTGGGAATCGCCCAGGTGCTTATGAACAGCGGCGTCGCGGACATGCTGGGCAACGGGATTAAAGAGGCGACGGGGAGCATGGGAATATACGGCACCTTCGCCGCCGTCTACCTGATGACGTTCCTGCTGACCGAGATCATCACGAACAACGCCGCCGCGGCCCTCAGCTTCCCCGTCGCCTATGCAACGGCAACGGCGCTGGGCGCCGACCCTATGCCCTTTATCATGGCGGTCGCCTACGGCGCAAGTGCCAGCTTTATGAGCCCCTACGGGTACCAGACGAACCTGATGGTCTACGGTCCCGGCGGGTATAAGTTTGCGGATTTTGTCAGAATCGGATTGCCGGTTTCGGTGCTCTACAGCGCGCTTGTGCTGGCACTGGTACCGATATTTTTTCCGTTTGAAGGGTAGGGGGTAGTTAGGTGTTTGGTTGTAGGTACTTGGTTGTAGGGAAGGTGACAGGAAATGGGTAATTTTCAGGAACTGGATGTATGGAAAAGAGCGAAGAACTTGAGTGTTGATATCTACCGTTTGACCTTGAGTCCTGCTTTTGAAAAAGACTATGGACTAAAAGATCAGATCAGGCGCGCTGCGGTTTCCGTGCCCTCAAATATTGCAGAAGGTGATGAACGCGAAACCAACAAGGAGGCTGTTCGTTTTTTCTATATAGCGAATGGTTCATTAGCAGAAGTGAAAACACAGCTAATCATTGCGTATGAACTCAGCTATCTCGAGGCAGATCTATATACGAAAAGATTGGAAGAGTGTCATACACTTTCGAAAATGTTGAAACAACTAATTAAACATAGGAAACTCCATGTCTAAAAGTACCCAAAACCCAGGACCTAACACCCGACATCTGAACATTGTTTGGCATGATCACCATGTTACGATGAACGAGCGCGCGGCACTCAAAGAGCAGAAGCCCTGTGTGCTGTGGTTCACAGGACTGAGCGGATCGGGTAAAAGTACGATTGCCAATGCCGTCGAGGCGAAACTGCTGGAGATGGGCAAACACACCTACCTGCTCGACGGGGATAACATCCGCCACGGTTTGAACAAAGGGCTCGGTTTTTCCGATGAAGACCGCGTCGAGAACATCCGCCGCATCGGCGAAGTGGTGAAACTTTTTGTCGACGCAGGCGAGATCGTGCTGACAGCGTTTATCTCGCCCTTTCGAAGCGACCGGGAGCAGGTACGTTCCCTTGTCGGGGCGGGGGAGTTTATCGAAGTCTTTATCGATACGCCGCTGGCCGTCTGCGAAACCAGGGACCCGAAGGGGCTCTATAAAAAAGCCCGGGCCGGAGAGATCCCCAACTTTACGGGTATCGACTCTCCCTATGAAGCGCCGCAAACGCCGGAAGTGCATATCCGCAATGACAATATCCCCGTCGAAGAGGCCGCGATGCAGGTCATTGACTATCTTGAAACCAAAGGACACCTGAATGCTTGAAAAGATCGAACTTGATGCCGTTGTCGCCATCGCCCAGAAGGCGGGAGACGCCATTATGGACGTTTACGAAAAGGATTTCGGCGTTGAATACAAAGACGACAAATCGCCGCTGACCGAAGCGGACACGCTCTCCAACGAGATTATCTGCAGCGCCTTGACCGCGCTTTATCCGCAGATCCCTTTGATGTCGGAAGAGAACAAGGAGGTGCCTTTCGAGGAGCGTAAAGGGTGGGAGTACTACTGGTGCATCGACCCCATTGACGGCACGAAAGAGTTTATCAAGAAGAACGGTGAGTTCACCGTCAATATCGCGCTCATCCACAAAGACAGCCCGGTCCTCGGCGTTGTCTACGCCCCGGCCTTGGGCGATATGTACAAGGCGAAAAAGGGGGAGGGTGCGTTTAAAAACGGCCAGAGCCTGCCGCTGAAACACAACCTGACCCCGGAGATGTACCTCAATGTCGTTGCGAGCAAGTCGCATCTCTCGGAAGAGACCCAGGCGTTTATCGATACGCTGGCCAAAACGACGGAGGAGATCCACCAGGTCTCCAAGGGAAGCTCGCTCAAACTCTGTATGGTTGCCGAGGGCGAGGCCGACGTCTACCCGCGTCTTGCCCCGACAATGGAATGGGACACGGCCGCGGCGGATGCCGTCGTGCGTGAAAGCGGGAAGATGACCTATCAGTACCAGCCAGACGCTGAAGCAGAAGTGCCGATGGTCTACAACAAAGAGAACCTACTTAACCCCTGGTTTGTTGTACAAAATCAAAAGTAAATTCAGTAATAAAGGAGATAAAATGAAAAAAGTTGCATTAATTACAGGTATTACAGGGCAGGACGGCTCTTATCTGGCGGAGTTTCTGCTGAAAAAAGGGTACATTGTCCACGGTATCAAGCGCCGCAGCTCGCTCTTTAACACGGACCGGATCGACCACCTCTACCAGGATCCACACGTGGAGAACCGTGATTTTATTCTGCACTACGGCGAGATGACGGATTCTATGAACCTTACGCGCATTATTCAGGAGGTCCAGCCTGATGAGATCTACAACCTCGCCGCGATGAGCCACGTTGCCGTCAGTTTCGAAGAGCCGGAATACGTTGCTAATGCCGACGGTACGGGAACGCTGCGCATCCTTGAAGCCGTAAGATTGCTCGGGCTGACGGAAAAGACAAAGATTTACCAAGCATCCACGTCTGAGCTCTACGGGAAGGTCCAGGAGACACCGCAGAGTGAGACGACGCCGTTCTATCCGCGCAGCCCCTACGCTGTCGCAAAGATGTACGCCTACTGGATCACCGTCAACTACCGCGAAGCCTATGGCATGTTCGCCTGCAACGGGATCCTCTTCAACCACGAATCGCCGGTGCGGGGCGAGACTTTCGTCACCCGCAAGATCACCCGTGCCGCTTCGAAGATTATCTTGGGACTGCAGGACAAGCTCTATCTCGGAAACCTCGACGCTAAGCGCGACTGGGGGCATGCCAAGGACTATGTCAGAATGATGTGGATGATCTTGCAGGCCGACGAGCCCGAAGACTGGGTTATCGCAACAGGGCAGACGACAACCGTACGCGATTTCGTCCGGATGGCGTTCAGCTACTGTGGAATCGAGCTGGAGTTTAGAGGCGAAGGCGTCGATGAAAAAGGCTACATCAAAGCCTGTACAAACCCTGAGTACCAGGTGGAAGTGGGACGGGAAGTTGTCGCCGTCGATCCGCGCTATTTCCGCCCGACGGAAGTCGACCTTCTGCTGGGCGACCCAACCAAGGCCGAGCAGAAGCTGGGGTGGAACCGGGAGTACAAACTTGAAGAGCTTGTGCATGACATGATGGCGTCGGATCTGAAACTGATGACGAAGGACCAGTACCTCAAAAAGGGTGGTTACTCTATCATGAATTACTTTGAGTAACGAAACGATGAAGAAGGATGCAAAGATATACGTCGCCGGGCACCGGGGACTGGTGGGTAGCGCTATTGTCAAAAATCTTGAAGCCAAGGGGTACACGAACCTGCTGATGCGTACCCACGCAGAGCTGGATCTGACTGACCAGCAACAGGTGGCAGCATTCTTCGCGGCGGAAAAACCGAAGTATGTTTTCCTCGCCGCAGCAAAAGTAGGCGGCATTGTTGCGAACAATACCTACCGTGCTGAATTCATATACGAGAACCTACAGATTCAGAACAACGTTATCCATCAGAGCTACCTCAATGGAGTAAAGAAGCTGATGTTCCTCGGTAGCACCTGTATCTATCCTAAAAATGCCCCCCAGCCCATGCCGGAGGATTGCCTGCTGACCGATACGCTGGAGTACACGAACGAACCCTACGCCATCGCCAAGATTGCCGGGATCAAAATGTGCGAAAGCTACAACCTGCAGTATGGCACCAATTACATCTCAGTCATGCCGACGAACCTATATGGCCCAAATGATAACTTCGACCTGGAGAAGTCACACGTTCTACCCGCGCTGATTCGCAAGATCCATTGCGCGAAACTCCTCAACGAGGGCCGCGATGATGAGCTCGTCAAAGACCTTGGAGTGGATAATATTGATGAGGCGAAAGCTTATCTCGCCCGCTACGGCGTGGATGGGGATCACGTGGAGATATGGGGAACCGGGAAGCCGATGCGTGAGTTCCTATGGAGTGAAGATATGGCTGATGCCTGCGTCTTTCTAATGGAAAACAGGGATTTCAAAGACACCTACACTCTAGCAAAAGGTGTAAACACGACCTGCACGCCGAACGCGACGAAAAGCCCGGAGATCCGTAATACCCACATTAATATTGGGACAGGTGAGGATGTCTCCATAAAGGAATTGGCAGAAACGATCAAAAAGATCGTGGGCTTTAAGGGGGAACTCTATTTCAACAGTGAAAAACCGGATGGTACGATGAAGAAGCTAACGGATGTCAGCAAATTACATGCACTTGGATGGAGGCATTCGGTCGAGCTTGGTGAGGGAATCAAGATGATTTATGAATGGTATATAGGTTCTGGAAGATAAACTTGATAAAAAAACTCAACGATAAGCTGTCCAGGGATAGACATTTAGGTGAATTGCTAAAAGGGAGTATAGTCACATTCTTTTTGAAAGTACTTGGAGTCGGTTTTGGTTACGTACTCACCTTACTTATCGCAAGACTTTTTGGTGCGGATAATTTAGGGCTCTATACTATTTCAATAACATTTTTAAATATCCTCGTGTTATTGGGAGTCTTCGGATTTGACAACGCACTTGTAAAGTTTATTGCAGGCTTTAATGCACGCAGAGACATGCAGAAAACAAAAGAGGTGTTTCAAAAGGCCTATGCAATTAGTATCCCCATTTCGTTATTTTTATCAGCTATTTTATTTGTGTTAGCAGAGAAGATTTCACTAAGGCTATTCAACAATGAGCAACTCACAATTTTCTTGCAAATAACAAGTATAGGGATTGTTCCTTTTGTATTATTAAAAATCAATTCTGCTTTTTTCCGCGGATTGAAAATGATCCTCCAATATTCGTTATTCGAAAATGTTCTTATCTCTCTTTTGGCTGTGTTGATAATGCTATTTCTTGTCATGTGGAATAAATCACCGGAAATGATTATTGGTGCGTACGTGTGTGCCTTGTTCATTGTATATTTACTTAGTTACCGAAAAACATACAATATACTTTCTAGAATAGGGACACATAGGCACACTTTAACTTACAGGCAATTACTTGACGTGTCCTTTCCAATGCTGCTTGCATCTTCCGTAGTGTTGATCATGACCTGGACAGACATAATTATGTTGGGTGTTTTTAAAAGTGAGGAAGATGTTGGCATATACAGTGTAGTTGTGAAACTTGCAGGATTGACGAGTATCACTTTAATGGCAGTGAATTCGATTGCTGCTCCAAAGTTTTCTGAATGTTTTCAAAATAATGATCTTCAAGGTTTAAAGCATATAGCGCAAAAATCTACAAAATTACTTTTTTTTGCAACGATTCCCTTAATCCTAATTTTGACTATGTTTTCGGAGTTTTTTTTGAGTCTGTTTGGGGAAAAATTTTTGATAGGAAAAGTTGCACTAATAATGTTACTCATCGGTAGTACAGTAAACGCATTGAGTGGATCTGTAGGATTAATAATGCAAATGACTGGCAATCAAAAGCAATATCAAAATGTTATCATTTTTGCAACAATAGTCAATATAATACTCAATTATTATTTTATACCAATCTTTGATATTAATGGAGCAGCTTTTGCAAGTATGATTAGCATGATAATATGGAATATCTCACTTGTATATTTGATTAAGAAAAAATTTGGTTTTTTGACATTATTTGTTCCATTACTTAAAAAGGAATTATAAATGAAAGCGCCAATATTTTTGTTCTCATTACCTCGGGCTGGCTCTACATTATTGCAAAGAGTGCTGATGGCACATAGTGAGATAGCGAGTGCTGCCGAACCATGGATATTACTACCCTATGTTTATGCCTTAAAAAATCAAGGTGTATTGAGTGAATACGGTCATAGACATGCATCAAATGCTATAAATGATTTTATAAAAGTTTTGCCGCAAGGTCAAAAAAGTTACAACAAAGCATTGTCTAATTTTATAAGTGATCTATATTCATTGCAATGCAATAACAACGAAAAGTATTTCCTCGATAAAACGCCACGTTATTATTATATTATAGATGAAATAGTAGATCTTTTTCCGGATGCAAAATTTATTTTTTTATTTAGGAATCCTCTTAATGTTATGAGTTCTGTTATTAATACGTGGAGTGGAGGAAACCTGAAGAGACTCTACTACTATGAAGATGATTTAACAGTAGGCCTAACAAAGCTATCTTATGCATATGAGAAATATAAAGATAAATCTATCGCTATCAACTATGAATCATTTGTGGTAGACCCTTTGCAGGCTACAAAAAGTATTTGTGATTATTTAGAGATAGAATTTCAATCTTCAATGCTTGAGAATTTTTCAAAACAACGAATACAAGGGAGAATGGGTGATCCTACAGGTGTAATAAAATATACAAGTATAAGCGATGATTCATTGGATATGTGGAAGGACACATTTTACAATAGATATAGAAAAAAAATGATCAGTGGTTACATAGGAAGGTTGGAAGATAAAATACTTATTTCCCAAGGTTACAATAAAAACAATTTAGTAAAAGAAATAAACAGTCACAAAGTAAATATGAACAATACTTTTAAAGATGTTGTTGATCATTTATATTCCAAGATCGTAAAAGCTACAAAAGCCAATATTTTTTTTAGAAAAGCAATAAACGTATGGTCAAAAGATAAGTACCTGTCATGACTAGTTATAAAATAAAACGCAAAAATATTGTGAATTATATTTTGGTTGCATTATTAATCATATGCTCTGGCTTTTTAAGTATCTCAAATAATAGTATTTTTTTGATTAGTACTTTCATCATTTCAGGAATTTATTTTATCTATTATAAAAGGGCTTTCCATCAAGATTTTCTAGTAATCATGGGCACGTTGTTAATCCTATATTTAATACAAACATTGCAGTTTCAATTTATTTCTTTAAACACTATTTTTGGAGTATTTATTAGGATTTCGATAGCTTTCTTTGTATTGTCTGTAGTTGGAAAAGAGTTTATAGACGTTTACCTTAAATTGATGGCTACAATAGTAATTGTGAGTTTAATATTCTACATACCACTAAATATTGTTCCAGGTCTGGATGTTTTTTTAATAGAGCATTTTTCTTTAGGTGAATTTAGTAGCAGTTATTTAGATGTTAAGCATACAATCGGAATTTACACTGTATACCAAACAGCAGAGCTACATAGAAATCCTGGCCCTTTTTGGGAACCAGGTGCTTTTGCGGGTTATATAATTATTGCTTTGATATTTAATTTAGTTAAAACTAAGAGTTTCAAGAATAAATATTCTATATTATTGTCAGTTGGATTATTTAGTACATTGTCGTCTACGGGTTATATTGCTTTTGGAATTCTCATCATGTCATACATCGCGTTTATAAATAGAAATATAAAATACAAGTATTTTGCACTAATTTTAGTTGTGCCATCATTCATTTATTTTTTCCTCTCTTCTAGTTTCTTGTACGACAAAATTGAAGAACAAATTGTATATGCCATGCAGACAGATACTCGTTTTAGTGAGAATACACAAAGGTTTATTAATGTGCTGAGGGATTTTCATGACATTCAGGGGTATGAATTTTTTGGAAGAGGTCCTAATGAAAATACACGTTTCGATATTGATAATAATATCATTATTCGTACCAATGGCTTTACAGACATGTTAGTAGAATATGGGATTTTTTTCATACTTCTACTTTATATGATGTTTTATAAATCATTTTCAAATCTGTTTAGATCACATGGTATAAAAAACTCTTTATATGTGTTTGCCAATCTATTTGTCATTACAATATTGCTTCAAACAGAGATCTACTTTGATTTTGCTTTACTGTGGAGTACTCTTTTTTTTAGGGCTGTATATCCCACAAAATTATTACATGCAACAACATGAGGAGAAGGTTATGTTAAAAAGGCAGTTCAATGTTCGTTGAAATACTCAAGAAGCTTTATGAGTATGGATCTCATCCACTATTTTTTTTGGCACCGAAAAAAAGTATTTTTATTTTTCATCATTTACCAAAATGTGGAGGCACAAGTGTAAATGCGGCACTGCGCAATTGGTTTATTATTATTAAAGATTATAGAGAAGGGTGGACTGATAAATATCCAGAAAAAAAGAACCTTGAAAATTTTCGTGAGTCTTATTGCTTGAGTGGACACTTCGAAGTTGACAATAACTTTATTCATCAGAGGTATCCGGAAGTCTTCACAAGTGATCGGTATAAAGTATTTACTTTCGTCCGTGACCCTTTAGCTTTACAGTTGTCATTGTATAGATATGAAAAAAAATATGATCAGACCTATGATGTTGGTATTGAGGAATATTTGGATAATCATACGAATTACTTTTCTAATCTATTCCCTGCAACATATGAAAACTATCAAGAAATTATAGATAGGTATTACTTTGTTGGCATATTAGAAAAGAGTCAACTAAGTCTTAATATTCTGGCACAATTACTTCATAAGCCTCCTATAAAAATGAAACACAAAAATACTACTGCGAAAACAAATACTTTGGCGAATCAATACCAGGGTATAGATCAAAAGTTAATTGCAAAATTCAAAGAGAAAAATAAATTAGATTATTTAATCTATGATTATTGTATATATAAATTCAATGAAAAGTACAACGAGTATTTGAAAAAGGAGAAAATAGTTTGAAGGCAAGTATTGTGATGCCCGTTTATAATGGGGAGAAGTATATAGAGTTTGCAATTAAATCTATAATTAATCAGACATACAAAAATATACAATTCATTTTAGTTGATGGTTCTTCTACTGACAGGACGATGGAAATCGTAAAGAAATACCAAGATCACATTGATACCATCATTTCAGAGAAAGACAATGGCATGTATGATGCAATCAATAAAGGATTCGCTATTGCAAATGGAGATTTGATGTTGTGGCTGAATAGTGATGATTTCTTGTTTCCGACAGCGATCGCAACAGCAGTTGACATTATGAAAAAACATGACAAAGTGAAATGGCTAAAGGGTAGGAATGTTTATTTAGATTCAAAAAATCATTTCAGAAAAATTGCGTGCTTCAAATCTTATTATAGATCATTGATTCAAAAAGGGTACTATAGAGGTACTGGGCTCGGATATATTATGCAAGAGACTACTTTTTGGCATAGAGATTTATATGAGATGGCTGGTGGATACATAGATGGAAATAATAGATTAGCTTCGGACTTTGAATTATGGTGTCGCTTTGCTAAATATGAAACATTATATAGTGCTAATACACTATTTGGGGCATTTAGACAACATGATGACCAGATGTCAAAAAATGAGGACTTATATGAACGAGAGTGTAGTCAGATCCGTAAGATAAGATACCAATGGTTTCTAAAAGCAATCAAATATTTTGTCTACATCTATGCAATGTTGGATTGGAAAAACAAAATATATTTTAATAAAAAATCAGAATCGTATTTTTTACGCCTACCTGCTTATTTTCAGTAGTATTCATGCACTTTATTTGACAAAGTACTTTCATACGTTGTTACTGTGAATTAAAGGCGAGCAATGAAATTAATGTTTTTATTATTATTTAATATCTTGCTATACGCAGATGGAGTAAATACAATAATAGATGTTGCTAGTAAGGCTGTGAAGACAAAGCCATTAGATAACATGACAGTTGTATCTAGCATCCCTATAGCAAATGTTGTATTTTTTGGGGCAGTTGGAGATGGTATTACGAATGATACCAGTGCAATAGAGAATGCAATGAGAAATGCAAGCACTATTTATATTCCTAAGGGTGTTTACGTGATTAATAAAATGAATATCCCATCTCACGTATACAAAATATATGGTGAAGGCACAATACTAAGTACTGATAAATATGGTGCGATAAAGCAAGAAGACAATATAGATAAATTAGAAATATCTGGGCTTACCTGGATCTTTGATAAACAAGAGGCATCAATACATGGCATGATCAATATGGATTCTTTAAAGAGTTACAAAAAAAATATCGTCATTACAAATAATGTTTTCATTGGTGCATATAGTGTCCTGAGCAAACCGGCAAATGCATTGCTTTTTGCCGCAAAAGGGAAAAATGGGTATATAGAAAACCTGAAAATTACAAACAACAAATTTATAGATATTACGCGAGCAGGGATTGAAATTGTAAACATGGACAAGAATTTAAAATCATATGTCCATGCTTTACTAATTAAAGATAATGTTTTTATAGGGCACAAAAAAATTAGGGCACCTTGGAAAAAAACAATTTTTCAAACGGCAATTAGCTTGGCAGGGGTGCAGACTGACTGTGAAATAATTGGAAATTATATTAAGGGTTTTAAATGGGGGATCGAGATAGCGGGGACTGCTGGAACAATTATAAAAAACAATATTATTTATGCTGAAAAAAAATCAATAAGTATTTCTGAAACATATTTAAACTCAAAACAAATTAGGATCCCAGTTGATACAAAATTAATTGACAACTTGCTTGATGCGAGCGGCTTACGCATTCAAAATGCCCAAAATATATTTTTAAGACATAATAGAATTAAAGGCACAATATATTTGAGATTATCCAATGGAGTAGTGATTACTGAGAATAATATTTCATCGGATAATGCAGAGACCGTGTCACTAGAAAATTCTTCAAATACAGAAATAATGAAAAATGACATCTATAATACCCGAAAATCGTATGAGGCAGAAGGGGTAGTGGTTGGACATAAAGAAAGTGACTCATCAAATCATGTATTTGATAATAACATTTATTTAAAGAGAGGAAAGATTTTTGAAAGGAATACAAAAAAAACAAAAATAGAATTCAAAAACAATAAATTATTTAGATTGTGAGATATCTATAAAATTATGCTTTTTTTTTCAATGCTTGGGGGATTGTTCTGTAAGAGTATATGTTTGTGATGACAATATTGAAAAATGATATGGTTTGATTTTACTAGAATAAATATTGCTCTCTGCATTTTGGTGCTTTTATGCATTTTTTAGCAGTGGTGTCAAAAACATTACTAAACTAATAAAATAAAGTATTTATATTCATCTTACCTCGGGATCCTAATATCAGTGTATACATGTTCGTACATATTGATTTTTCCAAAGCGGAGTATACCCCAAGATAATCAAAATACTTCTGTTTTCATCAGTAGATACTGCCTTTTGATTTTAAGTTCTGATTTAACAGTTACAAGTTTAGTCGAAGATGTCATACAGTGGATATATTTTATTGGTAGATTTAGAGCAATAAGATATTGAATGCTATAATTCAACCAAAAATCAATTCATATTGTTATTGTTTGTCTGGAAAACATGATTTTCCTATGGAATATATTGAAAATCTAAGAATCGATAGATTTTATTATCAAAGATTAGGGTGTAAGTTAAGAGTGATGGGAAAAATGCTTATAGGAAAGACTGAAGTAAGCACAGGTCAATATGGGGAATTTATAACCAACTTTCTTAGGCTTTCAGTTGACACTTCATCAAGCTATGTTTGTGTTGTGAATGTGCATATGGTAATGGAGGCTTATGGTGATGAATCATTTTGCGCCATCGTCAATAATGCGGAAATTACAACACCGGATGGCATGCCGATTGCCAAGTCGATGAAAATACTTTATGGCATTGAGCAGGACAGGGTTGCAGGGATGGATATCATGCCGGACTTAATGAAAGAATGTGAAAAGTCTAGAAAATCCATCTTTTTATATGGCTCTACAGATGAAGTACTTGACAAAATAGTAGCAAGGGCTGGAAAAGAGTACCCGAATCTCAAAATCGATAGATACTCGCCTCCTTTCAGAGTACTTTCTTTACCTGAGAAAGATGAGATCGTTTCCATGATCAATGAGAAAAAACCTGATTTTGTTTTCGTAGCCTTGGGATGTCCAAAGCAGGAAAAATGGATGGCGGAGCACAAAGACAGAGTGCAAAGCTGTATGATTGGACTTGGCGGAGCTTTCGAAGTGTATGCTGGTTTTGTACCACGTGCACCACGTTGGATGCAGGAATACTCTTTAGAATGGTTCTATAGACTTGTTAATGATCCTAAGAGATTATGGAAGCGGTATCTTGTTACCAATACAAATTTTATTGTTATGCTGATCAAACAAATTATAGAACTCAAAGTGTTGAAAAAGCAGTAGTCAAGTATTAAGAGATGAAGATGAAGCTGATGAAGAAGTTGAACGTATGCATCTGAGTGAGGATCTTTTTGGCAGTGTTATCAAAAACACGCCGCTCATTTCCATTGATTTGATTGTGAAACAAAACAGCAATATACTTCTCGGTCAGAGAGTAAATCGGCCCGCAAAAGGGTATTGGTTCGTTCCAGGAGGTCGCATCTATAAGGATGAACGTCTGGATGAGGCATTGAAGCGGATCTCATTCAGTGAACTGGGCAAGGCCTTGACATTCGGGGAGTGCAAATTTCGGGGGATCTATGAGCATCATTATGATGATAATGTTTTTGGAGATGAACATTCAACACACTATGTCGTGCTTGGTTTCGAAGTGATTCTAGAAGAGCCCCTGCCAGAATTGCCGCAAATGCAGCATTCATGCTACCGGTTTTTTAAGATCGATGAACTGCTTATGAATCCCGAAGTACACCAGAATACAAAAGACTATTTTAACAATGAAAAAGGAATCCGATGATCAATATCATACTCTGTGGAGGTTCAGGCACCAGGCTCTGGCCCTTGAGCCGAAATTTGATGCCAAAACAGTTTGTCAAGCTTTTTGAGGACAGGTCTCTCTTCCAAAAAACGGTGGAGCGCAATGCACAAGTGTGCCATTCTCAGTTTATCGTTTCCAATGCCGAGCAATATTTTCTGGCGATGGATCAGCTCGAAGAGCTGGAACTAAAGGATCACTACAAAGCGGAGTACCTGTTGGAGCCTGTCGGCCGCAACACAGCGCCGGCCATTGCATTGGCCTGCCTGGCACTGGATTATGACGAGCTTGTCTTTGTCACCCCTTCAGACCACCTTATTAAGGATCAGGTAGCCTATGAACAGGTGATCACCCGTGCGGAAGCATTGGCGGCGGAGGGGAGCTTGGTGACCTTCGGCATTACGCCGCAATACGCCGAAACGGGTTTCGGCTACATTGAAGCCGACGGCGAGATGGTGCTGGCCTTTCATGAGAAGCCCGATGCTGCGACGGCGGAGCAGTATGTGGACGCGGGGAATTACTATTGGAACAGCGGGATGTTCTGCTTCAAGGCGGGGGTTTTCCTCGAGGAACTGAAAGTGCTCGCCCCGGAGATTTACGAGGCGTGTATGAGTGCATATGAGAGTGCAAAAGATGACGGGATGATCCGCATCACGTATGATGCGATGATGGCGATTCCGGACGACAGTATTGACTATGCAGTAATGGAAAAATCCAATAAGGTTAAAGTGGTTCCTTCAAACATCGACTGGTCGGACCTTGGGAGCTTTGATGCACTCTATGACGAGCTGCCCAAGGACGAAAGCGGCAATACGCTCAATGAATACCATATCGCCCTTGATTCGAAAAACAACCTCGTTTACGGTACACGCCGTACCATCGCGACAATAGACGTCGAGGACCTCATAGTTGCCGATACGGGGGATGCTCTGCTGATCTCGAAAAAGGGGTCTTCCCAAAAAGTTAAGCAGGTCGTCGCGAAACTCAAGGAGCAGGGGAGCGAACTGCACAACATTCACCTCACTGGCTATCGGCCCTGGGGCTCCTATACGGTCCTGGAGGACTCCGACGGCTACAAGATTAAGCGCATCGAGGTCAAACCGGGTAAGCGTCTGAGTCTGCAGAAGCACTTCCACCGCAACGAGCACTGGATCGTCGTCAGCGGGACGGCGACAGTGACTGTTGGCGAAGAGACGCGGCTTGTCCGTCCGAACGAGAGTACCTATATCAAAATGGGCGAAGTGCATCGTCTGGCCAATGAAGGCAAGATCCCTGTTGTTCTGATCGAGGCCCAGGTAGGCGAGTACACGGGCGAGGACGACATTGTGCGTCTCAGTGATGATTTTAAACGGTGTTAGGGGGAAATGTATGAAATCAATTTTTCGTGAGTACGACATACGGGGGATTTTTGAAAAGGAGCTCAATGAGGAGACGGTCAAGAAGATCGGTTATTTCCTCGGGCAACGCATTAAAAAGGTAGGAAACATTGTTGCGGTCGGTTACGATGCGCGGCTTCACTCGCCCAAACTGAGCGAGTACCTTACCAGCGGTTTCAACAAGGCAGGGCTTGAGGTGCTCAACATGGGGATGGTTCCGACACCGGTCAACTACTTCTCCAACTTTAATGCCTTCGGTGGAGTAACGCCTTCTGCAAGCGTCATGATCACCGGCTCGCACAATCCCCCGGAGTACAACGGCTTCAAAATCACGGTAGACAAACAACCCTTTTTCGGAGATGATATCTACAGCCTGGGCGATGAGGTCGTTGCCGCGACGGAACTGGTGATCGAAGACGACACCCGCTGCACGCAGATCGATGTTGCTACCCCTTATGTCGACTATATGCTCAAAGCGTTCGCACCGTTGAAGGGGATGGACAAGCAACTTGTCATCGACTGCGGCAACGGCGCCGCCGGACCGGTCATCGAGGCGATCTTCAGGGGGCTGGAGCTGAACTACGAAGGGCTCTTCTGCGAGCCCGACGGTAACTTCCCCAACCATCACCCCGACCCGACCGACGTTGAGACCCTCGACGCTATCAAGGAGAAGCTCTCTGAGGGGGCGGAACTCGGTTTCGCCTATGACGGCGATGCAGACCGCATCGCCGTTCTGACGCAGGAGAACAACATTAAAGGCGACATTCTCGCCATCCTTTTTGCCCGGCGGATGGAGAAGCCGACGGTTATCGGGGAGGTGAAGTGCTCACAGGTCATGTACGATGAGTTGGAACGTCTGGGAGGACGGGGCATCATGTACAAGACAGGACACAGTAATCTCAAAGTCAAGATCAAGGAGACAGGCGCGGATTTCGCAGCGGAAGTGAGTGGGCATATTTTCTTTAATGACCGCTATTTCGGTTACGACGATGCCCTTTACGCGACGCTGCGGGTACTCGAGCTGGTTCATGGCGGTGCCGATCTCGATGCAGAAATTGCTGCGCTGCCGAAGGTCTATTCAACTGAAGAGATCAAGATCAATACGACCGAGGCGGAAAAGTTCAAGACGATCGAAGCACTAAAAGAAGCGCTGGCACACCCTCCAGTGGATTTTCCAAAGATTAAAGACATCATCACCGTCGACGGTATCCGCGTCATTTTTGATGACGGTTGGGCTTTGGTACGTGCCAGCAATACAACCCCGGTGCTGGTAACCCGTTACGAAGCAGCAACGCCGGAGCTTTGCAAAACATACGAGCAGAAGATACTTGCTCTTTTGGCATCGCTGACGTAAAAGTGTGCAGCGGTTTTTATGGGTGAAAACTAAGTGAATTGATTGTATAAATGCCCTTTTAGTTTTTAAATATTAAAAAATAGATAAAAATAAGAGGTATTGTATGAGAGAGGATTCTGCGCGGCTAGTCTTGATGCTTTTTGATGTCATCGGAGTCTATGTCAGTATCGCTCTTGCGTATATCCTTGTCTGGTGGTTAGAAGAGGAACCAAATACTGTCCCCGGGGATCTCAGCCACTATACGGATAAACTTATCGTCTACATCCTTGTGATTTTGACGTTCATCGGGTTGAAACTCTACCGCTTTCGCCGCGACTTTTGGGACGAAACCCGCCTCATTCTCAAAGGGCTCGGGCTGTCGTTTTTTATGGTCCTCTCCGTGCTGGCGCTGAACAAATCGGTAGCGGACTATTCAGACGGGATTATTTTTCTCTCATTTGCCTTCATGAGCTTCGTGCTTCCCTCGACCAAGTTTGTTTTGAAACGCTACTGGAACGTTTTCGGCCTGTGGCCGAAAAAAGCCTCTGTCATTTCGGGCAATTCGAAGATTGGGGACATTATCTTCGGTAATCGCTACCTGGGGTACGTCAAAACAAGCCCGGCACACTCGGATGTCGTCTTTATGGATACCTCCGGCAATGCGAAAGACCATATCGAGGCACGCCTCTCCAAACTGGTGCGTCAGAAAAAGAAGATCATTTTTATCCCGCTGCTTAACAGTTTCGACTACACGCGTGCGGGGATCGTCAATGTCTTCAATGCCCGTACCAATATGATCGTTTTGGAAAACGCGCTGCAGAAACGTTCGAACATTATTTTGAAGAACAGTTCCGATGTTGTAATGAGCATTCTGCTGCTGCCTCTGCTTGTCCCGGTTTTTGCGTTGATCGCCTTTTTGATCAAGCGGGAGGAGCCGAAAGGGAGTGTATTCTTTAAACAGGAGCGGTTGGGCAAGAACGGCCGTACGTTTGTCTGCTATAAGTTCCGTTCCATGCGTGAAGACGGAGACATGGTCTTGGAAGAGTATCTGCAGACGCACCCTGAAGAGGTCGAGAACTACCAGGTCTACCACAAATACGAGAATGACCCCCGCATTACGAAGATCGGGCATTTCTGCGCCGTACCTCCCTGGATGAACTACCGCAGATCATCAATGTGCTGCGCAGCGAGATGTCGCTCATAGGCCCGCGACCCTATATGCTTAACGAAAAAAAGAAGATCGGTGCCGATATCGATCTGGTCGTGGCGGTCAAGCCTGGAATCTCCGGTCTTTGGCAGGTCAGCGGCCGCAGCGACATTGATTTTCACTCCCGCGTGGCAATGGACGTCTACTATACACGGAACTGGCGATTGTGGATGGACTTTGTCATCTTCTTCAAAACGATCAAGACCGTACTTGTCCGTGAGGGTGCAAGCTAGGCAGGCATGAAACCGATGTCCGTATCGCGCAAAGGAACAGCGCGATGCGGAAGCAATAAAAACCCCTTATCAGGACGACCGCATGCGGTCTATGGTTCTGCTAAATTCTGCTTTTCAGTATGGGTCCGAGCCAATATCCCGTAGATATCCGTGATATCACCTTTCAGGCGGTGAAGTCCGTCGATCTCTCCCGTCTGCAGGACGCTATTCAGTGCCGTTAACATCTCCTGCAGTTTTGCTTCGATCGTCCCTCTCCCTGCTACATCCCCTGTCATGGTTTTTTGGTATGGAGGGCTCTGCTGCTCGGGTGGTAGCCGTTTCAGTTCCGCTTCGAACTCCTCTTTGACCCGTTCGATGTCGTAACGGTAGTAGGGTTCCCCGGTACGTCCTGTATAGGCTTTGGCGATGCCGTGGACGACGGCCTGTTCGAAAGGGAAACCTCTCTGCTCCGGATGGTCGGGATCGCGGATCTTCAGCGTATAGAGTATCTTGCCGACGGTCTTGGCGTCGACGCCGTAGGTTTTGCCGATCTGGGTCATGGTCTGGTACATGAGTGACTCCTTGTTACGAATTAATGAGGAATATAGAATATCTATAAAAAACAGTAAAAAATAATAATATTGCACTGTGAAATAGAATCAGTTAAAAAATATTTAATACTATTTCAGTAGGATTGCAGAAGGGTACCCGGAACTTTTCACTAAAAAGGAGTTGAAATGGGATTCATGAAGAAAACCGCAGCGGTGCTTGCCGCGCTGGTGATCAGCATACCTCTGTTCGCGGGGGTCAACCTCAACACGGCGACGGCGGAGGAGTTGTCCAGTCTCAAGGGGATCGGCCCGGCGACGGCGGCGAAGATCATTGAGTACCGCAAAGAGCACCGCTTTAACAGCATCGAGGATATCATGAACGTCAAGGGGGTGGGCGAAAAAACCTTCCTGAAGATCAAGGATGATCTCGAGGTCTAACCCTTGCGTTGCCGGGACAGTTCCCGGCAGTAAGCATAGGGGCGATTGTGGAAACCCTATGCGGTGTGCCAGGGCATTTACCGGCGGAACCGTTCTCCTCGTTGGTTGATGCCTGTAAGCTCGGCACACCGCACAGGGTCTCCAGAACTGCCCCGGCGTCATGGCGTGTCATCCTGTGCTATGCGTTGCTTTCTTCTTCCGTAAAAAAAGCTTCGACGTGTTTAAGTCACTTCTTCCCCAATTAGCCTCGGTCCTCCGAAGCGCATGTAATTAATAGGCAACTTGTCGTTAAGCGTGCCTTGAAAGCCGCTGCGGAGGCACAAAGCCGGGAGCAGCGTGCGATTCGCGCAACGACGATTTTCTTTTGTTTCTTTTCTTTGTAAAAAGAAAAGATAGAGAAGATCCTTTCTTTGCCACTTTTTTAGAAAAAGTAGCGCAAAAAGCGGCCTTTCGCGAATCGCTCGCCCTGCCCGGCTTTTTGCCTCCAGGGCGGCTTACAAGGAGCGCTCAAGGCCAATGTTTGATTTCATTCTATGCGCTTCGATGGGCCGAAGCTCTGTGCCTGTATTATGAATCACTTTCGCAGTACAGCAGTGCGCGAAAGCGGTATAATTCGGTTTAGTTTGATTGGGAGAAAACCATGGTGAAAGTCGCCGCTGTTCAGATGTGCATGGGTGAGGATAAAGAGGCCAATAAGAACCGGGCGGAAGCACTGGTACGCGAAGCGGCGGCAGGGGGCGCACAGATTGTCCTGCTGCCGGAACTTTTCGAAGGGCTCTATTTCTGCAAGGATATGGACGAAAAGTATTTTGCGTGGGCCGAACCGCGGGAAGGTCACCCGATGATTGCCCGCTTTTCGGCGCTGGCGAAGGAGCTCGGCGTCGTGCTGCCGCTGAGCTATTTCGAACGCGACGGCGAGCGCTACTTCAACTCCCTGGTGATGATCGACAGCGACGGAACCGTCCTGGAGAACTACCGAAAGACCCATATCCCCTCCGGCCCGGGGTACGAGGAGAAGTTCTACTTCGAACCGGGGGATACCGGCTTCAAAGTGTGGGAGACACGTTTCGGCAAGATCGGCGTCGGCATTTGCTGGGACCAGTGGTTCCCGGAGACGGCGCGCTCGCTGGCACTCATGGGTGCCGAGCTGATCTTTTATCCCACCGCGATCGGAAGCGAACCGGAGATCAACGTCGATTCCAAGGATCACTGGCAGCGGGTCCAGCAGGGGCACAGTGCCGCCAATACCGTCCCGGTCATCGCGGCCAACCGCATCGGGGAGGAAGCCGGTGAGAGCTGTACGCTCACCTTTTACGGCTCTTCGTTCGCGACGGACTATACCGGCAGGAAGATCGCCGAGGCCGACCGTGAGAGCGAAGGGGTCATCTATGCCGAATACGACCTGAGCGAGATTGCGAGACAGCGAGACTACTGGGCGCTCTTCGCCGACAGAAGGCCGGAGATGTATGCTGTACTCTGCAAAAAACCGTAGTTGAATATTTTTGTATTAGCTTCGGATATTCGAAGTGCATTAGTAAAATAGGCAGAAGGTCGTTAAGCGTGCCATGAAAACCGCCCTGAAGGCAAAAAGCCGAGAAGGGCATGCGATTCGCGCAACGACGATTTTCTTTTGGTTCTTTTCTCATGAAAAAGAAAAGAATGAACCGCTGCAAAAAGCGGCCCTTCGGCGTGCCGAAGCTCTTTTTTTACGAATGACCAATCATGGCATAGCGTATGCGTATGTGCTATAATCCCCCTATGTTGTCCAAGGCCCCCCATTGCTGCTGAACCAACTGCAACGTTTCCATGATGAGACGTTCCCCGATTCGATGGAGACCCTCATTGCCTACTTTGCCGTTTTCGGCGAGAGCGGCATCGAGATCGATACGGCGGTACCGCTTCCCGAACTGATCGAAACGAAGATACTGGACCACTACGGCGAACACTACAACCGCATTCATACAGGCTTTCTCGAGGACCGGCAGGTGATTGCGCTGCTGCAGGCCGTGGCCAAGGGGGACCGCCGCATCCACTCCGCCTGCCGCCGGGCGCATATCAGCGAGGCCAAAGGGGGCGAGATCGTCGATCACCTGCGTACCATCGGTATCCTCGACCTGGAAGCCTCGCGGGAAGCGCCGCCGGAGAAGAGCCACCCGAAGCAGAAGCTCAAACGTGAGGTCGCCCGTCACCGCATCTCGCACAAACTGCGTTTCCGTTCGCCTTTCCTGCGCTTCTGGTTCCGGTTCGTCTCACCGCAGCACCGCCGGATCGAGCGGGGGGATTATGAAAGCGTCCTTTCGCGTTTTGAGGAGCAGGATACGGCCTTCACGGGGCTGGTCTTCGAGGAGATATCCCAGCTCTATCTGCGGCATCAGTTGGGAAACGACCCTTACCTGCGCTGCGGCAGTTATTGGGACCGGGTGATCGAGCTCGACATTTTGGCCCGCGCCCCCGGCGGCGGCTTCATTGTCGGTGAGTGTAAATGGACCAATACCAAGGTTAACCGGGGCGAACTGCAGAAGCTGCAGGAGAAGTGCTCTCTTGTGGGGCTCGAGCCAGAGCAGATCTGGCTCTTCGCGAAACGGGGCTTTTCCAACGAGCTCGATGCGATGCGCAGCGACACGCTGGTGCTTGTCTGCGCGGAAGAGATGAAAGAACTTATTGAGTAGCGTGCTGGGAACGCAACGCTTCTAGGAGAAAAAAGATGCAATACCGCTACATCGGCCGAAGCGGCCTGCGGGTCAGCCCGATTTGTCTGGGGACGATGACCTTTCCCGGGCAGTGCGACGAGAAGAGCGCCTTCGCCATTATGGACAAGGCCTATGCGGCGGGGGTAAACTTCTATGATACCGCCGAACTCTACCCCGTTCCGCCGCGTGTGGACCTGGCGGGACAGACCGAGGAGATCGTCGGACGCTGGCTTAAAACGAAGCCGCGGGAGAGCATTATCCTTGCCTCCAAGGTCGCCGGGGCGGCCTCGGGCTGGTTCGTACCCCCGGTGCGCCACGGGCTGACGGCCATGGATCGTTTCCATATCGAACGGGCGGTCGAAGGCTCTTTGAAGCGGCTCGGGACGGACTACATCGACCTCTACCAGATGCACTGGCCCGATACCGTTGTGCCCGTCGAGGAGACGATGGAGGCTTTCGACCGGCTGGTACAGAGCGGCAAGGTGCGCTATATCGGTACCTCCAATGACACGGCCTACGGGACGGCGAAGGCCCTGGCCGCCAGCCACTACAAAGGGCTGGCCCGCTTTGAGTCGATTCAGAACAACTTCTCCATGCTCAACCGCCGTTTCATGGACGAGCTTGCCACCCTCTGCCGTCAAGAGCAGATCTCCCTGCTGCCTTATTCGCCGCTGGGCGGCGGGGTACTCAGCGGAAAATACAATCAGGCGGACATAAGCGAGGGGCGTTTCGCGGACTATTTCAAATCCCCCAACGCACGCCAGCGCCTGATGGCTGCGCGCTTCGTCAACGACAAGACCCTCGCGTCCACGCAGCGCTACCTCAAAATCGCCGCCGACGCGGGACTGGACCCGGTCACGATGGCGGCGGCCTGGAGCAAGCAGCATGACTTTGTCGCTTCCACGATCATCGGCGCGACCCGCCCCGAGCAGCTTGACGCGTCGCTCGCGGCCATGGAGCTGACCCTCACGGAAGAGGTAATGGCAGCCTGCAACGCGGTGCACGCGGACATCCTCTACCCGATGGGCTGAAAAGGGCGTTGAAACGATGATGTGGGACAGGGTGCGGCAACTGGGTGGTCTGGGTATCGTGGCAGCGCTGCTGCTCGGCGGCTGCTCCACCCGTTACGTCGACCGCAGGCCGTCGCCGCCCCCGGTCGTGCATGCCGCCGACAGGACCTTTGCGGCGCTGCCGCCGATGGAGGAGGTGTGGCTGCTGCAGGAAGATGAGGAGACGGCTCCGGCGCAGCAGCCGGTAAGCCAGGATCCGGCTCTGGCCAAACTCTACCCATTCCAGACGAAGTGGCACCATGTCCCTTACCGCTACGGGGGCACGGGGCCGCGGGGGATAGACTGCTCCGCATTTGTGCAGCAGGCCTACCGGGAACTCTTCGGCATCAGGCTGCCCCGGACGACCCGGCAGCAGGCAAGCTGCGGCAGTGCCGTACCCAAACAGCAGCTGCAGGCAGGGGACCTCGTCTTTTTCCGCACGAGTGGGCGCGACCGCCATGTCGGCATCTATCTCGAAGCGGGGAAGTTCATGCACGTTTCCACCAAGTATGGGGTGATGATCTCGAGTATGGATAAGCCCTACTGGAAACGGCACTACTGGACGACAAGAAGGATCAGATGACGATCAGCAGATTGACAATGTGGCTTTTACCCATCGTTGCAGGCGTACTGCTCGGCGGCTGTGTTATGAAAAAACCCCCGGTTACGGCGGCTTATGTTGTCGTGTTCAAGACGCCGCAGTGGCGTTTTGCCGACACGGGCTACATCCGCAAGGGCGACGGGGTGGCGGAGCTGGAAGTCTTCGAGGCGGGCCAGCGCATCCTGCGACTGCAGATTGAAAGCCTGGTCTGTATGGAGGGGGAGGGGTGCCTCGCCAAATCGGCCTTCAATGCAAAATACCTCAACGCCGCCTATCCGGATGATCTCTTCTATCACCTGCTGCGCGGCGAGGCGATCATGGAGCGCAAGAACCTCGTGCATACCGACGCGGGCTTTGAACAGAACATCGGGGAGATCGTCTACCGGGTGACAACGGAGCAGATATACTTCAGGGACCTAGAACACGGGATACTGATCAAGTTCAAACGGTTGCAGTAAACCAACAGTGCTATGAGCTTCGGTTCCCGAAGCGCATAAAATCGATAGGCGACCTGTCGTTAAGCGTGCCTTGAAAGCCGCCCTGAAGGCATAAAGCCGAGAAGGGCGTGCGATTCGCGCAACGACGATTTTCTTTTGTTTCTTTTCTTTGTAAAAAGAAAAGATAGAGAAGAATGTTCATGCCACTTTTTTAGAAAAAGTAGCGCAAAAATCGGCCCTTCGCGAAACGCTCATCCCTCCCGGCTTTGTGCCTCCGGGATGGCTTATAAGGAGCGCTCAGGGCCAGCTCTTTATTGATTGAATGCGCTTCGGTTCCCGAAGCGTGCCGTTTCTCAATAACCAATGGCACTTAGTCCCTGATACTACCTGCACCCCTTTCGTCTGGTTTAACGCGCGTTTGGCTATGCTTCTGCCTAAAAACAGGAATTTTTATCATGAGCAATAAATTTGTCGGTGCACATACGTCGGCCTCGGGCGGGGTCTACAACGCCATCACGAATGCCGAGGCGATCGGGGCGCAGGCCTTCGCCCTCTTTACGAAGAACCAGCGCCAGTGGAAGGCCAAGGACCTCGATACGGAGACCATCGATACTTTCAAGCGCCTGCTCGACGAGAGCGGGATCGCACCCAAGCACGTGCTGCCGCATGATTCTTACCTGATCAACCTGGGCCACCCTGAAGAGGAGAAGCGCCAGAAATCCTTCGACGCCTTTGTGGACGAAGTCGAGCGCTGCATGCAGCTGGGGCTCGACCGTCTCAACTTCCACCCGGGTTCGCACCTCAAGCAGATCGGCGAAGACGAGTGCCTCAACCGGATCGCCGAGAGCATGAACTGGACGCTGGACGCGACCAGCGGCGTGACGCTTGTACTGGAGAATACGGCGGGACAGGGGAGCAACCTCGGCTGGAAGTTCGAACATCTTGCCCACATCATTGACAAGGTCGAGGACAAGTCACGCGTCGGCGTCTGTATTGACACCTGCCATATGTTCACGGCGGGCTACGACATCCGCACCAAGGAGGCCTACGATGTCTCCATGGCGGAGTTCGAGAACATCGTCGGCTTCAAGTACCTGCGCGGGATGCACCTCAACGACTCCAAGCCGGACCTCGGCAGCCACGTCGACCGCCACGACAGCATCGGCAAAGGCAAGATCGGGCTTGAGGCGTTCCGCTACATTATGAACGACCCGCGTATGGACGACATCCCGCTCATTCTGGAGACGATCGACGAGACGATCTGGGCAGAGGAGATCAAGCTGCTTTATTCGCTGGAAGAGCGCTGACGTCAATCGTCAGTATCATTCTCCCTATACCTCCCTTGCCACTTTTTTAGAAAAAGTAGTGCAAAAAGCGGCCTTTCGCGAATCGCTCGCCCCTCCCGGCTTTGTGCCTCCGGGATGGCTTATAAGGATCGCGCTCAAGGCCCAAGGGTCTATTTTATTGATGCGCTTCGATGTGTCGAAGCTCTCTTCCTTTTACTAGCTTCGATTTATCGAAGCGCATGAATCAATAGGCGACCTGTCGTTAAGCGTGCTTTGAAAGCCGCCCTGAAGGCATAAAGCCGAGAAGGGCGAGCGATTCGCGCAACGACGATTTTCTTTTGGTTCTTTTCTTGGTAAAAAGAAAAGAATGAACAGGATGTTTTATTGCGATTCTATTTGCTTGAAGAAGCATGAGGTGTTGTTCCCTTTCTTCTTTGTGCGCACAAAGAAGAAACCGAACCCGAAAGAAGAAAGTGCGAAAGGCTGTCGCATTCGGGACACTCCATTCTCCGGTTATCCCACGGACACGCTAATGACCGTTTCTGACTTAACAAAAGAAGCGGATGATCCCCTGCACTCAGCAAAGACAATTGCTCACTTTGATTTATCACTACTTTTTCTAAAAAAGTGGCAAAGAAGCTAGAGACTATAACGGCCAGGGGCCGCTGCTACTTGATGATCGCAGGGTTGTTGACCTGAATCGCGGTCCCGTGGCTGTAGATGAAAGAGATCAGCTCGGTGTGGTATTCCAGGAAGGCGTTCAGTCCATATTGCGGGTCAAGCGGGGAGCGGTGCTCGCCTGCGGTGACCCGGGTGACGGTTCTGTTCGTATCGGGCAGGTAGATGTTGCCCGGAAGCAGGGCACTCGTATTGAGGTCCTTGGCCTGGGTGAAGGCGATAAAAGGGTTGCCGCCGGCCAGTGGGTAGCCTGCTACGGCGGCAGGGATATGCTGGTCGCCGCTTCCCTCGGTACCGTCGCCGATCGCCTGCATTTCGAGGATGGGGAAGGTGTTGGCTGCCCCGATGCCTGCCGTATAGTTTGCCGGGTCCGCGTCGTCGATGATCGTCTGCGTCGCATGGAGGAAGGCGCTGTATTCCGAGGTACCCGGCATGATGCCGTAGACAGCCAGCCCGGCATTGATCTCCGGCGCGAAGACGGGCGAGCTGATGAGGAAGGGGATCATCTGCTGTCCGGGCATCATCATGACGGCGCTTTGCAGTGCGTCGGTCTGGTTGAGGTAGCCGATGGAGGCGATGTTGCCAAGGGAGTGTGACAGGAAGCTGACGCGCGAACTATCAAGGTTGCTCAGCGTCGCGTTCAGTTCCAGGACTACCGCCGAGGCGATGCTGTTCGTCAGTTCGATGAGGTCCGAAGTCGTCTGCTGCAGATTATCCCGTGTGGTCGTGACGTTGGCGAGGTTCATGAAGTGGATCCCCGTCGAGTCGATCACGCCGTCCGGTGCATAGGCGACGACGGTGCCGTAGGGGTTTTCCGTGACCAGGTCGACATTGAAGGTGCGCTCCAGCGCTCCCATGTAAAAGGGGTTGAACGTCGTATTAGACTCCGTGACACCGTGCAGCGGGAGGTCGATGGCAATGCCGACGTAGCAGGCCGAGGCCAGCGTTTCGCCGTAGACGAAAAGGTCGGTACGCACACGGGTGATGCCGTGCTGGTAGATCACGACCGGCCAGCCGGCTGCAGGTTTTGTGCATCCCGAAGCGGCACTCGGGACCGTCGCCACGACCGGTACGGTGATGTTGGCTTCGATGATCGGCGTAAACGGTGCGCTGTAGCTGAACTCTCCCGCCAGAACGGGCAGGGGGTTCAGCGGAGATCCCTGCGGCATATATTGCGGGAGGTTGGAGAGGGTCCCGGCATAGATCTCGGCGCTGCCCGTCATGAGGGTGGTATCCATCCCCAGCTGTGCAAAAAGCGCCTTGGTCGTGATATTGACATCCTGGATGGCGAGGGCGGCGTTGGTGTCATTTTGCGCATACTGGGCGATGCTGTTCTGCACGGCGCCGATCATCTGGGTGCGGAAGGTCCAGATCTGCACCGTTTTGGTCGGGTCTTTGCCGGCCACGGCCAGGGCGTAGAGCATGGCCTGGTTGCCCTGGCGGATCGCTTCGAGGGCCGCGGCGCTTTCGGCGTCGATTGCGCCGCCGGCCTCGACCGGATTCGGCGAAAGGGTCAGGGCCGTCGCGTAATCCGGGGCGAGGACGCGGCCGTCGCTGTCGTTGAGGTCGTTGGTGAGGACGGCCATGTAGTTCGTCAGCGGCTCCAGCGGTTTCATCGGCACGATGGCAATACTGCTGCCGCTCTGGGCGACGGCAAAATCGACACCGTAGACGAGGGTGGTGTTAATATCTGTCACCGCCCCGGTCGTCGCATTGACATCAACCTTGTAGAGCTGAACGCCGACGGGCAGGGAGGTGGCGTCGAGCGTGACCCCCTCGCTGATCGGCGCGGTGATGGGCATCGTTGTCGAGAAGCCTGTCAGGGTATTGAGCTGGCGCTTGACGTTGGCGTCGTCGTCAGAAGGTTCATAGGGGATGTTGAGGGTCTGGCCGAAGTCGTAATCGTTTGTCGTACTGCTGTTGGGGGCAAAGAGAATGTTGTTGGGATAGGGGATCGTTCCCGTCGTTGGGTCAAAGAGCGTATAGCCTGCGATGAGGTCGTCGACGGTTTGGCCGTTCAGGCTGTCCTGCAGGTCCGTGCTCTTGTCGCCGCCGCATCCGGCGAACAGCAGCGCGAAAGCCGCCGCGGTCAGGGTAAGTCGGTAAGGGCGCATCGTTGCCTCCTAAAATTTCATGCTCAGCTGGACGCTGAGGATATCGACGCTGGAATCATACGTCCCTTTGAGGGTGTGGTTGAGTTCCGGGATGTTGGATTCAAAGGTGTTCTCGATCTTCGTACTCGCGACGAAGAGGTGGCTGTAGGCCGCGTCGATGCTGAGCATGCCGTTCAAGGCGTAGCCCGCCCCGATCGAGAGCCAGAAGCGGTCGTTGTCGGGGATGCGCGGGGTGCGGCGGTAGCGGTTCTTGACGGCCTTCTGGTCATAGGCGATCCCCGTCCGGAGCAGAAACTTCTCGCTGACATGAATGCGCTCGCCGAGTGCGATGCGGATCTGGTCATGGTAATCCTCTGTAGTGACGGAATCGGGCTGGGCCGGGTTGTCGTACTTGATGCGCAGCTCCTGGAAACTGCTCCACTGCGTCCAGGTCAGATCGGCCATCAGGTCGAGCGGCCCGAAGTTGTGAAAGAGGCTGAGCGACGCGGAGGCGGGCAGGGTAACGTCGGCGCTGAGGGTCGTATCGGTAAAGGCGCCGGTGCTCACGACGGGGGCCGCCGCCGCGGGGACGCGGAAGTCGGCCTTGCCCTCGACATGCTGGTCAACAGCAGAGCGGTAGGCGAGGGCAATCCGGGTATGCGCGTCGACGTTGTAGAGCACGCCGACGTTCCAGCCGAAGGCCAGGTCGTTGTAGTTGTCGCCGGTCAGGTCGGCAAAGCCGTCCGCGCTGCCGGGGGTTCCGAGCAGGGCACCGAAGTCGACGGCGCTGGTGAGGGTGATGTCGAGCAGCTGGACGCTGACCCCGGCACCGAGACTCCAGTGTTCGTCAATTCTGTAGGCGATCGCCGGGTTGATGTTGACGGTTTTGAGATCGGATTCCACGGCGTGGTAGCGTCCGACCCAGTCGTCGTTATACTCTGTCACCAACCCGAAGGGGGCATTGATGCTGAGCCCCACAAAGAGCTGATCATCGATCTGCCCGCTGTAGTAGAAGGTCGGGATCAGGGCCGGGGTGTTGCTGTTCGCATCGGGGCCGCCGAGAGCGCTGCCGTCGGCGAAGGTGGAGCCGTTGTTGCTGAAATCGGCCGAGGGGAGGATGGCATTGATCGCCCCGACGACGTTCTGGCCCCCAAGCAGCGTCATCGAGGCGGGGTTGAACCAGACGGTCGAGGCGTCCTCTGCCGCCGCCCCGCCCGATGCATAGGCCACGCCCATGCCCGAGGCGGAATTCTCAATAATGCCGAACCCGGCACCCTGTGCGCCCGCCGTGGCGAGCAGCAGCGCCGCGGCGCTGTATAGCGGATGGAGACGCAATCTTCCCATAGGTCATTCCCTCTCTTCGTTGTTAGTGCTGCTGTTACTATAGAGGAGATCGCTATAAAATGAGATTAAACGCATCAAAACAGCGAGCCACGATTAGCGGCGGCGCACCACGGTATTATGATAATTCTATGGGGCAATTGGATACCATAAGCTTATAGATAGACTCTAGGGATGAGGAGAGGGATAGATGAAGAGAGCGCTTCTGTTGGCGACGGCGGCTACGGCATTGACGGCCGGGGGATACCGCATTCCCGAAAACTCAATCAACAGCCTGGCGCTGGCAGCGGCCTATGCCGCCAACGCCAACGGGGCAGATGCGACCTACTACAATCCGGCGAATATGGTCTTCGGCGATGCCGCGCAGAAGGCGGAAGCGGCCCTGACCTATATCGGCCTGACCGGGGTGCACTTCAACGGCTCCGCGCCCCAGGCTGGGGTCGTCGGCACGGATACGAGCGGCTCCGATGCGGAACCTGAACACTTCTTCGTCCCGACGCTGCACTACATCTCCCCGGCCTTCGGCGACTGGCGCTTCGGTGCCTCCATGCTTTCGCCGGGCGGGCTTTCCAAGCGCTGGAACGACCAGCCGGCGAGAAGCTACGCCTGGGAAGTGACCGTGCAGACCATCGAGTTCAACCCCACGGTCGCCTACCGAATCAGCCCTGAGCTCTCCGTCGGGGGCGGCCTGCGGGCGCTCTACGTGCAGGGCGTCGTGAAAAGCGGTTCCATCGGTTCACGGGACATGGCGGGCGACGGGTTCGCGTTCGGGTACAACCTGGCGCTGAGCTACCGTCCGACGGAGGCGCTCAAACTCGCGGCGACCTACCGCAGCGGCATCGAATTCAATATCGAAGGGGATGCAAAACTCTATTTCCCCGACGACGGCGCCTATAACGGTACCCTGCTTTACGACACCGGCGGTTCGGTCAGCCTGCCGCTGCCGGCGGTCCTGCAGGTGGCGGCGGCGTACACCTTCAACGAGGGGACGTCGCAGGCGACGACGGTCGAATTCGTGTATGAAAAAGATTATTGGTCCGCCTTCAAGGACCTGGACTTTGATTACGACACCGACATCGGGGCGCTGGCCATGTACTTCGACGACCCGATCCCGAAGAACTGGAAAGATACGAACGTCTACCGCCTGGGCGTGACGCAGGGGCTCGACGCGTGGACGCTGATGGCGGGCATCGCGATCGACGAGACCCCTATTCCCGAGAAGACGCTCAACTTCGAGCTGCCCGATGCCAATGCCGTCATCTTCTCCGCGGGGGCGCGCTACCGCATGGACGACGCGTGGAACCTCGGCGGCGGCATCCTCTATGACCACAAAGAGGACCGCAGAATCGACGGCACCGTCAACGACAACAATATCGACGGGACCTTCACGAATACGGCCGCCATCCTGGTGACACTGGGCGCGGAATACCGTTTCTAGGTTCCGAACACAACAAAGGAAGTGACTGAAGTGAAATATCTGGTGGAGTTCGTCGAACGCGGGGAGGTGGAGCAGAGCACCATCTTCGCCCAGCTCAAGTGCGGTGTTGAAGAGGCCAAGATCCTTCAGACGATGGCGCGCCGCTACATCACCGGGCAGGAGGACAGCGGGGTGCTGGAGCTGCTGCAGGAGCTTTTCGGGGAGGAGGAGTACGGCTACCTCGCCCACCTCGATCAGATCAAGAACCTGCTGGAGCTCGGATGGATCGCCCAGCAGAGCTTCACGCCGCTCAAGGTCAGCGAGGCGTGCAACCTGGAGCTGCTCAATACGCAGGTCGCGCTGAGCACCCCGTTCCTGCGGCTGCTGGAGCTGGGGTCGCTGGAGATGACGCTGCCCGAGATCAAACCCTACGAAGACCACCTGGAGTACCTCCAGGATCAGTTCTTCCGCATCGAGCTCTACCAGAAGATCAGTACCGTCCGCCACCAGGGCAACGAGCAGTCCCTCTCCATCCATCGGCTGCAGAACAAGCTGGAGATCCTCGAAAAACGGATCGGGGAGCGGATCGCGCAGACGACGTCGGAGATCGCTCTGGAGAAGTACCTCCGTACCAGCGAGCTCGAAGGCAAGGAGGAGGTGATCTTCCTGGCGCTGCTCAAAGAGGAGTACAGTGCCGGCGACAACTCCCTGCGCGAAATGACGGCACTGATCGACCTGATCAGCAGCGACGAGTACGACCGTATCCGCAACCGCGCCCTGCTCGAAGAGGGCTCCAAACTGCTCACCGAGGAGATCATCGACTACGAAGAGATGCTCAACCCCTTCGGCGGGATCGCCCGGGCCTTCTATATCGTCGACGAGGTGCTGCAGAACATCATGCATCCCCAGAAAAAGAAGAAGGTGCACAAGCTCAAACTCGACATGCTCATCAAGGAGCAGGAGATCTTCGAACTGATCGATCCCATCACCTCCCTCGACGACGTCGTCCTCAACCCTTCGACGCGCCGGGTGCTTGATAACCTGATGCATCAGATGGACAAGCGTGTCGTGCAGCGGCTTGTGGAGTGGGGGGTCAAGAACAAGAAGCAGGGCGTGGATGCACGCATCATCTTCTATGGCCCCCCGGGTACCGGTAAAACGATGACGGCCTACTCCCTCTCGAAGTCGCTCAAGCGCCAGGTGCTCAGTTTCGACTGCTCGAAGATCCTCTCCATGTACGTCGGCGAGAGCGAGAAGAACGTGCGGAAGATCTTCGATACCTACAAGGAACTGACGGAGAAGACGAAGACGGAACCGGTCCTGCTGCTCAACGAGGCCGACCAGTTTCTGAGCGCGCGCTCCTCCGGCACGGGCAGCAGCGCCGAGCAGATGCACAACCAGATGCAGAACATCTTTCTCGAGCAGATTGAAAGCTTCAAGGGGATCCTCATCGCGACGACGAACCTGCTGGAGAACATCGACAGCGCCTTTTCGCGCCGTTTCAACTACAAGATCGAGTTCAAGCGCCCCGACCGCGAACAGCGCCGCACGCTCTGGGAGAAGATGCTGCCGGTGAAAGCACCCTATGCAGAAGATTTCGACATCGAAAAACTTGCCGGGTACGACCTCAGCGGCGGGCAGATCAGCCTTGTCATCAAGAATACGGCCTTCAACGTCGCGACGATGGAGGAGCCGCTTTTTACCCTGGAGGCTTTCGTCGAGGAGATCGAAAAAGAGAAACGGGGTACCTTCGATACGGAAAAAGCGATGGGATTCCTGCAGGGGTGAATTTTTCATCATACCCCTCTTTTTCTTTGCTACAAAAAGAAACAACACCTCCCGCACCCCCATTTTTGACCTGTTTCCATCGGTGACATGCCCTCCAATTGGGAAGGCCGAATTTAGGGGATTTAATGACCTTTTCGCTATATTGCTTGCAACTGTTTTGATATAGAATCTCGCTTGGAGAAAGCCCCGATTTTCGGGGATTTGTCCGGTGTGATACCACTAGAAAAGGTAGGATACATGGAACATGTAGGTGTTGCTCACCCCTATTTTGGGGTCTTTATCCTCTTCGTGCTGACCTTCGGTGCGTTCTACGGAACGACGGTCCTGGCGCGATGGGCCAGTCGCGCAATGGCGGCAAAAGATACGGAGAAGATCAAACTTTCCATCTACGAATGTGGACCGGAAGTGACCAAACAGCCCAACAGAATCTCGCCGCAGTTTTACCTGTTCGCGCTGCTGTTTCTGCTGTTTGACGTGGAGATCGTTTTCATGTTCCCGTGGGCAATCGACTTCAAACTGCTCGGTTGGTTCGGCTTTGCGGAGATGATGCTGTTCATCCTGCTGCTGGCCATCGGTTTCGTGTACGCTTGGAAGAAAGGAGCGCTTGAATGGCACAACATCAAGTAAATTTCATGCAAGACGGCGGGCTTCCCGTCGCATTGACGACCGTCGACAAGGTGGTCAACTGGGGGCGCTCGAACTCGCTTTGGGCGCTGACGTACGGTCTGGCCTGCTGCGGGATCGAGATGATGGCCTCGGGGGCGTCACGCTACGACTTCGACCGCTTCGGTACGATCTTCCGCGCTTCGCCGCGCCAGTCGGAAGTCATGATCGTCGCGGGAACGCTGACAAAGAAGCACGCGGAGTTTATCCGCCGTCTTTACGACCAGATGACGGAACCCAAATGGGTCATCTCCATGGGCTCCTGCGCGAATACGGGCGGGATGTTCAATACCTACGCCACCGTGCAGGGGTGTGACCGCGTTATCCCGGTCGACCTCTACCTGCCGGGCTGTGCGCCGCGTCCGGAGACACTGCAGTATGCGGTTTTGATGCTGCAGAAGAAGATCCGCCGCGAAAAGGCGATCAAAGCCCAGAAACCGAAAAGGCTGCTGTGATGAGACGCTATACCCCGAAAGACGACGTACAGGCAAAGCCTTACTATACGGACCGCTACTGGGTCGCACCGCAGGTCGCGAAAAGCGACGTCAGCGAAGATGAGATCTTCGCGGCGGACCTCGAAGCGATCAAAGCGAAATTCGACGTCAGCGAGGCCTATATTCAGGTCGAGCAGATGGTCGTCTACATCAAACCCGAGGACAACTACGGCGTGCTCGAACTGCTGCGCGATGCGCTGGGATATACCCAGCTCTCCGAGCTGAGTGCCATCGACTGGCTCGCAGAAAAAGGGCAGTTCGAGGTCTTCTACCAGATGCTCAGCATGTCCAAGCGCAAGCGCCTGCGCATCAAGATGTTCATCGACGAGACCGAAGCGGTCAACAGCGTCGAGAAGCTCTTCCGCAGCGCTGACTGGAGCGAGCGCGAGATGTACGACATGTTCGGCATCAAGCTCAACAACCACCCGTTCCCCAAACGCATCCTGATGCCCGACGACTGGGAAGGGTTCCCGCTGCGCAAGACCTACCCGCTGCAGGGCGACGAGTTCGCGGCATGGTACGAAGTCGACAAGATCTTCGGCAAAGAGTACCGCGACGTCATCGGGCCGGAACTGCGCGATCCGGCGGAAGTCAACCGCTACGATACGACGCGTTTCGCCCGCCTCGGCTATGAAGTGCCGAAAGGGACGGATATCTCCGAAGGCGAAACGAAACGGGGCCTCGAACTCCAGGAAGAGGGCGGCGTCTTCATGATTTCGAAATTCCACGAAGAAAAATCTGTCGTTATTGAAGACAGAGACAGATAAGGCGAGCAATGCAACAGACGAACCGATTACGACCGTTTTTTGAAAATATCACCTTTGAGCGTGACGACAACGAACTCGTGCTCAACTTCGGACCGCAGCACCCCTCCGCGCACGGACAGCTGAGACTGATGCTGCACCTCCAGCAGGAGCAGATCGTCAAGGCGCACCCGGATGTCGGCTACCTGCACCGCGGGATGGAGAAGATGGCGGAGAACATGATCTACAACGAGTTCATGCCGACGACAGACCGTATGGACTATATCGCCTCCTCATCCAACAACTACGGCTTCGCCCTGGCGGTTGAGAAACTGATCGGCCTGGAAGTGCCGCGCCGCGCGAAAGTCATCCGGATGATGCTGCTCGAGGTCAACCGCCTGATGTCCCACCTCTTCTGGCTGGCGACGACGGCGCTCGATATCGGGGCGATGACGGTCTTCCTTTACGCCTTCCGCGAACGCGAATACCTGATGGACCTCGTCGAGGATTACTGCGGGGCGCGCCTGACGCACGCGGCGATCCGTATCGGCGGCGTGCCGCTTGACATTCCGGACAACTTCCTGGGCGACCTCAAAAAGTTCCTGGATAAGCTTCCGCAGAACATCAAGGACTACGAGGACCTGCTCGACCAGAACCGTATCTGGAAGATGCGTATGGAAAACGTCGGGACGATCTCGACGGAGATGGCCCTCTCCTGGGGCTGTACGGGGCCGATGCTGCGCGCTTCGGGCGTCCAGTGGGATATCCGTAAAGAGGAGCCGTACGAACTCTACGACGAAGTCGAGTTCAACGTCCCGTGGTCCGACAAGGGCGACAACTACGCGCGTTATAAGATCTACATGGCCGAGATGCGCGAATCCGCGAAGATCCTCTACCAGACGATCGACATGTACGAGGAGACGGTCAAGAATAACCAGACCGAACTGATGGCCCATGCGCCGCAGTACATCTCCGCGCCGAAGCTCGACATCATGACGCAGAACTACGCGCTGATGCAGCACTTCGTCCTCGTCACGCAGGGGATGCGCCCGCCGGTCGGCGAGGTGTATGTCCCGACCGAGTCTCCGAAGGGAGAGCTGGGCTACTTCATCAACAGCCAGGGCGGTGCATACCCGTACCGCCTGAAACTGCGCGCGCCGTCGTTCTGGCACACGGGGATCCTCACCGATCTTCTCCCGGGCCACTACATCCCGGACGTCGTCTCCATCATCGGAACGACCAATATCGTCTTCGGCGAAGTCGACCGTTAATAAGGAGCGCATGAATGTTACGTTACGACCTTAGACATCTGCATAATGAGTTTGATGGCCGCATGATGGAGATCATGCAAACGGCTCCTGCGGGCGAAGTGATCATCTTCCTGTTCGAAGTGGGTGACTTCTCGCCGGTACAGCGCAGTGCCGACCTGATGAAAGAGCAGGGCTACGAACTGCTCAATTCGTTGAAGTTCAACGAAGTCGACTGGACCCTGGTTGTCCGTAAATAAGAGGAAGAAGAGTTGAGTAAAGTCTATTTCTCCACGTGGAAATCGGAGCAGATCAATAATATCGGCAAATCCGAAGCGGCGTGGGAAGAGAGTGCGTACAAGCTGCCGATGCAGTACAACGAGCACAGCGATGCCAAGGCCTTTATCGGCTGGGACGGCGTGGCGCTGTACGATCCCGAAGTGGATGTTGTACGCCTGGCGACCGAGTACGCCGCGCAGTACCAGGTCTACTCCGAGGCGTGCGGGCGCTGTGCCCCCGGACGCTGGGGCGGACGGATCCTGTACGACCTGCTGGACAAAATTGCCCGGGGCGAAGGTGCGCTTAGTGACATGGATCACCTCAAAGAGGTTGCGCGCAATATGCAGCTCACTTCCAAATGCGAGATCGGCAAAACCGTGCCGAACCCGCTGCTGGACCTGATGACGCATTTCGAAGCGGACTTCCTGGCGTGCATCGACGGGCAGAAGCCTTCCAAGCACTACAATGAGGAAGTCGGCTACATCGCCAAGATCACGGCGCCGTGTACGGACGCCTGTCCGGCGCACGTCGACATCCCGGCCTACATCGAGGGCGTCCGCGACCTCCGCTTCGACGACTCCCTGATGGCCACGCGCCAGACGATGCCGCTGGCGCACACCTGCGGCCGCGTCTGTCCGCACCCGTGCGAAGACGAATGTCGTCGCACGAACCTGGACGAACCGATTGCGATCATGGAGCTCAAGCGCCTCGGCGCCGATTACGAGACGGACCACGGTTTCGGCTTCTTCCACCCTTCAGAGCAGAAGCCATCGACGGGCAAGAGAGTCGCCGTTATCGGTGCGGGCCCGGCGGGTCTCACGACGGCATACTACCTGGCCCTCGAAGGGGTGCACTGCGATGTCTACGAAGAGCTGCCGGTTCTCGGCGGCGAAGTCACCGTCGGCGTCCCGGAGTACCGTATGCCGTGGGACAAGTACGAGAAGGATATCGAGGCTGTCAAGGACCTCGGCGTCAACTTCATCACCAACAGCCGCGTCAGCGCGGAGATGATGCGCGGGTTCGAAGAGGAATACGATGCGGTGATGGTCGCGACGGGCACACGGATCTCCAAGAAGGTGCGCTGTGACAACGAGCGCCCGGAGATCACCGGCTACTGGGGAGCGATCGACTTCCTCGACCGTGTGAACCTCTATGTCAAGTTCGGGATCACCCTCACCGAGGAGCAGAAAAAAGAGTACGCCATCGACAGCGACTACGTCGACCTGACGGGTAAAACCGTCGTCTGTGTCGGGGGCGGCTTTACCTCGATGGACGTCGTCCGCTGCTCCATCCGCGCCGGCGCGAAGCGTGTCGTCATGCTCTACCGCCGCGATGAGAAGACGATCATCCGCAATACGACCTACGAGGAGTACCACGAAGCGGTCGAAGAGGGTGTCGAGTTCATCTTCCACTCCGCGGTCAATGCGATCGTGGATGAAAACGATGTCCTCAAATCCCTTGTCGTCGACAAATTCGAACTGGTCCCCGACCCCGATGGCGGCCGTCCGCAGCTCGTCAAGATCGAAGGCGCCTCTTTCGATATGGAGTGCGACTACCTGATCCCGGCGGTTTCCCAAAGCGCCGACCTCGACCTGCTCCCGGAGGAGTGGGAGATCGAGATGACCTCCTGGGCGACGATCAAGACCAACGGCAAGGACTACATGACCTCGCGCAAAGGGATCTTTGCGTCGGGCGACTGCGAATACGGCCCGATGACGATCGTCAACGCCGTAGGGCAGGCGAAGCGCGCCGCTTCCGTCATCGCCCGCTACGTCCAGAACGGCGAGATCACCCTGACCGACGAAGAGGTGATGGAAGACCAGCTGCGCAAGATGCGGGTCTATGACAAGAACGAAAAGGTCACCGGCTGGCTGCCGGGCCTGCCGCGCCAGCACAGCGAGGTCGTCGACGTCGATATCCGCAAGGTCAACAACATGGAAGTCAACTTCGGCTTCACGCAGGAGCAGGCGATCAGCGAAGCTGAACGCTGTATGCGCTGCTACTATATCGCGATGGTCGCGAACTAAGGAGGCCGGATGAGTGAAATGATCAACTTTACCATTGACGGCCGCAAAGTCCGTGCGAAAAAGGGCGAGACGATCCTCAAAGTCGCCCGCCGCGAGGGGATCTATATCCCGACGATGTGTTACCTGGAAAAAACGAACCCGGCGGCGTCGTGCCGACTGTGCGTCGTGGAAGCCGAGGGCGTCGACGGGATGGTCCTGAGCTGCCAGACACCTCCGACAGAGGGGCTGGCCGTCATTACTAACAACAATGTCCTGCACGAAGAGCGTACGAACATCATGCGCCTCTACGACGTCAACCACCCGCTGGAGTGCGGGGTCTGCGATAAATCGGGTGCGTGCGACCTGCAGAACAAGACGCTGGAGTTCAACGTCGGCTCCCAGAACTTTACGGCGAAGGAGCAGTCGCGCAAGATCGAGCACTGGGGATTGGTCAACTACGATCCGAACCTCTGTATCATGTGCGAGAAGTGTACGCACGTCTGTAACGAAGTGATCGGCGACGATGCCATCGAACTCAAGTTCGGCGGCTACAAATCGACGATCATCCCGAAAAACAGCGAGCAGCTCGACTGTACCTTCTGCGGCGAGTGTATCGCCGTCTGTCCGGTCGGCGCGCTGGTGAGTGCGGATTTCCAGTACAAGGCCAACGCCTGGGAACTGGAACGTATCCCCTCTACCTGTGCCCACTGTTCCGCAGGCTGCGCCCTGGAATACGAAGTGAAGACCTCCGGCGCCGCCAAGCCGGGCGAAGAACGGATCTTCCGCGTTACGAACAACTTCGAATTCGCCTCCCTGTGCGGGGCGGGCCGTTTTGGCTTCGACTTCGATGTCAAAGGCGAAAAAGAGGGCAAGGCGTTCGTGGCGGCCCTTGAGGCCATCAAAGGCGCCGAAGCGATCCGCTTCTCCTCGATCATCACCAACGAAGAGGCGCTGATCCTTCAGCGGATCAAGGAGAAGACGGGCCTCAAGCTCTATAACGAGGATGCGCGCCGCTACGGCGCCTTTGTCGACGCCTTCGGTTCGACGGCGGATGGCAAAGCGGAACTCGCTACAATGGCTGACCTCAAAGCCAGCGACGGCATTATCGTGCTGGGCAGCCGCATCGGGACCGACAACCCGGCGCTGCGCTACGCGATGACGACGGCGGCCCGCCACCGCGGGGCGAAAATCGTCTACATGCATCCGCTCGAGGATGCATTGATGCAGAACATCGTGACGCAGTTCATCAAGTACGAAGTCGGAACTGAAGAGGGTGTCATGGCGCTGCTGGCGCAGGCGCTGCTCGCGGATGCCGAAACGAACAAGACGACCGAGGCCTTCCTCGCGGCGCTCGATGACGGCTACCTCAGCGCCGAGAGCAACGTCGGCGAAGAGGAGCTGGCCCTGATCGGCAAGCAGTTCAAGCGTGCCAAGGCGAAAACCCTTGTCCTGGGCAGCGACCTCTTCGCCCATCCGCGTGCGGAAAACATCGCGAAACTGGCCGGACTGCTGGCGCGTTTCGGCGGCTACAGAGTCGTCGTCGCGGCGGCGGAGGTCAACAGCGTCGGGGCCTCGCTGGTGTGTGAGCTTGATGCGGACAGCGGCAGCAACGGCGGTGTGGTCGGTTACAACGCGGCCGGCGACTTTGTGATCGGGGCGGATAGCGATGCGGATCTGACGGTGGCGGCGATGAATCAGCAGGAGGGAACGGTGGTCAACCTCGACCGTCAGCTCCTGCCGATGAACGTCGCGGTCGGATTCGACGGCTACGTGCTCAACGACCTGGCCAATGCCCTGGGTGTCGGCAAACGCTACACCATCGATTTCACGCCGGAACTCCCGGCGGAAAAAGGGTTCAAGCGGGTTGCCTTCGATGCCCTGGAGAACTTCTACTCTCCACTGGGCGAGGACACGCGCGGGTACCGTTTGGAGAAGGTCAAGAAACCGGCGGCGCAGCAGTGCGACGAGGTCGAGGACCTTCCGGAGTTCAACGGGACAGTCGTTTACGCCTGCAACCCGGTCCTGCAGTTCAACCAGTTTACGGCGCGTACGGCGCAGCTGGAGAAAACGTCGGAGCTGCGCGGCAGCGAACAGTTTGCGGTTGCGGCACGTCTTAAAGACGGCGACCTTGTCGTGATCGGCAGCGGTGACGCGGCCCGCGAACGCCGTTTTGTCATCGATTCCAGCCTGAAGGGGACGATTGCCCTTGAACCGACCTTCGATCGCGGTCTCTCCGTGGACCCGGGGGCCTACAGGTTTGAGAAAGTCAATATTATGAAAGCGAGCAATGATGAGTAAAATCACTATCACCATCGACGGGCGGCCGATTGAGTGCGAAGAGGGCGAATATATCCTCAATGCCGCCCGGGCCAACGGTATTTTCATCCCTGCCATCTGTTACCTGACGCGCTGCAGCCCGACCCTGGCATGCCGGATCTGTCTGGTAGAGGCCGATGGCAAGCAGGTCTACGCCTGTAACGCCAAGACCAAAGACGGAATGGACATTACGACGACGACCGACAACATCGAAACGGAACGCCGTTCTATCATGGAGGTCTACGACGTCAACCACCCGCTGCAGTGCGGGGTCTGCGACCAGTCCGGCGAGTGCGAGCTGCAGAACTACACCCTGGAAATGGGCGTCGATTCGCAAAGCTACACCATCGCCGACGTCGAACGTCCCATCAAAGACTGGGGCCACCTCCACTACGATCCGGGCCTCTGTATCGTCTGCGAGCGCTGTGTCACCGTCTGTAAGGATATGATCGGCGACAACAGCCTCAAGACCGTCCCGCGCGGCGGCGAGGGGATCGATGCGGCGTTCAAAGAGAGCATGCCGAAAGATGCCTACTCTATGTGGAACAAGCTCAACAAATCGATCATCGGCCTCACCTCCGGCGAAGAGATGCTTGACTGTACCTCCTGTGGCGAGTGTGCGGCGGTCTGTCCGGTCGGCGCCCTCGTCGATACGGACTTCGTCTATACAACCAACGCATGGGAGCAGCAGAAGATCCCGGCGACCTGTTCGCACTGTTCGGCAGGCTGCCAGCTCAATTACGAAGTGAAGCACACTTCCGTCGCGAGCAATGAGGAGAAGATCTACCGTACGAGCAACGAGTGGAACTATGTCTCCCTCTGCGGCGCCGGACGCTACGGCTACGACTTCGAAAACCGCGGTGTCGAAAAAGACGAAGCGGCCTTCGGCGCGGCGCTTGCGGCCTTCGAGAAAGCGGACACGATCCGCTTCACCAGCACGATCAGCAACGAAGAGGCGCTCATCCTGCAGAAGCTCAAGGAGCGTAAAGGGTACCGTCTGATAAATGAAGAGGCGCGCACCTTCAAAGCCTTCCTCGATGACTACGCCGACGTCAGCGGTCAGCAGCTCTACGGCGGCGACCTGAAGCTGGCGCACGACGCGAACTTCGTCGTCTCCGTCGGTACGGCCCTCAAATCGGACAACCCGAACGCCCGCTACGCTTTCAACAACGCCATCAAGATGAACAAGGGTGCAGGTCTCTACTTCCACCCGCTCGCCGACCCGGTCATCGAAGGGATCGGCAAGGGGGTCTTCCCTGTCTACCACAAACCGCTGCGCGAAGAGGCGGCGCTCTACCTGATCCTCGATCTCTTCGGGGACAAAGAGACAATGCCTGCCGACGTTACGGAGTACCTCGCTTCTTTCCATACGCTCAAAACGATCACGGTCGAAGAGACGATCAAAGAGAAGGTCGTTGAGAAAGTGATGGTCAAGAAAGTCAACGAGGAGACGGGCGAAGAGGAAGAGGTCGAAGAAGAGAAGACGACCATGGTGCCGAAGAAAGTTTCCAAAGAGGTCGAAGTCGACGAGAACCGCCTGCTCGACCTGCTCGATATCGACACGAAAGCGTGGGAAGACTTCCTGGATAAAAACCTGAAGAAAAAAGACGCCTTCGCGCTCATCGCGGGTCCGGACCTCTATACGCACCCGAACGCGAAGAACCTGGCGCGCCTGCTGGCCCTCGTCGAGAAGTTTACGGACTTCAGCCTCACGATGATCCCACCGCTCTCCAATACGCTGGGCGTCGCACTCATCTGCGACCTGGACGCGGAAGCGGGCGATTACAGCATCGGTTACAACACGGCGGGCGACTTCGTCCTCAGCGCGTTGGGAGGAGGCGACCTCGACATGCCGGCGATGAACCAGCAGGAGGGAACGCTGACCGGAATCGAGAAGCGCGTCAACCCGACCAATGCGGCGCTGCCGTACGGCGGGTACGTGCTTAACGACATCGCCAACGCCCTCGGCCTCAATGCGCGCTATACGATCGACTACACGGCGCAGCTACCGGCCACTGCCGGATTCGAAGCGCGCGAGTTCGACAGCCTGCCGAACCGTTTCGACAACGACGGCACGGAAGTCCGCGGCTACGCGCTGAACAACGTCGCCGTTGCCGCCGGCGATGCCTCTGCCCTGAAGATCGACGAGGCGCTCGCCCTTGAGGGCGAAAACGTCATCTACGCGGCCAACCCGGTACGCCAGTTCACGGCGTTTACGATGAAGCCGCACCAGCTGAACGAAGAGAGCGGTATCTACCTCTCGCCGGCGCAGCTTGAAGCGACGGGACTGGCGGCAGGCGACACCGTCCGCGTCACAACGGCATCGGGCGAACTGAACCTGAACGTCGTCGAGGACAACAAGATCGACGGCAGTGTCATGTGCGTCACGACCTTCGATCCAAACATCAAAACAGAGGAGCTGTTCAGCGCATACCGCTTTGCGACAGCATCCATTCATAAGGAGGGGTAAATGGATACAGCATTCATTATCGAGACGCTCGTCAAGATCGTCGTGGTACTGCTGGTCTTCTCGGCACTGGCCGGCTTCGGAACCTATTTCGAACGTAAAGTGCTCGCATTTATGCAACGCCGTCTGGGACCGATGCACGTCGGACCGTACGGTCTGTTGCAGATCGCGGCCGACGGGATCAAGCTCTTTACCAAAGAGGATATCGTTCCGTCGGGCGTCGTCGGACCGATCTTCAAGATCGCGCCGGTCATCACGGCGGCAACGGCATTCATGGCGGCGGCGGCGATCCCGTTCCTGCCGGAATTCACGCTCTTCGGCTACACGGTTCACCCGATCATCGCCGACGTTAACATCGGGATCCTCTATATCCTGGGTGTGATGGCGATCGGTCTTTACGGCCCGCTGCTCGGCGGTATGGCGTCGAACAACAAATGGTCGCTCATTTCCGCGGCGCGCGGCGCGGCGATCTTCATCTCCTACGAGGTGGTCACCGGTCTGGCGCTGCTCGTGCCGCTGATGATCATCGGGTCGCTCTCCTTGCTGGACTTTAACGAGTACCAGGCCGCAAACGGCTGGATGGCCTTCGCGCACCCGATGGGCTTCATCTCCTTTATCCTCTTCTGGATCGCGGCCTTCGCCGAGACGGGACGGACACCGTTCCACCTCGTTGCCAACGACCACGAGATCATCGACGGTTTCGGTACGGAGTATTCGGGGATGCGCTGGGGCCTCTTCTTTATCGGGGAGTATGCGAACATGTTCTTCATCTCCTTCGTCATGGCGATCGTCTTCCTCGGTGGCTACGGCGACGGTACGGTGATGGGCGCGCTGGGGCTGCTGCTCAAAGTGGCGTTCTTCTTCTTCTTTTTCCTCTGGACGCGTGCGGCATGGCCGGATGTCCGTCCGGACCAACTGATGTGGCTCTGCTGGAAAGTGCTGATGCCGCTCGCGGTTATCAATGTCGTCGTCACCGGCATTGTGATGATGTTTTAAGGGGTCGTGATGAGTCTGGAACAATTTACTGACAGAAACGTGCAGCAGCACTACTTCAAGGTCGATATCGAGGACTATCCGGAGACAGGATGGGACCGGTTCAAACAGGTGGTCAAACGCGGGCTCAGCGGTGAGCTCTTCGTCGGCCTCTGGGTCGTTATGCGCGAGATGATCAAATTTGACATCCATACCGTGCAGTACCCGAAAGAGAAGCTGCCGATCGGGCCGCGCTACCGCGCCGTCCACGAGATGCAGCGCCTCTTCGAATCCGGTACGGAGCGCTGTATCGGCTGCGGGCTGTGCGAAAAGATCTGTATCTCCGACTGTATCCGTATGGACACGCGCATCGACGAGAACAGCCGCAAAGCGGTGACGGAGTATACGATCAACCTCGGCCGCTGTATCTTCTGCGGCTACTGCGCCGAAGTCTGCCCGGAACTGGCGATCGTCCACGGGCCGCGCTACGAGAACACCTCGGAGCAGCGCGAGCACTTCATCCTGTTCGAGGATATGCTGACCCCGATTGACATGGCGATCAAGGGCGAGCAGAAAGAGTACCCGGGATTCGGTGCCGTTACCCCGAACGAAGATGCGCGTGTCAAGAAGACGCCGCTGGCGTATTAAGGAGCCTGAATGGAAACAATTGCATTTTACCTTTTCGCGGTCCTGACCATCGCGATGTTCTCCTACACCGTTATGAGCAGCCAGGCCCTTTACGCACTGAGCTCCATGGCGGCGGGGATGATCATGATCTCGGCGTTCTTCTTCCTGCTGAACGCGGACTTCCTGGGCGTCGTCCAGATCATCGTCTACACCGGTGCGGTCATGGCCCTGTACGCCTTCGGTATGATGTTCTTCGATACGACGCGCGCGGTCAAAGAGCATAACACCTCCAAAGTGATCGTCCTGACGCTGAGCGTCCTGGCAACCCTGCTGGTCGTCGCGATCTTCGCGATGCCGATCGCGGCGGAGAACATCAGCGCGGCCTTCCCGGTACCGGTGGGTGTCGAGAACCCGAAAGCGGTCGGTATCGTCCTCTTTACCAAGTACCTCGTCCCCTTCGAGGTTGCCGCCGTGATGCTGCTCGTCGCGATGATCGCCGGTATCGTTATGGCCGGCAAAAAGATGGACCGCAGCTTGACGAAGATGAAAGAGGAGGAGATCACGATGATCCGCCAAGAAGAGACAGAGCAGAAGGTGACGTTATGATGGAAATCGGACTGACACATTACCTGGTACTCGCGACGATCCTGTTCGCGATCGGCCTGGTCGGCGTGATGCGCCGCAAGAACCTGCTGATGCTCTTTATGGCGTCGGAGATTCTGCTCAACGCCGTTAACGTCGCTTTTGCCGCCATCGGTCACTACTACGGCGACCTGACGGGGCAGATGTTCGCGTTCTTCGTCATCGCCATCGCGGCGTCCGAAGTCGCGGTCGGCCTCGGCCTGCTGATCATCTGGTACAAGCGTACCGGTACGATCGATCTTGATACTATGACATCGATGCGAGGGTAATAAGAATGGAAATGTATCTCTATATTGCACTGTTCGCACCATTTGTCGGCTCGCTCTTCGCGGCGCTGTTCGGTGCGTCACCGAAAACGCTCTGGACGGGGGTCGTCACCTCGGCGCTGCTTTTTGCATCGTTCGTCTCCAGCGTCACACTGTTTGTTTACCTGCTCCAGGGCGGTGAACCGATCCATACGGAACTGATGACCTGGATGGAGACGGGAAGCCTCTACATCCCGTTCGGCTTCGTCGTCGACCAGGTGAGCGCGACGATGATGATCGTCGTTACGACGGTCTCGACGGTCGTTCACGTCTACGCCATCGGCTACATGGACCACGACAAAGCGTTCAACCGCTTCTTCGCATGGCTGTCGGCGTTCGTTTTCTCCATGATGATCCTCGTCATGAGCGACAACTTCGCGGGGATGTTCATCGGCTGGGAAGGCGTCGGTCTCTGTTCCTGGGCCCTGATCGGTTTCTGGTACCACAAAGAGTCCGCCACCTGGGCGGCGAACGAAGCGTTCATCATGAACCGTATCGCCGACCTCGGGATGCTCATCGGTATCTTCCTGCTCTACTGGCACACAGGCAGCCTGCAGTATGACGCCGTCTTTGCCGCGGTGCCGAACCTCGACACCGCCGTCGTCACGATGATGGGGATCTTCCTCTTCGTCGGTGCAATGGGTAAATCGGCGCAGTTCCCGCTGCACACCTGGCTTGCGGACGCGATGGAAGGTCCGACGCCGGTCTCCGCGCTCATTCACGCGGCGACGATGGTTACGGCGGGGGTCTACCTCGTCGTCCGTGCCAATCCGCTCTACAGCCTGATCCCGGACGTCGGCTACTTCATCGCCGGTCTTGGCGCCTTCGTCGCGATGTTCGCGGCAACGATGGCACTGGTCAACCGCGACATCAAGCGCATCATCGCCTATTCAACGCTGTCGCAGCTGGGCTACATGTTCGTCGCGGCGGGCCTGGGTGCCTACTGGGTGGCACTGTTCCACCTGATGGCGCACGCCTTTTTCAAAGCGCTCCTCTTCCTCGGTGCGGGTAACGTCATGCACGCGATGAGCGACGAACTCGACCCGTTCAAGATGGGCGGGCTCTACAAAGTGATGAAGTGGACGGCGATCCTGATGATCCTCGCTTCCGTCGCCCTGGCCGGTATCTGGCCGCTGGCGGGCTTCTTCTCCAAGGACAAGATCCTCGAAGTCGCCTTCAGCAGCGAGCACTATGTCATCTGGGCGGTGCTCTGGATCACGGCGGGTCTGACGGCGTTCTACTCCTTCCGTCTGATCATGCTGACGTTCTTCTCCGGCGAAGAGCGTTACAAAGAGCACGGCTTCCATCCGCATGAAGCGTACAAGTTCATGCTCTGGGCGATGGCGCCGCTGGCGGTCCTGGCCGTCATTGCAGGCTGGTTCGAGCATCAGTTCGTCCACTTTGTGACGGAGCTGCTGCCGACGTTCACGTTCCATACGCACCACGTCGAGATGATGCTGATTGCCGTCACGTCGCTGATGGCCATCGGCGGTATCGTCGTCGCGATCCTGCTCTACCGCAACGGTCTGCTTAACCCGAAACTGCAGCAGACGGCGGTTTACAAGATGCTGTTCAACCAGTACTACATTCCGAAGTTCTACGATGAGTTCTTCTCCAAGCCGTATGCGGAACTCTCCAAGCTCTTCTGGAAACAGATCGATCTCAAAGTCGTCGACGCTACCGTCGACCTGATCGCGACAACGATCTACAAAACAGGTGAGGGGACGCACACGATGCAAAACGGGAACCTCTCATCCATGCTGCGCTGGATGGTCATCGGTACCGTTGGCCTCCTGGCGATTGCAGTCCTCTACATCAAGCGTTATGACATTTTTGCGCTGATGCAGATGGTATTCCCAGGTTTAGGAGCTTAACCGATGTTTGATCATATTCTTTCGATTCTGATTTTCTTCCCGGCACTGGCCGGTATGCTGGGCTTTATCGTGTCCAAAGAGAGCATCCGCGCCTACGGGATCACGGTCAGCGCCATCGAGTTCGTGCTCTCCCTGGTCATGTGGTACGTCTACGACCCCGCTGTCAGCGGCATGCAGTTCATGGAACAGTTCGCCCTCATCCCCGCCTTCGGCATCAACTACCTCCTGGGGGTTGACGGGATTTCACTGTTCATCATCATCCTGGCGGCGTTCTTTACCCTGATCGGTATTGCGTCGCTGACGGAGACCCGCCGCGTCAAGGACATGATCATCACCCTGCTGTTCCTGCAGATGACGATGGTCGGTGTTTTCGCGGCCCTTGATGCGATTGTCTTCTATGTTTTCTGGGAACTCTCTCTGGTCCCGATGCTCTATATCATCGGTGCCTGGGGCGGGCCGCTGCGCATCTACGCGTCGATCAAGTTCTTCCTGTACACCTTTACAGGGTCGCTTGTCATGCTCGTCGGTATGCTTTTCATGGCCTACTTCTACTTCCAGGCGACAGGGCAGTGGAGCTTCTCTATCCTCGAGTGGTACCGCCTGGTCCTGCCGGAAAACCTGCAGCTTTGGCTCTTTGTAGCCTTCTTCATCGGTTTTGCGATCAAAGTCCCGATGTTCCCGTTCCATACATGGCTGCCGTACGCCCACGGGCAGGCGCCGACGATCGGTTCGGTCATCCTGGCGGCGATCCTGCTGAAAATGGGGACCTATGCGTTCGTACGTTTCTCCCTGCCGATGTTCCCGGACGCTTCCGTCTTCTTTATGGTCCCGGTCGCGGTCATCGCGATCATCATGATCATCTACACGGCGATGGTCGCCTATGCGCAAGAGGACATCAAACAGGTCGTTGCATATAGCTCCATCTCCCACATGGGTGTCATCATCCTCGGTACCTTCGCAATGAACGTCGAGGGGATCAGCGGTTCGGTCTTCCTGATGATCGGGCACGGGGTCGTCTCCGGCGCGCTCTTCCTTTTGGTCGGCGTCATCTACGACCGCCGCCATACGAAGCTGATGAGCGAGTTCGGCGGTCTGGCGCAGGTGATGCCGCGCTACGCGACGATCTTCGGGATCATGATGATGGCCTCCGTCGGCCTGCCGCTCACGATTAACTTCGTCGGGGAGTTCCTGAGCCTGCTCGGCTTCTACTCCCAGTCGCATATGATGACGCTGCTCGCCGGTACGGCGATCATCGTCGGCGCGATCTACATGCTTTCCGCCTATAAGAAGGCGTTCTTCGGCGACGTGACCAAAGAGGAGAACAAGACCCTCAAGGACGTCAACAAGAAAGAGCTGGTCGCTCTGATCCCGCTGGCCATTATCGCGGTCTGGCTCGGTGTCTACCCGAAACCGGTCCTGACGCCGATCAATAACTCGGTCGAATCCATCGTTCAGCTGATGCACGAGAAGGCGATCACGCCGGAGGCAAAAGCAGCGATCCCGAACCCGGCCGAAACAAAAATCGCTATGGCTTCCGTCACGGAAGTCGAAGTGGACGTTGAAAGGGAGGCAGAATAATGTTGGAAGCTGTCAATGTATCTTTCGGTGAGCTGAACCTCGCCACCCTCGCCCCGATGCTCATCGCGATCACGGGCGCGCTCTCTATTCTGGTTGTCGACCTGGCAAAGAGCGGGCTGCACAAGTCCTTCTACGTTATGGTCTCCTTGCTGTTCCTGCTGCTCGACTTCGGCTCCCTCGTCGATTTCGCCGGTATCTTCACGGAAAACGGGACGATGCTCGGTTTCTTCAACGTGATGCTGATGGACGGGATCTCCATCCTGTCGCAGCTCATCATCGTCGGTGCGTCGATGCTCTTTATTCCGCTGGCCCTGACGTCGAAGCGTTTCCACGAGTACAACTACCCGGAGTACTTCTCGCTGTTCCTGTTCATGATCGCGGGCTTCCAGTTCATGGTCGCGACGGACAACCTGATCCTCGTCTTCGTCGGCCTCGAGACGGCGTCGCTGGCGCTCTATACGCTGATCGCCCTGCATAACCGTTCCAAGTCCTTTGAAGCGGCGGTCAAGTACTTTACAATGGGTGCGCTCGCCGCCGGCTTCTACGCCTTCGGTGCGATGATCTTCTACGCGATCAGCGGCTCGGTCGAGATCCATACGATCGCCGAAGTGATGGCGGCGGACAGCTTCGCCAACATCGGTTACGCCCTTGTCGGTACCGTCTTCATGCTGGCGGCGCTGGGCTTCAAGGTCTCCCTGGTACCGTTCCATACGTGGACACCGGACGTTTATGAGGGTTCCAGCGCGGCACTGGCGGGCTATATGTCCATCGTACCGAAGATCGCGGGCTTCGTTGTCGTCATGCGTCTGTTCGAGTTCATGGTCCACAGCGAAGTCGTCTGGCTTCAGGTGATCCTCTACGGCGGCGTCGTCGTGACGATGACCGCGGCGAACATCTGGGCGCTGGTCCAGACCGACGTCAAACGGATGCTGGCCTACAGCTCCATCTCCCACGCCGGTTTCGTCCTCGCGGCGATCCTGATCGGTACGACACAGGCGAATACGGCGCTCTTCCTCTACTGGGTGCTCTTCAGCTTCACGAACCTCGGTGCCTTTACGATGCTGTGGGTCAACCGCCAGAAGCACCTGCTGCCGGGCCAGAGCTCGGATCATCCGTACGAGAAGTTCGCCGGTATGGTCAAGATTATGCCTTTTGCGGCGGTCCTGATGGGTCTGTTCATGCTCTCGCTGGCGGGGATCCCGCCGTTCGGCCTCTTCTGGGGTAAACTCTACATGATCAGCTCCGCGGTCACTGGCGGCTATACGGTCCTGGCGCTTATCATGGCGCTCAACTCCGCCATTGCCGGGTACTACTACCTTAAACTGATCATCTATATGTTCATGAAAGAGCCGGTCATCCATGGCGTACACGAGTACTACATGATGAACGCCTCGCTCTCGCTCAAGACGATCATTGGGGTGGCAGCCTTCGTGACGATCTTCGCCGTCATCGCGGTCAACCCGCTCATCGAATTTATCGCGACCCTCGTCTACAACTCCGGGTACTGACCCCGGGGCGGCGTAGCCGTCGCCTTTTCTTCTTTGTCGGCGCTTCGCCGTTCTGTTTCCGTTTACTACCGATTTTATTAAAGTGCTACAATGATGCCATGAGGCTCTGAATATGCGATGGGCATGCTTGGGGCAACCGGAATTCCTGAGAAGGAGCTACGATGGATACGGAGACGCCCGACTCACTACAGCGCGGTCTGAGCAGCGAAGAGGCCGAAGCCCGTCTTGCGCAGTTCGGACCCAATACGATCGAGGAGAAGCAGGCCTCCTGGGCGGCCCGTCTTTTCAAACGCTTTTGGGGCCCTATTCCCTGGATGATCGAGACCGCCGCCGTTCTGGCGCTGAGCGTGCGGCGCTGGGAAGAGTTCACCATCATTATGGTCATGCTGATCGTCAATGCGGCGGTCGACTTCTACCAGGAGTCGAAAGCGCTGAACGCGATCGAGGTGCTCAAAAAGAAGCTGGCCCGAAAAGCGCTGGTCCTGCGGGACGCGGCATGGAAAACGATCGATGCCTCAGCGCTCGTCCCCGACGACATCATCAAGATCAAGATCGGCGATATCATCCCCGCCGACGCCAAACTGCTCAGCGGAAGCGACTATATCCAGGTCGACCAGTCCGCATTGACGGGGGAGTCCCTCCCCGTTGAAAAAGAGGTCGGTGACGACCTCTACGCCAACGCGATCATCCGCCAGGGGGAGCTGATCGCCCATGTCACGGGCACCGGATCGCACACCTATTTCGGAAAAACAGTCGGGCTCGTTGCCAAGGCGGAACGCGAAGGGCGGAGCCACTTTCAGAAAATGGTCGTGCGGGTCGGGAACTTCCTCATTCTACTGACACTGGCGATGATTGCCGTCATCGTCTACCACGGGGTGCAGAACAACGAACCGACGGTCGAGCTGCTGATCTTTTCACTGGTGCTGACGATATCGGCCATCCCCGTGGCCATGCCCGCGGTCCTCACCGTGACGATGGCTATCGGGGCACATGTCCTGGCGTTGAAGGAGGCCATCGTCAGCAGGCTTGCGGCGATCGAGGAGCTGGCCGGCATGGATGTGCTCTGCTCGGACAAGACGGGGACGCTGACGCAGAACCGCATGAGCCTGGCCGATCCCTACATTGCCGACGGTTTCGACGAAGAAGCGCTGTACGTCTACGCGGCCCTGGCAAGCAAGGAGGAGAACGGCGACCCCATTGAACGTCCTATTTTCGACATGATCGACACCCGGGGGCTGCGGGAGCGGCTGACGCAGTGGCAGCTCAAGAAATTTCTCCCTTTCGATCCCGTTCATAAACGTACGGAGGGGATCTACGACGGCGGAGATTGTGAGCTGATCGTCACCAAGGGGGCGCCGCAGATCATCATCGAACAGAGCGATGCGCATGAGTTTGACCGGCAAAAGGCGTACGAGGGGGTACAGCTGTTCGCGGAGAAGGGATTCCGTACCCTGGGGGTCGCTTACCGCAAATGCGAAGAGGATGTCTATCACTTTGTGGGGCTTCTCCCCTTTTTCGACCCGCCGAGGAGCGATTCCAAACTGGCCGTCACGGAGGCGGAGGCGAACGGGATCGACGTCAAAATGGTGACGGGGGACAATATTGCCGTCGCGACCTATATCGCCCGGCTGCTGACCATCGGGGAGCAGATCGAGGACGTCCGGGCGCTGAAGGGCGAATCGATCGAGGAGTATCTCTACCTCTCGAAGGTATTGACCTCGGCCATCACCGAGGCGGTGATGCCGCATGCCGCTACAGCCGAAGTGGATGCGAAAGTGAGGGAGATCCTGCAGAAGGTACAGCGCGAGCTTTACAACATGCCGATACCGAAGGGGGCGGTGAAGAAGCACGAATCGGAGATCATCGCCCTGATCGAGGCGGCGCACGGGTTTGCCCAGGTCTACCCGGAGGATAAGTATTTCATCGTCGACGAACTGCAGAAGGCAGACCATATCGTGGGCATGACCGGCGACGGGGTCAACGACGCTCCGGCACTGAAAAAGGCGGACTGCGGTATCGCGGTCGACGGGGCGACGGATGCGGCGCGCGCCGCGGCCGATATCGTGCTGACGGCGCCGGGCCTGCACGTGATCGTCGACGCCATCAAAGAGGCGCGGCAGATCTTCGAACGGATGAAGAGCTATACGATCTTCCGCATCGCCGAGACAATCCGCGTCATCATCTTCATGACGCTGGCCATCGTACTCTACGACTTCTACCCCGTGACGGCGCTGATGATCATCATCCTGGCGCTGCTCAACGACATCCCGATCATGACCATCGCCTACGACAATACCAAAGTAAGGCAGAGACCGGTACGGTGGGATATGCGGGAGGTGTTCGTCCTGGCGAGCTGGCTGGGGATCGCCGGGGTGCTCTCCTCGTTCACCCTTTTCTGGATCACGATGTCGCTGATGCATCTGCCGCTCGATTTCGTGCAGTCGCTCTTTTTCGTCAAGCTCATCATCGCCGGGCACGGCACGATTTTCAATACGCGTATCGATGAGTGGTTTTTCCGCCGTCCTTTCCCCTCGGCACCGCTGCTGTCGGCCTCGCTGCTCAGCGCCGCCGCCGGGACCGTCGTCGGCGTTTACGGATTCGGCGTGATGGTACCGATCGGTTGGGGGGCCGCCGCCGCCGTCGGGGCATACGCTTTCATCTGGTTCATCTTCAACGATGTCGTAAAAATGGCGGTTTTGCGCTATTATCGTAAACGGTTCGGCATCGCAGTGATCTGAGGGACAGACAGACGGAACACAGGACGCTGAGGTGGGGTGATGCCTTTTTGAGGAGTCGATAGATGGAAGAGTACTTTGACAGCCGGCTGGCGGATTTTGCCCTGACGGCGATGTTCAGTTTCCTGATCGGTCTGGAGATCAAGACCTACCGGCTCCGGTTCCATCCCACCGACCAGGAGCATACGTTCGGCTCGGCACGGACCTATACGTTTCTCGGCATCCTCGGTTATCTTTGCTGGCTGCTCGGTATGGCCCCCTATCTTGCCGCGATGGGAGGGGTGACCCTGCTGTTCGCGCTCTTTTACGTCCAGCAGCTCAACAAAGGTCGCCCGTCGATTCTCTTCTACCTCGCGGCGCTGCTTGTTTATACCCTCGGGCCGCTGTCGGAACGTTTTGCCATCTGGCTCCCTTCACTGGTTTTCGTCCTGATGATCTTTCTGCTCAACGCCAAACCGCGCCTGCAGGCGTTGTCCAAGAGCCTCAATGCCAATGAGCTGGAGACCGTCGGCAAAATGGTACTACTCTCGGCCGTCATTTTGCCACTGCTGCCGCATCAGCGCATCGGGACGTTCCTGCCCTTGTCGCCTTTCGAGCTCTGGAGCGCGGTCGTGATCGTATCATCGATCTCGTATGGCGGCTACCTGGCCCAAAAATACATCTTTCGCCAGCGAGGGTATCTGATCGCCGGGTTGATCGGCGGGCTCTACTCCAGTACGGCGACAACGGTCGTGCTCTCGCGCAAGGCCGCCGAGATCGGGAACCGGCGCCTGATGACGGGGGCCATCGTCGCCGCCTCGGCCATGATGTACCTGCGCCTGATCGTGATCGCCCTGATTTTCACCCCGGAGGTGGCGCGGGCGCTTCTGCTCCCTTTTATGCTCTTCGCCCTGGCGGCCTTTGCGATTGCCGCACCTTATGCCCTGCGGCAAAGCAGGGAGACGGTGCCCGTGGAAGGGAGTGTTGACAGAAACCCGCTGGAGCTGGGGACCGCATTCCTCTTTGCCGCCCTGTTTGTCGTAATGATGGCGGCGACGCAGCTCGTGACGGCCCATTTCGGCACGGGCGGGCTGCAACTGCTCTCCTTTGCTGTCGGCTTTACCGACATCGACCCTTTTGTCCTGTCACTGCTGACAGGCCATGAGGCGCTGAAAACGCCGGTGATCGTCTCATCGGTGATGATCGCCGCAGGCAGCAACAATCTGCTCAAAGCGATCTATGCCGTCTGGTTCGGAGGTTTTGCCGCTGGCCGGATTGCCGCGCTGTGGCTGCTGCTGCTCGGGATGTCGACCGTGGGCGTGGCGTTTATTATCTAGGAGAAGGTCATGCTTGAAGCGCTGGTGATGACGTACGGCTATGCAATGATCGCCGCGGGCACCTTCCTGGAAGGGGAGACGGTCCTTGTGATCGGCGGCTACCTTGCCCACGCAGGCTACCTGGAACTTCCTTGGGTGATCGCTTCGGCGTTTGCCGGCAGTTTTGTCGGGGACCAGCTCTACTTTTTCATCGGGCGCAGCCGGGGGACGGCACTGCTGGAGAAACGCCCGCGCTGGAAGGAAAAGTCCGAACGGATACGCGCGCTGCTGCATCGCCGACAGAACGCGCTGATCGTCGGCTTCCGTTTCCTCTACGGCTTACGGACGGTCACCCCCTTTCTGCTCGGAGCAAGCGGGATCGCCCCGGGGAAGTTTATGCTGCTCAATGCCGCCGGTGCGGTGCTCTGGGCCGTTGCTGTTGCGCTGGCGGGTTACCTGCTGGGGCACACCATGACGCTCTTTTTCGCCGAGGCGCACCGTTATGCCCTTTACGGTGCCCTTGGGATCGCCCTCGCCGCGATGGCGGTCTGGGGATGGCGCAGCGTCAGACGACAGCGTTGACGCGGTTCCGTCCCGCCGCTTTTGCCGCGTATAGCGCGGCGTCGGCCCGCCGGATAACGGCTTCATAGTCGGGGTCGCCGGGTTCTGTTTCGGCGATCCCGAAACTGGCGGTCACGACGTCTCCGCCGGCGGAGCTTTCATGGCGAATTTTCAGCGCTTCGATATGACGGCGCAGCTCCTCCGCAAAATGCGCGGCGTTGGCAAGAGGGGTATTGGGAAGCATGATGATGAACTCTTCGCCCCCGTATCTGGCGATGCAGTCGCCGGGGCGTTTGAGGGCCTCTTGCATTGTATGGGCCACGCTCAGTAGGCACTGGTCCCCCTCGATATGGCCGTAGGTGTCGTTGTAGGCTTTGAACGAGTCGATATCCGCCATGATCAGCGCGACAGGATGCTGTTCGCGCAGTGAGCGTTGGTACTCCTCTTTCAGACGCTTCATGAAGTGGCGGCGGTTGGCGATGCCGGTGAGCGGATCGATCATACTCTGTTCTTTGACGGTCTGGTAGGCGCGTCGCAGGCGCCAGCCGACCAGCAGGATAATCCCTAACCCGCTTAGGGCGATGAGAAGATGGCCTCCGCCCAGCGGAAGCTGCGGGGCGGTAATATGGGGGATGGTGACGCTGACAGCACCGCGGATATCACCGACCTTGTAGCCTTGGGAGGCGTGACATTTCAGGCAGCTTTTCTCCGTATAGAGCGGTGCCATGTAACGGTACCCGCCGTCGAAAAAGGCGCCGTACTCCTTTGCACCGTGGTAAAAGGATTCAAGTACCGTGCGCTCCCAGGCTTTCGGTGCATTCTCGGGACGGATCGGACGTAGGCTGGTGATATGGATCTGCAGGCCGTCGTACTTTTCCGCCAGTTCGGAGAGCTGGCGGGTCATATAGGCTGGGTTGACGAGGGTCAGCAGCTGCCCATCCGGCAGAGGGATGTCCCGCCGCACATTCTTGAGGTGGGGGTTAGGCGGTGTTGATTCGTCGGCGAATACGTAGACCCCGCCGTGGCGTGCATTCCACTCGCGGGTCAGTACAATCTGCTGGAAGAAGGCCCGCCCGCTTTTGAGCATGGCGTCCTCCTCAAGGTTTTTGTTATGGTAAAACTCCCATGTCCATGAGAAAAGGACAACTAATATCCAGCCGCCTGCGAGTAAGGCGATTTTACCTTTCATTATTGCACTCCCTGATTGATCGATATTATTAAGTGTATATTTATCTATTATAACACGGAGGGAATTAAGGTGAAATGGGCGTAAAAGTTAATCGGAAAGAGCGGAAATTATGGGCTCCAGCAGTGCTTCGTAGGGCAGCAGGGTTTGTGAGGCAAACTGGTTGCGGTTAAAGGTTTGTTGCCGTTTGGCAAGCTGCGCCGTGTGGGTAATGATCTGTTGTGTCATCTCCTCTTTGGAGACTTTCCCGTCAAGGAACGCCAGCACTTCGATGATGCCGATCGCCTTCATGGGGTTGGGTACACGCCCGTACTGCTGCTCGAGACGGGCGACTTCATCGATGAGCCCGGAGGCGATCATCTTGTGGGTGCGCAGGGTGATACGCTCGCGCAGCAGGTCGCGGGGGACGTCGATTGCGAAGAGGGGGACATCGGTCAGGATCGGTTCGGGGGGGTGGGCCGCAAACCATGCCGAGGGGGCAGTGCCCGTCTGCAGGTAGATCGTCAGCATCTTTTCGGTGCGGTAGCGGTCGTTGGCGTCGATCCCGGCCATATAAGCGGGGTCGACGCTCTGAAGAAGGGCGTACGCCTTCGCCTGGTCCTGCAGCATTGCCGCGACCTTTTGCCGCGTTATTTCATCGGTGACGGGGGTTTCGGAGATCCCTTCGAAAAGCACCTTGAGATAAAAGGAGGTGCCGCCGACGATGATCAGCGGCACACCGGCGGCTTCGCAGTCGCGGCGGGATTGCCGGTAGAGGTCGACGAAGGTCGTGACGTCGAAGGGCCGGTCCGGCGTCAGGACGTCGATGCCGTAGTGGATGATCTCCCCGCGCTCTTCAATGGTGGGCTTGGCGGAGGCGATGTCGATCCCTTTGTAGATGCTGAGGGAATCAAGGGAGAGGATACGTGCACCCGTGACGGCGGCGGCTTGCAGGGCGAGGTCGCTCTTGCCCGAGGCCGTGGGTCCGATGAGGGCGATCGTTTTCATGACGACAGTATACGCTACAATCGCTGTTAAAGTTGTGTGCAACGGGTACAAGGAGAAGCAGGATGAAACTGGCGGGCTATGCGGTTGCGATCGTGACGCTGTTGGCGTTATGGGGGTGCGAAGCGATGGTGTTCCAGCCCGATTCGCGGCTCTACACGACGCCCTCGGATCTCAACCTCAGTTACCGGGAAGCGCACTTCGATTCGAAAGACGGTACGCGGCTGTCGGGCTGGTGGCTCGAACCGCCATCCGCACGGCTGGGAACGGTGATCATTGTGCACGGAAACGCGCAGAACATCTCGGCGCACTTTACCGGGTTTGACTGGCTGGTACGGGCGGGGTACGAGGTATTTATCTTCGATTACCGGGGGTACGGCACCTCGGAGGGCACCCCGGGGCTGGAGGGGGCGGTGGAGGACACCGAAGCCGCCCTGGGATACGTGCTGGCCCGGCGCGGGGGAAAGGTGACCGTCATCGGGCAGTCGCTGGGGGGTGCGCTGCTGTTTAATGCCCTGGCGCGGCGGGGGACGGAGCGGATTGCGCTGGCCGTCTTCGACAGTACCTTCGCTTCGCTGCCCCAGGCGGGCAGGGAGGCACTTGACCGCTCCGTCGTGGGGTGGCCGGTGCAGTGGAGCGCGACGCTGGCCCTGACGGACCGCTTTGATCCCATCGGGATCGCCCCGTCGCTGGCGGTGCCGAAGCTCTACCTTGCCGGCTCCAAAGACGGCATCATCTCCCCCAACCACAGCTGGCAGCTCTTTGATGCGTCGGCGCGGCCGCGCGCCTTCTGGCTCGTGACGGATGCCGGGCATATCAACGCCTTCGCCCATCCCCGGGTCCGGCAGCGCTTTTTGTCGTTTCTGCGCAGGCCTCTCTTTGACCAGGATGCCTCGGCTATGCTGATTTTTGATACAATTAAACAAAAAAGTGAGTAGCCGGGTGAAACGCATCGTCGCCAAACTGCATGATTTCAATGAGCTGGTGATGTTCCAGCACTCCATCTTCTCTCTTCCGTTCATCTTTATCGCGATGATCGTCGCCGCCGGGGGATGGTTCGGATTTTCGCTGCTGCTGCTGGGGATCCTTGCGGCGATATCGGCGCGCAACTTCGCCATGGGGGTCAACCGCTATGCCGACCGCGATATCGACGCGCTGAATCCGAGGACCCAGGAGCGCCCCAATGCCGACGGCCGTCTTGACAGCACGACGATCCTGCTTTTTTCCGTTGTCAACGCCCTCGTCTTTATCATTGTCGCCTACCTGATCAACGACCTGGCCTTTATGCTGGCGATTCCCGTCCTGGCGGTACTGGGAAGCTATTCGTATTTCAAGCGTTTCAGCGAGCTGGCCCATGTCGTGCTGGGCATTTCCCTGGGACTTGCGCCCCTGGCCGGGGTGGTTGCGGTGAGCGAAAGTGTGCCGCAGTGGTCGGTGCTGCTCTCCCTTGGCGTCCTTTTCTGGGTCGCCGGCTTTGATCTGCTCTATTCGCTGCAGGATATCGAATTCGACAAGCTTCACGGGTTGCACTCCGTGCCTTCCGTCTACGGCCCGAAAGCGACCCTCTTCATCTCGACCCTCTTTCACCTCAATACGGTGCTGTTCTGGTGGATGTTCGTCTGGGCGGCGGAGCTGGGCTTTTTTGCCTGGATGGCTGTGGCAGCAAGTACGCTGATGCTGGGGTATGAACACTACCTTGTCCGCAAGGACTTTACGAAGATCGATCGCGCCTTCTTTACCGTCAACGGCTACCTCGGGATCGTTTTCCTGGTGCTGATCATTCTGGACCAGTGGATGCGCTAGGCCGTTGAGGCTGAAACTGCTAGGGGTAATCGCTGTCAGTCCGGTGAGAATATAGCTGATGTCCGTATGGATGCGGTTGAACGTTTTGTTAAAGCGGGGTAGGGTGGAAAATTGCGTCTAGAAAAGAGGTGTCCCGCAGGGATGCGGAACGGGGCCGGAATTACTTCAGGCCAGCGATGTAAGCTGCAACAGCTTTGATGTCTGCTTCAGAGTACGGAGCAACCTGACCTTTCATCAGTGCACCCATACCGTGGATGTTGCGTGTACCGGCTTTGTAACCGTTGAGCGCTTCTTCAGTCGTAGCAGCATCCCAGCCTTTGATGACTTGAGATTTGCCGAGGGCTTTTTTCTCGCCGTTTGCACCGTGGCATGCAGCACATTTTTTGTACAGAGCAGCACCGTCAGCCGCCATAAGAGATACGCTAGCAACAAGCAGAGTCAGAGCGATTTTTTTCATTTTTAGGTCTCCAAGTGAAAATTTCGGGGTTCATTATACAGATTTGACTCTTAAACATTGTTAATCATTCCTATTAGTTTCGCTTAACGAGATGTTCACTTCTGTTGAATAAACAGGCTCTTAGAGGGTTGTTACGTTCAAAATGGTAAAATCCCCATTATTTTTAACATGGGGAAAACGATGCGCTATATTGATGACGACCTGAAAGACAAGACGATTTTGATCACGGGAGGCGCGGGCTTTATCGGCGCGAACCTGGCTTTCTATTTTCAGGAGAATCACCCCGATGCCCATGTCGTCGTCCTCGACAGCTTCCGCAGCGGTGAGACGCTCAGCAACGGCAACCTTAAAAGCTTCGGTCACTTCAAGAACCTGATCGGCTTCCGCGGCGAGGTGATCAGCGGCGACATCAACGACAAGGCGCTGCTGGCCAAGCTGGAGGGAGATTACGATTTCGACTACATCTTCCACGAAGCGGCGATCTCCGACACGACGGCGCTGGAGCAGGACCTAATGATCCGCACCAACCTTAACGCCTATAAAGACCTCCTTGACATGGCGGTGCGCCAGGGGGCCAATATGATCTACGCCTCTTCAGGCGCGACCTACGGTGACGCCCCTTCGCCGCAGCGCGTCGGGGTCGAGGCGCCGCAGAACGTCTACGGCTTCTCCAAGCTGATGATGGACCATCTCAGCCGCGATTACATGAAACGCGAGAAGATCGGCATCGTCGGCCTGCGCTATTTCAATGTCTACGGCCCGCGGGAGTTCTTCAAGAACAAGACCGCCTCGATGGTCGTACAGTTCGGCCACCAGCTCCTCTCGGGCAAAAACCCGCGCCTCTTCGAAGGCTCGGACAAGATCGTGCGCGACTTCATCTACATCGAGGATATCATCCAGGCGAACGTCCTGGCGATGCACCCCAAAGAGAACGGCATCTACAACGTCGGGACCGGGAAGGCGCGCTCCTTCCAGTCCATCGTCGACACGCTCCAAAAAGAGCTGGGGACAGCGCTGCCGTGCGAGTACATCCCGAACCCCTTTGTCGGACGCTACCAGTTCCACACCGAGGCGGACATCGGCAGCACGATGCGGGGGCTGGGTTACAAGCCGCGCTATGAGCTCGAAGACGGGATCAAAGCCTACATTCCCGAGATCAAGCGCCTCTTTGAAGAAGAGGTCAAATGATCCAGTTGCTGCGTAACAGCCGTCCCAATATCCTCGTCGTCGGCGATCTGATGATCGACCACTACCTCTGGGGCCGGGCGGAACGCATCTCCCCCGAGGCGCCGGTGCAGGTCGTCGACGTCGCTAACGAGACGACGGTACTGGGCGGGGCGGGCAACGTCATCAACAACCTGATCGCCCTGGGCGCCTCCGTCAGCGTCGCTTCGGCTATCGGGGACGACGCCAACGGCAAGGAGCTGACGCTGATGCTCAAAAGCATCGGGGTGAAGACGGAGGGACTGGTGACGCAGCCGGGCCGCAAGACGAGCAAAAAGAGCCGCGTCATCGCCGCGAACCAGCAGATCCTGCGCTACGACAAAGAGTCCAAGGACGCCATTACGGAGGGCTCCGAGGCGAAGATCCTCGCCGCAGTCGAGAAGGACCTTTTCCTCTACGACATCATTATTCTCTCCGATTACGGCAAAGGGGTGCTCACCCCGACCTTGGCACAGGGGGTCATCACCCGCGCACGCGCGGGGGGCAAGAAGGTGCTCGTCGATCCGAAAGGGCGCGACTACACGAAGTATCGCGGCGCGCACCTGCTCACCCCCAACAAAAAAGAGGCGATCGAGGCGACCGGCATCGAGATCAAAGACGACGAAAGTCTCAAGGCGGCGCTGCTGTGGCTGAAAAGCGAGTGCGGCCTCGACCGTTCCATGATCACTCTCTCCGAAGACGGGATCGCGATCTTCGACGAAAAGCTCAAGCGTTTCCCGACCGTAGCCCAGGAGGTTTACGACGTGACGGGGGCGGGCGATACGGTGATCGCCTCCATCGCGTTTGCGCTGAGCTCGGGGCTCAGCATCGACGACGCGGCCCGTTTCGCGAACCTCGCTGCCGGGGTCGTCGTCGGCAAGATCGGTTCGGCGACGGTAACCCTGGATGAGATCGAAGAGTACGAGGCGATGCTGCACCAGAGCAGTTCCGATGCGCACATCAAGAGCTTCGAGGAGATCGACCGGATCGTCAACCGCTGCCGGGCCGGTGGCAAACGCATCGTCTTTACCAATGGCTGTTTCGACATTCTGCACGTCGGCCACGTCAAGTACCTTCAGGTCGCCAAGAGCTTCGGCGACATCCTGATCGTCGGGCTCAATGCCGACGCCTCCGTCCGTGCGCTCAAGGGCCCCTCACGCCCGGTCAATAGCGAAGACGACCGCGCCTATATCCTCGCCGCCCTCGAGTCGGTGGACTATGTCGTCAAATTCGGCGACGACACGCCTTACGAGCTGATCAAGATGCTCCGCCCCGACGTCCTCGTCAAGGGGGGGGACTATGAGGGTAAAGCCGTCGTCGGAACCGAATTTGCAGGCGAGCTGAAACTCGTCGATTTCGTTGAAGGCAAAAGTACGACGAAGACCATAGCAAGAATCCAGGAGGGAACAACATGCTGAAAACTTTGGTAACCACGCTGGCGCTCGGCTGCTCGCTGTTCGCGATGCACGAAGCGGAACTGAACCTGAACAACTACGATCTCAATGCGAAGCTCGACTTTGACATGGGACAGTTCAACGATGCCGTCGATCCGGAGACGGTCTTTCTCGGGGCCCGTTACCTCCGCGGCTCCTATCATCACAGCGACGAACTCCGCGACAAGGACCACGATCTCTTCGATGCGCACTTTGCCGTAGCGCAGCGTCTCTCGGGCACCGATGCCCTGACCCTCGGGCTCGGGGTGAAATTCGTCTATACCTCGATCGAAGGGTACGATTTTGACGCCCTGCCGATCGGTGTTTTTGCGCGTTACGAGCTGCCGCTGAACCTGCCGGTTCCCTTTATCGTGGGCGGGGCGCTCTATTACGCACCGGAGGTGCTGGCGTGGCAGGATGCGAAGAACTACCTCGAATACGACCTCTCCCTCGATATCCGGATCATCGACCGCGCCGCGGTGACGGCGGGCTACCGGAAAATCGATACGGATTTCGATCTCCCCGGCGGGGACTTCACCTTCAACGAGGCGTGGTACGTCGGCGTCAAGTTCCGCTTTTAAACACTTTCTTTCTCGGCGGGGCTGGACGATCAGACGCTCCGCCGCCTCAATGACTTCATACGCTTCAATCGATTTCATACATTCATGGTGTCACCATTGATGAACACGCTCATGGAACAAAGTCCCATAAGCTACGCTGGCCGCTGTGGCACTGAAGCTAGCCTTTGACAAGGCAGAATCAGACAATAAGTTTTTCTGCTGCCTCAATGACTTCATACGCTTCAATCGATTTCATACATTCATGGTGTTTAAGGGGACATTCGCGTTTCATGCAGGGGGCGCACTCCATGTCGTGGCGGACGATGGCGCTTTTGGGGTTGCCCCACTGGCAGGTCTCTTTGTGGCGCGTCGGGCCGAAGATCGCGACGGTGGGGACGCGGTAGGCGGCCGCGACGTGCATCGGACCGCTGTCGTTGGTGACAAAGAGCGAAAGTCCCCCGACAGCGGCGCAGAGTTCGGTGATGGTCGTTTTTCCGGCAAGGTTGCGGTAGTTCCCCACCCCCCGTGCCTGCAGATCCTTTTCAATCGCCTCCGCCATGGCCGTTTCGCCGGGACCGCCGAAGATGACGATGTCGTAGCGGTCGGCGAAGTGGGCGGCGACGGCGGCGAACTTTTCGGGGTACCACCGCTTGGCCGAACCGTAGGTCGCCCCCGGGTTGATGCCGAGCGTCGGCCGTTCAAAGGTGTGGGGCGGGATGAAGAGGCGCAGCGGCCCCGGCACGGTTTCGGTGCCGCAGAGGCGGTCGGCCAGCCGCTGGTACTGCGCCGTCAGATGCTCCTCGCGCGAAAGGGCGACGGCGTCGCTGAGCAGCAGCCGCGCATGCCAGCTCGCACGGGCGACGCTTCTGGGGGTCCCCGTCCAGCGCAGCAGTAGCGAGGCGTGCAGCTGGTTGCGGAAGCTGACGGCGGCGTCATGGCGGCCGATCGTTTTGGCGAAGCGGTAGGTGTTGGCAAGGCGGTTCCCGCCCTTCTTTGTCTCGTCAACGTAGGCATTGACACACATCGGGTGGTGTTTGAGCGCTTCGATAGCGACATAGGAGCCGACCAGGGTCAGCCGCGCCTGGGGGTAGCATTCGCAGAGTGACTCGATGGCGGCCGTGGCCATGAGCGCGTCGCCGAGCCAGTTGGGCAGGATGATCAGCAGTTTCACGCTTCGTCCTTTTCAATCAGATAGACCGGGGCGCCGGCGACCGTGAGGGCATCCGTCGTAAAGGGGTTGCCGTCACGGCCGATAAAGTGGCGGGGCTCGGCAAAGTGCTGGGTATACTCGGTCCCGTTCGTCCAGAAGATGCGCAGCAGGCCTTCGGGGCGCTGCAGCACCATTTCGAACCGTTCGCGGCGCTGCTGAAGGGCGATGTGCCGCGCCTCTTTCAACAGGGAAGTCATGGTTTTGAAGGCGTGAAATGCCGGGCGTTCCCGCCAGCCTTCCCGCGTATCGACGAGACCGTAGCCCGGGGCGGCGAGCTGGTGCCAGTAGACGGTCGCGACCTGCTGCGTGGCCAGGGCGAGCAGGTAGTAGCGCACCATGTACGAAGCGTAGGTCTCCTCGTCGACGCACTCCTTTTCGCTGGTCGGTGCATAAGGGGCCGTCCCCGTCAGCGGCCAGTTCGCCTCCGTGAGGTAAAGGGGACGCTTTGCACGGGGGGAGAGCATCACCAGGGAGGAGAGAAAGTTGATCTTGCAGGGGAGGTCGCACCCGGCCTGGGTGTTTTCCGGCGCCCCGCGGCGGTCGACGTAGAGCAGGGCATTGACGGCATCGAAGCGAACACCGCGGAGGTTGAAAAGGGCGTGGGCGGCGAAGTGGTATTCAAAATCAATGACGCCCGGGCCGATAAGTTGCAGCTCCGGGAAAGCATCGTCACGGAGATGCTGCGCCGTTTTGAAAAAATCCAGGTATTCGTTGACACTGGCAAACCCCCATTTGGCACGGTTGAGGGTGGTCCCGATCTGAAAGCGGTTCCCGAAGGGGGAAAGGGCGGTAAAGGTCTGTTCGAGCGTCTCTTTTCGCAGTGCGGCGTCCTCAATGTGTTCGCGGTCCTGCATCAGGACGAAAAAGAGCTGTTTCCCCTCAAGCTGCCTGACGAAAGAGACGATACTGTCCAGTTCGCTGCGCTCCCAGAGTTTGACCCGGATCAACAGCTCCTCGACACCGAGCGAAGCGACCGCTTTCAACGTGGCGTCCGGCGCGCGCAAAGGGTCGACGACCAGCCCGGCAAAGCGGGGGGCGTCAATAGGGTGGCGGCGCAGGAAGGGCATGGCCAGGAGGGCCAGCGGCAGCCATAGCAGGCCCGAGAGCGCCGTTTTGACGAGGGAGGCACGTTGCGCTTTGCGCAGCCTGTGTTTGAGGGCGCGGTCTTTGAGCTGATAAGGCTGATCGGAGTGGAAATCCCATGCGTACGGCGGTTTCATGGGACGTATTATAGCGAAGCGGGTGTCAGCGTCTGCCCGCCAGAGAGGCGTACGCCGGCCGGGTTGCGCGGTAGGTATGGAAACGGCCTGTTTCCCCGGCAAACAGCAGTCGCTGGGAGACGTCGGTAAAGGCGGCGGCGCGCAGGGTATAGTCTTCGGAATTGCGCTCGCACGCTGCGGGTTTTGCCCTGTATCGGGAGACGTCATAGCAGGTGACTTCTCCCGTGTCAGCAAGGTACTCGACGGCTTGCATCCCCTCGACCCACCCCAAGATGCCGTTGCGGTAATAATCGGCGACGAAATGGTGATCGCTGACAAGCGATTTTCCGCTGAAATCCGGCATCAGTTTTTTGTAATCCCCGAAGACGATGTCGACGACGGTCGGGGCGATGTCACGCTGCGACACATAATGGTCGAGGTAGTGCGGTGCAATGCTGGCACCGTAGAAGGCAAGGGGGATCATAAAGTTCTCAAAGGTGCCGTCGACGCCTCCGCCGCAGTGGTCGGCGAAAAAGACAAAGAGCGTGTTCGGGTAGCGTACCTGCACCGCCGCGACGAACTCTCCCAGGGCCGCGTCCGCAAAATGCAGCGCATTCAGGCGGTTGTTCTGTTTTTCATCATCGGCGAAACGGGTTTTCCCGACCCCCTCCGGGAGCTTGTCGTCATGGGTCGTGGCACCGTTGATACCGAGCACGAAAGGCGAAGAACTCTCCCCGAGTTTCTGCAGGGTAAAGGCGTAGAGGTCCTGGTCGTAGACGCCCCAGAAGTTGCTTCCGAATCGGCGTTCGGTCACGTCCTCTTTGCCGTAGCTTTCTCGAAAACCCAGTTTTTGTGCCAGCGCGCCCGTGCCGCTGGTCTCCTTGGCTGTCCCTTGGAAGAAGATACTGCGGTATCCGCGGGCATTGAAGAGGTCGATGACCGAACGGTAGCGGAAGTTCTGCAGCTGGGTTTTCGCGACACTCCTGGCAAGGGGGTTCTGATAGGAGACGAGGGTGGTGAACATCCCTTCCGTCGTCCGGTGACCGCCGGCAATCGCGGCTTTCGGACGGAGCGAACGGGGAAGGATACTGTCGAAAAAGGGTGTCGTCTGGAGCGCATGCCCGTAGGGCTGCATATTGACGCCGCTCCACCCTTCTAGGAAGAAGAAGATGACGTTCGGCGCGGCGTCCATGCCGTTCGCGGTGCTGCCGTCGTTATAGATTTCGGCAAACCCCCGTTTGACTTCCCGCGGCGAAAGCTTGGCGACGCGTCGGGGCAGGAGACGCCCTTCCGTGTCGACGAGGGAGAAGAGGGCGCTGTAGCTCCCGTTAAGTGCCAGCTGCGCCAGGCGGGCGTCTCCGATCTGGCTTGATTGCCAGGGGGTCAGGGGGATGTGCGCGAACATCCCGCGGATGAAGAAGACGGAAAGGCCCAACAGCAGCAGGGTTTTCGGAAGGTAGTAGCGGTCGAGGGGAACCGGGTGCAGCCGGGCGCGGCCAAAACGGTAGAAGCCCCATACCATCAGCGGCACGGCGGTCAGTGCGGTGAGGGTGAAGAGGGTGTTCTGCCCGAGCGCCGTCATAAAAAGCCCGCCGGCATCGTTGAAAACATCGGTGATCTCGTAGGCGATATGGTGGGAGGCATCTTCGAAGTAGAGAATGTCGGAGAGTTGCAGCATGACGAGCGAACCGAGAAGCAGCGCGGCACCGATGTGCAGAAGCCGGGCATTAAACTGCCCCAGCGTCGCAAACAGCGTGACGATGGCGGCGGCGGCGAAATCGAAACGGTACCCCCATACAAGGGCGTGCAGCAGGGATGCAAAGGGGTAGCCGCCGAAACGATCGGCGTAGAAGGCGAGAAAAAGCAGTTTGGTCGCCGCCAGCAGCAGATAGGCGAGTGCAAACAGCGTAAAGTAGTTGCGCAAAAAAATCATGGACTACCCTCTCCCCGGTTACCGGCATCGGGGGAGTACGGGGGACGTTCTCCCCGGAATGCGCTGTTTTGTTGTCAGAATGTAACCCTATTGTATCCTATTTCTAATACCCCATTGGGTACAATCACCTCCAAGAAAACCGCGAGGAGCGAAGAGATGAAAATATCCGTCATCGGCACGGGCTATGTCGGCCTGGTCAGCGGGACCTGTTTTGCGCAGATGGGCAACAGCGTCACCTGTGTGGACATCGATGAGGGAAAGATCGCGAAACTGCGCCAGGGGATCATCCCGATCTATGAACCGGGTCTGGAGACGATGGTCCTGGAGAACCACGAGAAGGGCACCCTGGCATTCACGACCGATATCCAGGAGGCGATCGCTTCGACGGATGTCGCCTTTATCGCCGTCGGTACCCCGATGGGCGAAGATGGCAGCGCGGACCTTCAGTACGTGCTGGCCGTCGCCAAAAGCATCGGCGAGCATATGCAGCATTACATGGTCGTCGTCGACAAATCGACGGTTCCCGTCGGTACGGCCGACAAGGTCAAAGCCGCGATCCAGACAGAACTGGACAAGCGCGGCGTCGACCTGGCGTTTGACGTCGTCTCCAACCCGGAGTTCCTCAAAGAGGGCGCGGCCATCGAGGACTTCATGCACCCAGACCGCGTCGTCATCGGTGCCGAGAGCGAGACGGCGATGCAGGTCATGCACGACCTCTACGCCCCCTTCATGAAAAAGAGCGACCGTTTTATCGGGATGGATATCAAAAGCGCCGAGATGACCAAATACGCCGCGAACGCGATGCTCGCGACGAAGATCAGCTTTATGAACGAGATGGCCAATATCTGCGAACGCGTCGGCGCGGACGTCAACAAAGTGCGCCACGGCATCGGCAGCGACGGCCGCATCGGCTACAGCTTCATCTACCCGGGCTGCGGCTACGGCGGCAGCTGCTTTCCCAAGGATGTGCAGGCCCTCGCCAAAACCGCCAAGGATTTCGGCTATACCCCGCGGATCCTCGACGCCGTCGAAGCGGTGAACTACGATCAGAAGATGGTCATGGCGGACAAGGTGATCAAACGTTTCGGCGAGGAGCTCTCGGGCCTTACCTTCGCCGTCTGGGGGCTGGCGTTCAAACCGGAAACGGACGATATGCGCGAAGCCTCCTCCATCACGATCATCAACGCCCTCACGGCACGCGGCGCGAAGATCAAGGCCTACGACCCGAAAGCCCGCCACGAGGCGGAGAGCTACTATCTCAAGGGCAACGAGAGCGTCGAATACGTCGACAGCAAATACGACGCTCTCACCGGCGCCGACGCGCTCATCCTCGTCACCGAGTGGCAGGAGTTCCGCAGCCCCGACTTCGACGAGATCGACAAACGCCTCAACAGCCCCATCTTCTTCGACGGCCGCAACCAGTTCGACAAGGAACGTATGGCGCGTCTCGGATTCGAATACTTCCAGATTGGGGTCTGAGGTTGAGAGGCATTATCTTGGCCGGGGGCAGCGGGACACGGCTCTATCCGATTACGAAGGGTGTTTCCAAACAGCTGCTGCCGGTCTACGATAAGCCGATGATCTATTATCCTCTTTCAGTATTGATGCTCGCCGGGATCCGCGAGGTACTGATTATCTCCACCCCAAAGGACCTGCCGCGGTTTCAGGAGTTGCTTGGTGACGGCAGCGATATCGGGATGCGTTTCGAATACGTTGTCCAGCCCGAACCGGAAGGTTTGGCGCAGGCCTTTGTCCTCGGAGAGGATTTTATCGGGGATGACAGTGTCTGTTTGGTGCTGGGGGACAATATCTTCTTTGGACAGGATTTTACGACCATTTTGCGAAAAGCCGCCGCACGCGAAAAGGGTGCCACGGTATTCGGCTATAAGGTCAAGGACCCGAAGCGTTTCGGCGTTGTAGCATTTGATGAGAGCAGACGTGCCATCTCGATCGAGGAGAAACCGGAAAAGCCTAAGTCCAATTTCGCCGTGACGGGCCTCTATTTCTACGACAACGATGTCGTGGAGATTGCCAAGGGTATCACACCGTCGGAACGGGGTGAACTGGAAATTACCGACGTGAACCGGATGTACCTTGAGCGTGGAGCGCTGCAGGTGGAACTGATGGGGCGCGGGTATGCCTGGCTTGATACGGGTACCCACGACAGCCTGCTGGATGCGGGGCAGTTCGTACAGACCATCGAACACCGGCAGGGATACAAGATCGCCTGTATCGAGGAGATCGCCTACGCCAACGGTTGGATCGATGCCGAGCAAGTCAGAAAACTGGCCGAACCGCTTAAAAAGACGGAGTACGGTCAGTATCTTATCGAACTGGTGGAGGAGAGATGACAGCGATTCTCGTCACCGGCTGTGCCGGCTTCATCGGCAGCAACTTTGTTCCTTATTTCCTGGAGAAGTGCCCGGAGTATCACCTTGTCAACCTCGACCTGCTGACCTACGCTGGGAACCTCGAGAACCTCAAAGAGGTGGAGGGGCACGAGCGCTACACCTTCGTCGAAGGCAACATCTGCGACCGTGCTCTCGTCGAGCAGCTCTTCGAGGACTTGGATATCCGGGGCGTCATCCACTTTGCGGCCGAGAGTCACGTCGACAACTCTATTGCTAACCCCGGGGTCTTTATCGAGACGAATGTGAACGGTACCTTTACCCTGATCGACGTCGCATATAAACGGTGGATGCACAAACCCTTCGTTTACAAGGAGGGGTTTGAAGGGTGCCGCTTCCACCACATCTCCACTGACGAAGTGTACGGCACCCTGGGAGAAACGGGGTTCTTTACCGAAGAGACGCCCTATGCTCCAAACTCCCCCTACAGTGCGTCAAAAGCTGGCAGCGACATGGTCGTACGCAGCTACCACCACACGTACGGTATGGACACCGTCATCACGAATTGCTCGAACAACTACGGCCCGAAGCAGCATGACGAGAAGCTGATTCCGACGATCATCCGTAAAGCTCTTGCGGGAGAGTCTATCCCCATCTATGGTGACGGCAAGAACATCCGTGACTGGCTTTATGTACTCGACCATTGTAAAGGGATCGACCTGGCCTACCATAAAGGGTGTAGCGGAGAGGTCTACAATATCGGTGGCAGCAACGAGCGTACCAACAACTACATTGCGGATAAGGTGTGCAAGATTCTTGATGGGTTTAAACCAAAATCAGATGGAAGTTACAAGGAACAGATCCGTTACGTCGAGGATCGGGCGGGGCACGACCGCCGATACGCCATTGATGCGACGAAGATCGAAACGGAGCTCGGATGGAGAGCAGACGAAAATTTTGAGAGCGGGATCGTCAAGACGGTGGAGTGGTATCTTAAACGCAATAACGTGCCCGTTTAAAAGTAGCGGGTACGCTCCTTGTCGCTGAGTGGTGCTATTCGCTTCTAATATCGCATTGAGTACAATCTTTTTACAATGCAATGCTCTTTATGACTGCACAGGCAATAGCGTCGCATTGCCGAAAAAAGCCTTCTACCAAGAGGACCGCTGTGCAGAGAAGACTATTTAATATTCAAGAAGGAGAAAGCTTGAAGACAGCTTTTTTTGTTTCTACGGGACGGACCGGGACCGATTTCTTTACCGATTTTTTCAACAATGTCGTTGAGAACTCCTGGAGCCTGCACGAACCGAAACCCGCATTCAGAAAGCGGGGGCACCAGCTGATGTCGCGCCCCCACACAATGTGGGAGAAATACTACTTTGCGCTGCCGCGGCGCTGGTGGCACATGAAGCATTCCGAAGAGTGGTACGTGGAAACGAACTACCACCTTTTCGCCGCTATTCCGCTGATCCGAGACGCCTTCCCCGATGCCCTCGTGTTCCACATCGTCCGCGACGGCAGGGATGTTGTGACCTCATGGCTCAACCGCGGCCGCTATATCACGAACGACCACATGACCCCCTTCCATATTCCCGGCGACCCGGCGCAGGCGTTGTGGGAGAACTGGAACGCGCTGCAGAAACTGGCCTGGTACTGGAAAACAGTCAACACCCGCGCCATCGAGACCCAGCCGGACATGATTATCAAGTTCGAGGAGCTCTTTAAGACGAACAAAGAGCTCATCTTCGACATCCTGGCGAAGTTTGACGGCCTGGTGTATGACGAAGCGAAGGTCCGTGCTTCCCTGGAGAAGAAAGTCAACCGCAACCGGATCGAGTTCTTCCCCAAGTATGACGAATGGCCGCGCCATTGGAAAGAGCAGTTCTGGGAGATCGCCGGGGAAAAGATGGAAGAGCTCGGCTACGCTTTCAAGCCGTAAAGCTGTAGCCTTCGAAGAAGGGATACTTTTCGATCTCCCCTGCCACCCGTGCTTTGAGCGCGTCGTCCCACGTATAGTCGTTACGGGTTTTATGCGGTTTCGTATAGACGATCGCCGCGCAGGCATCGAGATACTCCTCGGTCGTCTCAAGGCCGAGAAAATCGCATACTCTTTTCAGCTCCTCTTTCGGGTGCTCCATGAAGTTTTCGATTTTGATATGGATCACATCGTCCGCATCCACCTGTTTAAAGACCGAATTCGCCGTCTCCACGAGGGAGAAGTAGTGTTCGAGTTCTCCTGTTAACGCTTCCGGCGTCACTTTGCTTTTGTCCGAACCGACGGCCCGGTAGGCCATGGTGCTGATATTGTCGTAGGGGTTCCGGATAACGTGAATGAATTTGATCGGGAGGTCGATGGTCTTTTTCAGTTTCTTCAGCAGTTCCGGGTTCCGGCTGAAACGCCTGGAGCTGTTCCCCCCGCGTTTGTCGCCGATCACCTTCAGGTCGGTGTATTTGCCCTGGTACTGGCCTTCGACGGCATAGGAATAGCCCGTCCACTCGCGGCCGGCCTCGGTGAACGCCTTGGCGTTGCGCAGCAGAAGGTGAAAGATGGCCTCTTTCGAAAACCCGTACTTGATATACTTGAGCACATCCTGCTCGTGGGCGATAGTGGTTTGGGGATGGGCGTCGATCAACGAGCCGATCAGGCTGTGGCTGCTGCGCGGATAGCCGACGAACATACAGTAGGTTTCGACATGGTCAAAAAGGTGCGGCTCGGCTTTCAGCGCCCGTTTCGTATAAAAGTAGTCTTTAAGCAGGTCGAGCTTTGCTTTGACGTTTCCGAACATAGAGTATTTCCTTGTTTGTGTGATGATAATAATACAGTAAAGGGTGTTGGGGTTCGCTGATTTTCAGCGCTTAGCGCCGATAGAGCCGTTCGTACTTTTCGGTCATAGCGGCGGGCGAGTAGGCGTCGAGTTCGTCCCGGGCACGGGCGCTCAACCGCGCGCGAAGGGCAGCATCGCCGTAAAGGCGCTTGATGGCCTCGGCGAGCGCACGGGCATCGCCGGGCGGCACGAGGAGGCCGTTGGCGTCATCATGAATGATGTCGGGGATGCCGCCGACATTCGAGGCGACGATGGGCACATCGAACTGCATGGCATCAAAGAGGATGGAACCGAGCCCTTCGTAGCGGGAGGGGAAGGCGAAGAGGTCGAAACATGCCAGATAGTCGCCGACGTTGTTGACGAACCCTTCAAAGGTGATATTGCCAAGATCCGCCGCCGCCGCTTTCAGCACGTCTTCGTCGCTGCCGCCCCCGAGCAAGATGATATGGATATCGGGGTGGCTCCGTTCCAGGATGCGGGCCGCCTCGATGAGGACGGCCTGCCCCTTGTGGGCGTCGACAAGCGCGCCGATCTGCCCGACGATAAATTTCCCCTCAAACCGGGTATTCAGCTGACGGATACGCTCTTCATCTGTATCCAGACGGCTCCAGGCACTGGGGATGATGGCGACATCGGTCCCCGGGACGATCTTTAGGATCTCCGTTTTGATGGCTTCGGATAGGGCGACACACTGCGCGGCGGAGGCGTAAATCGACCGGTTGAAGGCGTTGTTTGTGATGGCGTGGTCGACCCGCCGCGTGACGATGTACGGGATGCCGAGGAACCATTTGCCGAAGAGGGCGAACTGCGCCGCTTTTGTTTCATGGGCGTGCAGCACTCCCGCGCCTTTGAGATGGCCCAGGTGGAGGGCGTAGGGTTTGCCGATTTCGATGACGGTAAGATTCGCAATGCCCCGGCAGCGCCGTCCCAGTTCCGAACCTTTGCGCACGAGCAGCCGCTGGCGGTAGCCCCGCTGCGAGAGTGTTTCGATCAGCAGCTGCGTCTGCCGCTCGCCGCCGCGGAATCCCTTGGCGAAGTTGGCGTGGGCGATAAGCATGCCGGTGGCGGGATGCGTCATGGTTGGAAGTCCTCTCGTCGGCGCTTTTCCGACGTATCCGAACGGTAACCGGTTCGTGTCGGAAGGATGCCGTATGGTACTGTAACATTGCCAAAAATCACGATGCCCCGCCGACGGGGCCGAAGGGTGTATGGCGATGTGGAACTCCCGCTATCTGCGGATCGACGCGGACCGGAACAGCAAGTTTACCTATTATCTTCAAAACGTGCTCGCTTACCCGCTGCCGGGTGTTCTCTTCCGTCCGCGCCGGGAGGCGCGGCTGGAGAAAGGGAGAACGGACACAGAGGTGCAAGAGAGACTGCACTATTACAACCGGTGCGATGCCACGTTCCGTCTCGGCAATGAAGCCCAGTCGCTGGACGCCTTCAGAAAAGCGAAAAAAAAGACCTACTTTTTCGACCTTTACGGCTGGTGGCGCTATTTCCGCCCCGAGTGCCGCAGCGCCTACCTCTTCGGCGACATCACCCACGTGCCGCCGCAGCCGACCCTGGTCAAGAGCCGCCCCATCGCCGGGGACAATCGCAATTCCGTCCTGATGAATCTCAATAAAGTGCGCCATTTCGTCTTTGTGAACGATGCACTCCCCTTCGAGGCAAAAAAAAGCATGGCCGTCTGGCGCGGCAAGGCGTACGGTGAACACCGCAGGGCTTTTGTAAAGCGCTTTTATAACCACCCGCTCTGCGATATCGGGCAGACGAATACGAAGTTCGAAACAGAGGTGCCGTGGCAGAAGGGGCGGATGACGCTCAAAGAGCAGCTGCAGTACCAGTTCGTCATCTCCATCGAAGGAAACGACGTCGCGTCGAACCTCAAATGGATCATGTCCTCCAACTCCCTGGCGCTGATGGCCCGCCCGAAGTACGAGACCTGGTTTATGGAGGGGACCCTCATCCCCGATTACCACTACGTGCTGCTCAAAGATGACTACTCCGATCTGGAGGAGAAGATCGCCTACTACAGCGCCCGCCCGGAGGAGGCGAAGGCGATTATCGCCAATGCCCACCGCCACGTGGCGCGCTTCCGGGATGCGGAACGCGAAGCGGTCGTATCCCTGTCGGTGCTGGAGAAGTATTTCGAGCGTTCGGGACAGCTGGAAGCGGGCACGCCGCATCCGCGCAGAAGGTCACGGCCGTCATGGCGTCTGAAGCGGCCGCGTCTGGCCGCGCTGGGGATCTAGGAGGCTTTTTTCTTTTTGCCCCGGAGCCGCTTTTTCAGGGCAACGGCGGCCTCGGTTTTGCGCGCGCAGGTCTCGATGGCCTGCAGGGCCGCGGCTTCGTCCATCCCGCTGAGTCGTGCGTATTCCCGGGCGATCAGGGTGCGTTCGGGCGCTTTGGCCCAGAGTTTGCCGAAGTTCCTCATTCCCTCCGCCGGTGGGATAGGACGGAACTGCATCCGGTTGATATCGACGAGCATGAAACCGTACCCATCCGCCGTTTTCCGTATGAGGATGTTGCCCGGCGAATAGTCCTCGTGCCAGACCCCTTTTTGGTGCAGCATATGGGTAAAGGCGGTGAAGGCCTTCAGGATTGTTTCGACGTCCTCGACACGGTGGTGCAACACTTCGCGGATGGTGAAGTCGTAGGGCTCGTATTTGGAGATGAAGTAGCTCTGCGCGAAGAGGCCGCCCCGGAAGAACTCGATGTAGCCGATGGGCTGGGGAGTCGGCACGTCCAGTTCCAGAAGCCGGACGCCATTGTTATAGGACTTTTTCGCTTTCGAATCGCGCAGATAGGCGTAGACGAAACGGTTGAGCAGGTGGGGGACTTTGAAGGCCTTGATGACGGTCTTGATACCGTGCATGGGGACGATCCGCAGTTCGTTGCGCGCTTTGTGGATGCTTTCATCCGAGGAGGAGAATTGCGCTTCGACCGAGAGCAGCTCTGCTTCAAACTCGGCATAGTCGGGATGGATCGTATAGTTGACAGACAACGGCAACCCTTTTGTAAGTGAGTGGTATGGTGCTGTGCTTCTGACTTGCGTCACAGCGGGGCCGTGATGGAAATAACGGACGATGGGCAGCATTATAACAACCGGGGGGGAAAAGAATATTGAATCCGAATGTTTTCAAAACGCACAAGGGCTTGCGCAAGGATTGTTGGGCAGGTAATCTGATAAAATTAGCTATCACTATACAAGACTGGGACACCGATTGAAATCGATTGCACGGCTCTACACTTTTATTTATTCGTATTATCTCAAGCTCTTCTATTCCAAGAGGGTAAAGCTGATGGGGCGCATACACGCTAACGGCTTTTTTACGATCGAAGTCGCCAGGGGGGCGACCCTGACGATCGAGGGCGACATCACCCTGAAGTCGGGCACGCTGATCGGCGTCCGCAAAAATGCTGCGCTCCGTATCGGCGCGGGGTGTTTCTTCAACCGCAACTGCACGATTCTCTGCCGCGACGCGATCCGCATCGGGGCGGACTGCCTTTTCGGAGAGAGCGTCAAGGTCTATGACCACGACCACAGGCTTGCCGGCGGGAAAGTCTCGAAAAGCGACTATACGCTGGGCAGCGTTGAGATCGGCGAGGGGTGCTGGCTGGCGAACGACGTCAACGTGCTGAAGGGGAGCGTACTGCCCGCGAACAGCGTCGTCGCGGCCAAAGGGGTCGTCAACCGTCCGCTGGAGCATGCGGGCATCTACGCGGGCATCCCCGTCGCCTATAAAAAAGCACTACCTAATTAACGAAGAACGGATCGAATGAAGCAGAAAATTACAGCAAATATCATTACACTGAATGAAGAGGAGAACATAGCGGATGCGATCCGTTCCGTTCAGGCCGTGTGCGATGAGGTCCTCGTCGTCGATTCGCGGAGCACGGACAAAACGAGGGAGATCGCCGAATCCCTCGGGGCCAAGGTCGTCGTCCAGCCCTACCTCGGGGACGGACCGCAAAAAGCATTCGGCGCACCGCTGGCCGCGAACGACTGGATCCTGAGCCTCGATGCCGATGAGCGGCTTGACGCAAACGCGGTCGAAGCGATCGCCGGCCTTGATCTGGCGAACAGCGGGTATGACGCATACGCCTTCCGCCGGAAGAGTTTTATCGGAAGACACTTCATCAAGCTGTGGTATCCGGACCGGCTCGTGCGCCTGTACAACCGCAACAGTGCCGGGTTCACGCAGGCGATCGGCCATGCGAAAGTCGAGGCGGAGAAGGTCAAGGAGCTTGACGCGGACCTGCTGCACTACTCCTACAAGAGCTACGGGCAGATGATCAACAACATCGAAAAGTTTGCCGCCCGGGGTGCGCGCATGCTGCATGCCAAGGGGAAGCGGGCCCGCTGGTACGACCCGTTCCTGCACGGCGGACTGACGTTCTTCAAAAAGCTGGTCGTCAAAGGCGGGATGTTCCACGGCATGCCCGGCTGGACGGTCTCGATCATCTCCGGGTTCAATACCTATATGAAATACATGATCCTGATCGAGATGCAGGAGAATGAAGCAGAGGAAAAGACGTCGGCATGAAATACCTGCACATCATGAAGAACGAGAAGTTCATCGCTTCCTTCATCACCTTCATTCATACCCATTTCAACCCTGATGAACACTTGTTCATCATTCTGGGGGGCGTGTCGCAGGCGAAGCACCCCGTACCGGATCATCCCAATGTGATCGTTATCAAGAGTATGAACAGCCCGCTGCGCTATTTCTCGGCCGTCAAGCAGTTGAAGCCCTATTTTGAACAGGCGGAAAAGGTGATCATCCACAGTCTGCTGATCCGCGGGATCATCGACTTTTTCTTTTACAACCTGCGGTTCTGCGCCAAAGCGTACTGGGTCGTATGGGGGGGAGACCTTTATGACTACCCCGCCAAGAAAAAGAAGCTTAAGCGGCAATTCTATCTGTATAAAAAGCGTCAGGTGATCAAGCGCATTGCGGGTCTCGTCACCTACATTCGCGGCGATTACGAGCTTGCGAGGCGCTGGTACGGTGCCGAGGGCAGCTATCATGAATGTCTGATGTACCAAAGCAATACCTACAAGGCGATCCCGCTTCCCGATACGGAGAAAGAGGAGATCTGTATCCAGGTCGGAAATTCGGCAAACCCCACGAACAATCATCTGGATATCCTACAGAAGCTACGCCCCTATGCCGATGAAAAGATCAAAATCATCTGCCCGCTTTCGTACGGAAGCAAACAGCATGCAAAGAAGGTGGCAGCAACGGGCAAAGCGTGGTTCGGCGACAAATTCCAGCCGTTGATGACGTTTCTGCCTTGTGAAGAGTACTTGAACTCCCTCGCCGAGATTGACATCGCGGTGTTCAACCATAAACGGCAGCAGGCAATGGGGAACATCATCACACTGCTCGGCCTTGGCAAGAAAGTCTATCTGCGAAGCGACATCTCCACGTGGGGACTTTTTGAGGAGAAAGGGGTGCAGCTGTTTGACAGCTGCGGGCCGCTTTCGATTGAACGGTTGCCTGCAGAGACGGAAGAAGCGAACTGTCAACGCATCCAAACGCTCTTTTCGGATGCCGTATTGCAAACGCAATGGGCAGAGATTTTTCAGGGAAGCGGACAGCGATGATCGTCTTTTACCTCATGACGGAAAAAGGGTATGTTACCCTTCAAAACTTTGTCGAAGCATACGGAACGGAGAAGATCACCTATGTCTGTTCGGCGAGGGATGCACAGATGGAGACGGATTATTTTGACAGGATCGGGCAGCTTTGCAGTACGTACGGCATCGCATTTTTTGCACGCGGGGAAGAGCCGGCAAGAGCGGCGGATACCTATGCGTTTACGATCGGCTGGCGCTGGTTGCTGCCCTCCTCGGCGAACCTGATCATCTTCCATGACTCTCTTTTGCCGGCATACCGGGGGTTTGCGCCACTCGTCAACGCCCTGATCAACGGGGAAGAGCGTCTTGGCGTCACGGCCATATTCGCCGCAGACGAGTATGACAAAGGGGATATCATCGCTCAGGAAGCGATCGACATCGCTTATCCAATGACCATCCAGCAGGCGATTGAAAAAATTGCGCCGCTCTATTCCAAACTGGTCAACACCATCAGCGCGGCCATCATCGGCGGCAAAGGGGTTACGGGGACGCCGCAAAGGGAGTCGGAAGCCACGTACAGTCTTTGGCGGGATGCGGAAGATTACTGCATTGACCTGCATAAAGACGCCGATCGCATCAAACGCGAAGTGGACGCCCTCGGTTCACCGTACGATGGTGCCAAACTGTTGCTGAACGGTGAGATGATCACGCTGGTCAGCGTCGAAGTGTGCTCAGACGTGGCGATCGAGGACCGCGACAGCCATATCGGCAAAGTGATCTTTTACGCAGAGGGGTACCCGGTCGTTGTTTGCAAGCGAGGAGTGCTCAGGATCCTCGATGCCCGAAAGAGCAAAACAGGCGAAAGCGTATTGCCCCTGAAACAGTTTCGATCCCGATTTGAAAAGGTGGACAGACCCTCATGATTTTTTTTAATGTACCGGCGTACACAGGTAAAGAAGATGCGTATATGCTCGAAGCGGTTCGAAGCGGGAAGATCTCCGGTGACGGCTTATTCACGAAGAAGTGCCACGAATGGTTCGAGCGCGAGCTCGGGTGTGCCAAGGCGCTCTTGACGACGTCATGCACCCATGCCCTGGAGATGGCGGCTATTCTGATAGAGATCGAGCCGGGCGATGAGGTGATCATGCCGAGTTACACCTTCGTATCGACGGCCAACGCGTTCGTCCTGAGAGGGGCGAAGATCGTTTTCGTCGACATCCGTCCCGACACCCTCAATATCGACGAGACGAAGATCGAAGCGGCGATCACCGATAAAACGAAGGCGATCGTGCCGGTCCACTACGCCGGCGTCGGCTGCGAGATGGATACGATCATGGCGATCGCGGAACGCCACGATCTCTACGTCATCGAGGATGCCGCGCAGGGGATGCAGGCGACCTATAAGGGGCGAGCGCTGGGCACCATCGGGCACATCGGAACCTACAGTTTCCACGAGACGAAGAACTACACCGCCGGCGGCGAGGGCGGACTGCTGATCATCAACGACGGGCGTTTCGCCGAGCGGGCGGAGGTCATCCGGGAGAAGGGGACAAACCGCAGCCAGTTCTTTCGGGGGATGGTGGACAAGTATACCTGGGTCGATATCGGTTCATCCTACCTGCCGGCGGATATCAACGCTGCCTATCTTTATGCGCAGCTGGAGTCGGCCGATGCCGTCAATGCGGACCGCCTGGCAAGCTGGCGGCACTATTACGATGCGTTTGCCTTACTGGAAAAAAAAGGTATCGACCTGCCGACGATACCGGCACACTGCGAGCACAATGCCCATATGTTCTACCTCAAGTGCCGTTCGTTCGAAGAGCGCACCGCTTTCTTGGAGCACTGCAAGACGGAAGAGATACTGGCCGTATTCCACTACATCCCGCTGCATGCATCGCCGGCGGGTAAACGGTTCAGCCGTTTCCACGGCGAAGACCGCTTCACGACCGTTGAGAGCGAGCGTCTTGTCCGCCTTCCGCTTTACTTCGGGATGGGCGAGGCGACGCGCCAGCAGGTCATCGACGTCGTGACATCCTTCTACGGTGACTAGACCTTCAGTTCCCCGTATTACCGGCTGAACTGCCGGTTCTCCTCCAGACTTTTGATCATGATTTCATTCATCCTTTTCTTATCGTTCAGTTTGATCTTTTTGTATGTCTCTGTATCCCGTATCTCGTTGTTGAAGGCCTTGGAGAGGACGTCGGAGATGACGAAAGTCTCTTTTTTGCAGATGATGGCGTTTTCGTTCCAGTTCCCGACGAAGGCGCATTCGCGGCGGTAGTCCGGGGCGAAGAGATCATGCCCGTGGGCATAGTCGCTTGCGGGGTTGTCCGCCCCCAGCATCGCCATCAGCGTCGGGGCGATGTCAAGGTGCGAGGTGAGGCGGGTTATCTTTTTCGGTCCCGTGCCCGGGATACGGAGATACAGCGGCGTACCGACCTGTTCGCGGTCGTAGGCGGAGTTGTGGCCGTAATGGTCGTGCTCGAAGAACTCCTGACCGTGGTCGGAGAGGACGATGATGACGGCGTCGTCGTAGAGCCCCTTGGCCTTGAGGGCGGCAATGAAACGCGCGAAGCGGTCGTCGACTTCGTAGGCGGCGTTTTTGTACATGTTGAAGAGCTCCGTTCTCTCCTCGGCGGTCGCCGTCAGGTACTGGCTGCTGACCTTGTCGGGGGTGTACTTTCGGAAAGCGTCGTCGTAGGCCCGGCTGTGGACCGAATCGAGCCAGACGAAGGCAAACATGGGTCTGTCCGGCTCCTGGCGTCCCAGCCACTCGTCGAAATAGTTGACGGTCGCCAGGTCGTTCTCGGTCTTGGTACCGTTGTAATCATCCTTGATTTCGTCCTGGACGTCGAAAAAGATCGTCTGCCGGAACTCCGGCCACGCCGTGTTGACGCTGGAGTCGATGCTGATCTGGTAGCCCAGTTTCTTGAGGGTCTCGAAGAGTACCGGCCCCTTCTTGGCATTGAGGAAGCCGAACCAGTAGCTGGAATTGATGCCGTAAAAGATCGAGAAGAAGCCGAAGCGCGTATTGTTACCGCCGCTGTAGTGGCGTTCGAAATCGACGGCCTCGCGTTTGAAGGCGGCCATGTTCGGCATGTTGTCGTCGTTGACGATGTCGGGGCGGAGGGCGTCGACGCCGAAGATGAAGATGTTGGGCGTTTTGGGATGGGTGACGCTGATGGGGTGCAGCGGGTAGCGGATGTTGGTAATCTTCTTGATATTGACGCTGATCCCGTCGTTCTGCGCTTTTTTCATGCCGAAGGTGCCGATGAGCAGGTCGTCCATCAGCAGCGGCTGGTAAAGGGGGACGACCTTCGTGCGTTCGAGGATGTTGCCGTCAAGGTGAAGGTTGGCGACGGCGTAGGTCAGCTTTTCGCCGACGATGACGAGGAAGAGCAGGGGCACGAGGCTGCGGTTCAGCCGGCGGTTAACCCGCAATGCCCTCTGGGCGGGAATCCGGGCGATCCGCTTCAGCCCGAGGAGCAGCAGCGCCGCCAGGACGGCAATGACGATGAAGACGATTACGACGGCCTGGCCCGTCATCTGCAGGCTGTCGTAGGCGGCCGGCGAAAAGAGGATATTGAGCACCATGCCGTTGATATGGAAGTTCCAGATGCGGTAGATGGCGAAGTCGGTCATGAGTAGGAGATCGGTGAGAAAGAACAGTAGCAGAAGCAGCACCGCCGCCAGACGGGTCAGGCGGAAAAAAGCGCGCAGAAGCAGCCAGTAGATAAGGTAAAGCGTCGCCGTCGTCGAGAGCAGGGCCGCCGCGGTGAAGAGCAGGGCCGAGGGGGTGTAGTGGCTGTTGAAGAGGGCAAAGGCCAGTGAGAGCAGACCGGTCGTGAGCAGGTTGGCTTTGAAAAAGAGGGCAAGATGCTGCGATGTCATGGTGTCACTTTTTTGTGAAAGTATACCAGAGGGTGCCAACACTGTATAATACGCCTTAAAAAGGGCATAGACGCGTGACATACTCGCCGGTGCAATACTATTTCGGTCTGCTGCGGCAGACGGTGAAACTCCAGCTGATTTTCTTGCTGCTGCTCTCCCTTTCCCGTCTGCTGTTCTTCTGGCAGTTCTCGCCTCCGAAGACTTCCTTCCCCGGCCGGGAGTTGGCGGAGGCGTTCTTCCTGGGGCTGCGGATCGACCTGGTGCTTGTCTGCTACCTCATGGCCCTGCCGCTGCTGGTGATCATCCTGAACCACCTGGCGCGGAACGTCGTGCCGCTGCCGTGGCTGCCGCGGCTTTTTCGCGGATACTTCACCGCCGTCTACCTGATCGTGAGCGCCCTGGTAGGGATCGATTTCGGGTTCTACTCCTACTTCGGGGAGCACATCACGATCATGCTCTTCGGCTTCTTCGACGATGATACCCGGGCCCTCGTGCAGATCGGGCTCAAAAACTACAATGTCACCCTGATCATAGGAGTGATCCTCTTTTACGCCCTTGCGCTGGTATGGCTCGTCGGCCGCTTCTTCCGCGACGTCCGTCCTTCCGCCGCCAAGACCGGTCCGATGAGAGCGGCAGCCGTCTATCTCGTACTGCTGCTGCTGGTCGGGGTGGGTGCACGGGGCAGCCTCGGGCTTTTTCCCCTGCTCAAAGATGTGCCGGAGGTCTCGACGGACGTTTTTGTGAATGCCATCCCGCGCAGCGGCGTCTTTGCCTTCGATAAAGCGCTCAAACAGTACCTGAAAGACAAAAACGGCGGTTACGATCTGATCAAGCGCAGCGGTTACAAAGGCAGAGTGCCGCAGGCCTTCAGGGACTATCTCGGACGGGACCAAATCAATACGGCCGATCTCGCGTCGAACCTGCTGCGGACAACGCAGCCGAATGAAGCGGCAGCGGCGAAACCGCCCCATGTCGTCGTTGTCATGGTGGAGAGTTTCGGGGCGCCGATCCTGCAGTATCAGAGCCCTACTTTCGATATCCTGCGCCGGCTCAAGCGGCACTTTGACGAGGATATCCTCTTTACAAACTTCATCTCCGGCGGCAACGGGACGATCGCGTCGATGGAGCCTTTTCTGCTCAACGTCGTCGCCCGTCCGGGCAGCATCGCCTACGGGCAGAGCCGTTACCAGCGTACCGCTTTCCCCCAGGCAGCGGCGCGGATCTACAAAAAGGCGGGCTATGAGACGAATTTCGTCTACGGCGGGGACCTCTCGTGGCGCAACGTCGGCAGTTTTTTCAAAGAGCAGGGGTTTGATCATGTCGAGGGGAAAAGCGACATCGAACGTCTCTTCCCCGGGGCGGAAGAGCATGATTACGGGGTCTACGACCGGTATACCTATGACTTCGTGCTGCAGAAGCTGGAGCAGGCGACGACTCCCCAGTTCGTCTTTATCCTGACGACGAACAATCACCCCCCGTATGTCCTCTCCAAAAGCTATGACTCGAAGCCGCTGGAATTTACGGAAAAACTGCAGGCGCACATTACCGGGGATATGGACCTGGCGCACCGTCGGCTGCAGGACTACCAGTACGCCCTCGATATGGCCGGGCGTTTCATGGATGGGGTCAAAGCGTCAGCACTCGCAGAGCAAACCGTCGTTGCCATCACCGCGGATAACAACACTATCGAGGGGATCATGCATTACGACCATCCCCTTCAGGAGGGGAAACAGATTCCCTTCTATCTCTACCTGCCGCCGTACCTGCGAGTCGAACCGTTCGACCGCAACGTCAGCGCGTCGCACAACGACCTCTTCCCGACGCTCTACGGCCGTACCCTTTCCAAAACGGCCTATACGGCCGTGGGGGAAGACCTTTATGACCCGAATGCTCTACACTGCGGTTACAACGACGCCGGAGTTGTCGTCTCAAGCGGGGGTGCGTTCAAAACCGGCCATGCCGCCAACGAACAGCAGCGCGACTGCGAACAGAAGTACAACGCCGCACTGGCCGTGACCGAATACCTGGTGCGGCAGGCGCATGAACAGGCGAAACCCGTATGGGAAAAGGGGAGTGAATGAAACAGACTTTTAGGCGGTTTTGGCCCTATATCAAGGGGTATAAAGGCTACTATTCAATCGTATTGATCGGGATCATCATGACGGTGCTCGCCACCGTGGCGACGGCGCAGATCATGCAGCCGCTGATGGACAAGATGTTCATCGAGAAAGATCCGCAGATGCTCTACTATATCCCCCTGATGATGATCGGCATCTACGTCGTCAAATCGGTCGGGCGCTACCTCCAGGCCGTTTTCATGAACTACATAGGCCAGCATATCATTACCAGGCTGCGATCACAGCTGCTTGATCACATGCTCCACCTGGATATGGCTTTCCTGCACGCCAACCGCAGCGGGGAGTTGATCAGCCGCATCACCAACGATATCAACCGGGTACAGTACTTCGTCTCCAATATGCTGCCCGAACTGGTCCGGGAGTCTTTGACGGCACTTGGCCTCGTCGTCTACGTCATCTACCTCAACGCCGAACTGGCATTCTATTCACTGGTCGTGCTGCCGCTGGCGATCTACCCGCTGATCCTCATTGCCAAGCGCCTGCGCCGCCTCTCGCACCGCTCACAGGAGAAGAATGCCGATGTCGTTACTCGCCTAACCGAGGTCTTCAACAACGCCGAGATCATCAAGGCCAACGGGACGGAGGCCTACGAGATGGGACGCTTCGATGCGGAGAACAACAAGTTCTTCAAGCTGAACATGAAAGCGGTCTACACGAACGAGATCGTTTCGCCGATGATGGAGGTCCTGGGCGCTACAGGCCTGGCCGCCGTCATCTTTATCGCGGGGCAGCAGGTGTTCAACAACCAGATGACGGTGGGGGAGTTTACGGCGTTCCTGACGGCCGTGGGGCTCACCTTCCAGCCGCTGCGGCGCGTCAGCTCCATCTACGGGAAGATCCAGAACGCCATCGCCGCCAGCGAGCGGATCTTCAGCGTCCTCGACCGCGAAAGCATGATCGAAGAGGGGAGTGCGCTTCTGGAGGAACCGATCCGGGAGATCGGATTTAGCCATGTCGCACTCGATTACGGGGAGACACGCGCCTTGCGGGATGTGTCGCTCTCCATCCACCCCTCCGAGCAGATCGCCCTTGTCGGCGACAGCGGGGGCGGGAAGAGTTCGCTGGTCAACCTTCTTCTGCGTTTTTACGATCCATCAGAGGGAGAGTTGCGCGTCAATGGCCGGGACGTGCGGGAGTATGACCACCGCTCCCTGCTCAAGCAGATGGCCGTCGTCTCCCAGCGCGTTTACGTCATGCAGGACAGCCTCGCCGAAAACGTCGCCTACGGTCTGGAACTGGACGAAGCGAGGGTCATCGAGGCGCTGAAACTGGCCGACGCCTATGAGTTTGCCCAGGGGCTGCCGGAGGGGATCCATACCCTGATGGAAGAGGGGGGTGCGAACCTCTCGGGCGGCCAGCGCCAGCGCATCGCCATCGCGCGGGCCATCTACAAGAACGCTTCCGTGCTGATCCTCGACGAGGCGACCAGCGCGTTGGACAACGAGAGCGAACTCCGCATCCAAAAGGCACTGGCGTCCTACACGAAAGACAAGATCACCATTATGATCGCCCACCGCCTCACGACGGTAGAACACGCCGACAGACTCTACTTCTTCAAAGCGGGCGAAATCACAGACGCGGGCACTTTCGCGGAACTGATGGAACGTTCGGAGGATTTCCGGCGCATCGCCCGCAGCTACGAAGGGTGATGGTTCTGAAGCGAGAAGACTTTTATAGGCGATTTTTTCTAACATCAAGGCAGATAAGTGAAGTGTACTGCTATACATGAGCTTGTCGACAATGATGCATCAAAAAAAATGTTGATTTGGGTAGAGCAAGCCCATTCAAATTTTCGAAGGCGATTTTTTCTTTAATCGAGGCGGAATAGTACGAAGCGTACTTATGTACGTGAGTGCTGTGACAACGAAGAGTAAAGGAAAAAGCGTCGAAGAAAATGGCTCCGGATACTGGATTCGAACCAGTGACCAAGTGATTAACAGTCACCTACTCTACCGCTGAGCTAATCCGGAATCGTTAAGAGGCCGAAATTATAAGGAAAACTCCCTGAAAAGTCAAGGATTCTTTGCGCGTTTTCGATGAAGGTTTTTGGCGGGCATGTAGAAGGTGATCCCGGAGCTGTCTTCGGCAACAATAAGCCCTGTTTCAACGAGGGCCTGGAAACGCTCCCGGCTGTCGTTGTCGAAGAGCAGGGCGATGTCCTCCATGCTCAGCGGCCGCTTGTCGAGGGTGTTGAGGATCGCGTCATCGCTATAGCGTCCCTGGCACGATTCGGCATGGGTCCGGGAGGCAATGTGGATCGGCAGGTCCGGGGCGAATTTGGAGGCAACCTCGTGGAGCTCTCCGTAGCTGAGGCCCTGCACGGGGTAGGCCGGCGGGCGGTCGATCGTCCCGATATCGACCCGTTTGCAGGGGATGTCATGCAGTACGGCATCGAGTGACGCAATCTCTTCGTCGGTGTCGTTGAGGCCGTGGACGAAAAGGATCTCCAGGTAGAGGTCGCCGCGGTATGCTGCGGCGAACCTTTTGACGGCATCCACGAGCGCATCGATCTCGATCCCTTCGGCCGGGCGGTCGATCTTGCGGAAGACCTCCGGGGTAACCGCGTCGAGGGAGAGCTTGACTTGGTCGAACTTGAGCAGGGTCGCAAAGGTCTTCGGGTCGGTCAGGGTGGCGCTGTTGGTAAGAATGAGGGTCTTCGTATTGCCTTTGACGGCGTCGATACGGTCTACCAGAGCATCCAGTTCGGGGTAGAGGGTCGGTTCGCCGTTGGCGGTGACGGTGATGTCATCGATGCCGGGATGCTCGGCCAGGGCGCTTCGTAGTTCGGCGATGATCTCGTCGACGCCGCTGCGCTGCTTTTGTTCCGTGACGGGAGCGGCGGGGGCGAGCTCGCAGTAGAGGCAGTCGAAGTTACACTGTTTGAGACCGGGGGAGAGGTCGATACCGAGGGAGGTACCGAAACGGCGGGAGTTGACCGGGCCGAAGATCGCACTCATCCCTGGGTCCTGCTTCTTAGGCGTCAGGCTTTGGTGCTGACGCGGTGGCACTCGTTGACGAAGTGGATGGCGTTTTCGACGGGAACGTCGGGCAGGATGCCGTGGCCGAGGTTGAAGATGTGGCGTTTGCCGCCCATCGTCTTCTGGATCACTTCGATGCAGGCCGTTGTCGCCTCTTTGGAGTAGAGGCGGCACGGCTCCATATTGCCCTGCAGGACGTATTTGTCCCCGAGTTTCTCCTTGGCCAGGGCCATCGGCGTCCCCCAGTCGATGCCCATGACATCAAAATTGCCGTAGACGAGGCCGCGCTCGATAAAGGCCGCGATCCCCTTGGGGAACATGATGACCGGCACGTGCGGGTACTTCTCTTTGAGGTACTCGGCGATCTCGACCATGTACTGCCAGGAGAACTCGTCGTATTTGCCCGGTTCGATCGCCGCGGCCCAGGAGTCGAAGATCTGCACGACGTCAACGCCGCTCTGGATCTGCTTCTCCATGTAGTACTTGACGACCTCGGTGACTTTTTTGAGGACGCTGTGCAGCAGTTCCGGGTTGGAGTACATCATTTTCTTGCAGATGTTGTAGGTCTTCGTGCCCTGGCCTTCGATCATGTAGGTCGCCAGGGTCCAGGGGGCACCGGTAAAGCCGATCAGTGCCTTCTCGTCGCCGCGCTCGTCGAGCTGTTTGCGCAGCAGCTTGATCGTGTCGTAAACGTAGGTGAGCTTGTCCGCTGCTTCCTCGCCGCCGATGAGGCGGTCGACATCAGCTTGCGTTTCGATCGGGTCGCTGAACTTCGGACCCTCGCCCTTGACGAAGGAAAGGTCCATTCCCATCTCGTCGGGAATGACGAGGATGTCGCTGAAGAGGATCGCCGCGTCGACGCCGACGATATCAAGGGGCTGGAGCGTGACTTCCGCCGCTTTTTCCGGGTCATGGCAGAGGTTGAGAAAACTGCCCGCTTTGGCGCGGACTTCCATATACTCCGGCAGGTAGCGGCCGGCCTGGCGCATCATCCAGACAGGGGTATACGGTGTCTCTTTTCCGAGGCAGGCATCGACGAAAATTTTACTCATTTATATTCCTATGGGTATTGAATTTGCGGACGATCAGTGTTGCTGATCGCCTTTATGCAGAAAGTAGAGGGCGAGCGCCAGCAGCAGGATCGACCCCGAGAAATAGAGCATCTCCAGCGCCCCGTTGAACTGGGTGTGCAGGACGCGCTGGAAGAAGTTGACGACCAGGACCATGACGATGACCTTGGCGATCTTGTCCTTGAGCTGGTCGAGGGAGTGGATCTGCAGCACCGAGGAGCTTTTGCCGTCCTCATCTTCGGCCGCATCGATCTTGGAGACGAAGAGCTCGTAGACCCCGAGGCTGAAGATCAGTAACACGATGGCAATGAGATAGAGATCGATGGCCCCGATGATGCTCGACACAACGTCCTCGTGCAGGTGTTCCGGGTGGGCGTGGTGCGCGACAACGTCCCATACCAGGACCAGGACACCCCAGATGTCGAGGCTGGCGACGACGAAGAGGATAATCGCGCCGATCAGCGAAAAGACAACGGCAAAAAGGGTGAAAAGGCGGCTGTTCCAGAGACCGGACTCAAACAGTTTCTCAAACATCCGCACCTCCCATCTCTACCCATTTCTGCGCGATGCGCACGGCATTGGTCGCGGCACCGACGCGGAGGTTGTCCGCGACGACCCACATGTGGAGCATATTGTCGCGGTAAAGATCGTTCCGAATACGTCCTACAAAGGTCTCGTTACGGTCGACACAGGCTGCCGGCATCGGGTAGACTCCCTTCTGGGGCTCGTCCTGGATGACGATGTTCGGTGCCTTGGAGAGCACCTCGCGCGCTTCGGCGGCGCTGAGGGTGCCGTCGAAGGTCATCGTGATCGCTTCGGAGTGGCCGCGCAGTACAGGCACGCGGACGCAGGTAGCGCTCAGCTCGACGGCTTTGTGCATGATCTTCTTGGTCTCGTTGACCATTTTGATCTCCTCTTTCGTATAACCGTTGTCGGTGAAGACGTCGATCTGCGGAATGAGGTTCAGCGCGATCTGGTGGGGGAACTTGTTGTGTTCGCTCTCATCCAGGCGGAAGGCGAAGAAGTCCTGCATCTGCTGCACAAGCTCCTCCATTGCCGCTTTGCCCGCGCCCGAGGTCGCCTGGTAGGTACTGACGTCGACGCGGACCAGGTCGAAGGCGTCGTCGAGGGGCTTGAGGGCCTGGACCATCTGGATGGTCGAACAGTTCGGGTTGGCGATGATCCCTTTCTTCTTCCATTCGCGGATATCTTCGGGATTGACCTCCGGGACGACAAGCGGGACCTCTTCGTCCATCCGGTAGTGGCTGGTGTTGTCGATGACGACGGCACCGGCCGCGGCGGCGAAGGGGGCGAATTTCGCCGAAACCGAACCGCCGGCGCTGAAGAGGGCGATCTCGATCTCCTCTTCATCAAAGACGGTCTCTGTCAGCTCCTTGATGACGAGCTCATTCCCTCGGAATTCAACGGTATTGCCGGCACTGCGGCTGCTGGCCATCGGTACGAGCTTGGCCAGGGGGAAATCGATCTCTTCAAAAATGCGCAGGATCTCTTCGCCGACGGCACCGCTGGCGCCGACGACGGCTACGTTGTATTGTTTCATTACTGCTTACTACCTTGTAAAATTATTCTAAATCAAAAGATTGCTGTTCGGGCTCGATCTGGACACTCTCCGTGCCGCCCTCTTCGCCCTCATCCTCTTCGTCGGTCACGGGCTCTTTTTTCGGACAGCGGGAGATGCTGACGACATCATCGCCTTTGACGATGTAGACGCCGCTCGTATTACGGCTCGATTTGGAGATGCTCTCCATATCGACGCGGATCATCTTGCCGCCTTTTGTCAGCGCCATCATGTCCATATTTTCGTTAACGATCACACAACCGACGACATGCTGGCCGGTTTTCGCATTGAGTTTCATCGCGATGACCCCGCTGCCGGCGCGGTTGGTGAGGCGGTATTCGCCCGCCGTTGTGCGCTTGCCGATCCCCTTCTCGCTGACAGTGAGGATCTCCTGCTCGTCGCTGTCGATGATGTTCGCGTCAACGACACGGTCGCCGTCATGCTTGAACTTGATACCGCGTACCCCACGGGTACTGCGTCCCTGATCGCGGGTCTTGTCGATCTCGAACTTGATGCACTGCGCGTACTTCGTCAGAATGAAGAGGTACTTCGTCTCCGTCGTGGCGATTTTCGCCGTAATGAGTGTATCCTCGTCGTCGAGGACGATGGCACGAACCCCGTTGCTGCGGATGTTGGAGAATTCGCTGAGGTTGGTACGCTTGACGATACCGTTCTCGGTAAAGAAGACCAGGGATTTCTCCTCGCTGAAGTCCTCCGTCGGGATGATCGACTGGATCTTTTCGTCCGGCTGGAGCTGGATCAGGTTGACGACGGCTTTGCCTTTGGCGGTACGGGAGCCCTCCGGGATGCGGTAGACCTTCAGCCAGTGCAGCTGCCCGCGGTCGGTGACGAACATCAGCGTATCGTGGGTGTTGCAGGTGAAGAAGCTTTCGATGAAGTCATCCTCGTAGGTCGTGACGGCGGTCTTGCCTTTGCCGCCGCGGCGCTGTTTCTCATAGTTCACCAGCGGCACACGCTTGATGTAGCCGCGGTGGGTGATGGTGACGACCATCGGCTCGTTCGGGATCAGGTCCTCGATATCGATATCGTCGTAGTCGTCTTCGATGTCCGTACGGCGAGGATCGTCGTAGACCTCCATCACCTCGTTGAACTCCTCTTTGATGATGCCGCGGAGCACATCTTCGCTGCGCAGAACGCTCTCGAGATACTCGATGAGTTCAAGCAGCTCTTTGAGCTCGTTCTCAATCTTTTCGCGCTCAAGCCCGGTGAGCTTCTGAAGGCGCATATCGAGGATCGCCTGGGCCTGGACCGGGCTGAAATCGAACTCGGAAATAAGCCCCTCTTTGGCGGTTTCGGTGTCCTTGCTGGCGCGGATCAGCTTGATGATCGCATCGATGTGGTCCAGTGCCTTCTTCAGACCTTCGAGAATGTGCGCGCGCGCCTTCGCTTTTTCAAGGTCGAAGATCGTACGGCGGATAATGACCGTTTTGCGGTGGTTGATGAAGTGGTTCAGCATCTCCAGGATCGGGAAGACTCTCGGCTCCTGGTTAAGGATAGAGAGCATGATGATCCCGAAGGTCGTCTGCATATTGGTCGACTTGAAAAGGTTATTGAGGACGATCTCGCTCATGGCGTCACGTTTAAGCTCGATGACGACACGGATGCCTTCGCGGTCGGATTCGTCGCGGATCTCGCTGATACCGTCGATCTGTTTGTCCTTGACAAGGTTGGCGATGCTTTCGATCAGGCGCGCCTTGTTGACCATGTAGGGGAGTTCATCGATAACGATGATCTCTTTTTTGCGGGTCTGTTCGATATGGGTCTTCGCACGGACTTTGATGCGGCCGCGGCCGGTTTCATAGGCGTCGATGATCCCTTTTTTCCCGTAGATCGTACCGCCGGTCGGGAAGTCAGGTGCCTTGATGTAGTGCATGATGTCCGGCAGGGTCGCTTTGGGGTTGTCGACAAGGTGCACGAGGGCGGAGAGAACCTCTTTGGGATTGTGCGGCGGGATGTTGGTGGCCATACCGACGGCGATACCGGATGAACCGTTGATCAGCAGGTTCGGGACGCGGGTCGGCAGGATCTCGGGCTCCTGGGTCGTTGCGTCGTAGTTGTCGATCATATTGACGGTCTCTTTGTCGAGGTCCTTGAGAAGCTCCCCAGCATACTTGGTCATACGCGCTTCGGTGTAACGCATCGCTGCCGCGTTGTCGCCGTCGATAGAACCGAAGTTCCCCTGGCCGTCGACGAGGGTCATACGCATGGAGAAGGGTTGGGCCATCCGGACCAGAGCATCGTAAACCGCGGTATCACCGTGGGGGTGGTACTGGCCGATAACGTCCCCGACGATACGGGCGGATTTCTTGTATTTCGCCCCGGCGGAGAGATTGAGTTTGTCCATCGCGTAGAGGATACGGCGGTGAACCGGTTTGAGACCGTCGCGTACGTCCGGGAGCGCACGGCCGATGATGACACTCATGGAGTAGTCGAGGTAGCTGCTCTGCAGACTCTCTTCAATATTGATATTTTCGATTTCGCTGTTATCCAACGGTTCGCTCATGGCTTGTCCCACCTCGTACAGGAGCCCGCAGGCCCCATGTTCTAAGATTTTTGGCGCTTATATTAACCTATATATACTTAAACACGACGGGGGCGCTGGGGATGGACGGCGGAAAGCGAAGGGTGCCTAAAAATTAAACAATCTTATAGAGCAGATTACCGACAAAATTGTATACCATTTTCATGAAACTTCCGCAGCCGAGGTTGCGAAAAAAGGATTAACCAATGAAGAAGTGGCTTTTGTCCATGATGATGCTTCTGCCGACGCTGGCGCTGGCAGAGGATACGCTCGATACAGGTGATACGGCCTGGATGATGGTGTCAACAGCGTTCGTACTGCTGATGACGCCGGCAGGTCTGGCACTCTTTTACGCCGGGATGACGCGTACAAAGAATGTACTCAATACTTATGCAATGGTAATGGGTGCCTTCGTGGTAGCGTTTGTGGTCTGGGTCATTGCAGGCTACTCCATCGCCTTCGGCGCGAACGAGAGCGCGGCACTGCAGAACGTGTTCGGCGGCTTCGGCAACGTCTTCCTCTCCGGTATCAACTGGTCTGACCTTTCCGGCAGCTACCCGACCTTCGTCTTCATCGCGTTCCAGGGTACGTTTGCAGCGATCACCGTTGCCATCGCCTCCGGTTCCGCGATCGAGCGTATGAAGTTCTCAACATGGATGCTCTTCGTTGTCCTGTGGGGCCTGGTGGTTTACGCACCGATCACCCACATGGTATGGGGCGGCGACGGTGCCTACCTCTTCGATGAAGGTGCCCTTGACTTCGCCGGCGGTACGGTTGTCCACATGAACGGCGGTCTGGCCGGTCTGGTCCTGGCAGTCATGCTCGGCAAGCGTGCAGGTTATCCTAAGACAGCCATGAAACCGGCGAGCATCATCCTCACCGCTGCCGGTGCGGCGATCCTCTGGTTCGGCTGGTACGGCTTCAACGGCGGTTCCGCATTCGGTGCGAACGCTGTTGCAGGCCTGGCGGTTCTGACAACGACAATCGCTACGGCGGCTGCCGGTGTCACCTGGATGCTGATTGAATGGTTCATGTTCAAGAAACCGACCCTGCTCGGTGTCGCTTCCGGTATCGTTGCCGGTCTCGTTGCGATCACTCCGGCAGCCGGCTTCGTCGGCGTCGGCGGTGCCTTCATCGTCGGTATCGTCGGTGCGCTCATCGGCTTCTTCGGTGTGGCTATCCTGAAAAAGAAACTGGGCTACGACGACAGCCTCGATGCTTTCGGTATCCACTTCCTCGCAGGTCTGTGGGGTGCGATCGCAACGGGTATCTTCGCGCTGAACGATCAGGACCTCCTCTGGGACGGTCCGCTCAAAGCAAGCGGCGATCGTATGGGTCAGCTCTTTGTGCAGTTCGAGTCTGTCCTGATCGTCGGTCTGTGGACCCTGGTCGGTACGGTCATTGTTTACCTGATCTCCTCTGCGATCACCGGCGGTGCACGCGTTGACGAAGAGACAGAAACAATGGGTCTGGACGAATCCGTTCACGGCGAGCGCGGGTTTAATCTTTAAATTGAACGGCTCGGGAGCAAAGCCCCCGAACTTACGCTAACGCTTGGTTCTCCTCGGCGGAGAGCCCTCGCGCCCTTGGCGCTCTTGGGCTTGAAGGTGTCAAACATCTTCCGCTTTGAGGGAGCAGGGTGATACAATTCTAGGAATGTAAAAAGGAATTACAACATGAAAAAAGTAGAAGCGATCATCAAGCCGTTCAAGCTTGAGGATGTGAAGGATGCACTGGCTGAGATCGGTATTACCGGTATGACGGTCAGCGAAGTCAAAGGGTACGGGCGCCAGAAAGGGCACAGCGAGCTCTACCGCGGTGCGGAGTACGTCGTTGACTTCCTGCCGAAAGTAAAAATGGAGATGGTCGTCGAGGCGGCATCGGTCGACCAGGTCGTCGATACGATCGTCGAAGCGGCCCGTACCGGCAAGATCGGTGACGGTAAGATCTTCATCAGCGATATCGAAAAAATTATCCGTATCCGTACCGGCGAATCCGGCTCCGAAGCGGTATAACATTTTCCATCAGGGCAGAGATTTCTGCCTTGATTTTGTACATCCAGTACTATTGTCAAGGGTTTGATGATTAATTAATAATCATTTGTCTAAAAAAAGATCATGGTTTTCTTGATAAGATTTCATTTAGTCTTATGAGGAGAATACATGAAAAAAATAGAAGCGATTATCAAACCGTTTCGTCTTGAAGAGGTAAAGGATGCGCTGGCACATATCGGTATTACCGGTATGACGGTGAGCGAAGTGAAAGGGTACGGGCGCCAGAAAGGGCACAGTGAACTCTACCGCGGTGCGGAGTACGTTGTTGACTTCCTACCGAAGATCAAAGTGGAGCTGGTCGTAGGCGACGAGCAACTCGAGCAGGTACTCGAGACGATTACAGAGGCGGCGCGTACCGGTAAGATCGGTGACGGCAAGATCTTTGTCAGCGGCATTGAAAAGGTGATTCGTATCCGTACGGGTGAAACCGGTTCCGAAGCGATTTAGGCGTCGCGATGGAAAATTTCGGTTATATTGTCGACACCCTCTTCGCCCTCTTTGCGATGACGCTGATCATCTTTATGGTGCCCGGCTTCGCCATGCTCGAAGCGGGGCTTGTCCGTACGAAAAACGTCACTTCCGTTCTCACCGTCAATACGATGATCTATGCCGTTGCATCGGTGATGTTCCTGCTCGTGGGCTACCAACTGGCCTTCGGCGGCTGGGAGAACAGCGGGATGAGCATCTATGCCGCCTTTTTGTTCCAGATGGCCTTCGTCGGGAAGACCGTCAATATCATGAGCGGCGGGGTGAGCGAGCGGGTGCGGATTCTGCCGATAGCCCTCTTTACCGTGCTGATGGGAGGGTTTATCTATCCGCTCGTTGTCAACGTCTCCTGGGGCGCGGATCTACTGGCCGGGACCATACTGGATCTGACAATGTACGACCTCGCCGGTTCGACCGTCATCCACTCGACGGGCGGCTGGGCGCTGCTGGCGGCCATCATGATCATGGGACCCCGTAAAGGGCGTTACAAAGACGGCAAGATCCATGTCATCCCGGCATCGAACATCCCTCTGGTCGTTCTGGGTGCACTGCTGCTGTGGATCGGCTGGTTCGGTTTCAACGGCGGTTCCGTCGGTTCAATTGCCAGCAAAGAGAACGCGGATACGGTGGCGCTCACGATCATGAATACCAATACCGCGGGCCTGGCGGGGGCATTGATCGCGGGGATCTTTATGTATCTGCGCTACCGAAAGTTCGATATCACGATGATCCTCAACGGTGCGCTGGGCGGGCTTGTTGCCATTACGGCGGGCCCTGATCTTTACGATATCCATACGCCGATCATCATCGGTGCCATCGGCGGCGCGCTGGTCGTCATTGCCGTCCCGCTGTTTGACAGGCTGAAACTGGATGACCCGGTCGGTGCTCTTTCGGTCCACCTCGTGAACGGGATCTGGGGGACCCTGGCCGTCGGCATCTTCGCCGCCGAGCCCGAAGCGGGGATTACCCTTCTTGGCCAGCTCAAAGGGGTCGCAGTCGTTGCGGTGTTCGTTTTCACCGTGTCGTACGCGGCAATCTATATCATCAACAGATTCCTGCCGTTCCGTGCGGGAGACGATGAGCAGGTCGAAGGGCTTGATGTCACCGAGTGTGGTCTTGAAGCCTACCCGGAGTTCAAGCGGGCGTTCTAACCTTTTCGGGCATTCCCCGGAAACGGTACTCGTTTTTTTCTTCAGGTTTTTTTGTTCCCCTTCTTCTCTGCCTGTGCAAAGCAGAAGTCGAACCGGGAAGAAGAAAGCACAAAGGGCTGCCGCCCTCGGTTATCCTCCACTCATCACGAATCCGCTCGACCCGCTAATGATCTTCTAAAACCTTGACAAAATAAGTGGACGCTGACAGGCTTCGCTTTTCGCTTTTCGCTTTTCGCTTTTCGCTTTTCGCTTTTCGCTTTTCGCTTTTCGCTTTTCGCTTTTCGCTTTTCGCTTTTCGCTTTTCGCTTTTCGCTTTTCGCTTTTCGCTTTTCGCTTTTCGCTTTTCGCTTTTCGCTTTTCGCTTTTCGCTTTTCGCTTTTCGCCTTACTATTCGACGGTAACGCTTTTCGCGAGGTTTCTTGGCATGTCGACGTCGTTGCCGAGGCGGATGGCGATCTCCATAGAGAGCAGTTGCAGGACGACCATCGTTTCAAAGAATTCGAGCATATAGTGGTCATGTGCGGCAATGGGGATGAAATCGTCCGCTTTGTCAAAGGGGGCATCGCTGATGGCGCAGATCGTGGCATCGCGGGCACTGAGTTCCTCGACGTTGCTCTTCGTTTTGTCATAGAGCAGGTTCTTTGGCATCAGGGCGATCGTAAAGAGTTCCGGGTCGGCCAAAGCGATGGGACCGTGTTTCATTTCGCCGCTGGGGTACCCTTCGGCATGGAGATAGCTGATCTCCTTGAGCTTGAGGGCGCCTTCGAGGGCGAGGGGGAAGAAGATGTCCCGCCCGATAAAGAAGAAGCCGTGGCCGTGCAGATAGCGTTTGGAGAGACGGCGGATACGTTCGTGCAGGTCGTCGTGGACCCGGACGACGGCCGGAACTTCGCGCAGCAGACCAATCTGCTTCCGCAAGGTTTCGGTATCGATCGTGTTTTTGGTCTGGGCGACGTAGAGGGAGAACATCCACAGTACTGCCATCTGCGTCGCAAAGGCTTTGGTGGAGGCGACCCCCTTTTCAATTCCGGCGCGGGTGAGAATGGCGGCGTCCGCCTCGCGGACCATGGAGGAGTTGTCGACGTTGCAGACGACAAGGGTCTTCAGCCCTGCGGCCTTGGCCATCTTGAGCGTCTCCAGGGTATCGGCGGTTTCACCGCTCTGGCTGATAACGACGAAGAGCGTGTCGGTGCAGAGCAGGGGCTCTTTGTAGCGCAGCTCGCTGGCGATCTCGACGGAGGTGCGGATCTTGCCGAGGCGTTCGAAGAGGTAGCTTGAAGCGAGGGCGGCATGGTAGCTCGTCCCACAGGCGCAGAGTTTGATCTCGTTGATCCCTTCGAGCAGGGAAGCATCGAGCTCCTCGAAGAGGATCGCTTCCTCCGCGAGCCGGCCGATCAGGGTATCGGAGAGCACTTCGCTCTGTTCGTAGATCTCCTTTTCCATGAAGAAACGGAACCCCTCTTTCTGCGCGGAGAGCTTCGATTCCGGCAGCGCGGCGAAGCGCGGTACGACCGCAGCGGCATTGGCATCTTCGAGATGGATCCCCGTGCGCGACACGAAACCAAGCTGGCCGTCTTCGAGGTAGATGACACGGTGGCATTTGCCGATCAGTGCCGCATCGGAGGAGCCGAAGAACTTTTCATCGCTCTCGTTCACGCCGACGATCATCGGAGAGCCGTGCTTCGCAAAAAAGATCGTTTCGGGCATCTGCTTGGTGACGAGCAGGATCGCGTACGCTCCCTTGAGGCGGCTCACGGTTTCGCGGAAGGCATCGAAAGGCTTCATCCCGCCGTTCAACAGGGATTCGAAAAGGTGGACGATCACTTCCGTGTCGGTCTGGCTCAGAAAATGGACACCTTCGGCGATCAGGGCGTTCTTGAGTTCCTGGTAATTCTCGATGATACCGTTGTGCACAACGTAAGAGGCATCGCCCAGGTGGGGGTGGGCATTGATCTCGGTCGGCTTCCCGTGGGTTGCCCAGCGGGTGTGGCCGATTCCCGCGGCAAAACCGCTGGTCGTGAAGTCTGCCGTTTTAGCCTCAAGATTGGCCAGCTTGCCGACCGCTTTGAAGTAGGAGAACTCCTCTGCCTGCAGAACGGCGATCCCCGCGGAGTCGTAGCCGCGGTATTCAAGCTCTTTGAGGCCGTCGAGCAGGATCCCTTTCGTATCGTGTTTTCCGAGGTAGCCGACAATGCCGCACATTATGCATTTCCTTTACAGAGCAGGGGGATTAATCGGTCCGCATTATTGCACATCTGCGGTGTCTTCTCGATTAAGAAATGGTCGCGGGCACGGCGCTTCGTCGTATGGATTTTGGCCGTGACGATCTGCATATCGAGGGCATCGAGGCACTGGATGATGAAGGCCAGCAGCCCGCGCTGGTTTGCCGTATGGACGGCGAGTTCGGCGAGGCTTTTGGAGTGTTCGCAGTCGATGGTGATCTGGTCGGGTTTGATGTCGGGCGCTTCGAGAGAGACGCTTCTTTGCATGTCGAAGGACTCTTCGACGACCTCCCTGATGCTTTCGTACATATCCGGTGTCGGCGTCTGAAGGAAGTCGATTTTGAAGTACTTGACATCGTCAAAGAGGGTAAAGACCTCCATCGAGACGACATCGAGGTAGCCGAGCCGTCCCAACAGGTAGGTGAGGTTCAGGGGGATCTTGCGAAGGATCTCGATGCTCAGCCCCGTGCTGAAGTCCAGAGCGTACTGGTAGGCTTTGACTTCGCGGGCGCGCTGTGCGATCTGCAGGATCTCCTCGGGGCTGTGAAGGGAGAAGAAGATATTCGATTCAACCGAGAGTATCTTTTTCTGCAGCAGGCGGGGGAGGGCTTTGAAGGTGTCGAGGCGCTGGATGCGCTGCTCGACTTTGAGGCGGCGCGCGGCGTCGGTGATCCGCTCTTTCTCCTGGGCGACTTCCAGGGAGGAGTGGTAGAGCTCGTTGAGCAGTTTCGCATTGAACGCGTTGTAAGTCCCGGGGCCGACGCCGCTCATATCGGCGTAGGTGAGGATGTAGAGCAGGGTCAGCAGCCGCGGCGTTTTGATGATGGACATGAATTTGTACAGTGTCTTTTCACTGTGGATATTGTGCCGCTGGGCAATGATGCTCATCAGGATGTGATGGCGCACGAGCAGAGCGGCGTCGTCGGTGATTTCGGCACTGAAGCCCATCTTCTGCATGACCGGGCGGATCAGCTTGACCCCGACCTCACTGTGGTCGAGTTTCCGTCCCTTGCCCGCGTCGTGCAGGAGGACGATGATTTTAAGCATGGTCCTGTCTTCAAGGCTGATCGTGTCATAGAGGGCCTTGACATCGGGATCATCGATGGATTCGAATGCCTTGATGCACTGGATGGAGTGCAGGCCGACGGGGTAGTGGTGGTAGCCGTCGAACTGCGGCAGGAAGAGCGCTTTTTTCAGCGCGGGGATCAGCTCCGCAAGGATGCCGGCGTCATAAAAGAGGCGAAGAAAACCGTAGGTGTGTTCACGTTCGAAGAGCTTGCGGAGCAGCTGCTTGACCGTGTTGCTTCTGGGGTGGGAGACCGATGTATAGGTAAACTGGCTGACAAAGCTGTCGTCGAAACAGTAGGGACGGTCATCAAGGCTGACTAGGATGTTCAGCAGCGATTCGATGGGCTGTGCCTTGAGGTGGAAGGAAGCGAACACTTTGTCTTCAGAGACAAAGATGCCCCGCTGTACCCATTGACCCCGCAGTGCAGGCAGACGTGAGGCGTCGTAAAGCATTGGCCGGATCATCTTCGTGACAAAGATGCTGCTGAAGTTGTGGATCCTCCACATCGCTTCGATGACCTGGGTCGCGAGCTTCATATCGTCGGAGAAGCCCAGCATTTTCCGCACCTTGGGCAGATACTCCAGATTGAGTTGGTCGTTCTGCTTGCCGGAGACGAGGTGCAGGGCGCTGCGCACACGGAAGATCAGCTCCAGCGCGATCCGGTAGGCGCGGTAGGACTCCTCGGTGAAAATCGTGCCGTCGAGTTCTTTGAGGTTGGTGACGTCATAGCGGGTCTTGGCCACCCAGTAGAGCAGCTGGGAATCCCGCATCCCGCCGACACCCTCTTTGATATTGGGCTGCATGGAGACGGGGTATTTTGCCTGTCGGGTCTCTGCTTCGGCGAGCTTGGCTTCGATGAAGCGGCGGGGCTCATAGCGGCGGATGCGTCCGAGTTCCCGCTGGGTGGAGTGCCAGGTAAAGTTTGAACCGACGATAAAGCGGGCCTCCATCATCGCCGTTCGGATGGTAATGTCCTCGTCGGCGGCATCGAAAAGTTCGGAGACCTTATGGACCCTGTGGCCGAGTTTCAGTCCGGCATCCCAGGCGAGGTAGAGGAACTTTTCGATGATCGCCTCGGTATTGTAGCCGTCCAGGGGGACGTAGACAATCATCAGGTCGATATCGCTGTAGACGGAGAGCTGTTCACGGCCGTAGCTGCCCAGCGCCATCAGGGAGATGGGGATGGCGTTGCGCATCGGCAGATAGTTGCCGAACATCCGTCGAAGTACCGTTTTGTACATCTGGATGATGAACTGGTCGAGGGCTTTGGTATGGCGGACAAGGAAGTCTTTCCCCTGGGTTTGTGCGAAGAGGTCGGGCAGGGAATCGAGGTAGATGCTGATCGCCTGTTTGAACCGTTTCGAAATCTCGAAATCGCTGGCGTTTGTCTCGATAAGGGTCTCGATATCTTCTACAAGTGTCTGCAAGGGGGCTTTTCCTCTGATGAATTCTTATTATTATAGTGATTTTAGCCTTTGGAGGCGCTCATCTGGCTATAATGCGCGAAAAGAAAAGCAGAGAGAAAGCATGACGAAAATTGCAAACCGCCGCATCGGTTTCGAAGAGGCGCTGGCACTGTACGATGAAGATCTTTTCAGCCTCGGCGAAAGCGCGGACGCACTGCGGCGCGAGCTGCATGGCGACAAGACTTACTTCAATATCAACCGTCATATCAATCCGACCAATGTCTGTAAAGATGTCTGCAAATTCTGCGCCTACAGTGCCAGCCGCAAAAACCCGAATCCCTATACGATGAGCCACGAAGAGATTCTCGGGATTGTCGATGAAATCGTTTCGCGTGATATCAAAGAGGTGCACATCGTCTCGGCCCACAATCCTGAAACGGGGCTGCAGTGGTATCTTGATGTCTTCCGTAAGATCAAGGAGAAATACCCGCAGCTGCACGTGAAGGCGCTGACGGCGGCGGAGGTGCATTTCCTCGCCGAGGAGTACGGCAAAAGTTACGACGAGATCCTCGACCTGATGGTAGAGAACGGCGTCGATTCGATGCCTGGCGGCGGGGCGGAGATCTTTGACGAAGGGGTCCGCGACTATATCTGCAAGGGGAAAGTGACCTCCGAACAGTGGCTGGAGATCCACCGCAAATGGCACCAGCGGGGCAAAAAGAGCAATGTAACGATGCTGTTCGGCCATGTCGAGGAGCGCAAACACCGTATCGACCACATGATGCGCATCCGCGATCTGCAGGATGAAACCGGCGGCTTCAACTGCTTCATCCCGCTCGTGTACCAGTCTGAGAACAACTTCCTCAACGTTAAGGAGTTCATCACGGCCAACGAGATCCTCAAGACGATGGCGATCAGCCGCATCGTCCTCGACAACGTCCCCAACCTCAAAGCCTACTGGGTGACCTCGACGGTGAATCTGGCCCTGGTGGCGCAGGAGTTCGGCGCCAACGATCTCGACGGCACGATCGAGAAAGAGTCCATCAACTCTGCCGCCGGCGCCAAAAGCGCCAACGGCGTCGATCTCGAGGAGTTCGTGCACCTGATCAAAGAGAGCGGGTTCACCCCTGTCGAACGCGATAGCCTCTATAACGAACTGAAAGTCTGGTAAGGTATAATCAGCCCATGGTATTAATGATCGACAACTATGACAGTTTTACGTACAACATCGTGCAATACTGCCTCGAGCTCGGCGCAGACCTGAAGGTCATCCGCAACGACGAGATGACGGTGGAAGAGATCGCGGCGCTGCAGCCGGAGAAGATCATCATCTCCCCGGGGCCGGCGACGCCGGACGAAGCGGGGGTAAGCCTCGCCGTCATTGACCGGTTCAAGGATGCGGTGCCGATTCTCGGTATCTGCCTGGGGCATCAGAGCATCGCTCAGGTCTTCGGCGGCAAAGTCGTGCGAGCGGGGAAGATGATGCACGGTAAGACGTCGGTGATGGAGTGCGAACCTGGCTGTGCGATCTTCAAGCACCTGCCGGAGTACTTCACGGCCACCCGTTACCATTCGCTGATCGTTGAAAAAGCGGGGCTGCCCGACGCCATCGAACCGATGGCCTACAGTCAGGACGATCGTGAGATCATGGCCCTGCAGATCAAAGACAAGCCGATCTACGGCGTACAGTTCCACCCCGAATCGATCATGAGCGAGTTCGGGCACGAGATTCTGGACAATTTCCTCAAACTATGACCCCTCGTCTGGCGCTCTTTCTCCTACTCGGGATCGATGCCGCCATCCTCCTGTTTGAGGCCTCCTCCCTCTCACTGACCTTCCACGGAGCCAGGCTCCTGTATGATTATGAGCCTTCCGTCATGACGCGGATCATCCAAGGTTCGATTGCACTATTCGGGCAGAACGACGTGGCGCTGCGCCTGCCGATGATCGTGATGAACCTTGTCAGTGCGCTGCTGCTCTACAACGTGGCGAAACCCTACGGCAGGCATGCCCGGGAGCGCGTCTGGCTCGTGGCGGTTTTTCTGCTGCTGCCGGGGGTGATCAGCTCTTCGCTCCTGGTGGACGAGGCCGCACTGGTGACGCTCGGGCTTTTCCTCTACCTCTTCCTGGAGCAGCGGTTCGGCAGGCGGGCAGACCTGCTGCTGCCGCTGCTGGCAGTGATGGATGTCGCGTTTGCACTGCTGTTCATGGGATTGGCTGTACAGGCCTACAGGGAACAGCGCCACCGCTACGTCGGTGCCTATCTGCTCCTTACCGTGCTCACGGTCTGGGTATTGGGCTTCAATACAGGAGGACTGCCGCAGAATCAGTTCCTTGATATGATGGGGCTCTATGCCGCGGTCTTTTCTCCTGTCGTTTTTGTCTACCTTGTTTACGTGCTTTACAGGCGTTACGTGACGGGGCAGGCCGACCTGCTCTGTTCTATCGCAGCGACGGCGCTGGTTCTCTCGCTGCTGCTCTCTTTCAGGCAACGGATCGAGATCGAACAGTTCGCGCCTTTCCTGATGGCGGCCCTGCCGCTGGGTATGCAGACCTTCTACCACTCCTACCGGGTGCGGCTGCGGCCTTTCCGCAAACGTTACCGTCTACTGTTTACCCTCGCAACCGCGTTGCTTGTGATCAATGCGGGGGCTGTTTTCTTTAATAAAGCGGCCTACCTTTTCCTGGACGAACCCTCCCGCTATTTTGCCTACCGCGCCCATGTCGCCAAAGAGCTGGCGGATGCACTCAAGGCGCGGGGTATCACCTGCGCGACCTTCCCGCATAACCGCTCCATGCAGCTGCGGGTACGGTTCTACGGGGTGGAGGAGTGCGAAGGGACGGTTATCCGTTCCGAACGCCTGGCAGACCCCAAAAGTGTAACAATTCGTTACTATAATGTTCCAGTAGCTGTTTTTAGTGTTACAAATATACCCAAAAATTAATTCCACGATCCGCTGAGAAAGTCTCAAGCCGGGCTGGGAGATCATACGTGATATAATCCAGCCAAAAGATTTTCAAGGAGTTGAAATGGCTCAAAGAGCGATTCGTGAATACGACGGTAAAGCCATCTTTGCCCGCCACTGGGAAAAATATTTCAGCGGTTTTCACTATGGATTCAAATCGGTTCTTGTCACCAGCGGTGCGGAACTGAAAGCGAAAGCCGAGGAACACGGTTTCGAATGGCTGAAGCAGGAGCCGCTCGTCGCGAAACCGGATATGCTGTTCGGTAAACGCGGTAAAAACGATCTCGTTCTTTTTAAAACGAACAAGCCTGGTGACGTCACACTGGACGATGCCGCCAAATGGATCGATGAGAAGATGTCACATGACGTGACGCTGCTTTCCGGTCAGCACGGCAGACTGACGCACTTCGTCGTTGAGCCGTTCACGCCGCATACCCAGGAGCAGGAGTACTACATCTCCGCGACAACTGTCGGCGAAGACGATGTCCTTTACATGTCCGCAGAGGGCGGCATGGAAGTCGAAGAGGGCTGGGACGAAAAAGTCAACGAGGTTCATATCCCGATCAATATGAGTGATGCGGATATGGAACATGCGGTCCGTGCTAACGTACCTGCAGACATTCCGGCTGAGAACAAAGAATCATTTACATCTTTCGCGATTGCATTCTTCAAGTTCTACCGCGACCTGAACTTCGCTTACCTTGAGATCAACCCGATCGTTATGCTCAAAGACAATGATATGGCGATCCTTGACCTCGTCGCTCGCCTGGACGACACGGCCGGCTTTATGATGGGTGACGCATGGTGCGGTGCAGAGTATCCGACCGCATTCGGTATGGAAGACCAGTCCCCGGAAGAGAAGGCTGTTGCTGAAGCCGATGCCAAATCCGGTGCATCACTGAAACTGACGATCCTCAACCCGCTTGGCCGTATCTGGACGATGGTTGCCGGCGGCGGTGCTTCTGTTGTTTATGCGGATACGATTGCAGACCTTTCCGGTGATGTCAAAGAGCTCGCAAACTACGGTGAATACTCCGGTGGTCCGACGACGGGTGAAACGAAGTTCTACGCCGATACGCTCCTTGACCTGATGACGCGCCACAAAGATGCGCAGGGCCGCGATAAAATCCTCATCATCGGCGGGGCGATCGCGAACTTCACCGACGTTGCGAAGACCTTTACGGGTATCATCCAGTCCTTCGAAGAGTATGCAGAGAAGATGAAAGCGCACAATACGCGCATTTACGTACGCCGCGGCGGACCGAACTACGAAAAAGGTCTCAAAGACATTAAAGAAGCGGCGGACCGTCTCGGTCTGTCCATCGAAGTCTACGGGCCGGAAACACACGTCACCGATATCGTGCGTATGGCACTTGAGAAGTAAGGAGAGAAGAATGGGTGCACTGTTTACAAAAGACACACAAGCAATTTTCTGGAACAACAACGCAAGCGCGATCCAGCGCATGCTCGACTATGACTTTGTCATCAATCGTGCGACACCGTCGGTAGCGGCAATCGTTGCACCGACTTCCAGCAATAAATTCGAGAAGTTCTTCTACGGGCCGGACGAAATTATGGTCCCGGTTTTCCGCAACACAACCGATGCGGCGAGCGCGTTCCCGAACGCAGATGTTCTGCTGAACTTCGCCTCTTTCCGTACGGCGTATGACGTCACGATGGAAGCGATCGGTCTGAAGGGCCAGTTCAAAACGATCATGGTGACGGCGGAAGGTATCCCGGAGCGTCTGGCTCGCGGTATGAACCAGGCGGCACGTGATGCCGGTGTCACGGTTATCGGGCCTGCGACGGTCGGCGGTATCGCACCGGGCGCGTTCAAGATCGCGAACGTCGGCGGTACGATCGAGAATATCATCAACTCCAAACTGCACCGTGCAGGTTCGTGTGGCCTTGTCACACGTTCCGGCGGTCTGTTCAACGAACTTTCCAACATTATCTCCATCAATGCCGACGGTATTGCAGAGGGTGTTGCGATCGGTGGTGACCGCTTCGTCGGTTCCGTCTTCATCGACAACCTCCTGCGTATGCAGAACAACCCGCAGGTCAAATACATGATCCTGCTCGGCGAAGTCGGCGGTACGGAAGAGTACAAAGTGATCGAAGCGGTCAAGTCCGGCAAGATCACAAAACCGATCATCGCATGGTGTATCGGTACGATCGCGAAGCACTTCAGCTCCGGTGTTCAGTTCGGTCATGCGGGTGCATCCGCAAACGCCGATGCCGAAACGGCTGCAGCGAAAAACGTGGCGATGGCAGAAGCGGGTATCTACGTACCGGCAAGCTTCAATGATCTTCCGGGCAAGATCAACGAGGTTTACAACAAACTGAAAGCAGAAGGCGTCATCGGCGAAATCGAAGAGCCTGCACTGCGCGAAGTACCGAAAGTTCGTCGCAAGAAAGAGTTCATCTGTACGATCTCTGACGACCGCGGTGACGAAGCGACGTACGCAGGCTACCCGATCAGCTCTGTTGCAACGCCAGATACCGGTTTCGGCATCGGTGACGTTGTTTCACTGCTGTGGTTCAAGAAACGCTACCCGAAATGGGCGACGGACTACATCGAAACCGTCATGAAAACTGTTGCAGACCACGGCCCGGCGGTTTCCGGTGCACACAACGCGAAAGTCACCGCGCGTGCCGGCAAAGACGTTATCTCTGCGCTAGTCACTGGTCTTCTGACTATCGGACCGCGCTTCGGTGGTGCGATCGATGACGCGGCGCGCTACTTCAAGTATGCGAACGACAACGGTATGAGCCCGGCAGAGTTCATCGCCTACATGAAAAAAGAGGGCAAAACGATCTCCGGTATCGGTCACCGTATCAAGTCCGTCCGTAACCCGGACCTGCGCGTTTCCGGTCTGAAGAAGTTTGCAGCTGAAAACTTCCCGGCGACTCCGCTGCTTGATTTCGCCCTCGAAGTCGAGAAGCTGACGACGTCCAAGAAGGATAACCTGATCCTGAACGTCGACGGTACGATCGGTATCCTGATGGTCGATATGTGGCGTGCGCTCGGCTACTCCGAAGAGGAAATCGACGGCTTCATCGACGCGGGTGCCCTGAATGCATTCTTCGTCGTCGGCCGCTCGATTGGCTTCATCGGTCATATCCTGGACGAAAAACGTCTCGGTATGCCGATGTACCGCCACCCGATGGACGACATTCTTTACAACGTCGAAAAAGCGGAAGAGCTTTAAAAAGCACCGTTCGACAAAATGTAATGCCTCCGGGGAAGCGCAACGCGCACTTCCCCGGATTTCTTCCCACAATCTTCACCATCCCCGCTTCTGTTTTCTTATGTTATAATGACCTATCATACAAATTTGCGATAGGGTTTTCTATGAAAAAATCTGCATTCACAATGCTGGAACTTGTATTCGTTATCGTCGTCATCGGTATTCTCGCTTCTGTGTTTATTCCACGTTTTGAACGTGACAATGCGGGAGAAGCCGCTTATCAGATCGCGCGCCATATTCGTTTGGCTCAGCACCATGCTTTAGTTGAGGACCGCATTAATGATGCGCCTGTTGGTGTAGATTGGAATGCAACATTGTGGCAAATTGCATTTACACATTCTGCCGCACATAATGGTGACTGCTATGATGTTTATGCAGACCGTAACGGTGGCGGTAACGTCAATAGTGTAGGTGAAGCGGCGATTGATCCGTTGACGAAGAAAAAACTCTACTCCAATAACTGTAATGAGGACGCAGAAACAAATGATGATGTCCTTTTATGGAAAAAGTATGGTGTGGATTCAGTGACGTTCTCTGCAGGGTGCTACCCTGGAGCAGCAAACAAATATATTGCGTTTGATCATATAGGAAGACCGTATGGGGCGATTGGCAGTCTATTGACAGCAGACTGCACAATTACTTTGACGACGAAAGATGATCACAATGCTACGGTTACGATAACCAAAGAAACAGGTTTTGTAAAAGTGGCAACGATAGACGGAAGGGATGTCCCCTAAGTAAGACAGAGCGGGTGCATTATTAGGGCGTCAGGCAAGACTAATTAGAAGCAAAAACTGGCCAATTCGAAGAAATTTCACAAAATTCGAAAATTTGCGCAGAAACCTCTTGACATTGCTTTAGGAATCCCCTATAATTCCCGTCCACAAACGATGAGAGGCATCGAAAGAAGCCGATCAGCCGGGTCTTCGAGTTGAAGATTTGGGAAGTTTGAGATCATTGAAAACTAAGCAAGTGGGATGGACAGATGCGAGTCTGGAAGTCTTACTTAGATAAGACACAATTTAACCGTCTATTACTATTAATAGTGATAGACACTATACAGCCAATGATTTTATATCTTGGGCTGGATCAGTAATCGTTTCTTCGGAAACGTCTTTTCAATTATGGAGAGTTTGATCCTGGCTCAGAGTGAACGCTGGCGGCGTGCTTAACACATGCAAGTCGAACGGTAACAGGGAAGAGCTTGCTCTTTTGCTGACGAGTGGCGCACGGGTGAGTAATGTATAGGTTACGTGCCCCTCAGTCTGGGATAGCCACTGGAAACGGTGATTAATACCGGATACTCCTGTTCGCAGGGAAAGGTTTTTCGCTGAGGGATCGGCCTATATTGTATCAGCTAGTTGGTGAGGTAAGAGCTCACCAAGGCGATGACACATAGCGGGTTTGAGAGGATGATCCGCCACACTGGTACTGAGACACGGACCAGACTCCTACGGGAGGCAGCAGTGAGGAATATTGCACAATGGGGGAAACCCTGATGCAGCAACGCCGCGTGGAGGATGACGCATTTCGGTGTGTAAACTCCTTTTATTAGGGAAGAAAATGACGGTACCTAATGAATAAGCTCCGGCTAACTCCGTGCCAGCAGCCGCGGTAATACGGAGGGAGCAAGCGTTACTCGGAATCACTGGGCGTAAAGGACGCGTAGGCGGGTTTTTAAGTCAGGTGTGAAATCCTATGGCTCAACCATAGAACTGCACTTGAAACTGGGAACCTAGAGTATGGAAGGGGCAGATGGAATTAGTGGTGTAGGGGTAAAATCCGTAGATATCACTAGGAATACCGAAAGCGAAGGCGATCTGCTGGGACATAACTGACGCTGAGGCGTGAAAGCGTGGGGAGCAAACAGGATTAGATACCCTGGTAGTCCACGCCCTAAACGATGAATGTCGTCGTCGGGGCTCTTGTAGTTTCGGTGATGCACTTAACAGATTAAGCATTCCGCCTGGGGAGTACGGTCGCAAGATTAAAACTCAAAGGAATAGACGGGGACCCGCACAAGTGGTGGAGCATGTGGTTTAATTCGAAGATACACGAAGAACCTTACCTGGCCTTGACATTGATAGAATACTGTAGAGATACGTAGTGCCAGTTTACTGGAGCTTGAAAACAGGTGCTGCACGGCTGTCGTCAGCTCGTGTCGTGAGATGTTGGGTTAAGTCCCGCAACGAGCGCAACTCCGTCCTTAGTTGCCAGCAGTTCGGTGGGCACTCTAAGGAGACTGCCTTCGCAAGGAGGAGGAAGGTGAGGACGACGTCAAGTCATCATGGCCCTTACGGCCAGGCTACACAGTGCTACAATGGGACGTACAGAGAGTTGCGATACCGCGAGGTGGAGCCAATCTCATAAAGCGTCTCTCAGTTCGGATTGTACTCTGCAACTCGAGTGCATGAAGCTGGAATCACTAGTAATCGTAGATCAGCTAAGCTACGGTGAATACGTTCCCGGGTCTTGTACTCACCGCCCGTCACCACATGGAGTGATTTCCCCGAAATCGGGATGCCAAACTGGCTACCGCTTACGGTGGAATCAGCGACTGGGGTGAAGTCGTAACAAGGTAACCGTAGGAGAACCTGCGGTTGGATCACCTCCTTTCTAGAGTAACCGGGCCTCATTCGTTTGAGGGCCCGAAGAGAAAATCTCACACAGAGTTGTGTCTGTCCGCTTGCTTGCTTAGTTTTCAGTGATCTGTGTTCTATTGAATTAGAAATGCGAGAAGGGGCCTATAGCTCAGCTGGTTAGTGCACCCCTGATAAGGGTGAGGTCGGAGGTTCAAGTCCTCCTAGCCCACCAGGATCACTATGTGGGGAATTAGCTCAGCTGGGAGAGCGCCTGCTTTGCACGCAGGAGGTCGCGGTTCGATCCCGCTATTTCCACCACGGATGAAGCCTAATACGAGTACTTGATGAAGTATTCATATTAGACTTCTTAGTGTATAAGAGTCTAAATCGTTCATTGAATTATCATTGTTAAAGTCAACAAATATAGTAAGAAATTACTATATGCAACTACAATTGAAGATTACAGTCTTATTCATATTGAGTAAGGCAGTAAGCGCTAATTAGAATAAAGATATTAAGAGCTATAGGTGGATGCCTAGGCTGGTAGAGGCGATGAAGGACGTACTAGGCTGCGATAAGCCTCGGGGAGCTGCCAAGAAGCTTTGATCCGGGGATTTCCGAATGGGGCAACCCGGCACGGTGCGAATCGTGTCACCCTTCGGGGGGCGAACCAAGGGAAGTGAAACATCTCAGTACCTTGAGGAAAAGAAATCAACCGAGATTCCCAGAGTAGCGGCGAGCGAAATGGGACTAGCCCTAAAGCGTGTAGTGTGTTAGCAGAATCCTTTGGAAAGAGGAGCCATAGAAGGTGATAGCCCTGTAAGCGAAAACTATCTACATGTTATTCGAGTAGGTCGGGACACGTGTTATCTTGACTGAACATGGGGGGACCACCCTCCAAGGCTAAATACTACTACCAGACCGATAGCGAACCAGTACCGTGAGGGAAAGGTGAAAAGAACCGTGGTGAACGGAGTGAAATAGAACCTGAAACCTATAGCTTACAATCATTCGGAGCCCCATTCTTTATGAGGGGTGACGGACTGCCTTTTGCATAATGAGCCTGCGAGTTGTGGTATCTGGCAAGGTTAAGCGAACGCGAAGCCGTAGCGAAAGCGAGTCTTAATAGGGCGATTAGTCAGATGCTGCAGACCCGAAACTGAGTGATCTATCCATGAGCAGGTTGAAGCTGGTGTAAGAGCTAGTGGAGGACCGAACCGATAGGCGTTGAAAAGCCTCCGGATGACTTGTGGATAGGGGTGAAAGGCCAATCAAACTCAGTGATAGCTGGTTCTCTCCGAAATATATTTAGGTATAGCCTCGAGTTATTAGCATACAGGGGTAGAGCACTGACAGGGCTAGGGCTGCTCACCGCGGTACCAAACCCTATCAAACTCCGAATACTGTATGCCTAACCTCGGGAGTCAGGCGGTGGGTGATAAAATCAATCGTCGAGAGGGGAACAACCCAGACTAGCAGCTAAGGTCCCTAAGTTACATCTAAGTGGAAAAGGATGTGGAGTTGCTGAAACAACCAGGAGGTTGGCTTAGAAGCAGCCATCCTTTAAAGAAAGCGTAACAGCTCACTGGTCTAGCGATTCTGCGCCGAAAATATAACGGGGCTAAGATGTACACCGAAGCTCTAGACTTAGTTTTACTAAGTGGTAGGAGAGCGTTCCATTCAGCGTTGAAGGTATACCGGCAAGGAGTGCTGGAGCGGATGGAAGTGAGCATGCAGGCATGAGTAGCGATAAAAGCAGTGAGAATCTGCTTCGCCGTAAACCCAAGGTTTCCTACGCGATGCTCGTCATCGTAGGGTTAGTCGGGACCTAAGTCGAGTCCGAAAGGGGTAGACGATGGCAAATCGGTTAATATTCCGATACCGACTGTAGAGCGTGATGGAAGGACGCATAGGGCTAAACGAGGTCACTGATGGAATAGTGGCTCGAAGGATGTAGGTTGTAAGGCAGGCAAATCCGCCTTACATGAGACCGAGATCTGACAGGCTGTCGACGCTCTTCGGAGCAGAAACAGAATCGTTGATGCCGTCGTGCCGAGAAAAGTTTCTAAGCATATCTACAGTCGCCCGTACCGTAAACCGACACAGGTGGGTGAGATGAGTATTCTAAGGCGCGTGGAAGAACCCTGGTTAAGGAACTCTGCAAACTAGCACCGTAACTTCGGAATAAGGTGTGCCCGTTGTATGTGAAACCCCTGCGGGTGGAGCAGAAGCGGGTCGCAGCAAAGAGTCCCTCCCGACTGTTTACCAAAAACACAGCACTCTGCCAACACGTAAGTGGATGTATAGGGTGTGACGCCTGCCCGGTGCTCGAATGTTAAAAGGATCCGTTAGCTTTGCGAAGCGGTGAATTGAAGCACGAGTAAACGGCGGCCGTAACTATAACGGTCCTAAGGTAGCGAAATTCCTTGTCGGTTAAATACCGACCTGCATGAATGGCGTAACGAGATGGGAGCTGTCTCAACCAGGGATCCAGTGAAATTGTAGTGGAGGTGAAAATTCCTCCTACCCGCGGAAAGACGGAAAGACCCCGTGCACCTTTACTATAGCTTGACACTGCTATTGGGATATTCATGTGCAGGATAGGTGGGAGCCGTTGATTATATGACGCCAGTTGTATATGAGGCACCCTTGAGATACCACCCTTGAATATTCTGATAGCTAACTGCGCAGAGTTATCCTCTGTCAGGACAATGTCTGGTGGGTAGTTTGACTGGGGCGGTCGCCTCCTAAAAAGTAACGGAGGCTTACAAAGGTTGGCTCAGATGGGTTGGAAATCCATCGCAGAGTATAATGGCATAAGCCAGCCTGACTGTGAGACGTACATGTCGAGCAGAGTCGAAAGACGGTCATAGTGATCCGGTGGTTCTGTGTGGAAGGGCCATCGCTCAAAGGATAAAAGGTACGCCGGGGATAACAGGCTGATCTCCCCCAAGAGCTCACATCGACGGGGAGGTTTGGCACCTCGATGTCGGCTCATCGCATCCTGGGGCTGGAGCAGGTCCCAAGGGTATGGCTGTTCGCCATTTAAAGCGGTACGCGAGCTGGGTTCAGAACGTCGTGAGACAGTTCGGTCCCTATCTTCCGTGGGCGTAGGAGAGTTGAGGAGAGCTGACCCTAGTACGAGAGGACCGGGTTGGACGAACCACTGGTGCACCGGTTGTCCTGCCAAGGGCACCGCCGGGTAGCTACGTTCGGATGTGATAACCGCTGAAAGCATCTAAGCGGGAAGCCAACTCCAAGATGAACTCTCCCTGAAGGACGCATGAAGACTACATGCTTGATAGGCTGGGTGTGTACGCAGAGCAATCTGTTTAGCTGACCAGTACTAATAGTCCGTTCGTCTTTTTTCCCTAAAATTAGTGTCTTACTGCCTTACTGAATATGAGAAGCTGTAATCACTGTAGTTGCCGTTGACTTTAACAATGAAAACTTCCCGACACAGTCGGATCTAAGATCACTTCGGTGCTTTTAGATCCGATTGTCCAGGTGGCTATAGAGAGAGGGAAACGCCCGGCCCCATTCCGAACCCGGAAGCTAAGCCTCTCATCGCTGATAATACTGACCCTTGCAGGGTTGGGAACGTAGGTCGCCGCCTGGTTCTCGGAATTTCTTCACATTCAAACAATCACAACAATTTATTACCAACAATCTCTTAAGTCTAAACTCCGGCGGCTATGTTGGCTTTATACTACGTATTCGCTCTTCATCTATCTTACTTTACTCCTGTAAAAACGCAACCCCGTTGCCTTTTTTCATGAGATATCCTGGTTCTCGGATTTATCTTTCTTTTACTTACTTCCAAAGTATCACTAATCATTTATCCACAGTGTAAACTAACGATATTCGAAAATTACATCAACTTAGAAATCTGTCTGTTCTATATAAATGCACTTACCCATGTTCAGGGAATATAGATCTTGTCGATAAGCTCTTCGTACTCTTTTTGTGCATCACTGTCTATTGTGATGCCGCCGCCGCTCTTGTAGACGTGCCCAGACGGCGTATTTTCGATAAAGCGGATGGAAACGGCACTGTAGAGGTCTTTGCCGTCAAAATAGCCAAATACCCCTGTAAAAAAGCCGCGTTGGTACCCTTCGACCTCTTTGATGATTTCCACGGTACGTTTTTTCGGTGTACCGCTGATACTCCCTGCTGGTAAAAGTGCATGCAGTATCTCTTCGATGCGTGACGGCCAGGTACTTTCCAGCTTTCCAGAAATCTTTGAGCTCACCTGCAGCAGCTTTTTAGTGCCGGCTTTGATCCTGTCGATATAACGGAATTTTTCGACTTGTATATTGGTCGCTACGATACCGAGATCGTTGCGAAGAAGGTCGACGACCATCAGGTGCTCCGCCATCTCTTTTTCATCGCTGAGAATCGTCTCTTCCGCATGGGGAAGGGAGGCATCGATGGTCCCCTTCATAGGGTACGTATAGATTCTGTCATCGATGATCTCAATGAATTTTTCCGGGGAGAAACAGACGAATTGATCTTTGAAACGGAGTTTGAAGGGTGCATTGGCCTTCGCGTAAATGGTATGCAGACTGTCGCTGCATTCGATCGGTGTGGGTTGGGTCAGGTTCAGCAGATAAGTGTCGCCGTTTCTAATATACTCCTGGACTCTTAGCAGCTTCTCTTTATAGGGCTCAAACCCGATAGGCTGTTTCTCCACCTGGGTATCATGGGGAGTGCCTGTTGCATGGAAAGCAAATTCGATATCTTCGTCTGCGAGGGTGTCAAGGGGATAGCAGGCGAGATCCTTCCCTTCGAAATCGGAAAGAAAAAAGAAGGGGACGGATTGCGTGCAGAGGGTGTTGAGACTAGCGGTTGCCATCAAGGATCAGTTTTTTGAGCACGGCCATGCGTACGGAGACGCCGTTGGAGACCTGTTCAAGGACTTTGCAGCGCTCATCGGCCAGAAGGTCGTCGTCGATATCGATATTGCGGTGTACCGGTCCCGGGTGCAGGATAATGATGTCGCGGGCGCCGACAAGCTCTTTGGTGATGCAGAAGTCGCTGGCATAATCCTGCAGCGATGCGTAGCTGGGCTGGGAGTGGCGCTCCGTCTGGGTGCGGAGACTCATGATGGCGTCGACGTTGTCAATCACGTCTTGCAGGTGATAGGTGGAGGGCAGGTCGGTCTGCGGCATGAATTGGGGCGGACTGACCAGGGTGACCTTCATACCGAAGCGCTGCAGCAGTTCGATGTTGGAGTTCGCGACCCGGGAGTTCTTGATATCACCGACGATGGCAATGCGTTTGCCGTTGACGTCCCCGAAATGTTTGCGCAGGGTAAACAGATCGAGCAGGGCCTGTGTCGGATGGGCATGGGCCCCGTCACCGGCGTTGATGATCGCGGCACGGGTGTGGTTGGAGAGGATCTTCGGGACCCCGGCATTGGCATGGCGGACGATGATGGCATCCGGTCCCATCGCGTCAAGGTTCATCGCCGTATCGACGAGGGTCTCTCCTTTCTTCGTGGAGCTTTTGCCGACATCGAGGTGGACGACTTCGGCGCCGAGCCGTTTTGCAGCGATTTCAAAGGAGCTGCGGGTGCGTGTCGAGTTTTCGAAAAAGAGGGTGATGATGATACGGTCCTGCAGAATGCGGTGAAAACCGCCCCGGGCGTAGAGGTCCGCGTCATCGTAGAGGGAGAGAATCTCTTCAGTGCTGAAGTCGTCGGTACGGATGAGATGCTGCATGGACCCTCTTTATTTTTGGAGAATTATAGCAAAAGCGCGTCGCAAAGTTGCCCAATGTCCTCTTCGAGATTGAACCATCCCGGCGCGGCGGTATCGAACCAGGGACGGGAGGTCGCATCGAACCCGTTATCCCCTTTCCGACAGTTCAATACCCATTCTGATTCGATGCCGCGCCGTTTTAGCGCTTCAAGGCTCAGACGCAGATCGTTGATGCCGCCAAGACGGCAGTGGGCAACGAGCAGCGCTTTAGCCCGGTACCGGGGGATCAGGTCGATCATATCGGTCTGGGAATCAACGGGCACCAGCAGTCCGCCGGCTCCTTCGATCAGGCAGACGTCGCAGATCGCGTCCATCGCCTCGACGGCACGGTCGATGGCATGCCAGTCGATGGCGGCCTCTCCCTTGGCGACATAGGGGGCCGCGGGCAGGGGGAACTGCACAGGGACGATATCGTCGATGTCGAGCGCCCAGGCCTGGGGGTTGAGCTGTTTGAGCTCCTGCAGCAGCAGGGTGCCGTCCTCCGGAGCGGTGGTGACGCCGGTCTCGATCGGTTTGACAACGCCGACATGGAGGCCGCGTGCACTCAGTGCATGCATCAGTTTGACGGTCGTATAAGTTTTGCCTATCTCCGTATTGGTCGCTGTGATAAAAATGTGTTGCGCCACCTAAACCTCTTTCGGCTATAATGTGACCCTATTTTACAGTCAACAGGTTTAAAGAAATGAATCGTTTTGAAGCGTTTACGACACAGATCGTGCAGGGGAGCGGGGCGAAAGAGGGGGCAATCTCGCCTGTCATCGCCAACTCGGCAGCCTTCGCGTACGGAGATCCGGAGACGGCGGAGGGGATCTTCAACGGCAGCGTGAAAAAGCCGCTGTATGCCCGTGTGGGCAATCCAACGTCCGGAAAACTGGAAAGCCTCCTGGCTCAGATGGACGGTGGCGTCGGCGCCATCGCGACAAGTTCGGGCATGGCGGCGACGACCCTGGCCGTCATGTCGTTGCTGGAGAGCGGGGACGAGATCATCAGCATCGGCGGTCTGTTCGGGGGGACGTACTCCTTTTTTGAGGAGACCCTGAAACGCTTCGGCATACGTACCGCCTTTTTCGACGTCGATGCCCTCGAAGAGGTCGAAGCGGTTATCACGGCCAAGACAAAGCTGATCTACCTCGAAAGCGTCGGAAACCCGAACATGCGTCTGCCGGATATTGAGGCCGTTGCGGCGATCGCCGATGCCCACGGGATCGCACTGATGGTGGATAATACCGTGACGCCTTTGAGCATCCAGCCGCTGAAGCTCGGCGCGGACATCGTCGTCTACTCGACGACGAAGCTGATCGCCGGAAACGCGTCGGCCCTCGGCGGCGCCGCCGTTTTCCGGGCGATCGGCGAGGGCAAAGACAAGTTCAAGACGCCGCGCTATGCGTCGATTCACAAGTTTATCGACAAAATGGGGGCGATGGCCCTCGTCGCCGTCGGTAAAAAACGGGCGATGCGCGACTTCGGTATGAGCCCGTCGGCGTTCAACAGCTACCTGACGATGCTGGGGCTCGAGACGCTGCCCCTGCGTCTGGACCGGATCATTGAGAGTGTCGAAAAAGTCGTGCACGCCCTGAAAGAGGCGGGGCTGAATGTGAACCACCCGGCCTTGAGGGATCACCCGCACCATGACCGCTATACCACGCAGTTCAGTAACGGGACGGGACCGCTCTTTACGATCGATATGGGAAGCGCGGAGGCCGCATACGATTTTCTGCGCAAAACGAAACTGGTGACGATCACGGCCAATATCGGCGACAGCCGGACACTGGCACTGCATATGGCGTCGACGATCTACAGCGACTTCGGCGACAATGAGCGCGCGTTTCTCGGGATCACGCCGGGTCTGATCCGTGTATCGGTCGGGCTGGAGAACCCCGATGACCTGATCAGGGATTTTATCACGGCGGCCGAGTAACGGCGCGCAGGTGCGTCAGGGAGGCTCACAAAAGCCGTTAGCAGCCATAGGTTGTTAGATTTAATTAGATTGTAAGCTTAAGGAAATGATAATATAGACCTTTTGATACCCCTGCAAGGCTTATGATGCGTACTATTTTCCTCTTTTTGTTCCTGGGTGTTTCGTTACTCTTTTCCGCCACCGTGGAGCAGATGAAGAGTGAGAAGCGTTATGCTCTGGTGATCGCGAACGGACTGACTACCGAGACGAACGACGACAAGGCGGTTGCGTCGGCACAGGCATTGGCGTCTTTTTTGAAATCCAAGGGCTTCACGACGGTCACGGCCTTCAATCTTGACCGGGCGGAGCTCATTAAAACCTTCCGCAGTTTTGACAAAGGGATCACTCCCAATGCCGTCATTACCCTTGCCTACAGCGGACGGATGGTCGTCCATGATTCACAGGCGTGGATGATGCCGGCACGGATGAAATTGGAGGGATTGCCCCAACTGCGCCTCTCCGCCGTCAGTTTTGATTTTCTGCTTCAGAAGCTGCAGCGCCACACTCCCCGGGTCAGCCTGGGCATCGTCGATGCGTTTCGTTACAGCGGCAAAGCGAATACGACGGACGGAGAGCTGATCCTTGACGCCGTCAAGGACGTCAAGGAGGCGGATACCCTCGTGCGCTGGAACGGTAAATCGGTAAGCTCTCCGTTTTTCGGGCATCTTATGCAGACGGTCGGAAAAGGCCATGACGATATGGATGCACTGGCCGACAAGCTCTCCAAGGCGGGAGTCCACTCCCGTATTGCCGCGTCGGATTTCTACTTCAATGTTCCCGCCAAGCTGCTGACGCCCGCGGACAAAGCGTGGCAGCGTGCAGAAGCCAAAAACAGCGTCGTCGGCTATGAAGCCTTTCTGATCGCCTATCCCGAGTCGGCATATAATCAGACAGCAGCCAACCGGATCAACGCGCTCAAAGCCAAAGAGAAGAGCACCGCCGCCGACAAAGGGGCGGTCACTTCCAAGAACCAGGAGCTGGAGAAGGTAGAAGCAGAGCTCAAAGCGCAGCAAGAAGCCCTTGCACGCCTGAAAGCGGAGCAGCAGGCGCTGGTAGGAGGCACAGAGGCCGCGGATGAAGCCCCCCAATACATAGAACCGGCGGAGATGGTGGCGATCCCCGAAGGGATTTTCCTGATGGGTTCCGAGCAGTTTGAAAACAGCAAACCCGTACATATGGTGACGGTCAAAGCGGGGCTGCAAATGAGCGCCTATGAAGTCAGCAACAGAGCCTATAGCGCCTTTTTGAAGGCAACGGGGGCGAAGTACCGCAAGAAAAAACTGCTCAAAAACGAGAGTGCGGCGGTCGCGTACGTCAGCTGGGAAGAGGCCATGGCGTATGCCGAGTGGCTGAGCAAGATGTCGGGCAAGCATTACCGCCTGCCGACAGAAGCGGAGTGGGAGTACGCCGCCCGCGCCGGCAGCGATACGCTTTATGCGTGGGGTGACAGTGCCGCCAATGCCGCCCAGTATGGATGGGTGGCGACCAATGCCCACGGATTCGTGCACTCCCGCGGCCTGCTGCAGCCCAACGCTTTCGGTCTCTTCGACATGGTCGGGAATGTGGCCGAGTGGTGTCAGGACGGGGCGACCCCCGATTATAAAAGCGCCCCTTCCAAAGCGGAGAGTCTCGTCTCCGACAATGCGGCGATGAAGATCATCCGCGGGGGATCCATCAAGAGCAGTGCAGAGGAACTCTCACCCTCCTACCGCGACGTCAATATCCCTACTTTCCGCAGTGAAACCACCGGTTTCCGGCTCATCCTCGAGCCGTGAAGCCGGAGTATACACTCTCTCAATTTTCACGACAATAAAAATCAATATAATTTAATTTTTAATAATAAGTAAAATGTAATATATTATTTTCAGTAATAATTTCTTCTTCCTTTAAGCTTGAAATAGTGACAATGGGTGTTCACCAAAAATGGTTGAGTATGCCACATGAATTGTACAAGGAGGGAATCATGGGATTGTCACGCAGAGATCTGCTCAAACTTTCCGGTGCCGCCGCTGCCGCGATTGGGGCTGCGGGGTGCTCGCAGATGGGACTCGGGCCGGATGAAGAGGAGACGACGAATGCCGGGAGCGTCGGTGTCGGAACGGAAGCGGCGCTGCCGAAAACCGATGCACCGCGGGTGGTCGTCGTCGGCGGCGGATGGTCCGGGTTGACGGTGGCCAAGTACGTTAAGAAGTATGCGCCGAACGCCGACGTCGTGCTGGTCGAACAGCGCGGCGAATTCATGTCCTGCCCGGTCAGCAACCTTTGGCTGGTCGAGGCGGTGGAGCTTGACTTCCTGATACACGACTACCTTCAGGCCGCGCGGGAAAACAATTACACCTTTTTCAACGCCACGGTCGTAGGTGTGGACAAGGCAAAGCGAACGGTCATGACGAGCGACGGCGATCTTACCTATGATTACCTCGTCCTTGCCCCCGGTATTGATTACGACTATTCAGAGTGGACGAAGGAGCCGGCGCTGGAACGTCGGCTCCGTACGGAGTTCCCGGCGGGCTTCAAACCGGGTTCGGAGCACCTCACCCTGCGTAACAAAGTGCTGGATTTTGAAGGGGGCAACTTCATTCTGACGGTGCCCGGCGGAAACTACCGCTGTCTGCCCGCACCCTATGAACGGGCCTGTCTCATCGCGGATTATTTCAAAAAAGAGGGTATCGAGGGGAAGGTCGTCCTGATCGATGAAAATGACGATATCACGATCAAGGCCGAAGGGTTCCACTCGGCCTTTGACAAGCTTTACAAGGAGTACATCGACTATCATCCGGGGACGAAGATCGCGCATTTCGATCTGGACAAAAAAGAGGTGATGACCGATTACGATGATGTTATCGCCTTTGAAGATGCCGCGTTTTATCCGCATGTGCGCGGCGGTAAGATCCTGGAGGTCGCGGGGGTCGCGAAGGACAGCATCTTCAACAAGATGGAGGCCGATATCAACGTGCTGACCTACGAGGTTAACGGCCATCCGGAGATCTACTGCGGGGGCGACGTCCGCCCGATGGGCTTCAGCAAGTCCGGTAACACCGCCAATACGGAAGGCGTCTACATCGCCAAACGGATCGCCGCCAAAATCAACGGGGGAGAGGAGACGCCGTGGGAATCGCCGCTGACGATCTGCTACTCGGCCGTTGCCAGCGATCCGGTCCTGGCCATTTCAATCAACGCCGGGTACGCTTACGATGCGAAGGCCAAACGCTTTACGTTTGCCAATGTCTACACCAACGAGACATGGGACGGGCGTGTCGGCATCAACAACGGTCGTGGCCTGATGGAGTGGGCCAAAGGCATGTACCGCGACATGTTCAACGCATAGGAGGCAAGGAATGGAACGCAGAAATTTTTTAAAGGTACTCAGTGCGACGGGTGCGGTGATCGCGATCAACCCTTCCACGATCGGACAGACCCTGATGGCCAAGGACGGCGCCCTCTACAAACGGTACGCCAAGGTGAAGCTTGTCGACGGCAGCGGCGCTCCTTTGAAGGCCGATGCGCTGAAAACGGGCGAGAATTACGTCTTTAACTACCCCTATGCCGGCACATCATGCCTGCTGGTGAATCTGCCGATGCCGACGGCGAAAGACGTTGAACTGACCGACGAATTCGGGAACGAATACGTCTGGAAGGGCGGTGTCGGCAGCAAGGGAACGATTGTCGCCTACAGCGGGATCTGCCCGCACCAGTTGACGCACATCAACAAAAATGACAGTTTCATCACGTTCCGCAATCCCGGAGAGCGTTTTGCGGGGGATATCGTCTGCGACGGGCATACGTCCGTCTACGACGCGGAGCGCGGCTGCCGGGTCAAGGAGGGAAAGGCGCCGCAGCCGCTGGCGGCCATCGTGCTCGAAGTCGGCAGCGACAACACCCTCTGGGCGGTAGGCGTCCTGGGCAAAGACAAATTCCACGAGTTTTTCGGCAGTTTCCGCCGCGAGCTCAAAGAGCAGTTCGGCAGCAAACGCAAGGCGAAAGCCAAGGTGTCCGAACGCGCCGAAACCGTCTTGCTGCGTGACTATACCCGGGACATCGTTAAACTCTGAATCTCCTTCGCACGGCAGGCTTTTCCGGGGCCTCCGCCGTTAATCTGCATTTTTAAGTCGTTGCTTACACAATCCCTGCTAATCTAACTGACGTTAGTAAAGAACAAGACCGATTTATGCATTTTCACCGCAGAGGCAGTGGAATGCACGTTTTAAGGACAATGTTTGAGTACCAAAAAAGAGCTTGAACTTGAGGGTGAACTGCTGCTCAAGGAGCCGGGACAATATAAAGTGATTTTGCTCAACGACGACTACACATCGATGGATTTCGTCGTCGAGGTTTTGATGAGTATTTTTCATAAAAATTATCAGGAAGCGGAGCAGATTATGCTCGATATCCACCGCCAGGACCGCGGTATCTGCGGCGTCTATACCTACGAAGTGGCAGAGACCAAAGTGATGCAGGTAAGCCGCCTGGCCCGGGAGCATGGGTACCCGCTCAAGGCAACGATGGAGGAAGCGTGATGATCAGTGCCGAACTTAATGCCGTCTTTCAAAAAGCGCTGCTGTATGCCAAAGATCAGCGGCATGAATACCTGACGATCGAGCATGTCTTTTATGCCCTGCTCGGTTCAAAAGAGGGGATCGCCATTATCCGGGAGTGCGGCGGCGACGTCGCGGCGATGCGCGCCATGGTGAGCCGTTACCTCTCCATGACAATGGACCCCCTGCCTGAAGACGTGACCCAGGAGCCCTTCGAGACCGTCGCGCTTTCACGGATGATCGACCAGATGATCCGCCATATCCAGAGCGCGCAGAAGCAGCAGGCGGAAGTGGGCGACCTCGTGGCGGCGATTTACGAAGAGAAACACACCTACGCCTGCCAGGTACTGCTCGAGAGCGATATCAACCGCGTCGACGTTCTGGAAGTGATCTCGCACAAAGATGTGCAGCCCCAGTCCGTATCGGATGCGGAGGAAAGCTATCTGGAGAAATATACGGTGGAGCTGGTGGCGCAGGCGCGTGCCGGCCGCATCGACCCGGTCATCGGCCGCCAGGATGAGATCGAGCGGGTCGTGCAGACGCTCTGCCGCCGGAAAAAGAACAACCCGCTCCTCGTGGGCGAACCCGGCGTCGGGAAGACGGCCATCGCCGAGGGGCTGGCGATTCGCATCGCCGACGGTGAGGTCCCCGAACTGCTCGAGGAGGCCCCCGTCTACGCTCTGGACCTCGGGGCGATGCTGGCCGGCACAAAGTACCGGGGCGACTTCGAAAAGCGCCTTAAGGGGGTTATCGATGAGGTGACGGCGCACAAGAACGCCATCATGTTCATCGATGAGATCCATACCCTCGTCGGTGCGGGTGCCGTCAATGGCGGCAGCATGGACGCTTCCAACCAGCTCAAACCGGCCCTGGCATCGGGGGCGATGAAGTGTATGGGGGCGACGACCTACGCCGAGTACCGCAATGTGTTTGAGAAAGACCGGGCGCTGAGCCGCCGCTTCGCGAAAATCGATGTGGATGAGCCGAGCCAGGCGGAGAGCATCGAGATCCTCAAGGGACTTCGGCCGAAGTACGAGAAGCACCACAAACTGACCTACGAGGACAAAGCCCTCGAAGTGGCGGTATCGTTGTCGAAGAAGTATATCTCCGACCGCTTCCTGCCCGACGTGGCAATCGACCTTATCGACGAGGCGGGGGCGTCGTTCCATCTGAAAAAGCATGACCGCAACGTCGTCGAAGCCCTCGATATCGAAAACGTCATCGCAAAGATGACGGGGATCCCGACCTCGCAGGTGTGCGAAGACGATACCCTGCGCCTCGAACATCTGGAACGCGACCTGCGCAGCAAGGTGATCGGGCAGGATGCCGCGGTCGAAAAGGTCGCCCTGGCGATCAAGCGCAGCCGCGCCGGCCTCAACCCTGAAGAGCGGCCGATCGCGTCGTTCCTCTTTGCGGGGCCGACGGGCGTTGGCAAAACCGAACTGGCCAAGTCCCTGGCGGAGACGCTGGGGGTCCACTTTGAGCGTTTCGACATGAGCGAATACATGGAGAAACATGCGCTTTCACGCCTGGTAGGCGCCCCTCCGGGCTATGTCGGCTATGAGCAGGGCGGGCTGCTGACAGAGGCGATCCGCAAGCATCCCTATACGGTTCTGTTGCTCGACGAGATCGAAAAAGCGCACCCGGAGCTGATCAACATCCTGCTGCAGGTGATGGACAACGCAACACTGACGGACAACAACGGCTACAAGGCAAACTTCAAGAATGTCATCTTGATCATGACCTCCAATGTCGGCGCGACGGAGCGCAGCGTCATGGGCTTCAATGCTGACAGCAGCCTGGCCCGTGGGGAGGCGCTCAAGGCTTTCTTTACGCCGGAGTTCCGTAACCGCCTCGACGCCGTCATCGAGTTCGCGCCGTTGGATCGCGAAATCGTCGAGGGGATCGTCGACAAGTTCATCGGCGAGCTCAATACACAGCTGGCGACGAAGGGCATTACGATCACCCTGGGCGAAAAAGCCCGCGGCTATCTTGCGGAGATGGGCTACGACAAAGCGATGGGCGCCCGTCCGCTCGGCCGGATCATCCAGGAGAAGATCAAAGATCCCCTTACGAATGAGATGCTGTTCGGCCGTCTGAAGGCGGGCGGAACGGTCCACGTCGATTACAAAAACGAGATTGTTTTCACGTACGACGAACATGCGGAGGAAGAGGCGGCGGTGTGATCCCGCAGCAGATCCGATACGAACTGGCGTTTCCCGACCCGAGGGACGCCGACGAATCCGGTATCGTCGCCTTCGGCGGCGACCTCTCGCCCTCGCGGCTGCTGCTGGCCTACCGCAGCGGTATTTTCCCCTGGTACAGCAAAGGCGATCCCATTTTGTGGTGGTCGCCCGATCCCCGGTTCATTCTCAATCTTGACGACTTCGTGCTACGCCGTTCCCTGCGAAAGCGGCTGAAACATTTCGAGATCCGTTTCAATACGGCCTTTGGCGACGTGGTCCGTGCCTGTGCGACGACGCCGCGTCCGGGACAGGAGGGGAGCTGGATCCTTCCGGAGATGGTCGAGGCCTACGAGGTGCTGCATGCGATGGGGCATGCGCACTCGGTCGAGGCTTGGCAGGAGGGGCGGCTTGTCGGCGGGCTCTACGGGGTCGAGGTCGGTGGAATGTTCTGCGGCGAATCGATGTTCGCCCATGTCAGCGACGCCTCCAAGGCCGCGTTTGCCGCACTCGTCGAACATCTGAAAGCGCGCGGTTTCGAAATGATCGATGCGCAGGTACCGACGGAGCACCTCAAGAGTCTGGGGGCGATCGAAGTGAGCCGCGATTATTTTTTGTTGCGTCTTGAACAGTTACGTGATAAAGGTATAATGGGTTTCATGCAAGCATAAAAAGGAGCGGGCATGAAACGGCAAACGATCAAGGCAACGGTTCTGGCACTGCTGGGCGTCATGCTGCTTTCGGGATTCTGGAGCGGGAAGACGGCCGAGGAGAAGCGCCAGGAGGTGCAGAAGATGAAAGCGGAAACGCTGGCGATGCTCTACAAAGAGGCACCGGAGGCGAAAGCGATCATTAAAAAAGCGTACGGTTACGCGGTGTTCAGCAACATCGGCGTGAATATCATCCTTGTCTCCGCCGGCGGCGGTTCCGGCGTGGCGCACGACAACAAGACGGGCAAGGACACCTATATGAATATGGGGACCGTCGGCGTGGGGCTCGGTATCGGCATCAAGGATTTCCGCGGCGTCTTCCTTTTCGAGAACAAGGAGGTCTATGAGGGCTTCATCAACAAGGGATGGGAGGCCAACGCCCAGGCGGATGCCGCGGCCAAAGCCGATGATAAAGGTGCGGCGTTCGGGGGGGCGATCACCGTGGCGCCCGGCATCCGCCTCTATCAGTTGACTAAGACCGGTCTGGCGCTGCAGGCGACGATCCAGGGCACGAAGTACTGGAAAGATGACGAGCTCAACGAATAGCCGCTGCTAACGGCGGTGATAAAGTGTGGGTTATTAGACCGCTTTAAGGAAACAATTCCTATACTGAACCATCATCAAACGATGAAGGAGTCACTATGAAAAAAGTACTTGTAAGTCTTGCTGCGGTTGCGGCACTCAGTTCGGCGGCATTCGCCGGTGTCAATAGCCAGACAGGCTGCGGTCTCGGTGCGATGATCATCAAAGATGACAGCTCCGCGCTGATGCTCGCCCTGCAGGCGACAACGAACGGTACCTCTGCCAACCAGACCTTCGGTATTACGTCCGGTACATCCGGCTGTAAGCGCATGCCGCTGGTGATGAACGACCGTGCGGCCGAATTCGTCGCATCCAACATGGATCAGCTCGCAAAAGAGGCGGCGATCGGCGGCGGTGAAAGCGTCGATACGCTCGCGGAACTGCTTAAAGTCGACGACAAAGCGGCTTTTGCGGCTTCCCTGCAGCAAAACTACAACAGCATCTACACGTCCGGCGACGTCAAGATGGCTGACGTTCTCGACAACATCGCAACCGTCGAGGGCTGAATCTGCTTTTACCGGGCCGGTTCCTCCGGCCCATCCTTCCATCTTCCCCAAAGGGTTTTTTCTTGTACCGTTTCCTGATGATAGTGATGATATTGCCGTACATCCTGCAGGCAAACGTATTGGAAAACGCCCTGGAAAAGGCGGCGGCGACGGGGGTGGCCAAAAGCCGCTACTGGCACCTGCTGCTGCATATGCCCTCAGACGTCAGCGAAGTCGACGATCCGGCGTTTTTCCTCGCCCCCGGAGGCAAGTGCGACGCGGAAGCCGAACTCAATGCGACGCTCGCGGCGCTTTACAATGAAACCCGCTTCGACGACAACGCGACGGGGTGCCGCTTTCCCGCCCGCCGCGCCTGGCTGCAGGAGACATTGGGACTGGAGGGGTTGCCGGAGCTGCACTGTAGCGCCTACGAGACGCTGGTGCGGAAGATGGACCCGCAGTCGGTGACGCTGGTCTTCTCGTCGGCGCATATCAACTCCCCGGCTTCCATGTTCGGCCACACTTTCTTGCGTATCGACTCCTCCTATGAATCGAAGATGCTCTCCTATGCCATCAATTACGCCGCCGGCGCAGACCCGGACAAGGAGAACGGCGTCGTCTTCGCGGTCAAAGGGCTCTTCGGGGGCTACCCCGGTTTTTACTCCCTGCTGCCCTATTATGAAAAGCTCAAAGAGTACCGGGATACGGAACAGCGCGACGTTTGGGAGTACGACCTGGACCTAGACCATGACGAGGTGATGGCCATGATCCGCCACATCTGGGAGCTCAAGGGGGTGTACAACTGGTACTTCTTCTTTGACGAGAACTGTTCGTACAATATGCTCTGGCTGATGGAGATCGCCCGGCCGGACGTCGATGTGCGCGGCCACTTCGCCTATCACATCATCCCGATGGAGACCGTGCATGCCACCGAGGAGGAGAGGCTGGTACGGGCCAAGCACTACCGTCCCTCGAAACGGACACTGCTGCTGGCCTACGAAAAGGTACTGGACCGCCGCGGCGAAACCGAAGCCATGGCACTGGCCGACGGGACGCTTACCCCCGGGACAGTCCTGAACGACTCGGCACGTGACACGCAGATGAAACGCTACACCCTTGAAGCCGCATCGGAGCTGGCCGAGTACCGTTTGATGAAAGGAGCGGTGGACAAAGCGACCTATTCGGAGCGTTTCCACGCCATCCTCTCCGCCCGGGCGTCGCTGGGGAAGGGGGAGAAGCTGCCGGTGGCAACGCCGCGCAATCCTGACGAGGGGCACCGGGCGACCCGGGCGCAGTTGGGGACGGGATGGCGGGACGGCCACCCCTATCAGCAGCTGGGCATTCGCCCGGCCTATCACGACCTCGGCGACAGTGACATCGGATTCATGCCGGGAACGCAGATCGAGTTTTTGGACCTTCTGGCGCGCTATGACCAAGACGGTGCCGCGGTCGAAAAGGCGACCATCGTCTCCATTACGTCCATCGCCCCGCAGAGCGCCTTTTTTAAACCCTTCTCCTGGCGGATGCACGCGGGGTGGGACCAGAACTTCATTTCTCGGGACACGCTCTTCAGTATGGCCGTGGGAGCGGGCGTCGCGGCGGGAGGCACATGGGGGTACGGGTATGCCCTGGCGGAGCCGGAACTGTTCGTGACGGACAAAGGGTACGGTGCGCTCAAAACGACGCTCGGGCTCCTTTTCGAAGTGGGGGGAGGTTCCAAGCTGGCCGCGGAAGGGGGGTACCGTTTCTATGCGGACGGGATGCGCCAGTGGACGGGACGGGTGGAACACACCAGCCGCCTTTCACAGAACAACGCCCTGAAACTTGCCTTCGACTACACGGATAAAACGGCGGGAGCGCAACGCAGTTTCACGGCTGAATTTGTCCACTATTATTAACGTGCTGGCACCTCTAACAACCCCGTATGGATCTCAGAGGATTTTTGAAGCGTGAGATTTTCTTTGTTTTCTGCGCAGGTCTAGCCGTAGCTAAGTCAAGAAGAAAACGGAGGAAAGATCGTGCTTCAAAAGCCCTCCCTCAGGGCACTGCAGAGAAAAGCCATACTCGGCGTTGCCGCTTTTCGACTTAGCTATGGCTAGGCCTTCAACGCGTCGCCTTGATTATGACTTTCTCTGCAGTGCTGAGACCGTACAGGGTTGTTAGAGGTACCCATACTTTTATAGACACTGCTGCCGCTTTCGGTTATAATCAGTAGACTATATCAGAAAAGAAGAGAGACGATGTATATCCCGCAAATAGAGTTTTCCCTCTGGGCCGATTTCATTGAACGCGATTTTATCGATACGGGTCTGAAACGGCTTGTTGAACAGGGAATTGTCAACGGAGCGACGTCCAACCCCGCCATTTTTAAAAACGCTATTTTGACGTCGCCGGCTTACCAGATGCAGCTCGAGACGCTGCAGAATCATACCCCCAAGGCAAAGTACGAGGCCCTGGCGATTACGGATATCCAGAAGGCGGCGGATGCATTACGGCCACTGTTCGATCAGGGCAATGACGGCTATGTCAGCATCGAGGTCGACCCCTATCTCTGCGACGATGCCGTCGGTACGATCGAAGAGGGGCGCCGCCTTTTCAGGGAGATCAGCCGTCCCAACGTGATGATCAAGGTTCCCGCAACGGACGCGGGGTATGTCGCCATGGAGACACTCGTCGGCGAAGGGATCCCCGTCAACGCGACATTGATCTTCTCCAAGGCGCAGGCTTTGGCCTGTGCCAACTCCTTCGCTCGGGGTTTGGAGAAGGGTGCCACGCAGGTCGATACGGTGATCAGTATCTTTGTCAGCCGCCTGGACCGCGCCATCGATGCGGCCCTGGAGTCCAAGGGGGTACAGCCATCCCTGGCGGGCGTCTATAACGCCGCAGCGATCTACGAAGCGATCGAGGGGCTGGAGGTGCCGCGCTGCCGGGCGCTCTTCGCATCGACGGGGGTCAAGGGGGGCGGCCTGTGCCCCTCCTACTACGTCGATGCGCTTTTGGCGGCGCACAGCGTGAATACCGCGCCGATCGAGACGATCGAGGCGTTCGTGGCCCATGGCGACAAAGAGGCGAAACTGCCCCTCGATGCGGATCGGATCGAAGCGCACTTCGACGCCGTGGCAGCGGCCGGGGTCGATCTCGAAGCGGTCTGCGCCCAACTGATGGCCGAGGGCCTCGAAGCATTCAAAACGGCGTTTGCCGAAATCCTGGCAGAATTGGAGTAATTTATGAGTACAAATCAAGTCGATACCGATATCAATATTGAGAACCTGACCTTTGAAACGCTGCGGCGGGTGCGCGGCTACCTGAAGCGGATGATGGATGCCGGGGGGTCCGACCTCCATCTCAAGGCCAACTCCGTCGTGCGCGCCCGTATCAACGGTGACATTACGCCACTCAGCGGCGAGATCTTCAAGAAAGAGGAGGCGCTCACCTTTGCCAAGGAGCTGCTGCGGACCCGCTTCGCCGAGTTCGTCCGGCAAAAAGAGCTCGACCTTGTCTACTCTTTCGATGAGAATACCCGTTTCCGTGTCAACATCTTTTTCCAGATGGACGGGGTCTCCGCGGTCTTCCGTGTCATTCCCGTCAAGATCGTCTCCATCGATGACCTCGGGCTGCCGAAGGTCGTCCACAAATTCGCCCATACCGAGCGGGGCCTGGTCCTGGTCACCGGGGTCACCGGTTCGGGGAAATCGACGACGCTCGCGGCGATCATCAACGAGATCAACTGGTCGCTGCGCAAGCACATCGTCACGATCGAGGATCCGATCGAATTCGTCCACAAAGACCGCAAATGCATCGTCAACCAGCGCAGTGTCGGGCAGGATACGAAAAGCTTCGCCAACGCCCTGCGCGCCGTACTGCGTGAAGACCCCGACATCATCCTCGTCGGGGAGATGCGGGATATCGAGACCGTCGAGACGGCGCTGCACGCGGCGGACTCGGGGCACCTCGTCTTCTCGACCCTGCACACCCTGGATGCGAAGGAGACCATCAACCGTGTCATCTCCATCTTCCCGACCGGGGAGCAGAACCGTGTCCGTATGACACTGGCGGCGGTGTTGGAAGGGGTCATCTCCCAGCGCCTGATCCCCACCGTCGACGGCAAACGGACGGCGGCCCTCGAGATCCTCGTCAATACGCCCTATGTCGCGCAGCTCATTATGGAAGACCGCGACAGCGAGATCCGCGACGCTATCGAGGAGGGGAAGGATATCTACGGCTCCCAGAGTTTCGACCAGGGGATCCTGGACCTCTGGAACGCCAAGCGGATCTCGACGGAGCAGGCGTTCAAATATGCGACGTCTCCGGCGGACCTCAAGCTTCGGATGGAGGGGCTCACCAGCCGCGTGACCGCGAAAGACGGCAGTACGCAGAAGTCCGGAGGAGAGGATGACGACAAGCCGCGCTTCAGTGAAGACGAGATTTTCCAGCTCAAGAGCGAGTAGCATGCTCTTTAGCTGTTTTTAAAGAATATTTAAGTATTATTCCGTCCTATTTTATTACAAGGACACACCTATGTTGGAAGGTATTGTTAGAGAGAGTACCGGTAAAAGCGCAACGAAAGCGTTCCGCCGCGATGGTTATCTGATTGCCAACATCTACGGAAAGGGGCTTGAAAACGTTCACGCCGCTTTCAAGATGAATGAGTTCATCCGTACAGTTCGCAACAAAGACACCCTGGCGTTTCCGGTAAAAGTCGGTGATCAGGAGATGAACGTTGTCGTTCAGGCGTATGAGTCTCATCCGGTGTCCGGTAACCTGCTGCACGTTGACCTGATGGTCGCGCAGCCGGGTGTCGTTACCCACTACAACGTTCCGGTCAAAACGGAAGGTTCTCCGGTCGGTCTGAAGAACAAAGGGATGCTCTACATCGCGAAGAAGCGTCTGCGCGTCAAAGGTGCGATCGATCAGATCCCGGATACGATCACTGTCAATGTCGCTCCGCTCGACCTCGGTGACTCCATCTTGATTCGCGACCTGGAGAAATCCGAAGCGTTTACTTTCACAGACGCTGACCGCGTTTCCGTTCTCTCCATCATCAAAGCGAAGTAACTTTGCTGATCGTCGGACTGGGTAACCCGGGTTCGGCGTATGAGAAGACCCGGCACAATGTCGGGTTCATGGTCATTGATGCGCTCTTGCGGCGCCATCAATGCGATGCCGTCAAAAAAGCCGTCTTTGAAGGCGACCTCTATAAATTTTCCTCCCATTTTTTACTCAAACCGCTCACTTTTATGAACCTGTCAGGGCGTTCCATCGGTAACGTTAAACGTTTTTACAAGATCGATGAGGTCATTGTCATTCATGACGACCTGGACTTGCCGTTCGGGACGCTGCGTTTCAAGCGCGGGGGCGGACACGGGGGGCACAACGGCCTCAAATCGACCGACACAGCGATTTCACCCGATTATGTCCGGGTGCGGATGGGAATAGGCCACCCCGGGGATCGCAACCGTGTCGCCGACTATGTTCTGAGCGCCTTTACGCCGCAGGAGGCCGAATGCCTCCCCGAGTGGATCGAGCGGGCCGCTGACGCGGTGGAGGCGTTGACGCGCATGGGCATGGACGAGGTCGCCTCTAAGTACACCGTCAAAAAAACTCCGTTACAATAACCGATATTTTTCAGGGGCCTGCGATGTTGATGTTCCGGTATATCGCCTATCACTACCTCAAGTACATCGCCGTCATCCTCTTTGCCCTCGTCTTTTTCATGGTCGGGTTTGACTACATGGAGAGCGCGGACAAGCTGCAGTCGGCCAACCTTATCGTCATCTACCTCACCTACAAAACCTTTTTTGCCGTCGATATGCTGCTGCCGCTCTCTTTGGTCTTCGCGATGATTGCGACGAAGATTTTCCTGATCCGTTCCAACGCCCTGGTGGCGATCTATGCGCTGGGGTACAACAAAACCGACGTCATCAAGCCCTTCGTCGGCGTTGCCGTGGCGATCATGACCCTCTATATCGCCCTGCATGCGACTTCGTTTGCCCGGGCGGACGAGTACGCGAACAATATCCGCCGTTCCGCGCAGTACCTGCAGCCGACCAGCAACCTCTTTTTTACCTTCAAAGACCGCTACGTCTATTTCGGGAAGCTCTACCCGCTCCAGGAACGAGCCGAGGACATCCGCATCTTCACCCATGAAAACGGCGCGCTGCAGCAGGTGCTCTCCGCCGAGGGGGCCTATTACGCCGACGAGCACTGGCACCTCAACCACGCGGTGTCGCTCCAGAAGCCCAAAACGCTGAGCCTGGAGGGGGAGGGGATCACCGTCACGCAGTTGCAGGACCTGACCCTGCTCGAGGGGTTCCGTCCGAAGATCCTCGACCAGGTATACGAGGGGAAGGTGAACTACACCATTCTTGATGCGATCGACGCCCTGATGCTGCTGGGGAGCGAGAATCTCAATATCGACAAGATCAAAAGCGCGCTCTACCGTATTTTCATCACGCCGCTCTTCGTGCCGAGCCTGATCATATTGATCTTCTTTTTCGTTCCGATCAGCCCCCGGTTTCTCAACATCACGCTATTCAGTTTCGTCGCGATCCTGGCGACGATGATGACCTGGTCGTTTCTCTTTATGCTCACCGAGCTCTCCAACAACAAAACGATCCCCAGCGAGGTGGGCATCGTCCTGCCGGTCCTGGCGCTTTTCACGGCGGCGCTGATACTCTGGTACCGCAACCGCGGGCACGGCGTCGACGCGCACTCCTAACGCCCCCTTTAGCCCTTTTTCGCTATTATCGCGCAAGAATTTTCCCGGGCACCCCACGGCGGTAAAACGTTGCCGATGCCCCGAAAGAAGGAAGCATGTCAATGGACTTCAACTCCCTGGCAGAGACATACGGTACGCCGCTTTACGTGTACGATTTCGATGCGATGCGTGCGCAGTACGAGACGCTGAAAGAGGCGTTCCGCGGACGCAAATCCCTTATCTCCTACGCCGTCAAGGCCAACTCGAACCTCAGCGTCGTCAAACAGTTCGCCGACCTCGGCGCCGGCGCGGACTGCGTCTCCATCGGCGAAGTACGCCGCGCGATGATGGCGGGCGTACCCAAGTACAAGGTGATCTTCAGCGGGGTCGGCAAACGCGACGACGAGATCCGCGAGGCGATCGAGCGGGATATCCTCTACATCAACCTTGAGAGCGAGGCGGAGCTGGGGCGTGTCGAAATGATCGCGCAGGAGCTGGGGCAGGTGGCCCGAATCAGCATCCGCGTCAACCCCAATATCGACCCCAAGACCCACCCCTACATCTCCACGGGGCTGCATGACAACAAGTTCGGGGTCGAGATCGATGCGGCCAAACGGATGTACATCCGGGCCAACGCCTCGGAGTGGATTGAGCCCGTCGGGATCCATTTCCACATCGGCAGCCAGCTCACCGAACTCGACCCGATCCGCGAAGCGAGCGAGATCGTCGCCGACCTTGTACGTTCGCTCAAAGCGGCCATCGGGATCGAGCTGAAGTTCTTCGACATCGGCGGCGGCCTCGGTATCCGCTACAAGGACGAAACGACGATCACACCCTACGATTATGCCCAGGCGGTGCTTTCGACCCTGACGGGGATGGACATCACCGTCGTCTGCGAACCGGGACGTTTCATGACGGCCAACGCCGGCTACTTCCTGACACGGGTGCTCTACGAGAAGCAGAACGGCGCAAAACGCTTTGTCGTCGTCGACGGGGCGATGAATGACCTGATCCGCCCGAGCCTCTACAGTGCCTACCACCGCATCGTCCCCGCCACGGCGCATGAAGGCGACGAGACGCCGGCGGACATCGTCGGTCCCGTCTGCGAGAGCGGGGATTTCCTCGCCAAGGAGTACCCGCTGCCGCCGATGGCGCACAACGACCTGCTCGTCGTGCACAGCGCCGGGGCCTACGGCTTCGGCATGGGCAGCAACTACAACACCCGCGGCCGCGCGGCGGAAGTCGCGCTCATAGCGGGCGCAGACCGTCTGATCCGGGACCGGGAGTCTTTCGAGGACCTGGTCGCGCCGGAGCTGAAATACCTCGGCTGAAACCATGTACTTCATCGACGTTCAGGGAACCCTGATCGATGACCGGGCCCAGCAGCCCATTCCCGGGGCCGCCGCCTTTATCGACGCCCTCAACCGCAGCGCGGTTCCCTACCTCGTCGTCACCAATAACACCAAACGCGCCAGCAGCGATTTCCTGGCCTATCTCCAAGCGCTCGGTTTCGCCATCCCCCGGACCCATTATCTCGATGCCCTGATGCTGCTGGAGCGGGAAGTCCCCAAACAGGGGGTGGCCGCCTACGGCAGCGAGACCTTCCTGGCGCAGCTCGATGCCCTAGGGTATGTGCGGGATTATGAAAAGCCGCAAACGCTCCTGCTCTCCGTCCGTGCCGATTACGGGGCGGAGGATTTCGCGCAGATGATCCCCTTCCTGATGCAGGGCGCGCGGCTCGTCGGCATGCACGATACGACGCTCTACGCGACGCAGCACCGGCGCTTTCCCGGGGTGGGGGCGCTGCTGCGCATGCTCTCCTACGCGGCTTCCGTCCCCTTTACCGTCGTCGGGAAACCCTCGGACGCCTTTTACGGCGAAGCGCTGCGTCTGCTGCGTCTTCAGCGCCCGGAAGCGGCCTTTGAAAACGTGACGATGATCAGCGACGATTACGCGGGGGACCTGACCGGCGGGGAAGCGCTGGGCATGCGCCCGGTACTGGTCCTTAGCGGCAAGGTACGCCCGGGAGACGCGCTTGCAGCGCGGCTGCGCAGGGAAGAATCGGGGACGGTGGTGTATAATGACATTACTGAGATTCCGCCCGGAAAGAGTGTGATGTGAAAAGCGAAGCGATAAAAGCGTTGGAGACCCTTGAAGCGTGCCGCGACGCCATTGATGCCATCGATACGGAGCTGCTGGCCCTGATCAATGAGCGCATGGCCGTGGTGGAGCGCGTCGGAGAGATCAAAAACAAGAGCGGGGCTCCGATCTACCGCCCCGAACGGGAAAAGGCGATCCTGCAGCGTCTTGAGACGGTCAACGCCGAACAGCACGGACTGCTCAACGCCGGCGCCATCGAGGCGATCTTCCTGGAGATCTTCGCGGTGGCGCGCAACCTGGAACTGCCCGAACGCATCGTCTACCTCGGTCCCGAGGGGACTTTCACCCACCAGGCGGCGGAGAGCCGTTTCGGCGCCATGAGCGAATACCTCCCCATGAGTACGATCGCGGGCGTCTTCAAGGCCCTCGAGAGCGGACGTGCCAAGTTCGGTGTCGTGCCGATCGAAAGCCGTCAGGACGGTGCCGTCGGGGAGACCCTCGACCTGCTGGCGACGAGCCCGATGAAGATCGTCGCGGAACTCTACATGCCGATCCACATGACCTTTTCGACCAAAGCGGCGCATCTGGACGGTATCAAGCGTATCTACTCCAAGGATAAGGGATTCGGGCAGTGCCGGAACTTCCTCAACGAGCACGGGCTGCTCAACGTGCAGCAGATCCCCGTGGAGTCGACGGCAAAAGCGGCGATTCTGGCCTCGGAAGATCCGGAAGCCGCGGCGATCTGCAGCCACATCGCCGCCAAACTCTACGGCGTGCCGATGATGTTCGAAAACATCGAGGACGTCCACGACAACACGACGCGGTTCATCATCCTCAGCGATTTCAAGAACGCGCCGAGCGGGCAGGACAAGACCTCCATTCTCGCCAAGCTGAAAAAGACGACCCGCGCCGGGGTCCTCGTGCATTTCCTGCATGATTTCGACAAGGCGAAGATCAATCTCAGCAAAATCGAGAGCCGCCCTGCGAAGAGCCAGGAGGGATTCGGGTACTGGTTCTTCATCGATTTCTACGGCCATATCGATGACAAAAACGTACAGAAGATACTGAAAAAACATACCGATGAAGTGACGTGGCTGGGAAGCTACGTCGAAGGGGAACAATGACTTTCAATCAGACACTGGATGCCATCAGGGTTTATGAGGCGGGCAAGCCGATCGAGCTGGTCGTGCGCGAGTTCGGGATCGAGCCCAAGGATATTATCAAGCTCGCCAGCAACGAGAACCCTTTCGGGTGCTCCCCGAAGGTACAAGAAGCGGTCGGCGCGATCGTTTCCAAGATGGCTCTCTACCCGGACGACTCCATGTACAAGCTCAAGGACGGTTTGGCAAAACGTTTCGGCATCGACCCGCATGAAGTGGTCATCGGTGCCGGTTCGGACCAGGTGATCGAATTCGCGGTGCACGCCAAGGCGGGGCCGGGCAAGAAGATCCTCATCAACAGCATCACCTTCGCGATGTACGAGATCTATGCCCATCACGTCGGCGCGGAGGTGATCCGCACGGCATCGCGCGCGCATGACCTTGACGAGTTCTATGCCCTTTACCTGGAGCATAAACCCTCAATCATCTTCCTCTGCACCCCGAACAATCCGACCGGTGACAGCGCCGACGCGGCGGAGGTGAAAGCCTTCCTCTCCAAGATCGACAGGGAGACGCTCGTCATCGTCGACGGCGCCTACATGGAGTACGCCCGCTACAAGGATTCCGCCAAGGCTCTGGAGCCCAAAGAGCTCATCGAAGCGTATGACAACGTGCTCTACCTGGGCACCTTCTCGAAAGCGTACGGACTCGGGGGAATGCGGGTAGGGTACGGTATCGCGCAGCGCGATATCATTACCGCGCTCTACAAGCTCCGTCCGCCCTTCAACATCACGACCCTCTCCCTCGAAGCCGCCTCCGTGGCCCTGGAGGATGAAGCCTTTGTGCAGAGTTGTATCGCGAAGAACTTTGAGGAGATGGAGCGTTACGAAGTCTTCGCCGAAGCGCATGGCATCCGGGCGATCGAGAGCTATACGAACTTCGTTACCCTCTGTCTGAAGGAGGGGACGAGCTCCACGGAGGTCGCCGACGCCCTGCTGCGTCAGGGAATGATCGTGCGCAACCTGGCCGGATACGGCCTCAACGCGATCCGCGTCACCGTCGGCAAGCCCGAAGAGAACGACCGCTTTTTCGCCCTGGCCGCGGAGTTGGTCTGACCGGAGGGCGGGATGAAGGGCGCGGAAGGTTTTTCATCCCTCCCGAAAACCGCTGTTTTGGCCGCGCTTCTGCTGTGCGGGTCGCTCCTGATCGCAGGGATGCTTTACCGCACCTTTGTCCATACGGAGATCGCCATCGGTTCCATCGCGGACCCGGTCGGGACGGCACGGCTGATCGAACGGCTGGAGCTGCTTGACGCCGATTACCGCGTTCAGAAGGACGGCAGCATTCTCGTGGATGAAAGCGATGCGGCACGTCTTCAGCGCCAGGGGCTCTCATTGGGAGCTGCCCGGCCGCAGCCCGACCGGGCTGCCCAGGGAGGCATGCTGCTTCTGCTGATGGCGGCGGCGGGGGCGCTTGCAGTGGTGTCGCGGCGGCTCGCCGTGCTGCTAAGGGGTTTGATCACGACACCCCTGGCGGCTGCAGCGGACACTGAAACGCGGCCGCCGCCGGAACCTTCCGCCCCCGTGCCGGCTGCCCGTGCCGTCTTCGGGACGGCGCGACTGTTCGAGGGGGAACATCCCCAGACCGTCGCCGTCTACCTTCTCGGACTGGCGACGGCGGAGGCCGCCGCGGCCATGGAGGCGATGGGTTCTCATGAGCGCGACCGGGTCTGGGAACGGATGGCGTTCAGCGGAAGCTGTGACGAGGGGCTTCGCACGCGGGTGGCGGAGCTCTTCGCCGCGAAGGCGAAGGCGCTGCAAAAAAGAGTGCGGCCCGCGGAGACGACGGCGAAGATGCTCGCGATCTATCGGAGCCTCTCTCCGGCGACGCGCACGGCACTGCTGAACACACTGCGCCGTGGGCACCCCCACGAGGGGCTGATCACATTACTTGAAGCTGAAGCCGCGAATACGCACCGGGGCGGAGAAGGTTGATAATAGCCCCTTTTCGCTAATATGCTTCACCTTTTTCCCCCTTTTCAGGGAGAGGCCATTGTACGAGGATAGGATGAATCAAAAACCATTGCACGATTATGAAGCGCTGGAGGCACAGTGCCGCGCGATCCGGGAGCGGATCCTGGACGTGGTCAGTACCAACGGCGGGCACCTGAGCTCCACCCTGGGGGCGACCGAGCTGATCGTGGCGATGCATGCGGTGTTTGATTCATCCAAAGACCCCTTTATTTTCGATGTCTCCCATCAGGCCTACGCCCATAAGCTGCTGACAGGGCGTTGGGAGGAGTTCGCCACCCTGCGCCAGTTCGACGGCCTCAGCGGCTACACGAAGCCCAAGGAGAGCGAGCACGACTACTATGTCGCGGGACACTCCTCTACCTCCATCTCCCTCGGCGTCGGCGCCGCGAAGGCGATCGCGCTCAAACAGGAGCAGCACGAGCGGATTCCCGTCGTGATGATCGGCGACGGGGCGCTGAGCGCGGGGATGGCCTACGAGGCGCTTAACGAACTGGGCGAGCGCGAATATCCGATGGTGATCATTCTTAACGACAACGAGATGAGCATCGCCAAGCCGATCGGGGCCGTGAGCCGCATGCTCAGCTCCGCCATGGCGAGCCCGCTCTACCAGAAGATCAAACGCGGCACGGAGACCTTCGTGGACCATTTCGGCGAAGGGGCGCACTACCTGGCCAAGCGCTTCGAAGAGTCGTTCAAGCTGATCACGCCTGGCATCATTTTCGAGGAGATGGGCATAGAGTATATCGGCCCCGTCGACGGACACGATATCAAGCGTCTTGTCGAGACCTTCGAGACGGCCCGTGCGATGGGCAAACCGGTGATCATCCATGCCCAGACCGTCAAAGGCAAAGGGTACAAAATCGCCGAGGGTCAGCACGAACAGTGGCACGGTGTCGGTCCCTTTGATATCGACAGCGGCATCTCGCGGAAGAAAAGCGGGGGAAGCAAGAGTGCGACACAGATCTACACCGAGGCGCTGATGCATCAGGCCGACCGTGATGAGAAGGTCGTCGGCGTCACGGCGGCGATGCCGAGCGGCACCGGCCTGACGCCCCTGCTCGAGAAGTATCCCGACCGTTTCTGGGACGTGGCGATCGCCGAGCAGCACGCCGTGACGTCGATGGGTGCACTGGCCAAAGAGGGGTTCAAACCTTTCTGTACGATCTACTCCACCTTTTTGCAGCGCGGGTACGACCAGGTGATCCACGATGTCTGTCTGATGGACCTTCCGGTCGTTTTTGCGATGGACCGTGCGGGGATCGTCGGCGAGGACGGCGAGACGCACCAGGGAGCCTTTGATATCAGTTTCCTGCGTGCGATCCCGAACATGACGCTCTGCGCCCCGCGTGACGAAAAGTCGATGCATCAGGCCGTGGCTTTCGCGGCGGCCTTCGACCGCCCGCTCGGTCTGCGCTACCCCCGGGGCGCATTTTTGGAGGCGGAGCTGCCGGAGTCGGCGCCGTTCGAATACGGCAAGGCGGAGCTGCTGATCGAGGCGCAGAGCGATCTGCTGCTGATCGGGTACGGTAACGGGGTCGGCCGCGCGGCGCAGACCCTCTTACAGCTCGGCATACCTGCGGCCCTGCTGGACCTGCGCTTCGCCAAGCCCCTCGATGCGGAACTGCTCCGAATGCTCTCGACCCGCCACAAGCGCTGGTACGTTTTCAGCGATTCTGCCGCCGCGGGCGGTGTGGGAAGCGCCCTGCTGGAGTGGCTTGCCGCGGAGGGGATCGGAGATGTCCGTCTGCAAAGCTTTGAGTACGCAGACGCCTTCATCACCCACGGCGCGACGCTCAAAGTGGAAGCGTCCTTGGGGCTGCGCCCCGAACAGCTCGCGGAGAGGATCCGAGCAACCCTTCAGGAGGTGTAAGGCCTCTTAGAAAGCAAGCTCCATCAGCAGCGGTTGCTGCGTCCCCTTGGTTTTCAGATAGAGCAGGTGGGGCTTTATCGTGCGGGCTCCCCCTTCCAGTGTTGCTGTAGAACCCCCTGCACCCGCGGCGGCAGCCGCAGAGTCGCCCGCTGCGGTGGTGGCATTGCTATCCTGCGTCTCTTTCACCTTCCCTGTATAGATATTAAAGTCCGTCACATCGCTGTCGATGACGTTGACGTGGATGCGTTCCTTGTCGTCGTAGGGCACCGGCAGGGCAATGGGAAAGGCGGCTTCCAGGCGCACAAGCTGCAGGGTCTCCGCATGGACGAAGTAGGTCACATACGGCGCGGCGATGCCGTAGAGGGAGTTCTTTGTCTGCAACTGCAGCACCTGGTAGTGCTTGTCATTGGTGGAGAGTACGCCGAAGGCGTAGGACTCGACGCAGTCGCGGTAGAGCAGCGTAAACTGTTTGAGCCGTTTGGCCTCCGCATCGGCGTGGCGCTGCATGGTCTGATTGCTGGCGCGGCTTCCGCCGAGGGCCCCGTAGAGGAAAAGTGCCAGCATGGCGATCAGGACGACGGAGATCAGCAGTTCCATCAGGGTAAAGGCGGTGCGTTTCATTGGGAGATCGGCCTGATGGTGAGCATGGAACCGTGCCGGCGTTCGGCGCTGAGTGTCACCTGGATAAGTTCGAATTGGATCGGCGGCACGGCGCCTGCGGCCTCGATGTCCCTGGCACCGAACTCCTTGCCCGTCTCCGCACCTTCGGTCAGCATCCCGGTATCGAATGAGATGGTGTCGACCAGGGTTTCCGTGTAGCGGAACTGCTGGGATTTCAGGTAGGCACGCAGGTCGTCGTTTTCGATGGTGTAGCTGTCGCGCAGCAGGTCGTACAGCGTCTTGTCGCTGCGGTGGAAGCGTTTGTCGGCATGCAGGGATGCGACGGCGAGATCCTCGGTCATGCGGGAGGTCTGTTCAAGCTGGCCGAGGAAGAAGAGGTTGGAACTGTTCATTTTCAGCAGGGCCGCTCCCGCGATCGCTGCGATCGCGACGGCGGCCAACACTTCGACGAGGGTGAAGGCGGGACGCATCAGGCGTCCTTGACCCCGACGCGGATGATCTCGTGCAGGGAAGTCGTTCCGTTCAGCAGCAGGGTTTTGAGCTGGCCGGAGAGGGGCGTCATCCCCAGGGCGATCGCCTTGGCCCGGAGGTCGTGGTCGTTGATCTGGTCCTTGAGCATCGCGACGAGCTCATCGGTCATCTCGAAGAACTCACCGATCGCCTGGCGGCCGGCGTACCCGGTGTAGTTGCATGCTTTGCACCCCTGCTCCTCGAAGACGACCGCTCCTTTGGGAAGGTCAAGCTCTTCGGCATACTCGTCGGCGAGGACGGTCTGCTGTTTGCACTCGGGGCAGAGTTTGCGCACAAGGCGCTGGGCAAGAACCCCCAGCAGCGAAGAGCTGATGAGGAACTGCTCTATGCCCATATCGACGAGACGGGTGATCGAGGCGGTAGCGTTGTTGGTGTGCAGGGTAGAGAAGACCAGGTGGCCGGTCAAAGCGGCCTGGATGGCGATCTCGGCCGTTTCGCTGTCGCGGATCTCCCCGACCATGACGACATCGGGGTCCTGGCGCAGGATGGAGCGCAGCCCCGAGGCGAACGTCAGGCCCGCTTTGGCGTTGGTCTGGACCTGGTTGATGTTGTCGGCCTTGTACTCGACGGGGTCTTCGACGGTGATGATGTTGATATCGGGAGTCGCCACCTGCTGCAAAAAGGCGTGCAGCGTCGTCGACTTCCCGCTCCCCGTCGGTCCCGTGACGAGGATGATGCCGTGGGAGTGTTTGAGCATCTCGTCGAGGTGCTTGGTAAGGGCGTGGTCGAAGCCGAGCCCCTCGAGATGGGGAATGTCCTCGGACTGCATCAGCATACGCATTACGACCCGTTCGCCGTAGTAGGTCGGCAGGACGGAGACCCGGACGTCGAGGGTCTTTCCCGCGATCTTGACGTGGGTACGGCCGTCCTGGGGGATGCGTTTTTCGGCGATGTCGAGGTTGGAGATGACCTTGATACGGCTGATGATGAGGTTGGCGACCCGTTTCTCGATGTCGGCATGCTTGGTCAATGCCCCGTCGACGCGGAAACGCACTTCGCCCTTGTATTCGTGCACCTCGACGTGGATATCCGAGGCGCGCTGTTTGACGGCCTGGTAGAAGAGGGCGTTGACGAACTTGATGACCGGCGCGGACTCTTCGCTGGTCAGCAGGTCCGAAGAGGTGTGCAGGAAGTCCGAAAGCGACATCTCCTCCTCTTCGATCTCCTCCTGCTCCTGTTCAATCCCGCTGAGCTCGGAGTCGGTCCGGATCTCTAGGAACTTGTTGTAGAGGCGGTCAAAGGAGTCGGCATCGACGATGACGAGGGGGAGGTCGAGGTCGAATTTGGCCAGGAAATCGAAGGATTGGGAGAGGTGTGCCCGCCCAAGAACGATATGGACCTCGCCGTCGATCTCGCTGAAGAGCACGTAGCTGCGCAGGCTGAGGTTCAGGTCGACGGACTCAAGCGGGTGGGGTTTGAGGTCGACACCTTCGAGTTCGGGTATGTTCAGCATGGTTACCGCTTGACCGGAGTGATGACGGAGAGGGCGCTGTCGGATGCGGATGTCTGGGAAGCATCGTTCGTGTTGCTGTCGGAGGCATCCTTGTCAAGCTCCTCTTTGCGCTCTTCGAGTTTCTGCTCAATCAGTTTTTCGTATTCGTCCTGGATACCGTCAAGTTCCTGGAGCAGTTTGCGTATCTTCGTCATCTCGTCACTGTTGCGGACGATAAACGGCGTCAGGACGATGACGAGGTTGATCTTCTCGTGGGTACTGTATCGCCAGTCGAAGAGGCCGCCGATGAGCGGGATGTCGCGCAGGTAGGGGATCCCCTGCGCTTCGTCGCGGTTCTTGTCGTAGATAAGCCCCCCGATAATGACGCTTTCTCCGTTGCCGACAATGGCGGTGGTGACGACTTCACGCTTGGTCGTGCTCGGAAGCCCCGCGACGGAGCTGTTGAGAATGTCCTCGAGTTTGGCCGTCGTGATCAGGGTCACCTTGTTCCCCTGGGAGAGGCGCGGTTTGATCTTGAGGGTCAGACCGATATCTTCGCGGGTGTAGGTGTTGCGCGCGACGGAGGTGGTGTCGGCGGCCTGGGCGGTGGAGGTGACGATGGGCTCGGTGCGCCCGACGTAGATGGAGGACTCCTGGTTGTTGACACAGAGCAGGGTCGGCTGCGACAGGGTGTTCGCCGCGCCGTTGCTGGCAAGGAAGTCGATCGTGGCGCCGAAGGCGATTCCCGAGTCGAAGGTGGCGCTGCTGAGATTGATCAGCCCGCCGCCGTCAAAGGCGATGGCCGCGCCGCCGAGATCGGCGGCGAAGGTGAAGAGGCCGGCATCGGTGACGGCCCCGCCCGCGAGACCGTATTTGACACCGATACTGTCGGCCATATTCTGGTTGATCTCGATGATGCGGGCTTTGACGAAGACCTGCGGCTTTTCGACGTCGAGGACTTTGATCATGGCACGGATATCGTTGATGTCGGAATCCAGACCGGAGACGACGAGGGCATTGAGTTCGTCATAGACGCTCACCGTCGGCTTGTCGGCCTCTTTGGCATACTTTTTCTTGTCCAGTACCGCCTGCAGGGAAGCGACGACGTTCTTGGCTTCGCTGTTCTCGAGAGGGATGATCGTCAGGCGCTGATTGGTCGAGTCGTCTTTTTCATCGAGACGGCTGATGAGCGGGGTCAACTTGTCGATGTTTTCCTGGGTCGCGAGAATAATAATGGCGTTGGTGGCGTCGTCGCTGAGGATCTCGACCTTGTTGTTCTCGACTTTTTGGTTGATGATCGCTTTGGCGATCTTGGTGATGGAGGCGGCCAGGCGGCTCGCTTTGGCACTGGAGAGCAGGATAAATTCGGCGCGGACGTCTTTGGCCTGATCCCGGTCGATCTTCTTGACGATCGTCTCAATCACGCCGATATTGCCCGGGGTGTCACTGACGATCATCATGTTGTTCTCTTTGATCGTCAGCAGTTTTCCGGCCGGGGAGAGGAACTGGCGGACCTTTGCCGCGATCACGTCGATGTTCTCGTTTTTGGCGGAGATAAAGCGCGTCTGCATCAGCGCCGAACCGCTGCGGGCAGTGATCGGCAGGTTCTCCTTGACGGCAACGTTCTGGCGGACGATTTTCAGGTAGCTTCCCTCCTGCACCATCGTAAAGCCCTTGCTGTTAAGCACGGAGAGCAGGATCGTAAAGAGCTCGTCTTTGTAGATGGGCGTGGAGGAGACGAAGTTGACGGTGCCGGGGATCGGCTTGTCCAGCAGGATATTCTTGCCGTTGGCTTTGCCGACCATCTTGATCAGCTCCTCGATCTTGATGTCCTGGAGCTTCAGATTGACCTGTTCGCGTGCGGCCGCGGCAGTGCCGAATGCCAGGGCCCCCGCGACGAGCAGGGTGAGGAGTTTAGTCGTAAATTGCATAGTCAAGCTGCCTTTCTGTGTTGTTTCGCTGGATATCCAGGGTCAGGTTGTCGATCTGGTCCATGTTCTTGTAGAGCTTTAGCACCTCTGCCACGGAGGTGAGGGGTTTGCCGTTGATGCCGGTAATGATGTCGTGCTCCTGTAGTCCCATTTTAGCAAAGATCGAATCCTTTTTGATCCATTTGACCTCGAAGCCGGTGAGCTTCTTGTTCCGGTAGACCTCCTGGATTTTGATGTTTTGCCAGATCGCGTCGAAGTGTTCGGAGTAGTAGCGCACTTCCTTGCGTTTGATGGAGGTGAAGCCGTTCTGGGTGACAACGGATGATGACGGCACCGCGGCGGTCGCGACAGGCCCCATGTTCTCCTCTTTGAAGGCGAGGGCATAGCGCTGCCCGTCTTTTTCAAAGATCGCTTTGGCGGGGAGGATGTCGACGAGGGTATAGCGCTTGTAACGGTCGCCGATGGAGAAGAGTTCGGTCTTCACTCCCTCTTCGACGAGGATGAAGGCGTTATGCGCTTCGAGGTAGATCCCCCGGAGCGTCAGGGCGTCGAGGCGGTAAACCTCGGTCTGCTTGCCGCTGCTTTTCGGCGCGGCTTTGTGCGCTTCGATCCCGAAGAGACGCGAGGGCGCGTAGCGGGAGTAGCTGAGGCTGTCCCCCGTGGCGACGGTCGGCTCCACGCCCCCGTAGGGAAGCTGCGTTGCCAGCACGAGCATCAGGGCTTTGGCGACGGCGGCAAGGATGGCCAGAACGATGAAGCGCCGTACCCAGAGCGGATTAATACGTTGTTTCATAGCGGTATGCCCCTCCTTCGATGCTCCGCAGCTGTTTCAGCCAGAAGGGACGCTTGGCGAGCAGGGCGGCGGAGGGGATCAGGTCCATCGTCACCTTACGCTCCATCAGGGCCACCTCGCCGGTAACGCTGCCGAATGCCCCCGAACCCTCCAGGCGGATATGCAGCGGATCAAGCACGGAGTAGGTGACGCTGAAGCCGTCGACGCCGGCCGGGGTGAACCCCTCCATATCCGGACTAAACGCAAAGGGGGCGATACGGACACTATTGTAAAGCAGCCATGGGGTCACGGTGATCCGTTCGAGGTCCGCGACGTGCAGATCCTCGAAATAGAGGCTGCCGCCCCTGAGGAGGAAGTCGAACCCGCGGTCCACCGGGGTTTCGTCGGCGATGGCGAGGCCGAAGGGCTTGATCTGCTCCTCCGCCGCGTGGTAGAGGGCCGTCTTCGGCAGGAAAACGAGGAGGAAGAGCACGAAGGCAGCAGTATAGAGCAGGGGCATCTTCACGCGGCTCATAGGGCAAACTCCACGCTCAGGCTGACGTTTTGGTCGCTCCCCCGGCTGACGGTCATCTTCGAGATCGTGACCGGGGTGTTGAAGAGTTTCGTCGTCAGGCGGTCAAAGGTCTGCGCCGGAAGCGGGGTGAACTGTACCTGGTAGGTGCGTCCGTTCTTGTTTTTCCGGTCCACAAAGGATTTGAACTCGCCCTGCATCAAGATGGCGTCGATGCGGCGCTGGAGCTGCTTGCTGTCATCCCACTGCTGCTGCGCGGTGCGGATCTGCTTGCCCAGCCGTGCCGTTTCGGCATTCTCTTTGAGGGCGTTCTGGACGGCGTGCTCCGTACGGCTGCTCTGGACGAACATCAGCAGGGCGAGAAAAAGGGCCGCCCCGAAGACATAGACGATATTGATCTTATTCATACGCCACCTCCAGGTAGAGGGTGTCGCCCTTACGTTTGTCCGAGGAGATCGTTCCGATGTTCATGAGCGCTTTTTTGAACGCCTCGGCCTTCGCCGGTTCTTTGAAAACGGCGCTGACCGTCAGGTTACGCGGGGTTAGAGTCAGACGCTCCAGGTGGTTCTCCGCATCGGCGGGGAGGTCAAAGAGGGCTTTGGCCGTCTCCCGCAGCCGGGTCTGACGCTTCTGCTTCTTTTCCAGGGCGCTGATGAGCCCGTTGCGCTCAAAAGAGGTCTGGGGAAGGCGGTAGGTCTCCGCGATCTTCTCCTGTTCCTCGAGCACGCTGGCCAGATGCGCGCGGGCCGTAAAATATTCGATGCCGTAGAGCAGGGCGAAAACGGCGGCGACGATGCTGAGGCGTTTGAACTGCTTCTTGTCCAGCAGGGCACTGTGGTAAAGGGTGATGCCGACGGCGGGCCCTTGGCGTGCATGGCTCTCGAAGAAATGGCGAGCATCCTCGGCATCGGCGGCATACCGGGCGGGCAGTTCCGTGACGACGCCGTCGACGCTGGAGAGGATCCGCGTCCCCCCGAGGCGCAGCGGGGTTTCCAGGGCGGCGCATTCGGTCTGGGCGAAATAGAGGTGCCGGACGTCGGTGGGGCGGATACCCGACCGGGCGATGGTGCCGATGATCTGCTCTTCGTTGTAGGCAAAAAGCCAGAAGGTGTCGTCGCGCTTAAGCACATGGTAGCTGTAGATGCCCTCCGGAACAATGGCGTCAAAGACGGAGGGGGCGAGTTTTCTGGCCTGGAAGACCGTTTTGACGGGAAGCGCTTCGGAACGGAACCAGTACAGCGACGGGGAGAGGACCAGATCGACCCTTCCCTGAACGTCGACGGGCTGTGCCTCTTTGTCGAGGAGCAGGGTGGTCACGGGCGTTTCCGAGCGGGGGAACTTAATTGGAAACTGCAATTTCGCTCACTTTCTGGTTGGCTAGATTGTAGGTAAAGGTGTACGCCGTTTTACGGGTCTTGCTCAGGAGGTTCATGGTGCCGACTATGTCCGGGGAGTAAAACGCGACACCGAGATCCTCCAGCAGCTGTTTCGTCTCCGGTTCGAAGGGCAGGGTGTCGAGGGAGGCGTAGGTCGCGACCCGCTTGGTCGTGATCTCCGCCAGGGTCGCCGGGTCGATGGCGGGATCGATGAAGTGGAGGGTGTCGGGTTCGATATGGTTGAAGTCGATGGCCTCATTGCGGAAGCCGATGAGGTGCTCCCAGGGGATGTCGTCGATGTTGAAATCCTGCGTCAGCAGCTTGTAGGCGTCAAGCACCTGCTTGAAATGCTGCATGTCGTAAAGGCGCCCCTGGGTGAAATCCGGGCTTTTCAGGCTGAGTTCCGAGCCCGGAAAACGTTCGTTGGTGTCCATATCAATACTGTCCGCTACCATGGAAATGAGCAGAATGGTATCGGAAACATTGTAAACGGTCAGTATACGCTCAAGGTAACCCTCCACCGCAGGGTCGAGCGAGAGGGGGGCATAGGGGTCCGCCGTAACCTCGCTGTTACTTTTGACGAGGTGGTTAATGTTGACTCTCCCGGCATCGGAAGCGAAGGTGATGTCCATCATCATCCCGTTGCGCTTGTTCTCGAAGAAGAGGGGCACGCTCAAGAGGATATCGAGGGTGTCGGAGTCGTTGATGTCTGCCGTATTCTGTTTCAGGATCGAATAGATGCTCGGCAGCAGGGTGTTGCTCTGCACGAGGAACGCTTTCGTCTCTGTCTGGCTGTAGCCCCGTTCCAGGATGCTTCCCCCGACGGCGATCAGGGCTGCGATGGCGGTAACGAAGGCGAGCGTCATCAGCAGCGCTATCCCTTTTCGGTGCAAATCATACCTCTTTCCGTGCTTTGGACCAGCATTTTATCTCTGTTTATTTTAAGTATACTATAATCGCCGAAAAAATTATCTTTCGTGAGGCGGAGTGATACCGTATGTTGCGAAGGGTTCCAAGGATGTGCATGCAGAGCAAAAAAGTCTACCGGGGTGCGGCCCGCCGGGCGTTTACGTTGATGGAGCTGATGATCGTCATCATCATTCTGGGGCTGCTGGCGGCGCTGGTCATGCCGAACCTGATTGGCAAGAGCGAAGAGGCGAAACAGAAACTCGTCTGCGTCCAGATGAAGGGGATCAAGAACGCCCTGGATATGTTCCGGCTCGATAACGGAAACTACCCCGACGCGGAGGAGGGACTCGAGGCTCTGGCGAAGAACCCGGATGCGGAGAAGTACCCCAACTACAGCTCGGGCGGCTATTTCCAAGACGGCGTCCTGCCCAAAGATCCCTGGAAGAACCGCTACATCTACGTCCCGGGCGAAGAGGGGATCAACCTGATCTCGCTGGGGGCTGACCGCAAAGAGGGCGGCAGCGCGGAGAGCAAAGATATCACCTATGCCGAGTGCATCAAGCAGTAAGAGGGGGTTTACCCTCTTCGAACTGCTGCTGGTCGTCGTACTGATCGCCATCCTCTACGGCGTTTTTATCAACAAGCTGACAACGGGCCGCACCCCGACGGCGGGAAAAGGGGCCGTCACGCTGGAGACGCTGCGCTCCTATCTTGCCCTTTTCCGGACGGAGCAGGGGGAGGTGTCGCTCGTCTGTCCGGAGCCCTGTGCGCAGTGCAGCGTCTTTGTCGACGGCCAGCCGGTGGAAGGGGCGGACATTACCCTTTTCAAGCAGGAACCCACCGTCTACCGCAAAGACCGGTACGGCCAGTTCGTGCCCTTCACCTTCGTGCCCGTGCGCCGGGGGGAGACGGATGTCGTGAACGTCTGCTTCGCCTTCAGGCTCCGGGCGAACGACAGCAGCTCGAGCTATATCGTCGAATCGGAAGAGCGCTTCTACCTGTTTGACGCCTACGGGGAACCGACGCGGAGTTTCGAGGCGCTCGACGACGCGGCGGCGGCTTACAACCGTACGGAACTGATACCCGACGACAAACGGGTCTACGACTTTTAAGGGGAAAGAATGGTATTTGCCTATCGGGGCCTGTTGCAAGACGGCAAGAAGACGAAGGGGGTCCTTGAAGCCGCCGACCTGGAGGAGGCGAAAAAGCGCCTCCGCTCCCAGGGGGTCTTCTATACCAAGCTCGAAGCGGAGAAACGCGCCGCCGTCGGCCGTCTGAACTTTTCGCGGAAAAAAGTCGCCGGGGCGAACGAGCTCTCCATCCTCAGCCGCGACCTCTCCATCTACATCAAATCGGGCATCTCCATCGTCAACGCCCTGAAACTCGCCCGGAACCAGTATGCGAAAAACAAGAAGATGACGAACTTCCTCAGCAGCATCATCACGATGCTTGACGAGGGAAAAAGCTTCTACCAGGCGCTGGAGCGGCAAAACATCCTGGCCCTGCCGGAGTTCTACAAACAGTCCATCCGCGTCTCCGAAGAGAGCGGGATCTTGCAGGAGGTCCTGCTGGAGATGGCGATCTTCCTCAAAGAGCAGGACCGCATCAGCAAGCAGATCAAGAGCGCTTTCGCCTATCCGTCGTTTATCATCGTCGTCTCGATCTTCATGGTAGCGTTCATGATCACCTTCGTCGTTCCGAAGATCACCGGGATCTTCGACCAGCTCGACCAGGAGCTGCCGCCGGTCACGCAGTTCGTCATTGCAACGGGGGATTTCTTCACCGCCCACTGGATCGGGCTCGTGGTGGGGATCGTGGCGCTGATCGGGCTCTTCGCCTCGGCGATGAAGTACAACCGCCCTTTCCGGTTCGGCGTGCATCTGCTGCAGCTGAAGCTCCCCTTTTTCGGGCAGGTCGTCCAGACCTCGGAGCTGGGGCGCTTCTCCTATATCGCGTCGGTGCTGATCCGTTCGGGGGTGCCCTTCGCGCAGACGATCAACCTCTCGGCAAACGTCCTGCACAACCAGGTGCTCCAGCGCAAGTTCGCCGGCGCTTCGGACCGGGTCGTCGAAGGTTCAAAGCTTTCCAATGCGCTGCTGCGTGAGGGGTTTGAGATCGATCCCTCTTTTGCCCAGGCGATCGCGCTGGGGGAGGAGACGAGTGAGGTGACGGCGATCCTGCAGAACCTCTCCGAGCTCTATTTCGAGGAGAACAAGGACAAGATCGGGCTTTTCCTCTCCCTGCTGGAACCGATGCTGATGCTGCTGGTAGGGGGGGTGATCGGCTTCATCGTCACGGCGATGCTGCTGCCGATCTTCTCGATGAATATCAGCTAGGCCTTAGCGGCGGCCGCGGGAACGGTCGCCCCGGTTGCGGTCGCCGTCATTGCGCCGGCGGTTGTTGTAGCCGCCACGGCGCGGTTTGCCACCGCGGCGTCCGCCTCTGTCATTGCGTTCCATCGCCTCCATGATTTTGTCCAGGCGCTGTTTGGGCACGCCGATGCTCTGCGGCCCTTTGATGTCGGTGCGCTTCATCAGCATAGAGATGAGCTTATAGGCGACCTGCGTCTGGTCCAGGTCTTCGCACAGCGCGTTGAAGAGTTCGGTCGCTTCCTCGTAGATCTTCTGCTTTTCGATCTCGTCGACGAGGCGGGACATCTGCTTGGACTGCACCTGCTGCTTGGTCGGGATGTAGGAGTGGGCCATCTGGGTACCGACGATCTTGCGGATGCGCTGCAGCTCCTTGAACTCCAGCGGGGTGACCAGGGTGATGGCGACCCCTTTCTGTCCCGCACGCCCCGTCCGGCCGATGCGGTGGACATAGCTTTCGGGATCGAAAGGGATGTGGTAGTTGATGACGTGGCTGACATCGTTGATGTGGATTCCCCGCGCGGCGACGTCGGTCGCAACGAGAATGTCGATTGCATTGTCTTTGAGGCCCTTGATTACGGACTCGCGCTGCCGCTGTTCCATGTCGCCGTGGAGCCCTTTGGCGTTGTAGCCGACGGAGGAGAGAACATTGGAGAGGCGGTCGACTTCGCGCTTGGTGCGGCAGAAGACGATGGTCTTTTCCAGCTCTTCGGCATCGAGCAGGCGGATGATGGCGTCGTCGCGTTCATTCTCCTCGATGACGTAGTACTGCTGGGCGATGTCCTTGTTCGTCGTCTCCTCCTGGGTGATGGAGACAAAGGCGGGGTTGACAAGGATGCGCTCGGCGAGGGCTTTGATCGGCTTGGGCATCGTGGCCGAGAAGAGCAGGGTCTGGCGGTCCGTCGGCAGGAAATCGAAGATCGTGTTGATGTCGTCGAGGAAGCCCATGTCGAGCATCTCGTCCGCTTCGTCAAGGATGACGGTGGAGGGGGCGAAATCAGCAAGCATGTTGCGCTCGAGGATGTCCTTGAGGCGGCCCGGCGTGGCGATCACGACCTGTGCGCCGCGCTCGATCAGGCCGATCTGGCGGTTGTAGGAGCTGCCGCCGTAGACGGTGACCGTGTGAATGCCGAGCTTCTTGCCGTATTTGAAGAGCTCGTCGCTGACCTGGTTGGCCAGTTCGCGGGTCGGGACGATAATCAGCGCCTCGACGCCGCGGTCAAGGGCCATCTGGCTCAGCGTCGGCAGGCCGAACGCGGCGGTTTTCCCGGTCCCGGTGTGGGCCTGGCCGACGACGTCGCGCCCTTCAAGGACGAGGGGGATTGCCTGCTGCTGAATGGGACTGGGGACTTTGAAACCGGCGTAGCGGATGCTCTGGAGGATCTCCGGGCGGAGCCCGAAATCGTCAAAGGAGGCCGTCGGTGCGGCGACGGTATCGTCTTGTGTTTCGATGGGGGGTGTCTGCATTTTCTCTCTTGAAACGGACACGGCTAAACCATCGTTGCGACTGAAGTGAATCAAAAATTGAGTTGCATTTTCTGAAGCGGCTTAAAAAGCAGGAAGGATAGTTTGATCGGGCCCGGTAAATTTAAATGCAATTATAGCGAAATTTTTGCATTTTGCAGTGTGCGCGGGGTTACCGGGGCGGGGCGGCGCGTCCCTTTAACTTTTTTTGCTAAAATGGCTTCACTTTTTGGAACCCGTGTGGGAGAGAATGATAAAACAAACAATTGCAACCCTGATAACGCTGCTGGTCCTTTTCGGCGGCTGTACCAAAGAACTTGACGAATACAACAAACCGGCCGCGTACTGGTACGAGAAGATGGTCGCGGCCGTTTCCGACGGTAACCTCGACAAGGCGGACAACTACTACAGTTCCCTGCAGAGCGAGCATATCGGCTCTCCGCTGCTGCCCGAGGCGACGATGATCATGGCGATCGCGCACCTGCAGTCGGAGGAGTATCTGCTCGCCGAGCATTTTCTGACCGAATACATCAAGCGCTACGCGACCCCCGCCGAACGCGAGTACGCCGAGTATATGAAGGTCAAGGCCAAATACATGGCCCTGCCGAACCCGCGCCGCGACCAGGGGCTGATCAACGAGGCGATCGCGGAGGGCGAGCGTTTTCTGCGCCTCTACCCCCGTTCGACGTACGCCCCGGTTGTCGATACGATGGTCACGCGGCTTTACCTCGCCGAAGCGGCCCTGAACGAATCGATCGCCGAGCTCTACGACCGGCTTGACAAACCGAAAGCCGCAGCGTTCTACCGCGGGAAAAAACCCCAGCCGTGGATCGACTGGAACAAGGTGGACCCGGCGCAGACGGCGTGGTACCGGCGGATCTTCGAAGGCGACGGCCATGCGAGCTGGTACGCCTTCATCATCCCTGACACCCAGAGCGTAGTCTCCCGCCACAGCTACAATGATGTAGCCGATGAAAACCGAACCGATATGAAGGAAGAGTAATGCAACTGGACCATTATGCAAGTTTCCCGACCGAACTGCCGGTCATTTTTGAAGACGGGCTGTTCCTCTACCCGTTTATGATCTCGCCGTTGTTTCTCAAAGACGATGAGAATATTGCGGCGGTGACCTATGCGATCGAACACGACTCGCTTGTCATCGTCTGCCCCACGAAAGAGGGGCAGGAGGGCGAACGCACCTTCGAGAGCATTCATGATGCCGGGGTGATCGGTTCCATTATGCGCAAGGTTTCGCTGCCTGATGGCCGGGTGAAGGTCCTCTTTCAGGGGCTGGCGCGGGGCAAGGCGATGGAGGCGCGGGGCGAAGACCCGCTGCGGGTGCTGGTAGATACGATCGACCCCAAGCCCGTTAACGAGATCAAGATGGACGCGATCCTCGAGGTCGTGCGCGAAAAGGTGCGGGCCCTGTCGCAGGTGAGTAACTTCTTCCCGCCGGACCTGCTGCGCACCATCGAGGAGACCCAGGAGTACAACCGCATCGCCGACCTGATCTGCAGCACGGTCAAGCTCCCGAAGCAGCGCGCCTATGAGATGTTCGTCGAGGCGGATACGGAACAGCGCCTGCTGCTGCTCATCGACTACCTGATTGAGGAGATCGAAGCGAGCAAGCTGCAGCGCGAGATCCGCACCAAGGTCAATACAAAGATGGAGCAGATCAACAAGGAGTACTTCCTTAAAGAGCAGCTCAAAGAGATCCAGCAGGAGCTGGGCGTCGACAACCAGCGCGAAGAGGAGATCGCCGAGTACCGCAAGCAGCTCGAAGCGATGAAAGAGCATATGGGCGAGGACGCTTACAAAGAGATCTCCAAGCAGCTCGACCGCTATGCGCGCCTGCACCCCGACTCCGCCGACGCGGGGATGATCCAGGGCTACCTTGAGTGGGTGCTGGAGATCCCCTTCGGCAAACTCGCCAAAAAAGCCCTCAAGATCGAGAATGTCGAGTCCCAGCTCGATGCGGACCACTTCTCCCTTGAAAAACCGAAAAAGCGCATTTCCGAGTTCTTCGCCGTCAAGGAGCTGATGGAGCTTCGGGGCAAAAGCGCGCAGAAGGGTGGCAGCGCCATTCTCTGTTTCGCGGGCCCTCCGGGCGTCGGGAAAACCTCCCTGGCGAACTCCATTGCCACCGCCCTCAAACGTCCCCTGGTCCGGATCGCCCTGGGCGGGCTTGAAGATGTCAATGAGCTGCGCGGGCACCGCCGCACCTACATCGGCGCGATGCCGGGCCGGGTTGTGCAAGGGATTATCGACGCGAAGAAGATGAACCCCGTCGTCGTCCTGGACGAGATCGACAAGGTGGGGATGTCCCACCGCGGAGACCCGACGGCGGCGCTGCTCGAGATCCTCGACCCCGAACAGAACAGCCATTTCCGCGACTATTTCGTCAACTTCGACCTCGACCTGAGCCAGGTGATCTTCATCGCGACGGCCAACGACGTCGGCCGGATCCCGGCCCCGCTGCGCGACCGTATGGAGTTTATCGGGGTGAGCAGCTACACGCCCCAGGAGAAGTTCGAGATCGCCAAGCGCTACCTGCTACCGCAGGAGCTCAAAAAGCACGGGCTGAAAAAACAGGAGGTGACGGTCTCCGCGCCGGCGATGAAAGAGCTGATTCACAGCTACACCCGGGAAGCCGGGGTGCGCAACCTGCGCCGCCGCATCGCCGACATCGCCCGCAAGTCGGCGAAGATGATCCTGGAAGACCCTACGCTGGGCAAAGTCTCGGTGACGGTCAAGAACCTCAAGGAGTTCATGGACAAGACGGTCTTCGAGATCGAGAAGACCGACAACGTTAACCGCGTCGGTGTCGTCAACGGGCTGGCCTGGACCGCCGTCGGCGGGGATGTGCTCAAGATCGAGACGATCCGTATCAAGGGCAAGGGGCAGATGCAGCTCACCGGCAGCCTCGGCGAGGTCATGAAGGAGTCCGCGCGTATCGCGATGAGCGTCGTCAAGACCCAGATCGACAACGGCAAGGTCAAGGTGGACCACGCCATTATCCCGCGGACTTTTAAAGAGCAGGAGGAGCAGACGACGCTGGACGCCAGCGAAGTCTACAAGCGCTACGACCTCCATATCCACGTTCCCGACGGCGCAACGCCCAAAGACGGGCCGAGCGCGGGGATCGCGATGAGCACGGCGATCGCCTCCATTCTCAGCAACAAACCGGTCCGCGCGGGGATCGCGATGACGGGCGAGGTGTCGCTCAGCGGCAACGTCCTGCCCATCGGCGGGCTCAAGGAGAAACTGATCGCCGCGCACAAGGCGGGCATGCATACGGCGCTCATCCCGAAAAAGAACTATGAGCGCGACCTCGACGAGATCCCGGACGAGGTCAAGGAAGTCGTGACGATCGTCCCGGTCGAACGGATCGAAGAGGTGCTCAAACTGACGCTGCTGCCGGAATAAGCCCTCCCCGGGCTGCCTCATTTACGCTTTCATAACCATTTTTTCACTATAATCAATATCAAAATTCAGAATCTAAAAAAGCGCGTGCCTGTGGATACTATGACCCTTTACCAGATCGTTCCCCTTCTGATTGCCCTGCTGCTGGCGGCGGCTGCGCTGTACATGCTGCTGCTTCTGCGCCGACGGGGCGTGGCCCTGGCGGCGGCGCGGGAGGCCGCCGAAGCGCAGCAGGCGGTGCTTCAGCAGCGCGAACAAGAGCTTATCAGGCTGAACGACACGCTGGCATGGCGCGCGAAAGAGGAGGAGCGTCTTCGCGCCGGCGTGGAAGCGGGGACGCTGCAGCTTGAAAACGCCCGACAGGCCCACCAGCGCCTGGAACGCGACTTCGCGGTGCTGCAGACCCGCTATGAAGAGGCGCAGAAACAGCATACGGAGCAGCTCCGCCTGCTCGATGAGGCGAAACAGGCGCTCAGTGCGCAGTTCGAAGGGCTGGCGCACAGGATCTTCGAACAGAAGGCGAAGACCTTCGATGCCGCGAACCAGCAGCAACTGCAGCTGCTGCTAAAACCCTTCCGAGAGCAGATTGACGCCTTCTCCAAACAGACGCAGACCCAGTATGTCGAAGAGAGCAAGGAGCGCCACCTGCTCAAAAGCGAGATCGAGCGTCTCAAGGTGCTCAATGAACGCATCGCCGAGGATGCGCTCAATCTGACCAACGCCCTCAAAGGGGAGACGAAGACCCAGGGGAACTGGGGGGAGATCGTGCTGGAACGGGTACTGGAGAGCTCGGGCCTGCGGCCGGGCCACGAGTACGAAACCCAGGGCACCTACAAGGACGACAAGGGGAATATGCTCCGTCCCGACGTCGTCGTGTTTCTCCCCCAGGAGCGCTGCGTCATCATCGACTCCAAGGTCTCCCTCGTCGCCTACGAACAGTTTATGAGCAGCGACGATCCCGAGCAGAAAGCCAAAGCGCTCCGCCAGCACCTCGTCTCGATCAATGCCCATATCAAAGGGCTCTCCGAAAAACGGTACGAAAACCTGCCGGGGATGCGGACGCTGGATTTCGTGCTGCTTTTCATGCCGATCGAAGGGGCGTTCCACCTGGCACTGCAGAACGACAGCGGGCTCTTTAAAAAGGCGTACGATGCCCGCATCATCGTCGTAAGCCCGTCGACCCTGCTGGCGACGCTGCGCACCATCGAGAATATCTGGCGGACCGAGCAGCAGCAGCAAAACGCCGCGGAGATCGCGCGGCAGGCGGAAGCGCTGTATGACAAGTTCGTCGGATTCGTCGAGGACATGGAGCGCATCGGCGACCAGCTCGGCAGAACCCAGGGGCAGTGGGAGGCGGCGATGAATAAGCTCTCCAGCGGGAAGGGGAACCTGATCCGCCGTGCGGAACAGATGAAAAAGCTCGGGCTCAGTCCGAAAAAAGCACTGCCGGGCAAGGATGAGGGGACGGAATGAAACGCGACGGAGTGCTCCCCTGGCTGATTGCGACGATCCCTGTGCTCTTCGCCTTCATTGCGGAGGGCATTCTCTATACGCTGTATGATAGCGACCCACAGCGCGACATCTTGATCGTCGGCACTGCCTTTGTCGCCCTGACGGTCCTCCTCTCCACTCTTTTTTCCGGCTACTGGGGGTACACGCTGCTGTTGCGCTACCAGGAGCAGGTGCGCCTCCGCGACAACGCGCTGCAGGAGTTCAACGCGGCGGTGGATGCCCGGGTAGAGGATGCGGTGGAAGCGCAGCGCCGCAGCGACCGCCTGGGCATGCAGCGTTCGCTGACGAATGCCATGGACGAGACGGTCGGACTGGTCGCAAGCCGCTGGCGAGAGCCGCTGCAGCGGCTCGCCACGCTCCCGGGAAAAGGTGGGGACCGGGCGGAGCAGGCGGAAGCGGCGGCACTGATCGCGACATCGATGCTCGAAAGCCTGGGGGAGTGGCAGGAGTTCTTCCGCCCCGATACCGTCCGCGAAGCCGTGGATCTCTCCGAAGCCGTGCAGAGCGCGCTCTCCTTGTTGGCGCTCGAATTGGCCGAAACGGATATCCGGGTCGAGACGCGCCTGGAGTGCTCGATGACCCTCCCTCTTTACCGGAACGAGATCATCCGGGTATTGATCAGCCTGCTTCATAATGCGAAGGAGGCCCTGGTCGAACGGCGGATCGCACTGCCGCGCATCGAGATCGAGTGCTATGAAACGGGGCAGTTCGTCGTCATCCGCCTCTGCGACAATGCCGGCGGGGTGGCAGCGGACGTCGCCGACCGTATCTTCGAACCCTACTTTTCGACCAAGGGCGACAGCCGTGCCGCAGGTCTTGGGCTTTACATGGCCCGCAACATCGTCGAGGAGCACTGCAACGGTGAGCTGAGTTTTGACAATATCGACCGGGGGGCCTGCTTCTACCTGAAGATAGGCAAACACCAAACAGAGGAAGAGGCATGAGCAGCCTGCGCCTGCTGACCTGTTTTGTCAAAGAGACGCGCTGGGTACCGACCCGCCGGGAGGATGCCCTGCGGATTATCAGCGAGGAGATGGGCGGCGCGGACCCGGAGGGGATCCTCGATTATGTGCTGGAAGCGACGAAAGAGGGAAAGACGGTAACGGTAGGCGAGTGCCGGTTCCGGCAGGAGATTACGGGTGGGGGACCTTCACCGTCGAGTTGAGCAGCCATCCGATCACGACCATCGCTCCCATGACGATGTAGGCGTTGGTAAAGCCATAGGCGGCGGTGAGATAGGCCAGCCAGAGCAAAATGGCGCCGAGCGGGGTCGGGACGCCGGTAAAGTATTTTTCGACGCTCCCCTCTTCGGCATTGATGTTGAACTGGATCAGGCGGCGCAGGCCGCTGACGACGTAGTAGATGCTGACCGCACCCGAGAGCAGCAGCAGTGCGCCGTCCAGTCCCGTGTAGACCGCCTGGAAGATCAAAAACACGGGCACCAGCACGAAGGAGAGGAAGTCGGCGAAGGAGTCGAGCTGGATGCCGAACTCGTTCGAGAGGGCATATTTACGCGCGATTTTACCGTCGAAAATATCAAAGGCCCCGCCGATCCAGGCAAAGATGATTGCGGTAAAGAAGTTGTTCTGGCTGATAAAATAGACGGCCAGGAGTCCACTGGCGATATTGACCATCGTAAAGAGGTTGGCCAGATTGAAATGGTTGTCGGCGCGGTAAAGAAATTTCATGGCGGCATTATAACAGACGAAGCGGAAAAATCGGCGGTGGGGTAGGTATAATACGACCAATGGATTAGCAGCGCTAATTTAGTCTAAATTAATTTGATTTTTATTATCATTTAGAAACCAATCAGGACGGGACTCGGGTAACAGTGAAATTGACAGAGTGTATGAAAGGGTGCAGCGCTACCATCGTCAAGCTGCATGCCCAGGGGCCATTGAAACAGCGTCTTGTCTCCTTCGGGGTCATGAAAGGGGCCCGGGTGGAGCTGATGGGTTTCGCGCCTGCCAAAAGCACCGTCGAGATCAAGATAGGGCGGATGCGCCTCGCCCTGCGTAAAGAGGAAGCCGAACTGATCGAGGTTACCGCCGATGCCTAACACCGCCCCCGTCTGTCCCGTCACCGAAAAACATATCCGCATCGCCCTCGTCGGCCAGCCAAACGTCGGCAAGAGCATGCTGATCAACGCCATCAGCGATGCCCGCCTGCACGTGGGCAATTTCAGCGGGGTGACGGTTGAAAAATCCGAGGTCTTTTTCGACTACAAGGATTACCACTTTACCATCGTGGACCTGCCGGGCACCTACGCCTTTACCGACTACTCTATCGAAGAGCGCGTGACCCACGACTTTCTGTGCAACGAAGAGTATGACCTGATGATCAACGTCGTCGATTCGACGAACCTGGAGAAGAACCTGCAGCTCACCGCCGAGCTGATGACGATGAACAAGAAGATGGTACTGGCGCTCAATATGAGCGACGAGGCGGACCGGGAGGGAATCCGGATCGACTACGACTACCTCTCGACGCTGCTCGGCCTCACCGCGGTACGGGTCTCCGCGGCGGCCAAGATGGGGATCGAGACGCTGATCGAAGCGGTGATCGCCACCCACGAGACCCCCTATCAGGAGCCGAAGCTGATCTTCTCCCAGGCCGTGGAAGAGGAGATCGATATCATTGCCTCCTACCTTGACGAGCACCGCTTCAAGGCGGCGATCTCCAACCGCAACATCGCGATCAACCTGCTCCAGAACGAGAAGAAGACCTACCGCACCCTGCATGACCTGCCGCTCTGGACGGAGCTGCAGCCGCTGCTCATCGAAGCGGACAAGCATATCGAGACGCACCATGATACGGATGATGTCAAAGAGGTTTTCGCCGAGGAGTATGCCGCGTTCATCCGGGGGGTCATCACGGAAACGGTCCGCCAGACCGAACAGCCCATCGAGAAGAAGAGCCTCACCGAGCGGGTGGACGACCTGCTCATTCACCCCGTACTGGGGATCCCGATCTTCCTCTTTCTGATGTGGGGGCTCTTCCAGCTCACTTTCGAGATCGGCAATATCCCGATGGAGTGGATCGACGCCTTCTTCGGCTGGTTTGGCGAGACGGTGGGCGCGACGATCCCCAACGCCGATATCCGCTCCCTGATCGTCGACGGCGTCATCGCCGGGGTGGGGGCGGTGGTCCTCTTTACGCCGAATATTATCATCCTCTTTATCGGGATCGCCCTGCTCGAATCGACGGGGTATATGTCGCGGGTCGCGTTCCTGCTCGACGGCGTCTTCCACAAATTCGGCCTGCACGGGCAGTCCTTTATTCCATTGGTGACGGGGTTCGGATGCTCCATCCCCGCCTATATGTCGGCGCGGATTCTGAAGAACGACAGCGACCGCCTGTTGACGCTCTTTATCATCGGCTTCATGAGCTGCGGTGCGCGTCTGCCGGTCTACGTGCTCTTTACGGGGGCCTTCTTCGCGCCGAGCATCGCGGGCAACGTCCTTTTCGCCATCTACATCGCCGGGGCGATGATCGGATTGGTTGCAGCGAAGGTCCTCAAGCTGACGGCCTTCCGCGGCCAGGACGAACCCTTCGTCATGGAGATGCCGAAATACCGCCTGCCGTCGGTCAAGCTTATCTGGCACACGGTGCTGACCAAGACCCTGATGTACCTGAAAAAAGCGGGAACCTTCATCGCCGGGGCATCGATGCTGGTCTGGTTCCTGAGCAGCTACCCCCACTCGCATGAGATCGAGGCGGCTTACAGCGCGAAGATTGAACAGGCCGCAGACCGGAGTGCGGCGGCGCACCTGGCCGTCGAAGCGGATGCGGCCCAGCTCGAACAGAGCTACCTGGGACGCATCGGTAAGGCGATCGAACCGTTCTTTACCCCGATCGGGCTGGACTGGAAAATGGCCATCGCCCTGCAGACGGGACTGGCGGCCAAAGAGGTCGTCGTTTCGACCTTGGGGGTGCTCTATGCCGTCGGCGAGGGGGTGACGGAAACGGACAAAACCCTTATCAGCGCCATCCGCGCGCATATCCCCTTTGCTTCGGCCGTTGCCTTTATCGTCGTGATCATGCTCTACCTCCCCTGTCTGGCGGCCTCGGTCGTCTTTACCCGGGAAGCGGGCGGGATCAAATATTTCATCTATCTTTTCATGTTTACGACGGCGACGGCCTATACGCTTGCCTTTGTCGCCTACCATCTTACCCTCATGCTGACGGGGGCTGAGGCCCTGCTGCCGCACTAGGGGACCGTTAGCTAAAAGTTAATGCTGCTGGGATAAAATGCTCGCATGAAAAAGATACTGATGATTGAAGACGATCTGGAGCTTGCGGAGATCCTGACCGAGTACCTTGAGCAGTTCGGGTACGAGATCGAAACGGAGGACGACCCCTTCAAGGCGCTGAGCATCCTCAAACTCAAACCCTATGATCTGGTCATCCTCGACTTGACGCTGCCGGGGATGGACGGGCTCGAGGTCTGTGAAGCGATCCGCGAACGCCAGGACATCCCCATCATCATCTCCTCGGCCCGCTCGGACGTCACCGACAAGGTTAACGCCCTGGAGCTGGGCGCCGATGACTACCTCCCCAAACCCTACGACCCCCGCGAACTCGAAGCCCGCATCAGTTCGGTGCTGCGCCGGTATGCCGCGAAAACGGAAGCCAAACAGGCCCAGGAGCACCACAGCGATTTCAAGCTCGATGAGGGGGCGATGCAGATCAGCTACAAGGGGCGCGCGCTGGACCTGACCAACGCGGAGTACGGCATCCTCGCCTTTATGATCAAAAAAGAGGGGATGGTCGTCTCCCGCGAGGATATCATCCTCAACGTCAACGCGATCAACGAGGACTCCTCGAACAAGAGCATCGATGTCATGGTCGGGCGGATCCGCAACAAGCTCGGAGATAAATCCCTGATCGAATCGGTGCGGGGCATCGGCTACAAGCTTATCAAATGAGGCGCAATGCCGTCTTACTGACCATCCTTTTCGCTTTCGCGGTGACGCTGATCAGCGTCACCTTCGTCTTCTGGGAATTCTACAAGAACAACCGCGCCCAGTACATCGACAACATTTTCAACAAGTACACCGTCATTACGCAGATCTACCGCGAGCATATGATGAAGCATACCTCCGAGGCGATCCTGGAGGCAAACCTCGCCGTCTACGGCTTGTCGCACATCCAGGGTGACAAAGCGGTCCGGGCCGTTTTCGACAAAGCCGACGTCCTCAAGCGCGTCGGGTTCCAGGAAGTGGTGCGCACTATGCACTTTTCGAACGAGGCGATGCACGCCCTGGACCGGGTCAGCGACCTTCGGGCGACGATGCTGGAGTCGGAGGGGAAGATCTACTTTTTCCTGGAGACGCCCCAGGGGAGGTTCCTGCTGCTGGATGAACAGCTCCGCCCCTATTTCCCGACCCATCTGCTCAGCGCCTATCTAACGATCGTCTTCGTGATCGCCTGGGCGGTCTTCATCATCTGGCGCCGGATCCGTCCCCTGCGCATCCTGACAAAGCGGGTGATCCGCTACGCCGGCGGCGACAGGGACGTCGTGTTCGAAATGAGAGGGGGCAACGAGATCGCCATCCTCGCCAACGAGCTCGAGCAGGCGCGCAAGAATATCAATACCCTCATCGAATCCCGGACTCTCTTCCTGCGCAACGTGATGCATGAGCTCAAAACGCCCATCGCCAAGGGGCGGATCTCCGCGGAGCTGCTCGCCGAACCCAAGCAGAAAGCGAGATTCAACAATATTTTCCTGCGCCTCGAGCAGCTCATCAACGAGTTCGCGATGATCGAGGAGGCCTCCTCGGGCTTCGGCAACAAGAACATCGGGACCTACCGGCTGGTGGACCTGATCGACGAGGCGATCGACCAGTCCATGCTGGAGCCGGAGATGATCAGCGTCGATGTCGACAGCAGCGAGCGGATGGCCTGCGATTTCACGATGATGGCGACGGTCATCAAAAATATGATCGACAACGGCGTGAAGTATTCGCCGGACAAACGGGTGGCAATAAGCATGGAGGGCAAAGAACTCGTCTTCGAAAACAGGGGGGAGAAGCTGCGCCACCCGCTGCGCTATTACGTGGAGCCTTTCACGAAGGAACACCCGGCGCGCAACAGCTTCGGGCTGGGGCTCTACCTGGTGGATGCGATCTTGCACGCTCACGATCTGCAGCTGGCCTACGCATACGACGACGGGGTCAACCGCTTCTATATTACTGCGCTATGAGAGGTTATGCACCTCGTGCAGGGGTTTCGTTTTGCGCTCCTTCGTGCGGACGAGGCTTTTGTGGGTTCGGTGGTAGCGGAACATCTTATAGAAGATGACCGTCAGGGCGACGGCGGCGCAGACCTCGTACCCGATCGCCCAGACGGCGGCGAACATGGCGATATCGAGGGAGAAGAAGTTGTTGAAACTCCCCTTGGCGATAAAGATAAACAGAAAGAACAGCCCCGCGACATAGGGGATCGTGATAAAATAGAGTCCAAGAAAGAGGTGCTCATACCCTTCCGGCATGGGAAAGACCTTGGTGAGGTCGACTTCTTGTTTTGCAAAAGATTTCGGGACGTGTATATCCCCGTTATGCTGTTGTGTCATAGGCATGGGACGAACTCCGATCTCAGAATAAAATCAAGTTATACAAAATAATAATATCACAACCCATAAGGAAAAACAACGTGAAGCAAATTCTGGTCACCAACGATGACGGATACGAATCGGAAGGGCTGCTGGCACTGGTGGAAGCACTCCGGCCCCACGGCCAGGTGACCGTCGTCGCGCCTTCGAGCGAGAAATCGGCCTGCGGCCACTCCCTGACCCTGTCGCACCCGCTCAGTTTTATCAGCGTCGGCGACGATTTTTTCAAGCTCGACGACGGGACGCCGAGCGACTGCATCTACCTGGCGCTGCACTCGATGTTCGAGGGGCGAAAGCCGGACCTCGTCGTCAGCGGCATCAACAAGGGCTCGAACATGGGCGAGGACATTACCTACTCCGGCACGGCGGCCGGGGCGATGGAGGCGGTGCTGCACGGGGTGCCGGCCATCGCCGTCTCACAGGTGATGGACTTTGAAAAGCCCCTGCCGGATTTCGCGCTGGCGAAAGAAACTGTTTCCAACCTCGTGGAAAAGATCTTCGCTTCCGAATTCCCCCTGCCGCCGCGCCAGTTCCTGAACGTCAATATCCCGCCGGAGGTGACGTCGGCCGCAACGAAAGTAACCTACGCGGGCCACCGCTTCTACGCCAACGACGCCCACCTGCACCGCAACCCCCGGGGCAAAGAGTACTACTGGCTGGGCCTGCATCCTCTGGAGTACAAGGCCAGAGAGGGGCGCGAAGAGCTTTGCGACTTCGAGGCGGTGATGCGTGGGCACATCTCCGTTTCGCCGATCATGCTGGACCTGAGCGCCTACGCTTCCATGCCCACACTTGATGCCTGGCTGGGAGTCTGAGCGTGCGTTATGAACGTTCCCGTATGCTCCTGGGAGAGGATTTTGAGAAGCTGCAGGGAGCAAAACTGCTGCTGCTGGGCGTCGGGGGGGTCGGGAGTTTCTGCCTGGACTGTCTGATCCGTTCGGGGGTGAATGACATCACCATCGTTGATTTCGACACCTATGACGAGAGCAACCAGAACCGCCAGCTCTGGAGCGAACACCACCTCGGCGAGTCGAAAGTCAAGGCGCTGCAGACCCACTATCCGCAGATCACCGTGATCGAAACACGCATTGACGAGGCGTGGGTGGAGGCCTTCGACTTCGAGCCTTACGACCTTGTGCTCGACGCCATCGACGATACGAAGGCGAAGCTGGCCCTCGCGCAGAAGTGCTACAAGAAGCTGATCAGCGCGACAGGCTCCGCCAAACGGCTGGACCCGACAAAAATCGAGGTGGGGACCATCTGGACGGCCCACGGCGACCGCTTCGCCTCCAAGCTGCGCTACGAGCTCAAAAAGCGCCGTTTCAGCAAGAAATACCCGGTCATCTTCAGCAGCGAACCGCCGCGGGTGAAAGTCAAGGGGAGTTTCATGGGGGTGACCGCCGCCTTCGGTCTGACCATGTGCTCGCTGGCGGTACGGCGGCTCATCGGTTCAAAATGAGTGTCCGCGCCCCCGAGCTCGACCACGGCGCGTGGATCGCCGGAGGGCCGCTTTCCCTGCGCGGTCTGCGCCCCCGGGCCGTGCTGCTCGACTTCTTCACCTTCGGCTGCATCAACTGCATGAACAACCTCCCGATGCTCTCACGGCTGCAGGCCCGCTACGGCGACGGCCTGCAGGTCATCGGGGTGCACAGCGGAAAATTCGCCCATGAGAAAGATGTCGACGCCGTCCGTGCCGCCGTCGCGCGGCTGGGGATTACCTACCCAGTGTTGAACGACCCGGAGGGCGCCCTGGTCGATCAATACGCGGTCAAGGCGTGGCCGACGATGGTCCTGGTCAACGCAGAGGGGTACATCGCGGCGACGTTCCGGGGGGAGGCGCAAGGCGTCGCCATCGACCTGGCGCTTCAAAAGCTGGGCCTGCTCCCGCGGGAGGGCGCGGCCGAAAGTGCGATACTGAAGGGCCCGCTGCGCTTTCCCGAAGCCGTGCTGGTATCGGGTGAACAAACGTTCATAGCCAACAGCGGGGGCGGGGATGTGCGCGAATACAACGCGGCCGGGCGGCTTGTCCGCCGTTTTACCCCCTTTCGGACCCCCGCGGCCCTGGCCCTCTCGGAGGGGATGCTCTATATCGCCGACCGCGCCGGCGGCAGCGTCTGCCGCATCGATCTGCGCAGCGAGGAGCGGACGGTCCTGTTCGAGCAGCTGCGCGCCCCCTCGGCACTGCTTGTGGAGGCAGAGACGATCACGATCGCCGAGGCGGGGGCGCACACCGTCACGGTCTACGATAAAGAGACGCTGCGTCCGCTGCAGACCTACGGCAACCGCTTCGAAGCGCTGCGCGACGGGGCGGGGGATGCGGCGCAGCTGGCCCAGCCGATGGGCATGACGCGCTGCGATGACGGCATACTCTGGTTCGTCGACGCGGAGAGCTCGGCTCTGCGCTCTATTGAGAACGATCACGTGCAGACTCTCGTCGGTGAGGGGCTGTTCACCTGGGGGGACGCGGACAGCGACCCGATCCTGCTGCAGCATCCCCAGGGCATCACCTGCGGCCGGATCGGGGACGGCTGCGGCGGCGGGCGCCTCTTTATCGCCGATACCTATAACGGCAAGCTCAAGGTGTACGACCCTCAAAGCGGCCGGATGATGACACTGATGGAAGAACTTAACGAACCTACAGGATTGTGCAAGCAGGGGTGCAGCCTCTATATTGCCGAAAGCGGGGCGCACCGTGTCATCAGGTATGATTTGTCATCTATGTCTTTCGAGACCTATATCGCCTGAAACACGCGGAGGGGCATCATGGATATTTATGTGCACACGCTGAGCTCGATGCTGGTGCTCACCGGTATCATTCTGCTCGTCGCTTTTCTACGCCGCTCGGGCATGTTCAGCCCCGATCACGGCTCGCTGTTCGCCTCTATGATCACGCAGCTGACCCTGCCGGCGCTGATCTTTTATGCGCTTTCGCATGCCGTGCTGGAGTGGAAATACCTGCTTGTCACGGGCCTGATGCTGGCGGGAGAACTGCTTCTTTTCCTGCTGGCGTGGGCTGCCAGCAGAGTGATGGGACTCTCCGCGCCGAAAACGGGCAGTTTTATCCTTGCGGCCGTTTTCGGGAGTTCCACGCTCCTGGGGTATCCCCTGGTGGCGGAAGTCTTTGGGAAAAACGCGGCGGCGATGGCCGAAGCGTCGCTGGTCTCGGAACTGGGGGTGGGGTTGCCGCTGTTCACGCTGGGGGCGATGATCGCCATGCACTACGGCGGTAAAAAAGCGTCGGGTTCCGGCGGGAGCGGAGCGGCGGCCTTTTTCCGTTCGCCGATCTTTATTGCCATTGCGGCGGGGAGTGCCTGGAGCGTTGCCGGGTTGCCCGTGACGGGCATGGTATTCTCACCGCTCTTTGACGCGGTGCAGATCGTCGCGAAGGCCAATACGCTGCTGGTCACCCTGCTCGTCGGGGTTTCACTCGGATTCGACCGCCTCAGGGAGATCGCCGGTATCGCTGCCGTCGTGCTTGTCCTGAAACTGGTCGCTTCCCCTCTGCTTATTGCGCTGCCGGCCCACTATGTCGCGCTTGAACCGTGGCAGCTCCAGGTGCTGGTCATCGAGTCCGCCATGCCTTCGGCGATGCTGAGCGTCGCCTTCGCCAAGCGCTACGGCTGTGACGTTGCGCTCGCCTCACATCTGGTGTTTGCCACGCTGCTCGGCAGCATGGTGACGGTGACGGTCATGATACGTCTTCTGGGGTAGGGGGAAACGGCACCCGTACCGGTAGTCGATAGGGAGCGTTTGGTTGAGGTTCAGCTCTTGGCGGCCCCGAACATATCGATGTAGCAGGCTTCCGCCCAGCCGTAGATGTTACGGGCATTCTCCAGCCCCTCTTCGCCTTTCCAGTGTTCATCGGTGACCGGGGTGGCGAACTCGAACTGTTTGTGTTTCGGGTTGTAGGCGTATTCGGAGTGGATAAAGATCCCGTGCTCGGGAAAGGCGGAGACAGCGGAGATGCAGAGCGTCACCGGGGACATCCACTTGAGGGGGGCCTGTTTATTGATCTTCGCGGCGAGCATTTTCGCGACGTTCTGCCCTTCGCTCAGCGAAGTGTTCCCCGACTTGGAGAAGCCCGTGGGGCGGGCATCGCCGGTGATGTAGATGTTGGGATGGCCGCGGACCTCGTAGGTCATCGGGTCGATGTCCCCCTCGAACCGGTTGTAGACGGTATCCTTGGCGACCCCGCACACCTCGAGAAGCCGACCGCCCCGGACATGGGGGTAGAAAGAGGCGTCGTCGAAGGCGAAGGTGTCGAATTCCGTTTTGACCTGCTTCTTGTCGAGGTCGATCGCCTCGATGACGGCGTTGGGTTCGTAGACGATGTACTCCTTGTAGAGCTCCTCGAACGCCGTGTGGAAGCCGTGCGCTTTGATCGTGATGTCGTTGTTCTCGTCCAGCAGGAGCACTTTGCCCTTGATCCCGTTGTGCTTGAAATAGTCCGCGATCAGACAGGCGCGCTCGTAGGGGGCGGGCAGGCAGCGGTAGTTCCCGCCGGGGACGGTAAGGAGGAAAGTCCCCCCTTGGAAACTGTGGATCTTGCGTTTGAGCGTCATATGTTCCGAGCCGGGACGGAACGCCGCCGGGTACTCCTGGCGAAGGCGGTTCTCCACACCTGGGTCGTCGGTCCAGAAGGAGTAGTCGTAGTCGATGCCCGGGGCGAGGACCAGGTAGTCGTAGGCGATATCGCCCCGCGTCGTATACAGCGTGTTGTTGACTTTGTCCACGCCCGTCGCCGCGGCATGGAAGTAGGAGTAGCCGTGGTGCTGGGCCGCCTGGTAGTAATCGTGGGTGATAAACTCCAGGCCGACCTTGTCCACCAGCCACATATTGCTGACGGGACAGGAGATGAAAACGTCGCGCTGTTCGACGAGAACGACCTCGGCCGTCGGGGCGAAAAGTTTGGTGTACTTCGCCATACTGAGCCCGGACCACCCGCCGCCGACAACGACGACGCGGGGGCCTTTGGGAGTTGGCAGCGGGGCCGGGCTGTCGGCTGTGTCGGTTTTCGGGGTCGCCTCGGCGGCTTCGGCGGTACCGCCGGCCGCCATGGCGGCCGCAAGGGCTCCACCGAGTTTCAGGGCGTCTCTGCGGGAAAATTTCATGATAATAGCTCCGGTATATTGGGGTCGGGTAGAGACCGTTTGTTGGACGTTTTGGATACGCTTGAAACCAAAATAGTAGACAAAAAATGATTAACCCGCCGTTTCGTGCCGCGCGCTTGGTCTGGCAAGGGAGAGCGATGTGCGCTATAATTCCTCTAAAAACGAGGAATGATTTTGAGCCAGCCACAACCGATGACCCGCTTCGGATACGAAAAACTGCAAGCGGAGCTGAACCATCTTAAAACGGTCGAACGCCCGGAGATCGTCAAGGCGATCGAAGAGGCCGTGGCGCTGGGGGATCTGAAGGAGAACGCGGAGTACCATGCCGCCAAAGAGCGCCAGGGGCAGATCGACGACCGTCTGGGCGAGCTGGCCGAGATGCTGGGCAATGCGCAGCTCGTGGACCCCTCTACCCTGGAACACAGCCGCGTCAGTTTCGGCTCGACGGTCGTGCTGTGCGACATGGAGACGGACGAAGAGATGACCTACACCATCGTCGGCGGCTGCGAAAGCAACCCCGAGCTGGGGCTGATCTCTTTTGCCTCTCCACTGGCCAAGCAGCTGCTGGGCAAAGAGGAGGGCGACGAGCTCAAAGCCAAGCTCCCCGGCGGGACAAAAGAGTTCGAGGTCATCGAAGTCAAATACCAGGAGATCATCTTTGAGTGCCATGATTAACGTCGCGGTCATCGGGGCCAGCGGTTATACCGGCCTGGAACTGGTCAAAATTCTGGTCGGGCACCCCCGCTTTGAACTGGCATACGTGGCCACCAGCGAAGGGGGGATGCGTCTGACCGAGCTGCACCCGGCGATGCAGGGGATCTTTGACTGCGATGTGCACAAAGCGGATGCCGCGGCCGTTGCCGCTTCCTGCGAGCTGGCGTTCCTCGCCCTGCCGCATATGACGGCGATGGGGTTCGTCAAAGAGCTGATGGCGCTGGGGGTCAAGGTCGTCGATCTCTCCGCGGACTACCGCCTGAAGCGCGAGACCTACGAGGCGCACTATGTGCCCCATATCGACCCTGAGAACCTTGAGCACGCCGTTTACGGCCTGCCCGAACTCAACCGCGAGGCGATCAAATCCGCGCGGCTCGTCGCGAATCCGGGGTGCTACCCGACGGCATCGATTCTCGGCCTGCTTCCCTTTACGAAATACATTGATGAAGATTTTCCCGTGTTCATCGATGCAAAGAGCGGTGTGAGCGGCGCAGGCAAGAAGTGCACGACCAGCACCCATTTCGTTTCGATCAACGAAAACATCTTCGCGTACAAACCCTTCGAACACCGCCACGAACCGGAGATCCGCGAAAAGCTCCTCCTCGACAGCGGAAAAGATTTCGATATCAACTTCGTCCCGCACCTGATCCCGGCGACCCGCGGCGAGTTGATCGACGCCTATGCCCTGCTCAAAGAGGAGATCGACCCGATCGCCGTCCTGAAGGCGTATTATGCCGACGAACCCTTCGTGCGCATCTTTGAAAACCCGGTCGATATCAAAGCCTGTTCGGGCACGAATTTCTGCGACATTTACGCCAAGGTCCGCGGGAAGAAGCTCTATGTCAACAGCAGCGTGGACAACATCGTCCGCGGCTCCTCTTCCCAGGCCGTTGCCAACGCGAACCTGATGATGGGACTGGAGGAGAACACGGGCATCCCGATCATCGCCTATGTCCCGTGACCCCTACGAGATCCTTCCCGGCGCCCTGCTGATCAGCGATGCCCACTACTCCGCAACACGCCCGCAGCTGCTCTCACTCCTGTTGGCGATCGATACGGGGAGGCTGGCGGTTCCGCAGCTGCTGCTGATGGGGGATATCTTCGATCTGCTCTTCGGGCAGATCAAGGTGACCCATGCGATGAACGCCGAGGCCGTTGCCGTGCTGCAGCGCATCAGCCGCCGTATTCCCGTCCTCTACCTCGAAGGCAATCACGACTACAACCTTGCCGCGCTCTTCCCGGAGGCCACCGTCGTGCCGCTCTCCTACCAGCCCTTTGCCTGCCGCTGCGCCGATCGTGCCGTGCTCCTGGCCCACGGCGATTTCAACCAGCCGCTCTCCTACAGGATCTACACGGCGCTGATCCGAAACGGCGCGGTACTGCGTCTGCTGGGTGTCATTAACCGCCTGACCGGCAACGGGATCATCGCGAAGCTCGAGGCCTACCTGGAGCGGAAGAACCACTGCCATACGATGGCGGGTTTCGAGACGTTCGTGCGGGCCCATCTCGCCCCGCTGGCCTTGGCAGACGTTGACATTTTCATTGAGGGGCACTACCACCAGGGGAAGCGGTTCGACGTGGACGGTGTGCGCTACTTCAATCCCGCCGCATTTGCCTGTAATCTTCACTATGCTATCGTTAGGAACGAGCAAAACGGTTTTACCCTGCAAGCGCAGGAGTGGAACGAGGGGTAGGAGCCATGGCGCAGCTGCAGATCGAAAAGACCGAACGCGGGATGACGGTACACTGCAGCGGCCCGTGGCACGCCATGACGCTTGACGCGGTCGCCGGGGCGATCAGCGGGGAGGAGCTGGCCCGTCTGAAGGAGTACGAGGTGCTCCTTGAGCTTTCGGCCATCGAACAGATCGACACGGCGGGGGCCCTGCTGCTGCAGCGGCTCCGGCGCGGCCTGGAAGAGGCCGGCAATGTCGTGGTGGTGCAGGGGGTGGACGCCCAGACTGAACGGGTGCTGGCGATGACGCAGCGCTACGGCCACCCCGATATCGATTTTGCCGTTCCCGTTCCCGGTCTCCTGGCGCAGACGGGACGGAACGCGGCGGAGGTGGCGGCCAACGGTGCGGGCATCGTCGCCTTTATCGGCCGGACCTTCCTGGCGTTTATGCACCTGCTTTCGCGCAAAGTAGGGTTCCGCTACAAAGAGACGGGCTACCAGATTATGGAGAGCGCCATCAAGGCCCTGGGCATCATCGCATTGACGATGTTCCTTGTCGGCGTCGTCGTCGCCTACCAGTCGGCGGTACAGCTGAAAACCTACGGCGCCAACATCTTCATTGTCGACGCGCTGGGCATCTCGATACTGCGCGAACTCGCCCCCATGCTGACCGCCATCGTCGTCGCCGGACGCAGCGGCTCCTCTTACGCCGCACAGATCGGGGTGATGAAGATGACCGAGGAGATCGACGCGATGCGGACGATGGGGTTCGATCCCTATGCCTTTTTGGTCCTGCCGCGCCTCTTCGCCCTGATCATCATGATGCCGATCCTCATCTTCTTCGCCGACGGGTTCGGCATGCTCGGCGGCATGCTGATCGCGCATACGGAGCTGGGACTTTCGGTCACGCTCTTTATGGACCGCTTTACCGAGGCGGTGGCCCTCAAACACTTCTGGGTCGGGCTGGTGAAGGGGCCCTTCTTCGCCGTGCTTATCGCTTCCATCGGGATCTACCGAGGTCTGAAGGTGAAAAACGATACGGAGAGTATCGGGATCAATACGACCAAAAGCGTCGTCGAGGCGATCTTTGCCGTGATCATCTGCGATGCGCTCTTCTCCATCGTCTTTACGAAGTTGGGGTTCTGAGATGGCGGCGGTCATAGAGGTCGAAAACGTCGTGACGCGCTTCGGAGAGCGCCTGGTGCATGACGGGGTGTCGCTGCACGTTAATGCCGGGGAGATCTACGGCTTCCTCGGCCCCAGCGGCTGCGGAAAATCGACGCTGATGCGCGAGATCATCCTTCTCGAGCCGCTTCAGAGCGGCAGCATCCGCCTTTTCGGCGATCCGCTTGACAGGCTCTCTTTCGACGCGGCACAGGCGCTGCGGCGCCGATGGGGGGTGCTGTTCCAGTCCAATGCGCTCTTCACCTCGCTGAACGTGGCCGAAAACATTGCCGTGATGCTCAAGGAGTACACGGCGCTCCCGGTCGCGCTGATCGACGAGATCGTTGCCTTCAAACTCGACATCGTCGGGCTCACGCCCAAAGAGGGGAAGCTCTACCCCTCCCAGCTCAGCGGGGGGATGAAAAAGAAAGTCGCCCTGGCCCGGGCCCTGGCTCTGGACCCGCCGCTGCTTTTTCTGGACGAACCGACCTCGGGGCTCGACCCCGTTTCGGCCCGGGAGTTCGATGCCCTGATCATGCGACTGCGGGACATGCTACAATTAACCGTAGTAATGGTCACCCACGACCTCGCCTCGATCGAGACGACCCTCGATCGTATGGCGATTATCGACGAGCGGCGCATCGCCGCCGAGGGGACGCTGTCGGAGGTCAAAGGGGTGCCGAGTCCGTTTATCCGTACATTTTTTGGAGGTGACGTGTCGTGAACGCCAAAACGAACGAGACGGTCGTCGGCATATTTGTGCTGCTCTCATTGGCACTGATGGCTTTTTTTGTGATCTGGATGCTTCAGCCGGCGAAAAAGGATGAGCTGCAGAGCTACCGTATCGAGTTCGGCGAGTCCGTGTCGGGCCTCAACGTCGATTCCCCGGTCAAGTTCCGCGGTGTGACGGTCGGGAAAGTCAGTGCCATCCGCATCAGTCCCAATAATATCGAGAAGATCGAGGTCATCATCGATGTGTGGAAGACGACCCCGGTGAAAACGGATACGATCGCCAAGCTCAAGTCGCAGGGTATTACGGGGCTGAGTTACGTGGACCTGAGCCGCGGGAGCGAGGCCGCCCCGCTGCTCAGATCCAAAGAGGATGAGGACGCCATGCCGACAATCCCCTTCGAACCCTCCTTTTTTGTCACCCTGGAGCGTACCTTCGGGTCGGCATCCGAGAACATCTCAGAGCTCCTGCTGCGCCTAAAGGAGCTGATCGGCGAACAGAACCAGGAGGAGTTGACCCGGCTGCTCTATCACAGTGCGAATATCGTGGAAAAGATAGACACCGGGCTGACCAAGGAACGGTTTGCGCATCTGGACGGGACCATTCGGAAGATCGGGAAGTTGGCGACGGCGCTCGATGCCAGGACGTCGTCACTCCCGCAACTGCTGCAGAGCAGCGACGCCGCGATGGGACAGGTCAAGGTCTCTCTGGCCTCTTTGCAGGAGAGTTTTGACTCCATGGCCAAGACGCTGGAGGTGATCAATGCGCGGAACAAAAACGGCGATTACAGCATCAAAGAGACGATGGGGCCGGGCATGGCGCAGTTCGAAGTGACGATGCGCCAGATGGAGCAGAGCCTGACCCTGCTCAACCAGATGCTGCTGCGCTATGGTGAAAACCCTTCGGATATGCTCTTTGAACATCAACCGCCGCAGGTGGGACCGGGAGAAGCGAAATGAAATGGATAACGGGAGTCCTGATGGCGCTGCTGGTCAGCGGATGCAGCCTGACGCGCGAAGCGCCGCCGGTACAGAGCTACCGGCTCAACGACGGGGCGCAAATCGTCGTGAGCAGTGCGGAGGGGTGCCGGGAGCGTGTGATCCGCATCGCCCTTATCGAAGCTCCGCAGTGGCTGGGGGGGACCGCGATCCATTACGCCGGGTCGGACCACCGCTTCTACCGCTATACGCAGGCGCGCTGGGAACAGTCCCCGGTGCAGCAGATCCAGCAGATGATCGAAAAGAGCGTCATCGAAAGCCGACTTTTCGTCGGGGTCGTGCCGTACAAATCCCTGGCCAAGAACGACTGGCTGCTTGAAGTGCGCATCGAACAGATGCTGCAGACGATCGGCGAAACGGGGGCGGGTGAAACGGAGCTGATGCTTTATGCCGTTCTCGTCGACCAATACAGCCGGCGTGTCCTGGCGCAAAAGACCTTCGCCTACCGGTACAAGAGCGCTGTTTCGGATGTGCGAAGCGCGATGGAAGGGTGGAGCGCAGGGGTCTCCGAATTTAAAACGGCACTGATCGCGTGGCTGGTGCAGCAGTGTGACGCGCAGGCAAAGGTCGACCGCAGCGATGTCGATCTTTGACCGCGTCACGGAGCGCAGCGGCGGCAACGCCGAAAAGTACGCTCTGCGTCAAAAGCTTTTCGGGACGGAAGACGTCCTGCCGATGTGGGTGGCCGATATGGATATCGAGACCCCCCAGTGCGTCCGCGATGCCGTGATGAAGCGGGCGGAACACCCCGTGTACGGCTACGAGGAGATGCCCCGTAGCGCCTTTGAAGCGCAGTGCGGCTGGATGGCGCGCCGCCACGGGGTGACGCTGGAACCGGAGGAGCTTCTGTATTCGCACTCCGTCGTCGCCTCCATCTCCGCCGCCATCGCCGCCTTTACCGCGCCGGGCGATGAGGTCGTCGTCCAGCCCCCGATCTATCCCCCCTTTGTCAGCACGATCAGGCACAGCGGCCGCAAAGTGCTCTCCAACCCCCTGCGGCAGGATGCGGAGGGAGTTTACCGTTTTGACCTGGAGGGGCTTGAGAAGCAGATCACGCCGAAGACGAAACTCCTGCTGCTCTGTTCCCCCCACAACCCCGTCGGCCGCGTCTGGGAGCGCGCGGAGCTCGAAGCTTTGGCGGCACTTTGCCTGCGCCACGGCATCAGGGTCTTTGCCGACGAGATCCATTCGGACCTGCTGTTTGCCGGCCATCGTCATACCCCCTTTATCGCCCTGGGGGAGGCCGTCCGCGCGATCACGCTGACCGCGATCGGCCCGGGGAAGAGTTTCAACGTCGCGGGACTGGCGATCTCGACCGTGGCGATGACGGATGCCGCGATGCGTGCGGAGTTCAAAGCGGTCTACGACACGATCCATTTCGCCCAGGGGACCGTCTTCGGCCATGCCGGCTTCGAAGCGGCCTACCGGGAGGGCGAAGCGTGGCTGGAGGGGCTGCTGGTGCACCTGCAGGGGAACATCGACAAGCTCTCAGAGCTGCTGGGACGCTACGAGCAGATCGGATTTCGTCCGCCGGAGGGGACCTACCTTGCCTGGCTGGATTGCCGGAAGATGGGGTTTGGCTCCGACAAAGCCCTGCGGGAGTTTTTCATCGCCGAGGCGCGCCTCGGATTGAGCCCGGGCATTTCGTTCGGCAGGGAGGGGAGCGGGTTCATGCGCCTCAACTTCGCCGTACCGACACCGACCATGGATGCGGCGCTGGAAAGGCTGGAGGGGGCACTGCGCGGTTTCGAGCCGATACCGGGTCTGTAACGGGACCGTAATCTCTTTTGTCTACACTTCGCGGAAAAAACGGGGGCGCTCTTTCGCGCCTCCACGGGGGTGTGAGAGGCATGATGAAAGTTCTTTTCCTGTCGGTTTGTATGTTTGCGGGTCTGAAGGCCGGCCTGTTCGAGACGGATACGCATGAGAAGGCGTCGCAGCGGATGGGTCTGCTGAAGCAGTTCAAGGAGAATGCCAGCGACGCCAGCGCGATCACCAAGCGCGGCGAATACGCGCTGATAAAGGGGCAGGAACAGAGCCTTGCCCGTATCCGGGCGGAAGTGCTTACGCTGGGCCTGCCGGAGCAGGAGCGCACAGCGCTTCTCAGCGATCTGGATACCTACAAGGAGACGGTCCGGGGCATCGGCACGCAGTTGCAGAAGAGCGCGCCGGAGCTTCATCAGCACTACCGCCGGCTTCTCGACGGCCTCGGTGAGTTCAACAGGCGTCTTGGCAGCATCGGACTGCGGGAGCTGCTGCACGGCTGGCGGGAGCTGAGCCGCGTCAAAGGGCGCTTTGTCAAGGAGCCGGATGCGCGGCTGGCTAAAACGTTCGATACGGCTTGGACCGAAGTCAGTGTCACCATCTCGGAACTCTATCTCGACGAGGAGATGGAAGCGCCCCTGTTGGAGTACCTCGATGCGTACAAGGCTTATTTCGAGGAAGTGAAACATGCCTATAAAGCAGTCGGTTATGCCGATGTCAGCAGTCTGAAACCGCTGACCTACAAGATCAAAATGCAGATGGAGATGATGGCGCCCCGCCTCGCCGAGCGCCACTGAGCCGTGCGGGTGTCGGCACACGATTCCGTTTACGGCTGACATGGTATCCTGACGAAATGCACCGGGCGTTTTCCCGGGTAGCGTTACCGAAGGAGCGGCCATGAAAAAAGTGATGATCCTCAGCGGTGCCGGCCTCAGCGCCGAGAGCGGTCTGCGGACCTTCCGCGACCACGACGGGATGTGGGAAGAGTACGACGTCATGCAGGTCTGCTCGACCGAGGGGTGGGAAGCAGACCGGGAACTGGTGACCCGTTTCTACAACGCCCGCCGTCACGATCTGGCGGACAAAGCGCCCAATGCGATGCACCGGGCCATCGCCGAATTGCAGCGGCGCTACTCCGGGCAGATCTGGAACCTGACGCAGAACGTCGATGACCTGCTGGAGCGGGCGGGGTGTGACGAGGTGATCCACCTGCACGGTACCCTGCGGGATCTGCGCTGCGAAAGCTGCGGGCACCTTTGGGATATCGGCTATGCCGGGCAGACGGAAGATGACTGCTGCCCGCGCTGCGAGAGCGCCGCCGTACGCCATAACGTCGTCATGTTCGGCGAGAGCGCGCCGATGTACCGTCGGATCTACGAAGCGGTGAACGATGCGGAGCTCTTCGTCGCCATCGGCACCAGCGGGCAGGTGATCGATATCGTCCCCATTGCCCGGGAGTTCGAACACTCCGTGCTCGTCAATCCCCGTCGCGAGGAGTACGTGACGATGTTTGGTTCCTTCGAACAGAACATCGACGCTTTCTTCTCCGACTTCCTCCAGATGGGCGCCGTGGCGGCGGCCGAACCGCTGACGGGGCTTGTGGAACGCTTTTTGCATGAATGAAGGCAGCGTTATGAAATGGAAATGAGACGTTGCCGTAACAGGGAGGAGATGAAACGCCATTATCATTGCGCCATCTTGCATCCGGAGTGAGCAATGAAAGAGACGACCTTTGAAATCCATCATCTGGAAAACGGTTGGGGCTGGCCCGATATCGACAGCGACGAAGTCGCGGTAGAGTACCTCTGCGAAGAGCTCGAGGTTCCCGAAGAGCTGATCAGCGAGGTTCACTGCTGCGAAGGGACAATGCAGCTCTCTCTGATCCCCGGCCGCGGCTATATGCGCGACGACTGGTATGTTAACCTGATACGCTGCGCCTGAGGGATGCGGCGCATTTTCGCGCTATAATCCCTCTATGCTATTACCTCTCTTCCCGGGGCGTCGCGATGCGCTCCGCCCTTAAGACCATCGCCGACTTTGTGCGGGGACATCATGTCCTGACCCTCGCCACGAGCCGCGACGGCATTCCCTACGCCACACCGCTTTTTTACGCGTATGACGATGCGCGCAACTGCTTCGTATTCGCCTCGTCGGAGGAGACGGAGCATACTGCCCAGATGAAAGCGAATCCTTCGGTGGCGGCAGGCATCGCATTGGAAACGGATACGGTCGGAAAGATCCGGGGGCTGCAGTGCCGCGGCCGGATCGTCGTAGGCGATGCGGCGGACGCGCGCTGCTACTTTGCCCGTTTCCCCTATGCCAAAGTGATGCGTCCGACACTGTGGCGGCTGGAGCCCTCCTGGATGAAACTGACCGACAACCGGCTCGGTTTCGGAAAGAAGCTCATCTGGGAAGCTACTCCCCCCTCTCCGGCGTCACCCCTTTCAGAAAATCCCTCTCCAGCCTGAAGGCGTCGGGGCGCGCGTAGTGGCCTGCGACGTCGAGGTTCCATTTCGCCCCTTTCTGGCGCATGGGGTCGATTTCGGCGTAGAGGATCCCCTCTTTCTGGTAGAGTGGCTCGGCGAGCACTTCGCCGTTCGGACCGGCGATCATGCTGTTGCCGCTGTTGATCCATTCGCCGCTTTCGCGGTAATAGGGCTCAAGCTCGGGGAGGGCGTCGAGCACGCTCTGCTTGCGCAGTATCATGCAGCAGCCGGCGATGTAGACGCGCCCCTCCTTGCCGATGTGGCGCATGCTTGCCTGCCAGGCGCTCCCCTCATCGTAGGTCGGTGCGGCATAGAGGGCGATGCCCCGCTCGTAAAGGCTCTGGCGCACGAGGGGCATATAGTTCTCCCAGCAGATAAGCCCGCCGAGCCTGCCCATGGGCGTGTCGTACACCTCCAGAGTTGCGGGGTCGCCGAAGGCCCAAACCGTGCGCTCGGCGAGAGTCGGAACGAGTTTCTGGTGGTGTCCGAGCACGCGCCCCTCCGGCCCGATAAAGAGCAGGGTGTTATAGACAGAACCGCCGCTTGCGCTGCGTTCGTTGATGCCGATTGCCAGGTAGACGTGCGCCGCTGCTGCCGCGTCGCAGAGGCTCTTTACCTCCGGGGAGGGGAGGGCGACGGCGGCATCGAGGAAACGGGCGTAGAGGGACTGGTTGAGAGCCATATTGCCCGGAGGGACCTGCCAGATCCAGTCGGGATAGCCCGCGATGAAGGCTTCGGGGAAGACGATGAGCTTCGCCCCTTTCTCCGCCGCTTCGGCGATGAGGCGGCACGCTTTGCCTATGCTCCCCTCCGGGTCGAGGAAAACGGGCTCCGCCTGGACGGCGGCGATAGTGAAGGTTGCGGAGGACATGGCAGACTCCTTCCGGTCCGCAGGACCATGCTTTCATTATCCCATCGATGCCTATACAGGAAACTTTTATCGCGCGGTTAGGGGCGCCGCTCTAAGGGAAGGGGGTTCGAATCGAATTCCCGGTAGAATGTCGTCAAAAATACGGAGTGTACCCATGAACAGAGCTTTACAGATGCTGCAGCTGCAACAGCAGCTTAACGATGCCACGAACGGAGCAGACTGGGAAGCGGGTACGACCAAGAACGGCAAGGCGATCAACTGGAAGCGCTGCATCTACATGGAGTGCGCGGAGATGATCGATTCATTCGCATGGAAGCACTGGAAAAACATCGCCGCCGACCCCGACTGGGCCAACCTGCAGATCGAGGTCGTGGACGTCTGGCACTTCGTCATGAGCCTGGTGCTGCAGGAGTACAAGCAGCGCGATCTGGGCAGCCTCGATGACGCGGCGAAGGCGATCGCGATCATGCCCTTTTACGAGATGCTCAACGACGCGGCGGAAGGATTTGCCGTCGAACGTCTGGTGATGGCCCAGGTGGAGTCGGTAATGAAAGATGCTCTCGACGGCAAGCCCGACCTGACCAAGCTGCTGGCCGACTTCTTCGAACTGGTCCGTATGAGCAACCTCGACCTCACGTCGCTCTACCGTCTCTACGTCGGCAAGAACATCCTCAACCGGTTCCGCCAGGACCACGGTTACAAAGAGGGGCACTACGTCAAAATCTGGAACGGGGAAGAGGACAACGTCGTGATGAAGCGGCTGTGGGAAGAGAAGGGAGATATGACGCCCGATGAACTGTACGAGGGGCTCGAAGCATCCTATCCGGGTGCCTAGCCTGGCACGCCGGCGGGAGGCTTCGCCGCAACACAAGCATCAAGAAATGTGCTTCAGAAAAGGGGGTGATGATGGCAAAGATCATGTCAACCATAGGACTCTTTTTCACGCTTTTCGCGGGGGCGGTGCTATGCGCGGAATCTGAAGGCGTGCGCGATATCGTCCCGGACGCTCCGAAAAAGGTCGAGATCGGGCTGATGGGGGTCGCGCTTTTCCAGGAGGGGAAGAACGACCCGTTAGAAGATCTGTTCCCCGGCGTGGGTGTGCGCGCCGCCTATCGCTTTTACGGCAGATGGTCGGCGGTCGCCGAGCTGTCGGCTGCGTTCGATGCCGCCTATGATCTTCCCGGACATGGGCATGTCAACGTGACGGATTATATGGCCGGCATCGATTATGATCTTTTCCCGGAGTCTGGCGCCGTGAAGCCCTACCTCTCGCTGGCCGTAGGGTACCGCACGATCAGCGGTGTCACCGGACGGGATCAGTGGCAGGTCCTGCCGGGCCTCGGGTGCAAATTTCCCCTGAATGACGCATGGCAGCTCGTCGTGGAAGCGAAAAAACGGTTCAATCTGGATGAGAATGAAACGGGATGGCTCGGGATGATCGGCGTGAGTTATCTGTTCGGCGCTGGTGACACGCAGAGCGCTGCGCACGCCGTCGAAGCTGCACCGGAGCCGGAGACAGTTGAACCAGACGCTGTACCTGTAGCGGCTGCCGCGGAGCGACCACAGGAGACGGACAGCGATGATGACGGGGTGCTCGATTCGGAAGATCACTGCCTCGGCACGAAGGGCGGCGTGCGCGTGGATGCGAAGGGGTGCCCGGTGACGATGGCACAGGTCGTACACTTTCCCTATGATTCTGCGGAGGTTTCCGCAGCGCGAAAAACGCAGATACATGTGCTGGTGCGCTTTTTGAATGAGAACCCCGCCTATAAGGTCATATTGAGAGGGTATACGGACGGTTCCGGTACGCCCGCCTATAACCAGAGACTTTCCGCGCGCCGTTCGGAGGCCGTCAAAACGCTGCTGGTGAAGGCGGGGATCGATCAGAAACGCATTGTGGCACTGGGCAGAGGCATGCGCGATCCGGTGGCGGACAACGCCTCAGAGGAGGGACGGGCAAAGAACCGTCGCGTCGAGGCGGAGTGCGTCGTCGAGTAAACGCCGGGGTCCTGCTGCTCGGCGGGAAGGGGCCGACACCCCGCACAGTCGTCAGTCGGCTTGTGCTATCGTATCAGCAAGGGCATTTTTACGCTCCATCAGCGTCAGCAGCGCCATGAAGAAAGCGGTGATGGCAGGGCCGAGGATCATGCCCCAGAAGCCGAAGCTCGTCAGGCCTGCGATGATGGCGAAGAAGATGATGAGCTCGTTACGCTTGCTCTCGGTCGTGGAGAGGCGGCTGTCGATGCTTTTGATGATGACGGGTTTGATGAAGGTGTCGGCGATGACGGAGATGACGATGATCGTGTACAGCGCGATGAACACGGCGCTGCCGACATCGCCGAGGGAGAGCTCGTAAAGGGAGAAGGGGACCCACATCAGCGCGCCGCCGATCACGGGGATGAGGGAGGCAAACCCGAAGAGAATGCCGAAAAGCAGCCCGTTGTAGCCCATAAAACTGACGGCGATGCCGAAGAGCGCCCCCTCCAGCGCCGCCGTGAGCAGAATGGAGTAGAAGACGATGCTCATCACCGAAGAGACTTCCGAACCCAACAGGCGGGCATCATCGGGCGGAAGGTTGATGATGTGTTTGAAATAGCCCGCCAGCCGTTGTCCGTAGAGGTGCGCGAAGAAGTAGAAGACGATGATCATGAAGGCGTTCTTGACGAACGACGCGCTGATGCTGCCGATGGTCCCGGCGTAGGCCAGGGCCTTCTTGGTCAGTTCGGCGGGATCGTACGAGGCGATAAAGTTCGAGACGTATGACTTGGAGTGCCCGGAGAACCCCGGCGCGCGTTCTATGAGCTCCTGCAGATAGTCCATGACCGATTCGAGGGTTGTGGGGTCGAAGTGCTGCAGATAGATAGTAATTTTGGCGAGAAAATAGCCCAAAGGGGCGAAAAAGAGCAGTGCCATCATCAGGGTGGAGAGGGCCGATGCCGCGAAGACCGAGCCGGTCCACTCCCGCAGACGCCGTTTGAACGAAAAGGTCGAGACCGCCAGCAGCGAAGCGATCAAGATGCTCATCAGGTAGGGGCTGTAGAGCAGGTACATCCAGTAGAGTGACGCCGCGAGCAGGATGGCAAAGATCGTCTGCGGTTTCACGCTGTACCTCCTAAAAGAGCCCGCTCTGTTCGGTGGGCGGGGTGAGCCGGAGCACATCGTAGCACTTGGGCGTGGCGACGCGCCCCCTGGCGGTACGCTCCAGGTAACCGTTGGCGAGCAGGTAGGGTTCCAGGACATCCTCGATGGTCCCCTCATCCTCGCTCAGCGCCGCGGCGATGGTGCTGAGCCCCATGGCCCGCCCCTTGGCCTGGACCAGCAGCTCCAGCAGGCGGAGGTCCATCTCGTCGAAGCCGTGGGCGTTGATCCCCAGCTCGTTCAGGGCGTAGACGGTGCGTTCATGTCCAATGGTTGTTTCGTCGGCGACGTCGGCAAAGTCCCGGACCCGGCGCAGCAGCCGCAGGGCGATCCGCGGCGTTCCCCGGGAGCGGCGGGCAATCTCGAGCGCGGCGTCGTGCTTGATCGGCTTGCCCAGCTTCTCCGCTGCCTGCATAATGATGCGGGAGAGCTCTTCGGGGTGATAGAAGTTCATGCGGAAGTTCATGCCGAAGCGGTCGCGCAGGGGGTTTGAGAGCATCCCCGCCCGCGTCGTCGCCCCGATCAGGGTGAAGCGTGGCAGGTCGATCTTCACCGTCTGCGCCGCGGGGCCGCTGCCGATGATGATGTCGAGGCGGAAATCCTCCATGCTGGGGTAGAGGATCTCCTCAACGGCGGGGGAGAGGCGGTGGATCTCGTCGATAAAGAGGATGTCCCCCTCTTCGAGGTTGGTGAGGATGGCGGCCAGGTCGCCGCTCTTTTCGATCATCGGGGCGGCGGTGACCTTGATGCTGCTGCCCATCTCGTTGGCGATGATCAGCGCCAGGGTCGTTTTCCCCAGGCCCGGAGGGCCGAAGAAGAGGGTGTGGTCCAGGGCTTCGCCCCGCTTTTTGCTCGCCTCGATGAAGACGCCGAGATTCTTTTTGATCTGTTCCTGGCCGATGTAATCCTTCCACCCCTCGGGGCGCAGGGAAGTTTCGACTGTCTCCTCGGCGCTGAATTTTTCGATCTCTACGATACGTTCCATCGTTACTGTCCCACCGGATATTGTTCCGCAGCTTTGTACTCTTGATAGGGCTGGTCGTGCTGCCCCTCGCAGGCACGCCGCTCATCGGGGCTGGTGATATTGCGGCAGTTCTGTTTGGCGATGTCATGCGCCATGTCGTAGCGCATTTCATTGGAACAGCCGCAGGCCAGTACCCCCAAGGTGATTACAAACACGGTTTGAGCGATCAATACGTATGCTCCTCTGCCGGGAAGGTGCGCGCCACGACCTCCTCTTTGTACTGCGTGACCGCCGCTTTGACCGCGTCGGCACCGTGCATGTACTGCTTGACGAATTTCGGTACGAAGGGCTCATAGAGGCCGAGCATGTCGGAGAAGACGAGCACCTGCCCGTCGACGCCGCTGCCCGCGCCGATGCCGATGACGGGGACGGAGACGGCTTCCGCGATCCGCGTTGCGACGTCGGCCTTGACCCCTTCGACGACCATGCAGAAGGCGCCGGCCGCTTCGACGGCTTTGGCATCCTCGATCAGGGAGAGGGCATTCCCCTCGTCCTTGCCCTTCACCTTGTAGCCCCCCTCGCCGCGCACCGCCTGCGGGAGCAGGCCGATGTGGCCGCAGACGGCGATGCCGTTGGCCGTGAGGTGGGCGATGATACCGGCCTTGTCCCGGCCCCCCTCGATCTTGACGGCGTCGGCCCCGCTCTGCTGGTAGACGGCAATCGCGTTGTCCAGCGCGCGCTCGGCCGTCGTATAGGTGCCAAAGGGCATGTCGCAGATGACAAAGGTGCCTGGCGCCCCGCTGCAGACGGCTTGGGTATGGTAGATCATCTGCTCGAGCGTGGCGCTCAGGGTGTCCGGTTTCCCGGCAAAGCTCATATTGAGCGAATCTCCCACGAGGAGAATGTCGGCAATGGGGTCGAAAAGGCGTGCGAAGAGGGCGTCGTAAGCGGTGATCATCATCAGCGGTGTCCCGCCCTTGGCCTTTCGGATGGCACCGACGCTCAGCTTATTAGCCATTGGTTGCTCCTGCGGGCATGCCGGAACAGGGGGAAAATCCCCTTTCCGGCGCCCTAGTCAATTGAGAGCGATTTTATCCAAAAATGCTACAATTGCGGATAAATATGGCAGGCCGCCGTCCCGTTGCTAAGGGTGGCGGCGCCCGAACACGGGCAGATCCGGTCAAAGGGTAATTGGTGGAAAAACAACTGGTGGGCTACATTACGACGGGCTATCCCGACAAAGATTTTACGATCGACCTGGCGCTCTCGATGGGGGAGAGCGGTGTCGATTCGCTGGAGCTGGGTATCCCCTTCTCCGATCCCGTCGCCGACGGTCCGGTGATTGAGGCGGCGAACTACGTCGCCCTGGAGAACGGGTTCCGCTTCAAAGACGTCCTGGACGTCTCCCGCGCCGTGGCGCCCCGCGTCGATACGCTCTGGATGGGCTACTTCAACCCTTTTTACCAGTTCGGGATGGAGAAGGTCCTTCGCGAGGCGAACGATCTCGGTGTCAGCGGCCTGATCGTCCCGGACCTGCCGCATGAAGAGGCGGCCCTCTACGCCGATGCCTTTGCTCAGCACCGCATCAGCAACATCGCCTTCGTCGCACCGACGGATACGGATGCGCGGGTGAAAACCGTCGTCAGCGCGGCGCAGAAGTTCATCTACCTCGTTGCCTACGCTGGGATCACCGGTGCGGGCAAAAGCGAAGATCTCGGCGAGGTCGTCGCGTCGATCCGCCGCCACACGCAGACGCCTGTTTACGTCGGTTTCGGCGTTAACGAAGCGACGGCGAAGGCGAAAGCGGAGGGGGTCGACGGGGTCATCGTCGGCTCGGCGTTCATCAACGTGCTGCTGCGCGAAGACCTTTCGCTCTCCGAAAAGATCAACCACTGCAGCCGCATCGCGAAAACGATCAAAGAACGCATCAACGAGTAGGGGGAAAGCCTCCCGTTTTTTAGCCCCTCTTTATGGCGTATCGGCTATAATTGTCTTCTAAGCCTGAGCGGTACGAGCTCTCGCATTTCAGGGGGTTCTACATATCTATTTTATGGACGGTGTAGCCGCTTCTGTGTGCCGGTGATCTTGCTTGAAGGCGCAAGCCTGAGGGACTGCCGCCTGAGGAAGCCCTCAGTCCGTATTATTTTGGCTTTGAGAACCAAAGCTATCTTGCGGAACGGCCGCCCGGGTTTAGATGCCGCTTTCATTCAAGAAGATGCCGTCTTTTTGAATGAAAACAGCAAGAAGGATCGGCAAAAGAATGAATGTAATGGTTATCGGCAGCGGCGGGCGCGAATATGCGATCGGGCGCGTACTGGCACAGGATGAAGCGGTAGAGAAGCTCTATTTCGCACCGGGCAACGGGGCGACGCCGATGCTGGGCGAGAATGTTGCGATCAAGGAGTACGATGCGCTGGCGGACTTCGCGATTGCCAACAGTATCGACCTCACGATCGTCGGGCCGGAAGCGCCCCTTACCGAAGGCGTTGTCGACATCTTCAAAGCGAAGGGGCTAACGATCTTCGGCCCCTCCAAGGCGGCGGCGCAGCTTGAGGGCTCCAAGGTCTACATGAAGAACTTCCTCGCCAAGTACGGTATCCCGACGGCCCGCTACATCGAAACGGACCATATTGAGACGGCCTTCAAGTTCATTGAGACCCTGCCGACGCCGGTCGTCGTCAAGGCCGACGGTCTCTGCGCGGGCAAGGGCGTCATCATCGCTATGAGTCACGACGAGGCGAAAAAGGCCGCTTCGGAGATGCTTAGCGGCGCCTCCTTCGGCGACGCGGGCAAAAAAGTCGTTATTGAGGAGTTCCTCGACGGCTACGAACTCTCCATGTTCGCCATCTGCGACGGCGAGGATTTCATCCTGCTGCAGGCGGCACAGGACCACAAGCGCCTTCAAGACGGCGACCAGGGGCCGAATACGGGCGGGATGGGTGCCTACGCGCCGACGCCGCTCGTCAACGACGAAATCTACGAGAAGGTCAAGGAGCGCATCGTCCGCCCGACGCTCGACGGGATGCAGGCGGAGGGCGCACCCTTTGAGGGGGTCCTCTTCATCGGCCTGATGATCGTGAACGGCGAACCGATCACCCTGGAGTTCAACGTCCGTTTCGGCGACCCGGAGTGCGAGATCCTGATGCCGCTGCTCAGCTCCCCGGCAAGCGAACTCTTCTACAAGGCCGCGACGAAGCAGCTCGATACCCTGGACGTGAAGTTCAAGGACGAATACGCTGTCGGCGTTGTCATGGCAAGCCGCGATTACCCCTACAGCAGCAGCGAACCGGCGGAGATCGTCGTCGACGAGATCGTTCACACCGAACTGGCCGAACACTCGCATATTGCCTACGCCGGCGTCAGCGAGAGTGACGGCAAGCTTTTCGCGACCGGGGGACGGGTCCTCGTCTGCGTCGGAACGGGCAAGAGCATCCGCGAGGCCCGCGACCGCGCCTACCTTCTCTGCGGCCAGGTGCACTTCGCAGGGAAAAAACTGCGGACCGATATCGCTTACCAGGCCCTCTAACCCGTGAACGAGACGATCGAAACGCTGCTGCACCGGCATGAACTGCAACTCGCTTCCATCCCGAAGCGGGCCCTGGCGTTCCTGATCGACGAGCTCCTGCTGAGCCTGCTCTTTACGATTATGCTCTGGGGCCCTATTTCCAAGGCGGAGGATATGGAGACTTTCCTCTTTGTTACCAACGCCTATGCCCTGGAGTACCTGGGGATGAAGGTCTTCTACCAGACGCTCTTCATCGCCCTCTACGGTGCGTCGCTCGGAAAGATGGCGATGCGGATCCGCGTCGTGGCGATTGAGGACGGGGGGATCCCGGGCTGGCTGCCGGCATTCAACCGCGCCGTCTTCCGCATTCTCAGCGAGATCATCTTCTACCTCGGCTTTATCTGGGCGATGTTCGATCCCAATAACCAGGCGTGGCATGACCGCACCGCGCGCACCGTTGTCGTCAATGCCTAGGTTCCTGCTGCTCCTTCTTCTTTTTGTATTGTCCGCGCTGCGGGCGGAAGAGCAGATTGAATTCTTCGCGACCCGGCTCGATTCGAACCTCAGCGTCGTCCATGCGAGCGGGGATGTCCTCGTCCTGTACAAAAGCTACTATCTGAGCGCCAACGAGGCCTATTTCGACCGCAACAGCAGTACGCTGGAGCTTTTCGGCAATATCGTCGCCATGCAGGGGTCGGAGTACTTCGCGATGGGGGATTACGCCAAGCTCGATGTCGCCAATAAGAGCCGGGAGTTCTCCCCCTTTTTCATGCTCGACCGCCATACGAACGTCTGGATGAGCTCCTCGCGTTCGGGGGCGGAGGACAAGGACTTTACGGTCGATGACGGGATGGTCTCAGGCTGCGATCCCAACGATCCCTTCTGGGTGCTTTACTTCTCCAGCGCCGATTTCGACAGTGAATCGCGCTGGATGAACGTCTATAACGCCTACCTCAAGATCTACGGCATTCCCGTCTTCTACTTCCCCTATTTCGGCTACTCCCTCGACAACCGCCGCCGCAGCGGTCTGCTGGTGCCCTCCTTCGGTGTCTCCAGTACGGAAGGGTTCTTTTTCGAGCAGCCTGTCTATATCGCGATCGATCCCTCCTGGGACGTTGAGCTGCGTCCGCAACTGCGCACGGAGCGGGGCGAGGGGGTTTACGGGAAGTTCCGCTTTGTCGATTCGAACGTTTCGGAAGGGTCGCTCCAGTCGGGCTATTTCCAGGAGAAATCCTCTTACGTCAACACCTATGACCTGGCCAACTCGAACCACTACGGCTTTGATCTTTTCTATACCAATACGGCGGTGCTGCAGCGCTGGCTGGGGCTAGACCTTCCCGGGCAGTCGGGTCTCTATGCCGACATCAGCTGGATGAACGATATCGACTATATCAACCTCTCTTCCAACGATACTGTGAACTACGCCACCTCCAACCAGGTGCTCTCGCGGGTGAACCTCTTCTACAACGAAGAAGATACCTATTACGGCATGAACCTCCGCTACTACCTCGACCTGAACAAACAGAGCAATGCCGACACGCCGCAGAACCTTCCGATCCTCCGTTACCACCGCTATATCAACACCTTCCTCGACGAGCACGTCTACTATACCTTCGATCTCCGCGGCAACAACATTTTCCGCGAAACGGGGAAACGTGCGGTCGAAGGGGAGGTGGACCTGCCTGTCACGCTGCAGACCTCCGCGCTGGAGGATTACCTGCTGCTCTCCTACAGTGCGCGCCTAAACGGTAAATACATCACCTTCGGAAACGAGCCGACGACCGTATCGGCCATCCCGACGGGCGGCGCGTATGAAACGGGGCTTTTCGGGCGGATCTACCATGTCTTCAATGCGGGGACACAGGTGACGAAAGCGTTTGAAGGTTTCAGCCACACGGCCGGACTGGACCTCGCCTATACCAAGGCCGGCGTTGATGATGCGACAGGCTACTACGAAACCCAGCAGACGCTCTGCAGCGGGAGCGATTCGGCGCTCTACCCCGAGTGCGACTTCTATGCCGTCAACGAGATCGAAGAGGCGCTGGATCTGAAGTTCAGCCAGTTTTTCGTCAATGACGTGGGCGAACAGGTGCTCTACCACCGTCTTTCGCAGCGCCTCTCCTTCGACCGGAACCAGGATCAGCTCAGCGAGCTGGAAAACGAACTGGACTGGCAGGTGACCCCGGAAGTCTCGCTCTATTCGGATGTTTTTTACAACTATGACTACCACCGGGTTTCGAAGATGCTCAACGGCGTCCGCTACAGTGACGGCGCGCTCAATATCGGAGCCATGGACCTCTATGAAGACCAGCCCGACGTTAACGGGACAAACCGGGTCAATTACCTGACCTTTGACGCCGCATATCGCTATAATGACCACTATCGCTATTTCGGCCGGTACGCCTATGATCTGGAGGCGAATGTGAAGAAGTTTTCCGAGGTCGGCTTCGACTACACGAAGCGCTGTTGGAAATTCGGGATGCGATACGTCGAGAACAACCGCCCGATCCTGACCAACGCCCAGGCCGACTCGCTTCTGGAGAAGTATGTCTATTTCACCGTCGAACTCCGCCCCATCGGGGGGACCGAGGTCAACTACAAACTCAGCGATGCATTGGATGGTTCGTGATGAAACTGTTTGAAGATAGAAAAGCGGCCGTTTCGGCGCTGAATGAGCTGCTGCCGCTGCCGCAGATGCAGCGTGAATCGTGGATACTGATCGCGCTCTCCGAGGGGGGCATCGCACTGTGCCAGGAGCTCAACGTCCGAATGAAGCTCAAGGTCGACTGGCTGCTGGGCGAATCGATTACAGCGCCCCAGAACCCGCAGTGCGAACTGGGGAGGGTGAGCGAGACGGAGGAGATCGTGATCAACGACGACCTCGTCAAGGCCTTCGGCATCCAGTATGACTACGTCTACGGCGAGGCGCACCGCAAGCACGAAGAGAAGATCCTCTCCCGGATCTACCACTATCGCAAAGGGCGCCCGCTGACAACCCTGCGCGGCAAAAAAGTGTTGCTTGTCGACCAAGGGGCGGAGAGCGGATTGAAGCTGATGTGCGCGATCAAAACCGTCCTTTCGCGCTCGCCCGATGCCCTCTATGCCTGTGCACCGGTGATGCCCAAGGAGGTCTATGCGGCCGTCGAACCGCTCTGTGACGCGCTCTTCTGCCCGCACGTGCTGGAGGATTATATAGAAACATCATGTTATTATTCAGAACTAGAAGATGTTTCGGATGAAATGATTATTAAGATACTAGGGGACTAAATGGATTATGATGTACTGGTAGCCGTCGAGAACAGAACGGAAGAGTATGCGCTTACAGGCGTGGCCCGACAGGCAAACGGAAGCGCATGGCTCAAGGCCGGCAACACGGTTGTCCTGGCCACCGTTGTCATCGACGAGACCGAATTCGTCGAAGAGGGGTTTCTGCCACTGACGGTGCAGTACATCGAGAAAGCGTACGCCGCGGGCAAGATCCCGGGCGGTTTCATCAAGCGCGAGGCCAAACCGAGCGATTTCGAAACACTGACTTCCCGTATCATCGACCGCTCCCTGCGTCCGCTCTTCCCTAAAGGGTTCGCCAACCCCGTCCAGATCACCGTGATGGTGCTCAGCGCGGATGAAGATGCCGACCTCCAGGTGCTCGGCCTCAACGCCGCCTCGGCGGCCCTGTATGTCTCCGACATCGACATTGACATCCCCGTCAGCGCCGTCCGTGTGGCGAAGGTTGACGGAGAGGTCTTGTTCAACCCGACGCTGCCGCAGCTTAAAAACAGCACCCTGGACCTCTTCCTCGCGGGAACGGAGTCGGACCTGCTGATGATCGAGATGCGGGTTCAGGGTTCGGTGGAGACGGAGCTGCTCGACACGATGATGGTCGACCCGCTCGTCGATCCGGCGCTTGCCGCCGAGACGATCGCCCGCTACCGCAGCAACGCGATGGGCGAGGATGATTTCATCGTCCTGCTTTCCGAAGCCCAGCAGCTGCTGGCGACGGCCAACGTCTCCTATGCGAAGGCGTTCGCCCCGTTCAAGAAAGAGACCTTCAAACTCACCTGCATCGCCGCGGAGCCGGATGAGCACCTGATGGCCTACGTCCGCGAGCAGCACAGCGACGATATCGCCGCGGCCATCGCTCAAATGGCGCGCACCGAGCGCTCCACGGCCCTGCGCAACCTGCGCAAAAAGATCCTCGATGCGGAACCGGAGTTCGACGAGCACGCCCTTAAAAAAGCGATCGAAGCGGTCAAGCGCGAAACGGTCCGCGTACAGATCCTGCAGACGCAGACCCGCGCAGACGGCCGCCGTCTCGACGAGGTACGCCCGATCAGCATTCTGACCAACGTTCTTCCCTCCGTCCACTCCTCCTGTCTCTTTACCCGTGGCCAGACCCAGGCCCTGGTGACACTGACCATCGGCGGCAACAAAGACGCCCAGATGTACGAGGAGCTTACCGACAGTTCGGCGCAGTACGAGAGCTTTATGGTGCACTACAACTTCCCGGGCTTCAGCGTCGGGGAAGCGTCGCCGGTCCAGCCGCCGCGCCGCCGGGAGCTGGGACACGGCAACCTCGCCAAGCGCGCCCTCGAACCGGTCCTGGAGGCCCCGGGCCAGACCGTCCGCCTCGTCTCCGAGATCCTCGAGTCCAACGGCTCTTCCTCCATGGCGACCGTCTGCGGCGGTTATATGGCACTGAAAGCGGCGGACCTGGAGACGACCGATCCGATCGCCGGCGTGGCGATGGGACTGGTCAGCGAAGGGGACCTGCACATGGTTCTGACCGACATTACCGGCCTCGAGGACCACGACGGGGATATGGACTTCAAGGTCGCGGGCTCCAAAGAGGGGATTACGGCGCTGCAGATGGACATCAAGCTCGGCGGCATCTCCCTGGAACTGCTCAAAACGGCCCTCTATCAGGCAAAGGCGGGGCGCGCCCACATCATCGATATCATGGCCGATGCAGAGAACAAGATCGAACTGAGCGAGGAGCTGCCCGGCAGTGACTTCTTCAGCATCGATCCCGACCGTGTCGCCGATGTCATCGGCCAGGCAGGCAAGACGATCAGAGAGATCATCGAGAAGTTCGAGGTCGCGATCGATATCGACAAGAAGGCCGGTAGCGTGAAGGTGACGGGCAAGAACCGCGACGGGGTCAAGGGCGCGCGCGAACATATCGAGCAGATCGTCTCCGTACCGAAGATGGAAAAACCCGAGTACCATGTCGGCGACATCGTCAAGGGGCGGGTCAAGAAGATCGTCGATTTCGGCGCCTTCATCGAACTGCCCGGCGGCGTCGACGGCCTGCTGCACATCTCAAAAATCTCCGATTCGCACGTGCGCAACGTTTCCGATGTTCTGAGCGAGGGGGACGACATAGACGTCGAGATCCTCGAGTTCAAAGGGACCAAAATCAGCCTCGGCCGCGCCCCGGCCGCCTAAGCCCTCCCGGGGCCGGACAGGCCCGTATACATGGAAACCACTTCACTTTCCGCACTGCTCTCTGGGCTACAATCCGGACAGAACCTCTTTCTCACCGGCGGGGCCGGTACCGGCAAAACGACCCTGACCCGCCAGATCATCGCCGCCTACGGTGCCGAGGGGAAAAAGGTCGCCAAGCTCGCATCGACGGGCATGGCGGCGGCCCTGATCGGCGGACAGACCCTGCACAGTTTTTTCGATCTGGGCATCGCCGATAGTGAAACGGACCTCGAACGCCGGGGGAAACTCATCCCCAAGAAGAAGATCGTCAAACTTGTGCGTGCGATGGACCTCGTTGTTATCGACGAGATCTCGATGGTGAGTGCCGAGGTGCTCGACATGGTCCGGCTGCGCCTGCTGCAGTGCGGGTTTGGCGGCGCACTCCTGGCCGTGGGGGATTTTCTGCAGCTTCCGCCGGTCACAAAAGGCACAATCCGTTTTGCCTTCGAGGCCCCGAGCTGGGAACAGTTTGCCTTTGAGACGGTGACGCTGACGCATAACTGGCGCAGTGAGGACACCGAATTCAACGGGGTCCTGAACGCCGTACGTCATGCCCGGGTCACGGAGGAGGAGCACCGCTACCTGCATGAGCTGATCAAACCGACGGGGGATGACCTCTCGCGTTACACCTTCCTCTACGGGACGAACCGTTCGGCCTTCGAGCACAACCGCGAGCAGCTTGATGCGGTCGAGGGGGATCTCTACGCCTTTGAAACCCAGAGCGTCTGCCACGACGCCAAGACACAGCCGCGGGAGGTGGAGCGTTTTATGGCGGATGCCCGTATCCCGGAAGTACTGGAGCTGAAGGTGGGCGCGCCGGTGCTCTTTACGCGCAACAGCTGGAACTACGTGAACGGCCAGCGGGGGATCGTCGTGCGGCTTGAACAGGACAACGTTCACATCCGCAAAGAGGACGGTACGGTCGTCAAACTCGAACGCGTCGGCACGGAGAAGAGCCGTTGGGAGGAGCGCACGGTCGAGAAGGAGAAGCAGATGGTCGAGGTGCCGCAGTTTACCCTCTACCAGTTCCCGATCGTCCTCGCATTTGCCATTACCATTCACAAGTCCCAGGGGATGAGTATCGGCGATCTGGTCATCGACACGACGGAGATCTTCGCCCCCTCGCAGTTCTACGTCGCCCTCTCGCGGGCGGTCTCGCCCCACAGTCTGATTCTGAAACAGCCGCGCGTGAACTGGGCAAACCTCGCTTTCGTCCACCCCAAGGCGCTGGGGTTTGGTCACGAATAATTTTTTTCAAAAAAAACTATTTTTTGTGATTATTTAATGCATTTGAATTTTAACAGCTAGTTATTTTCTCCGCCGTGAAGCGAAAGGCGGCGCGTTGTAAGATGGTTTTAATTCACGTTTTTCCCTGTCAAGAATAAGAAGGAGGGAGTGATGAAAACCATGAAAGAGAAAGGAATCGTTCTGCTTGCGGCGATCGCACTGATGGCCGGAGGCTGCAAGGTCAAGAGCGACACGGCGGATGCGAGTAGTGGCGGCGGTGGCGGAGGCGGGGGCGTTATCATCGCCGCCGCCTTCCCGACGGCCGCTGACGGATTTGAAGGCAGCGCCGGCGACAATACAAAAGACCAACCCAGCAGTATCTTGGTCGGGGGACTGCAGACGCGCACGATCTATCCGCAGGGGGACGAGGACTGGGTAAAGGTTGCCTTAGTGTCGGGCAACACTTACGAACTCTTCGCGACGAACCTGAACTATACGGCCGACACGGTGATCGAACTTTATAAAGCCGATGGGGTGACGCTGGTAGCGTCAAACGACAATTTCCTCTCCTTTGACAGCAATATTGATCAGATCACGATTACGGAAACGGGGAACTACCTGATCCATGTCTACTCGTTTTATGCATACGATATGGCCAGTTATCAGCTCGGCGTACGGCTCTTTGTCGACAGTGATAACGACGGCTACTCCGCCACCTTTGACTGCAACGACAGCAATAACGCCGTCTACCCGTACGCAAACGAAATCGCCGGCAACGGGATCGATGAAGATTGTTCGGGGGCGGATGCCCCGAGCGGCACCGACGGTTTCGAGCCGGATGGCACGTTGGGCGGAGCGACGACGATCTACAGCACCAAAAGCGCAGTCGGCGAGATCATCTATCAAAGTGCGCTCTACACCCTGGCCCATACGATCGATCCGGGAAACGACACCGACTACTACAAGGTGACGCTCCCGCCGCACGGTGCGGCCTATATCGTGGATTATTCACAGGGGCCAGCGGGGCTGCAGACCGCACTGCTCGATAACGGCGGGGCGGCCCTGGGGATTACCGATTCGAAAGGCCCGGGGGGCATTATCGAGATGAGCACGCCGGATGCCGGGGGGATTGCAACGACGCAGACCTATTACCTCGAGGTGATGTCGGAGAACGGGTCGTCCACGACCTGGTATGCTCCGGCCCTGGTCCCGATCGGCACCGACAGTGACGGTGACGGCTTCTATACCCAAGACTGGTCCCCTGACTGCGACGACACGAACGCACTGATCTACCCGGGGGCGACAGAAAGACCGCTGGACCCGAAAGACTGGGACTGTGACGGCGATCCGACAAGCTAGAGGGAGTGAGCGATGCGCTGGATTATTTTGGCCTCGGGTGTCATGACCGTTGCCTTCCTGGCGGCGGGACGGATGGAGGGGCATCCAAATGCCCCGGTTGACGGAAAACTCGCCGTGCCGACCTCGTTCGAGGCGGTGTCGCCACCACCATCGCCGGCAGCGGACGCCCTGCCGGAACAGATCGTATCTGACCTGCCCCCGGAGGTCCCCGCCCTCAGGGAAGAGGAGAGAGCCTATAACCGCATGGTCGCCGAAGAACGGCGTGCGAGCCGGCAGCGGGGCAGGATTGCATATATGGAAGCCCGGCGGGAGTGGCGCAAAGCGCTGAACAGCGCACGGAGCAGCGGAAACAATGAAGCGTTCAACCGTCTTCGGGCACATGAGCCCGAACGGGAACACTATTTCGGGGAGGAGTAAACGGCGTTAGCGGATACTAAAACCCGAGTGTACGAAACAGACCCAGCTCCCGCAGACGTGCTTTGAGGGCTTCGGCGGTGCGGCGTTTGGCATCGCTGAAACTCTGCGGCGACACGGCTTCCAGGAAAAACTCGTTTTGTGCGAGCCGCTCGCCCTTCGCGACGGATTCGAGCCGGACACGCATGGTCACGTTAAACACGCCATTGCGCCGTTCCTGCTGGCTGTCGGCATGCAGCAGAAGCAGACCGATACGATTGCCTGTCGGTGTCATCCCCTCGGAGCGCAGGGTCTGCTCCACGGTATCAACGTAGACGATCGCCTCCGCATCGCTGATGACGCTGATGGCTACGCCGAATTTCAGGGCGTTGTACGCCGCATCCGTTTTTTCCATAAACGCGTAGTAGGGTTTCGTGTCGGCCGCCGGGTCGGCCGTTTCGAGGAGCAATACCTCCGCCAGCAGCATCGGTTTCTCTTCATGGGCAGCGCCAAGCCTGCCCAATTGCTCGAAAAGCGGGGCGTCGTCGGAAGGCAGGTGCGCTTCGATCGTTTGACGGTGCGCTTTGAGCCGATCATCGATCTGTGCGGCGAAAACGCTGCGCGGCATGGTGATCAAGACCGCATGATCCTCTCCCATCTCCGCCTCTTCTTTGACGGTAACACCCGGATAGTCGATTTCCCGGAGTACCGTACGCATCGCGGCTGCGGTCTGGCTGCGCTCAGTGACATCCCGGACGCGCTGCTCAAGGGCCGGTTCCGCGCCCCTGAGCATGGTGGTAGCGATATTGCCGAGGGCGGAGATATGCGCCTCTTCTTTGCTTTTAGCAACGGAGACACCGTAGAGCGTTGTTGCCGTCGGCGGCGGCGGGTGTTCGACCCAGGCGGGGACTTCGGGGGTTGTCGGTGTCAGGCAGCCCGAAAAGAGGAGGGTGACCGTCAAAAGAGCCAAGAAATTCAAGCGCATAAAACTCCCTTTTCGTCATGGTAGCAATGCATGGGTAAAGGGGGGCTTTAGTGGTATAATGCGGCCATGTTTTATTACAGTTATGAGGCTTTCGAAGCGGACATGCGTTCCCTGCTCCCCGCCTGCCGTGCCTACGCGCCGGATATGATCGTGGCGCTTGCGCGCGGCGGCATGATGGGGGCGCAGCTGCTCGGATACGGCCTGGATGTCCGCAACATCGGCCTGCTGCGGGTGGCGTCCTACGATGACGCCTCCCAGCGCGAAACGGTCACCATCGACGGCGATTGCCCCGGCGGAACCTTCCGGCGGATCCTGATCGTCGATGACATCGTTGACTCGGGCAAAACCCTGCAGCAGGTGAAGGCCTACCTTCGGGAGCGCTATCCGCAAAGCACGATCAAATGCGCCGCGCCGTGGTCCAAGCCCACCGCCTGCGAGCAACCCGATTTCAGCTGCCGGGAAGCGACGGAGTGGATCGAATTTTTCTGGGACCGTTTTGATGGCTAAACTCCTGGCGTGGCTGCAGTACTTGCGGACGCTCGTATTGGCATTCCGGGTCATCGCTTTTGAAAAAATCGACGAAGCGGCATTTGTTGTCTGGGGAGCGTTGACGATCTTTGTCGCCGCCGTCGCTTTCACGTACACGGTGGCCGCCGGGGGCGTGGCGCTTCTTGGGATGGTCACACTCTGGTTCGGCGTGCGAGGATGGGCCCGCAAGAACCGTTGCCGTCTTATCCGCACCGCCGACCGGGTGGAGTTCGCGGATGTCGATACGGCGGCCGATGATTACCGGCAGGGATTTTCTACCGGGGTCGTTCTGCGCCGGATGGAGACCGAAGACGTCAAACGCACGGGGGAGTATGACGAGGCGCTGATGGCGGAGAGCCGGTGGTTTTATGTGGTCAGTGCGCCCAAAAAGACGCTGATCGTGCCGTGCGATCGGATCGTCGGCATCGAGATCGATGTGGAGGGAGATAGCGTATGGGATCACTGATTTTTTACCTGTTTGTGGGGCTCTTTCTCGTCTGGGTTTTCAGAAGCTATGGTCGCTACCAGTACCGGGCGGAAGCGACCGGGAGAGGTCCCGTGACCTCCGAAGTGGTGCGCAACTCCGAGCTGGGGCTTTTTGTCGCATTGATGGCAAAGGTGGCCAAAGCCGACGGCCGGGTTGACACCCTGGAGGCGGAACTGATCGGAAACACCTTCACGGATATCGCCAACGCGTTTCCGGACCCGCAGATGGTCCGTGAAGAGCTCAAATCGATTTTCAACCGTGAAAAGGAGCAGCGCTTCAATGCGGATGCGATTGCGCAGCGCCTGGCCTATGCGACCGTGCGCCACCCGCAGCAGCGTCTGGGGATGTTCTCATTTCTTGTCAATCTCGCCTTCGTTGACGGGGAGCTCAGCCGAAACGAAGAGAATCTGCTGACCAAGATCGCGGCGTTTTTGCAGATCGCACCGGACCAGGTCGAGGCGATCATGGCCCAGTTCGCGCAGATCTACAAAACGGGGCCGACCCGTACCACTCTGCAGGAGGCGTACACGCTGCTGGGCGCGGAAGAGGGTGAAGCGATGGAGAGTATCAAGAAGAAGTATCGTGCTCTGGTGAAGCAGTATCATCCCGACCTTATGAAGGCAAAAGGGGCGGATGAGGCGTATATGGCCGAGGCTACGCAGAAGATGCAGCAGATCAATGCTGCTTATGAAACGATCAAGGCGTCGCGGTAGTCGTGTGCCTTACACCGGCAGCACAATGCCGGATTTGTTAACAACCTCTGGTATAATCCTATTTATTTTCGGCGGCACTGCCGAGCACGAAAAGGGTACATCATGGATGCATCATGGCTTTATCCGGGGACAATCGTCGTTTTGTTGATTCTGGCGTACATGCAGTGGCAGACAAACTCTAAGAAAACAATGGTTTTGGTCCTTGTTGTTTTGGGATATATCGTCTACTCGCATGAAACAGGCCACTCCCTGACGGAGTTCCGTGAGCAGGCGGTCGACGATTTCGACGATGCCGTCGGGAACAGCAAATACAAAGAGCGGGTCGTCTCTCCGCAGATGCGGCCGGTCGAATCCAAGGCGATGATTGAGGGTAACGGGAGTATCGAATGATTTTAATGGCGGGTCCCTGTGTCATTGAGAGCGAAGCATCCCTTTTCCGTATCGCAGAAGCGCTGCGGCCCTACCATGAGGATGCGCGGTTCGACTTCTATTTCAAGGCGAGTTTCGACAAGGCCAACCGCACCTCCCTTGAGAGCTACCGCGGACCGGGCCTGGAGGAGGGCCTTCGGCTGCTGCAGAAGGTGAAAGAGCATTTCGGCTATAAGATCGTCACCGATGTCCATGAGTCCTACCAGGTGGCACCGACGGCGGAAGTCGCGGATATTATCCAGATCCCGGCGTTTCTCTGCCGCCAGACAGACCTGCTCGTCGCCGCGGCAAAAACGGACCGTATCGTCAACATCAAAAAGGGACAGTTCATGAACCCCGCGGATATGCGCTACTCTGTCCTGAAAGTCCTCAAGACCCGCGGCTGCGATGAGGTGGGGTATGAGAATGCGAAAAAGCACAAGGTGCTTCTCACCGAACGCGGTTCGAGTTTCGGCTACGGCAACCTCGTCGTGGACATGCGCTCACCGGTGATCATGCGCGAGTTTGCTCCGGTCGTTTTCGATGCGACGCACTCGGTACAGATGCCCGGCAGCGGCGGCGGAAAGACCGGCGGTGACAGCTCGATGGTACCCTATCTAGCGAAAGCGGCGGCCGCTGTCGGCGTCGACGGTTTCTTTTTCGAAACCCACTTCGACCCTTCGTGCGCCCTGAGCGACGGCCCGAATATGATCACGCTCGAAGGACTGAAGCAGCTGACGGAAACACTGCTCGCCATCGAGGCGTGCAGCCGTTAGGCGAAGCGGCACGGAAGAAAGTTAAACAAGGAGAAAGAAAGATGCAAGTAATCGAGGGAAAACTGCAAGTCCCCACGGACAAGAAAGTTGCCATTATCGCGGCGCGTTTCAACCACCTGATCACCGACCGCCTGGTCGAAGGCGCCAAAGACGCCTATGCCCGCCACGGCGGAAATGACGCGGAGCTGGATCTTGTGCTGGTCCCGGGCGCGTTTGAACTGCCGATGGCGACGGAACGCCTGCTTGCCACCGGCAAGTACGACGCCGTCTGTGCGCTGGGTGCCGTGATCCGCGGTGCGACACCGCATTTTGATTATGTCTCTGCGGAGGCAACCAAGGGGATCGCGACGGTGTCGCTCAAGTACGCCAAGCCGGTCGCTTTCGGCCTGCTGACGACCGATACGATCGAACAGGCGATCGAACGCGCCGGTACGAAGGCGGGGAACAAAGGTTTCGAAGCGATGACGACGGTCATTGAGATGCTGAACCTGTACGCGGAGATCGAGGCGTAATGGCGACACGTCACCACGCACGCATGGCGGTCGTCAGCCTGCTGTATGCCTATGACCTCGGTAACGGTGCGATTGCCGACCATACCGATGAGATTCTCGAAGAGAAGAAGATCCGCAACAAGCAGAAGGATTTTGCCCTGACGCTCTTTGACGGGGTTATGGCGCATCTGGAAGAGGTGGACGAAGCGATTGTCAAACACCTTAAGGAGTGGGATTTCGACCGTTTGGGTTCTATTGAACGGGCGACACTCCGTCTGGGAGCCTACGAGGCGCTTCACAGCGATCTGGACTCCGCTGTCGTGATCAACGAGGCGATTGAGGTGGCCAAAGCCTTCGGTACGGAACAGTCTCCCAAGTTCATTAACGGCGTGCTCGATGCGATCGCCAAAGAGAAAGCTGCATCCTAAGCCCTGCCTGCGCTTAAATCAATCTTTTTAAACGCTGCCGTTCCCGACAGGGGGGCGGAGCTGAATCCTTGAGCGGTATACTGCGGCCAAGGAAATATTGTACGAGGGAGTGGAACCACTATGAGCAGACTCACCAAAGAAGAAGCGGTTGACCTGATCCGCAACGCCGATCTCAAAACCCTCGGGAAGCTTGCCACGGCCCGCAAAAAAGCGCTGCACCCCAAAGGGGTCACGACCTTTGTCGTCGACCGCAATATCAACTATACGAACATCTGCTGGGTCGATTGCAAGTTCTGCGCGTTCTACCGCCATGAAAAGGACGAGGATGCCTACGTCCTTACCTATGACGAGATCGATGCAAAGATTGACGAACTGCTCGCCATCGGCGGAACGCAGATCCTTTTCCAGGGCGGGGTCCATCCGAAACTGAAAATCGAGTGGTATGAAGATCTCGTGGAGCATATCCATACGAAATACCCGCAGATCACCATTCACGGCTTTTCGGCTATCGAGATCGACTTTATCGCCAAGGTATCGCGCATCAGTGTGGAGGAGGTCCTGACCCGGCTGAAGGCAAAGGGACTCTCCTCCATCCCGGGTGCCGGCGCGGAGATCCTTAATGACCGGGTCCGTGATATTATCGCGCCGCGCAAGATCGATGCCGACGTCTGGATCGATATCCACCGCAAGGCGCACAAGCTCGGGATCAAATCGACGGCGACGATGATGTACGGAACGATGGAGACGGACGAAGAGATCGTCGAGCACTGGGATATGGTTCGCCGCTTGCAGGACGAAACCGGGGGGTTCCGCGCCTTTATCATGTGGTCGTTCCAGGGCGAGAATACCAAACTGCTCGAAGAGTTCCCCGAGATGAAAAAACATTCGGCCAACCGCTACCTCCGCCTGTTGGCAGTCTCGCGTCTCTTCCTGGACAACGTACCGAACCTGCAGAGTTCCTGGGTGACCCAGGGGCCTTATATTGGTCAGATGGCGCTGCAGTTCGGGGCCAACGACCTGGGCTCAACGATGATGGAGGAGAACGTTGTCCGCAGTGCGGGGGCGGGCTTCCGTATGGCCAAGGATGAAATGGTCCGCCTGATCCGCGATATTGGCGAGACCCCGGCGATCCGGAATACGGCGTATGAAACCCTGGAGCTTTTTGCGTGAGCCTCAAAGCGCTACTATTATTCATTTTTTTGACAGGACAGATTGTAATGGCTGAAACGACGGTGGAACAGGTAGAAGTAAACGGCATCAAAGTGCCGATGATATTTGAGCACGATTCCCGGTTACCGATCGTCTCCATGCAGTTGGTCTTCCGCCAGAGCGGTTCGATCGAGGACGGTGCGCTTGCGGGGCTGGCGAAGGTGAGTGCCTCAATGCTCAACGAAGGGACCCAAAAACGCGGCGCCGTCGGTTTTGCCGAGGCGCTCGACGCACGCGCCATCCATCTCAGCGTGCATGCCGGGACGGAGACGATGGTCTTTGAAATGGGCTCGCTCAAAGAGGAGTTCGGTGAAGCGGTCGGTCTGCTCGAAGAGCTGCTTACCGCTCCGAACCTCAGTAAAGAGGCTCTTCAGAAGGTGAAGACAACCATGGTCGGCGCGCTGAGCCGCAAAGAGAATGATTTCGACTATGTCGCCAACCGCGAACTGAGGGCAATGCTCTTCACCGATACGCCGCTGGCGTCCCCGGCGTCCGGGACGGTTGAAAGCGTCAAGGCGATGGAACTCAAAACGGTCAAAGCCTTTGTCGAAAATCACCTCCAGGCCTCTCGGGCCATTGTCGTCATCGGCGGCGATATCTCCAAAACGGCTGCAGAGGATGCCGCGCGCCGGCTGCTCAGTACCTTGCCGAAAGGGGCGTTGGAGAGCCTGGGGTACTACCCGGCCAGCGCGGCGGCACAGACGGAGCAGTTCAAGCGAAAAACGGAACAGGCCTATGTTTATTTCGGCGCTCCTTTTGATATGAAGGTAGGTGACGCCGAGCACTATATCAGCCGCGTGGCCATGTTTATTCTCGGCAGCGGGGGCTTCGGCAGTCGTATGATGGAGGAGGTCCGCGTCAAGCGCGGCCTGGCATACTCTGCCTACTGCCGTGCGAATATCGCCCGTTCCAACAGCTACTTCTTCGGCTACCTCCAGACGAAGATCGCTTCTCAAAAGGAGGCCCTTGAAACCGTGCGCGAAGTGATCGACACGTTTATAGAGAAGGGCGCGACCCAGGAGGAGCTTGACCAGGCGAAGCGTTTCCTGCTCGGTTCCGAACCGTTGCGGGTCGAGACCCTTTCCCAGCGCCTTTCGCGTACATTCCTGGAGTATTACAAAGGAGAGGGGATCGGTTCGTCTGCTCGTGAACTGGAACAGATCGAGGGACTTGATCTTGCCACCCTCAATGCGTTCATCAAAAAGCATAAAGAGATCGAGAAACTGACCTTCGCGATTGTGACGGAGGAGTAAAAGGTTTTTTCGTTCCCCTTCTTCTTTACTTGTGTAAAGCAGAAGCCGAACCGGGAAGAAGAAAGCACAAAGGGCTGACGCCTTCGGGACACTCCATTCCCCGGTGAGCCGCCTGACACGCTAACGACCGTTTTGGCCTTGACAACTCTGAAGCTGTCTCATTACTTATAAGTGCGATAGCGCTGCTTTGACTTCCCTCACGATCGCCTCATCCTCTGCCAGATCAGCCCAGAGGAACTTTTTCCCGCTTTGGATACTGCCTTTGAGTAGATCGCCGCTTTTACGGTACTTTAAGTCCAGTGCGGCGATGTCAAAGCCGTTGTCCGTTTGGCGGAAGGCGTCGAGGCGCTCGCTTTCCCCCAGATTCGTATAGAGAAAACACCACCCCTTGAGGCCTGTCCGGCTGACGCGTCCGCGCAGTTGGTGCAGGGTGGCCAGCCCGAGCCGTTCGGCGCCGACGATGACAACCGTCGTCAGGCGCGGCAGTGAAATGCCGACCTCGATGACGGTTGTGGCTAGGAGGATGTCTCCCTGCTCCCTGAACGTTTCAAGAATCGCCTCTTTCTCTTTGTCTTTGCCGTGGGTGACGTAGACGTTCTTGAAATGTTTTTCCCAGTAGCCTCTGGCCTCTTCAATGCTCTGATAGCCGAAATTCTCGCTCTCTTCGACAAGGGGGTAGACGATGAGGACCTGGTGTTCTTGTGCGATCTCCGCGCGGATGTGCTGCAGCAGGGCGGGGAAGTCGGGCTTGTGGATGACCGCGGTCGAGATGTCTTTTTTAAAGGGGGTCTTGGTAATGAGGCTGACGTCGATATGGGCGGAATCGATCATCGCCTGTGTACGGGGGATGGGCGTGGCGGAGAATTGCAAATAATGGGGGTGACGGGTACCCTCCGAGAGCAGTTTCTCCAGCCGGTGGCGCTGGGCTGTACCGAAGCGGTGCTGCTCATCGACCATGATGAGCGCGGCTTCGGGGAGGTTACGGTAGAGCAGGGCATGGGTGCCTATAAGGACATCGGCCTCCCCCAGCGGCATTTTTTTCGGCGTGGCATTCGTGATGAGCAGAATCTTTTTTTCCGGGAGGAACTTACGTGCCTCTTCGTATAGCTGGTTGGCGAGGATGGTCGTAGGCGCCATCAGGATGCTGCGGTGGGGGGAGGCCATCTGCATTGCCGCCAGTATCACCATCGTTTTGCCCGCGCCGACATCCCCGACGACCATCCGTTTGGCGGCATGGGGCTTTTTGAAGTCCGTTTCAATCGCCTCGATGGCTTTTGTCTGTTCACCGGTCAGGAGAAACGGCAGACGCATGGCCCAGCCGCGCCAGTCATTTTCCAGTTTTTTCAATGCATGGAAATAGCGTCGTTTCCCCTGGAGCGAACGCATATAACTGTAGAGCTCGGTGTATTTGAGGGCGTAGAGCTGTTGCGGTGTGGGTTCCTTCAGCGGAGCCTCTTTGGGGAAATGTAGACCGAGCAGTGCATCGGCGACAGCAGGGGGCAGCCCCTCATCCAGGAGATTTTTGCGGGTGATGTAGCGTGCGGCGAGTCGGGCCATGACGTCGGTACGCAGGGATGTTTTGTATTTGGGGGTGAGCGTCCCCGCCTCGGGGATACGCTGGGGGTGGCTCATCTGGCAGCGTCCCTGCCTGCAGTCGATACGGCCGAAGAAAAAGGTGCGTTCCCCTTCGGTGAAAAAACGCAGCATATAGGGTTTCGGGTTGAATAGGACCCCCTCGATGCGATGCCCGAAGTTGTGCACATAAAGGGAGATAGTCACGGTCCGCGGGGAGCGGTGTATCGATTCGACGGTAGCATCGATAGCCTGCTCGGTGCCCTCCTTGAGCCTGGGGTAAAGCCGACGGTCCTCAAAACGGACCGGGGTGTGAATGGCGAGCTCTGCGGCCGAGTAGACGCCGAGTTTTTTGAATTTTTCGATATCGGCCTGTTCAATTTGCATGGGATATTTTAGCGCGTTTGTCGCTCTACGGCTTGAAAAATGACATGTTTCCTGTGTTATAATCGTTGCCTACGACAATTCACACAGAGGGCGAGGCCCGGAAAGGTTCCATGATGAATATCTCACTGACCGGTAGAGCGATCGAGTTGACCGATCCCATTAAAGAGTATTTGCAAAATGCGATCGCATCGCTCTCGAAGTTCAACCTGGACATCATTTCGGCACAGGCGGTCTGCGCCAAGCGAAGCATCGGGAAAAAACAGGGTGTCTCGGTGGAGTTTACCATCAACCTTGCCGGCAAGAATACCGTTGTTATCAAGCAGAGCGACGATGATATGTACGCTGCAATCGACATCGCGATCGAGCGGGCACAGAAGGCGCTGCGCCGTATGCATGACAAGCTGAGCGATCATCATCATGAGAGTATGAACGATGCCAAGAGCGATTCGGCGGACGTCAAAGCGGCGGCCGAAGCACTGGAGGACGAAGTCATCCCGGTTGAACTGGAGAGTTACAAACCGAGGGAAGTCGCCGATGTGCTGGATGAGCTGAAAACGGGTGAAAAGCAGTTTGAGATCTTCCTTGATAACGACGGGAAGACTCGGGTTCTCTACAAACGAAACGACGGTCGTTTCGGTCTCTACTAATCGCGTAGGGCCACCGCCCCGCCGCGCTTCTGTTATCTCTTTTACAATTTTTGCAGCGTGCGCCGGTGAAACCGGATCGGTTCATCCAGATTCAGTGAAGCATGCGATGTAATATAAACGTCGATCAATGCGGAGCCATGCTGGGTATCGGTCGTCACCGTGGTCAGGATGTTGTTACATCCGGTGCCGCCGGGGATCATGCCGGTTTGCCAGATGTATTGGATCGTCACGTTGATATTGAACATGGCCGTGCCCGTTGAAGGGTAGGTGTCACTGAAGGAAGTGGTACAGCTCAGGTTTGCATCGCGGTTTTCTCCCGAGATGCGGTAGACGGCGTCTTCGGTGGCATTGAACGCCAGCAGCTGTGCCTGCTCGTTGAGATAGTCGTTACTGGTACGCGCAGAGACGTCGGTGGAGTACGAGAGCATCTTCAGCAGCATGAGCGTGATCAACAGCATCATGAAAACGGCGGCAATGACGGCAAAGCCGCCCCGTTTTAGAACACGATTTTTGTTTTGCATATTGAATACTCCCCTTCACCCATGAAATCATTGTTGCTGAGGCAAAGCTCGATTCTGATGATGTCCCCCGCTTTTTGCAGCGTAAAGGTTTTGACGTTATCCGTCAGCAGGTCACCCGTGCCCGTATAGATTTCAGCCTGCCACGGTTGATAGTCCTGGTGAAGATAGAGCTTATGATTGACCGTGTCGAGCACAAGCGCGTATGCACTGTCCGCAACATGATAGAACTCAAAGATCTCATCACCCGCCGTAAAGGGGTTGGTGGCAAAGTTGATGTTCTGCGATGTGACTGCGACGGCATCGTAGACATAAAGATCCTGGTGGCTGTTCGAAGAAGCATTCGTGTCGTGCCACCCAAAACTGTTCTGGACATTGACTTTCGAACCGATAAAGAGCAGGGCGCCGTTCGCCGGTAACGTGGTGGTCCCGGGACTGTGAAGCTGGGTATAGGTCGTATTGCCGTCATTAAGGTCGACGATGCCGCTGAAGTTGCCCTTATCCCATCCGTTGCTGTCCAGCCCGATCCATTCAAAGACGGTCTCGTTGCCGGTGACGCTGGAGAGCGGTACGAAGGATGCCGCCGGGCTGCTGCTGGCGATGATGGAATCTTTGACCCTATACGTCAGGCGATTGGCGATCTGACTGACGGCAGCCTCGGATTTGCTCAAGAGCGAGGCGGCGATGGTCGTCCGCGTATAGCTTTCATAGATCTGCAGGAAAATTTCCACGCCGAACTTGGCAAGGATACCCATAATGACAATGACGAAGACCAGTTCGATCATCGTAAACGCACGCCGTAGCCTATTGTAATACATTCTCATTGGAACGTCCTCTTGGCATAGTCGATTTCACCGATATTGTATGAATAGACCCGCATCCGGACAAGATTGGCGTTGCCGTTGTTCTTATCATTGATGGAGACAACGGTCATTTTAATGTCGGTGGGTCCTCCCACCGTTCCCGTAGCGAAAGCCGTGCCGATATAGCCGGAGTTGACGGCGACCTGGTAGGTGCGTTTGTAGCCGTGCTCATTGGTGATGTTGATATCCGTCGTACCATTAGGGACACCGTCAGGATAGGGTTGTGAGGAGGCGGTACTTTGGCTGTGGAAACGGCGGTGTTTGTCCTCGGCGATACCGCCGTAGCGCAGGACGGTCTGGATGTCGTCGGCAGCACACGGGACCGCATATTTTGAGCCAGTAGCCGTGTCGAGACAGGTGCGTTTGTGGTTGGCATCCCAGTTTGTATCGAGAATTTTTGAATAGGCGAGTTCGCTCGAGGTGTCTTTGGAATTAGGGTCCCATCGGTGCGAAAAGATCTTGGCTGCTTCCATGGAAGCCAGGAAGACCGCTTCTTGCGAAAGGGCGCCCTCCATTGTATTCCCGCTTCGCGTCATGATCTGCGAAACGCCGGCAACCGTGATGCCGATAATGATGATTGCGAAGATCATCTCAATCATCGTAAATGCGCGTTTCATTACCACCGGATTCTCCTATTTGAGTTGGCCGGACCGCTGTCCGTGCCGTCAAGGTTGCCTTCTCCCGCCTCCACGCCGATGGCGTTGAATTCAATCAGGAACGACGCATTGACGTCGGGGTTGGCGTTGAAACGGTCGTACTTGAGCCACCGATCCGTATGGAGATTGACGGAAGCCTTGTACGGATAACCGTCGCTGCCCCGGTAACCGATCCGCACATTCGAAATGCCGTTGCCCGGGGCGGTGATCGACGTGCCCTGATAGAGGGGGCTTGTCGAACTGTTGAGGTCATAGCCGAAGAACTTGTGGCTCAAATGGGTGACATTGCCGTCCGCCCCGGAATCGTGCTTGGTGTTGCGGAACCACATGATAGCATCTTTACTCCGCTCATTGTCTTGGGCATATCCTCTGCGCAGCGTCAGGTTGGAGTCGTTGTCCGCATAGAATTCAAAAAAGAGCTCCAAATTCTGCGACAGGCAGGGGCCGGTGACGACTGTACCGCAGTTGACGCGGTAGCGCGGTGCATGCCCCCGTCCATAGAGGAAGGTGGCCGTATCCGTCGAAGTATGAGAACCGGTCACGGTATAAGGTGATGGTTCACTGTCATTCACATAGACACTGTTAAGCGCGATTCGCACCGGATCGACAGGTTTGTTGACCTTCCGGTTGAAGTTGAGCCTGTATTCGATATGGGTTGTACCGTTTCCATCCACGGCATCATCGGGGAAGCTTGTCGTCGTGTTTTCAAGCAGAACCGATGTCAGGGTGCCGCCCGGCAGTGTGTACGAACCTTCGCCGCTGTTTGCCGTTCCATTGTTTTCCGCCGGGTTGTAATAGAGGAATTCGGTCACGGCACCGGCCGGTTTGATCTGGGTGCTGTGCATCTGCAGGGTAACATTGGTCTCCTTGGCATAGCAGGTCTCCATATAGTTGCTCGTGACGTTGTTGTCTGCACCCATTGTTTTGATGTCCAACATCAATGTCGCGGTCGAGACGTTGTAGTCGTCATACAGGTTCATGTCATAGAGGTAGGTATAGTCGTCGCCGTAGTCGTCAAGCGTCGCGTTGACCTCGAAATGGTCCGGAATAATGCGGAAGGAGAGGTTGAACGGTTCGATACGTCTGTCACTCCACGGTGTGTCATTCACATCCACTTTCGCAAACTCCGTTCCGTTCGTTTCGTGGATGCTGAAATTGATATCGCCGACATTGTCAAAACGGAAGAGGCCTGAATCTACGCCGTCAACAAAGTGGACTGCGGGGGTCATATTGATATTGGTTTGCGGGCAGACCTTCGTCGGATCACTGATGTTCAGGTCGATCTGGAACGTTGTGCCGTCGGTCAGGGTGTCTTCTATCTCATTATAGAGGAGGGTCGCTTCGGACGGATCGGCCGTATTACCCGTCAGCCCTTTGAACGCCAGAGCGTAATCCAGACCGGCTTTGACGGGGTCGCCGCCGCTGACGAGTGTTGTGATGTTTGAATCAAAGGCTTTGGGGCGGATGGCAAAGTTGTCTTGAGTACAGTAGCCGAGCCCCCCGACCGTACACTCGTAGCATCCGTATTCATGGTCGTATTCCGCATTGTAGCCGATACAGTTGGTATTGCCTTCGCCGCAGCTGTAGCCGTGATTGTTGGAATCGCAGGGACTGCCGTTCTGGCCGAAACAGCGTACGAATGCGGACGTTCCAAAGACGTTGAGATATTTATTGTTGTCAAGGCTTGTGGAACCCCCGGAGTTCATACATTGGGGCAGTCCCATGATATTTGATTGCGTTGTCGAGGTTTGTGTACACTTTTCATCCGAATCCGCGATTTTCGCGTTGATATCGACATATTTCATAATATAGCGTGCTTTTTTGAGCGCAATATTGCGCAGTTTGAAATCACCGGGGATACCCTCTGTACTCGTACCCGCATAACGTGGTGAAGTGTCGCCAGGTTCGAAAAGTGCGCTTAGCGGTGCCCCGCTCACGGCAGGATCGCTTGTGTAAGTGACATATGTCTGGCTTGCCTCCTCGCACGCATCGTTCGCGAGTCTGATGATGACCGTCAGCGGTATGGGGTTGGAACCGGCGGCAGTCGTAGGGTTATAGGCGGTCGGCGTGGCACTGTCGCTGCTGCCGTTGAGAAAGTAGGTCGGGACATGCATTTCACCCGTGGCGTACGAAGCGCTGGCTCTTCCGATCTGAGCGGCTACTTTTGTACGCAGCTCTGCTGTACTTCTGCCACCACTGAGATCGTTCTCGGAGATCTCGACGAGGCCCCCTTTCATGTAAACACCGCCGATGGCCCCGCCACCCGGTGCAACATCGTTCAAGGTGATATTGACCTCTCGACTTGCATGCGTGATGGAATTGTTGTGAAGGGTATTGGCGGCGTCTAAGTCGACGTTGTTCCATGTGCTGACGTTGACGTCGGCAGTCACGCCGGTATCAAGCGCACTGGCCGTGCGCGCGTTGATTTTCAGGTAGACGATCCCCTTGCCCATGGCACCGGTCCCGTCTGTCCCGACGTAGCTACACGTAAAGGAGTCACCTTTGACTGCGGGGCTGTTCGGCGGGGTACAGATCCAGCCGCTCGAAGTGTCATAGCCGGTGTAGTAGATGTTCGGGTCCATCTGGTCCCAGATCTGGACACCATAGGCATAGGCATTGTCGTAGTTGGTGATAAAGATGTAGTATGAGAAATCCGTATCCACCGGAATGGCTTCGGCTTCGGCATATTTTTCCACTTTCAGTTCGACGACCCCTTTGCCGTCGACAACGTCGACAGTTGACGAGGTGACGGCACTCTGTATCCCGTCCGTCATACTGGCATTGTTCGTGATCGTATCCGGGGCCGCTCCGGCGGAGAGCGTGACGTTGAAATCGACGATCGTATAATCCCCAGCAGCCAGTGCAGGGCAGCTACAGCTGAAGGTTCTCGTTGCATCCGGGGCTGTACAGGTACAGCCGCCGTCATTGATGATGTTGAACGTGGAAAGGTTTGCTTCGGAAGGGAGTTGATCCGTAATAGTGATGCTGCCGCTATCGAAAGCCTGGTTGTTGACCCCCATCAGTGAATAATCAATGTTGGTGGAGCTGTTCTGCAGGATCTGCCCGGGAACATTCGTTTTCACAAGGGAGAGCGGTGCCGGTACAAAGGTGACTTTTAGAATATAATCTTTTTGGTTCGCCGAGCCCGATTCGACTTTGACCATCAGATCCGTCGGGTTTAGATAGCTAATACTATAGGGGCTGGTGATCTCCGTCATGGTGGTACAGGAGGATTCACTGTAGAGAAGATCCAGGCTGGCGTTCGTCTCTAACGTAATGGTAAGTTCGCCCGGTATATCGACGGAGAAGTAGTAATAATCCCACTTCTCTGAGTCTCCCCCCACGTAGGTAGAGTTCGTATAGGAGAGATTGGACTGATCAAAAACGGCGGTATCTGTGACGCTGCTACAGTCACCCGGCACACCTGTGATAACTGCCGAGAGGGTTTGGGGAAGAAAAAACAGCATTGAAAAGAGCAAAATTGCGCTTGCTGTTTTGGCAAAATGAAAAATAACATTTCCAAACATCGTGGTCCTTTTACTGTCTGAAATCTTGGAAAAATACTTTAAATCAAACATTTCATACCTGTTACATCTATTGTATTTTGAAATAGTTTCATTTATTCTTAAAGCGAAAATATAGAAAAAATGGGACAATCTCAACGACTTGGAGTCGCCTGAATACCATTATGAAAAGCATATGATTCTGTTTTTCGGTCCGCAGTTGAGTCGGTAACGCTGCCACTGATCCACACTTTTTTTGGGTGCCATCAATGTTCTGTGGATGGCGCTGGAGAGAAGGAGAGCTGGGTGCTTGAAGATGCACTGTTCAGGAGGAACGCGCCTTCTCAAAAGCACGCTCCACGGCCTGGATACAGCCGTTTCGGACCCCGGCCTCTTCCAGGGCGCTGTAGCCGGCAGCCGTCGTGCCGCCGGGGCTCATGACGCCGTCTTTAAGCAAGGCGGGGTGTTCGTGCTGAATCAGCTCCCCGAAACCGGCAAAAAGCCCGCGCATCACGGTCATGGCGTCATCGCGCTTGAGTCCCTGTTTGACAGCGCCGTCGGCGAGAGCTTCGGCGATAAGCGCGAGGTAGGCGGGGCCGCTCCCGGCAAGCCCCGTGGCGATATCGAGCTCTTTCTCGCTGCCGAGCCAGAGCGTCATCCCGATCGCATCGAACAGGGCAATGGCTTCGGCTTCGAGGTGCCGGTCGCCGGTCAGCGTCGTCATGGACCTGCCGACGGTCGCGGCGAGATTGGGCATGGCGCGGACGGTCCCGGCGGCGGCAATGTGGCTTTTGAGGGTTTCAACCTTTGTGCCGGCAAGCACGGAATAGAGGGCTTCGGCTTTTCCCTGGAGTTTCCCGCCGACCTCGACGATATTGGCCGGTTTGACACAGAGCAGCAGGGTTTTCCCGGTGATGTCGAAGTCATTAAGGAGGTGCTTGGTGACGTCGGTGTCGACGGCGGCTTCAAAGGTGTCAAGGTGCGCGAGATCCCGGCCGACCACCTCGATGAGATAACGCTCTTTCAGGGTTTTCGCCATGGCGACAGCCATGTTGCCGTTGCCGATAAAGGTCACTGTTTTTTTCATGGCTCTCTTACTCCTCTTCTTCACGCATCATGTCGATCTCGTCGATGATGGCGCGACACTCTTCCTCGTCCAGTTCGCCGTTTTTGACCTCGTCAAGCAATAAGGAGAACTCCTTTTTCAGCTCCTGCAGTTCAGCCAGCTGTGTCTTGTCCTCTTCTGTCGCGTTTTTGGTTTCGGCAATTTTTTCATAAAGGTCGTCGATAAACGATTCGATCTCGGGGATCACGTCATTCTCCAACAGGTCGGTAAGGTCTTCGGCTTCGGTCATTGGGGGCCTTTCAAGATATTTATAAAACTATAACATACCTCTGCGGGCAGAGGCTTGAAGGTCAGCGCTTCTCGATCAGGGCGCTCTTCTTGGTGCGGGGCATCTGCTTGATGGCGTATTCGCGCTTCTGTGCACTGCTTCGGTCGGGGAAGCGTTCAGCGTAAACGAGGGTGACGGGGCGGCGCGCACGCGTGTAACGGGCCCCTTTGGCAGAGTGGTTATGCTCGTTGAGGCGTCGCTCAAGGTCCGTAGCGATGCCCGTATAATAGGTGCCGTCGCTGCATTGAACGATATAGACGCTATAGGGCATGGTATTTCCTCCGACAGAGGACAGCGCGGTAGGACCCGTAACAGGATTGATGCTGTCTTCGATAGCCCCATTGTCGCCTGCGGCATCTTTATACGGGCTGAAAAATGGGTGACAGGTCACTTTACCACATGATTCTTCTGTTCGAATTGGCCGGCCCGCTATCCGTATTGGGGACGTTGCCTTCGCCTGTCTTCTGGCCGACGGCATTGAACTCGATCATAAAAGAGCTGTTGACATCCGGATCGGTATTGAACCGGTCGTAGTTCAACCACTTTTGCGTATGCAGACCGATGGATGATTTGTAGGGGTAGCCCCTGCTGCCGTCATAACCGATGCTCACCGAGGAAGCCCCGGCTGCCGGAGTGCCGATGCCGCCGTTTTGATGCAGCGGTGCCGATGTCGTATAGAGGTCATAGCCGTTGTAGCGGTGGCTGAGCACGGTGATATTGCCCTCAAGCAGGGCGCTGTGGTCCGTGTTGCGGAACCAGAGGATCGCATCTTTGCTTCGCTCGTTGTCCAGGGCGTATTGTCGTCTGAGCGTCAGATTGTTATCGCTGCTGTAGAACTCGAAAAAGAGCTGCAGCGGTTGTGTCGACGAGCAGGAACTCAGCGCGGCGCTGCTGCAATCAATACGGTAGCGGGGTGCGTGTACCCGGCCGTAGAGGAAGGTGGCAGTATCGGGGCTTGGGCTGTTGTCAGAGCCGAAAACGCCGTCGGTATCCACAATGTCGACGCTGGACAACGAGAGCCGGAACGGATTGACAGGCTGATTGACTCGACGGTCGAAGTTGATCCGGTATGCGATCAACGTCGTCCCGTTGGCGTCCGGCGCCGTCCGGGACGGGAAACTTGCCGTGACGTTGGTAATGGGCAAGGAACTTAATAGACCGCTCGCGGGCAGGGCGGTTTTTCCTTCACCGCTGTTGGAAACATTCGGATCCGCTTCGGTCGGGTTGAAATAGAGGAAATAGTCCAGCGCCGACGGCGGGCTGATCTGTGTACCTGCCGTCTGCAGCGTGATATTGGTGTCCTGGGCATAACAGCTGTCGAGATAGTTGCTCAGGGTACCGATGCCGTTCGCACCCATCGCCGATACCTCTATTTCCAGGGAGGCGGTTGAGAGGTTGTAGTCATAACCTGTCTGGTTGACGTCGTTGTCTTTGTTCATGTCATAAAGATAGGTGAAGCCGCTGCCGGCGTTGTCGAGCGAGGCGTTGACGTCGAAATGGTCGGGGATGAAACGTTCGGATACTCTTGCCGTCACCAAACACCCTACGGGGTCAGGGGATGTCCTGTTCGAATCGGGGAGGCACTCCTGCCATCCGACTTTGTTTTGATCTACACCCGTCCAGTTTGCATCGGCCAGGGTGATATTGACATCGCCGACGTTCGGGTAACTGATCGAACCCGAGCCTACGCCGTCTGTGAAGCTGAACGTGAAACCGTGATCGCCGTAGGGGCAGTTGGTCGCGGCAGCTACAGGACTGAAAATGAAAGAGGCATTTTTGTCGTTGCTATTGTCAAGCGTCGTGGTATAACCGCTGGTCGGAGCCGTTCCCCCGCCGACGTAAAGGGCGTCGGATTCCAGCGTATAGGACATACCGGCGATTTTGGGGGTGGAGGAGTCGCTGAGCCCCAGGGTGTAGGATGATGGCCGGATGGCAAAATTGTCGCTTGAACAGGCCGTCACATCCGCAGCATTGTCAAGGATACAGGCCAGGCACCCGTAGGCGTGATTGTATTTTTCCGGCAGGATAAAGCCCTTGGAGCCGCTGTTGTCGTAGGCGGAGGAGCCGCACGGCTGCTGGTCGCCCGTTAAAAGCGGGTTGAGACATACCGTGGCGATATTGGGGTATTTCTCTATTAGTTCTTGAGAAATTCCGCTGCTGCTACCCAGGTTGTTCAGACACTGGGGAAGGCCGTTGAAGTTACCCTCCCAGTTGGAGTTCAAAAAACAGCTGCTGGCTGAGGCGAGATCGTTGAGCAGATCGCCCCAGTCGGCGTATTGGGCGAGTATACGGGTATTGCTGTTGGCGACGGAAGCCATTGTAAAGGTATTGGCGTCGGCATAGCTTGTGCCGCTTTCAATGTAGGCGATGACGGGTTCGCCCACGGGGTTCCCCGTCGTCGGCGCCGCCAGGGGAAGCTCGTCCGTACAGCTGCTGTCCGTGCGGTAGAGCAGGACTTCAAGGGGCGGTAACCATTTGAACTCTCCGCTGCTGTTGTAGACTTTGGGCTCATGCGTCGTCGGATCGAGGTAGACGACCGTCAGCGCGGTCTGCGGGTTCCCCGCGACCTTTGTTTTCAGAACCTGGCGGCTCGCAAAATTGGGATATTCGTCGGTGTCGACGATGTCCGCTGTCGAGGGGACGGAGGGCTCTCCGCTTCCTCCCCCTCCTGCGGCGGAACAGCTGGCGATCAGGCCGCCGAACGTTTCGCCGTTTTTAGCGTAGCGCCCGTACAGCAGCGGCGAAGAAGCGTTGCCAAGCAGTGCCAGAATATCGATGTTGAGTGTTGTCAGCGCGAAGACGGTGTGGTTCCCGTCCGCAACGGCCATGTTCGGCATGTCGTATACAATGGCGTCGCCCAGGAGATCGACAAGACCGAGGTAGCCCAGATTGATCTGCAGCGCGCTTTCGCGCTGACAGTTTCCGGGGTTCCCATCGACACCGCAGAAATCGACGAGCCCTATCAGGGATTGGAGCAGCGAATTGTCGGCGATGACCTGAACATCGGAAAGGTCACCGTCCATATTGGCGTGCTTGATCGGGATCGTGTTTTTTTGCAGGATCTGGATACCCTCTCCCAAATTGATCTGGATAAGCCCCAGCAGATTGATATTGATGGCATCCAGAATACTTTGGACAAGATCGACGACATCGCAGGCGATATAAATGACACCGTCGACGACGGTGTAGACGATTCCCTGGCTGTCAAGGATAGGGGTGAGGATGGGCAGGACATCCGTTGCGATATCAAGTACGCTGCCGACGACAGCATGTAAAGAACACTCCGTCACCGGCGTATCGTAACAGAGGTCCTCCTGCATGCCGGTTCTACAGACCCCAGCATCCGTATCCCAGGCACAATACCCGGTCCGGTTGCACTGATTGAGATTATTTTGATCTTCACACGCCGCATGACCATCATGGGAGAAAAGCACAAAGGTCGTGGCAGCAGCGACAAACAAACGTATGGATTTACTGCTTGTCATAATTTCGAACCTCGAATAGAGTTGATAACAAAACTGTTATTTTTTAAATATTTTCATTCAAATATTCCAAAGTATAGATCGAAATATTTTGATAAAACTTAAAAACAGAAAAAAATGAAAAGTTGCTGTAGAAAATGTTCATTTTGACAAAAAAATATTGAAATTGATATGGATTATTGAAAATGGAGAGATATGATAAAAGAGGGTGGAAGCGGGCTATAGACGATAGCAGTTTCCGTGGACGCTGAAAGGCAGATCGGAGGGCAGGGTGCGGTAGAGCAGGGGACTGTCGAGGTCGATCCAGGCGAAACGGTCGGGGTAGGCCGTGGCGAGGTGGAGCGCTGCGGTGATGGAGACGGGACCTTCGAGCATTGAGCCGAGCATGCATTGGGCCCCGTAGGTCTGGCAGACGTCCAGGATGGCGAGGGCACCGGCGAGACCGCCGCATTTCATCAGCTTGATATTGATGAGGTCTGCCGCACCGGCATCGAGTACGCGCCGGGCATCCTCGGCGTCGAAAACGGCTTCGTCGGCCAGGATGGGAAAGGGGGAGAGGGCGGTGATCTGCCGGAGCGCTTCAAGCTCCGGTGCGGGCACGGGCTGTTCGATCAGGGCGAGGGGCAGATCGGCACACGCATCGATGAAAGCGAGGCTCTCCTGCAGGTTCCAGGCCTGGTTCGCATCGACGAGCAGCTGCGCCCCGGGGAGGGCATCGGCGATCCCCCTAATGCGCTGCGCGTCCAATCCGTCCCCCCCGCCGACTTTGACTTTAAGAATGTCGTATCCGCACGCGAAAAGTTCGGTGGCTTTGCTCCGCATCGTTTCGGGTGTATCGAGGCTGACGGTCACGGCAGTGGTGACGGGCGTTGCTTCTTTCGCGCCGAGGTAGCGGTAAAGGGGGAGATCCACGCACTGCGCCGCCAGCATATGGAGTGCCATGTCGACCGCCGCCTTGGCACTGCTGTTGCCCGGCAAGGAAGTGGCGACGGTATGCAGCAGTGCCTGCAGTTCGAAAGGACGCCCCTGCAAAAGCGGAAGGATGCTGGTCTGAAGGGCCTGTTCGATGCTCTCAAGGGTTTCGCCGGTAATCGCCTTGGTCGCCGGTGCACTGCCGTAAGCGCGAGCACCGTTGTCCATGTGTAATTCGAGGACGACAAAGGTGACATCCTCAACACGCCGAAGTGCCGTGACAAAGGGAGTGGCGAGAGGGATGGATGCGCGATAGACGCGCGTACTGCTGATGGTCATGCGGCGATACTCTGCAGGCCGGAGGCGATCAGCAGGCCGACGAGGGTACCGATCAGATAGCCCATTACGGCCATAATGACGGCGGGGCCGATGAGCAGACGGTTATAGGCAGCCGCCAGAATGGGGGCCGAGGCGACCCCACCGATATTGGCCAGGGAAGCGACACCGATCGTGAAGAACGAGAGTCTGAAGAGCCGTGCGATCAGGAGCATGAAGAGGGCGTGAAGGATGAGAATGGAGGCGGCCGCAGCAAGGTAGCGCGGCACTTCGGTGAAACCATGCAAGGAGGCATGGGACCCGATCAGCGCCACCAGCAGATAGAGCAGGAAGGAAGCGAGCGTGCTGCTGCCTCCCAGGCGTCTCATCGGCGTGAAACTGCCTGCGACGCCCGCAAGTGTCGCGAGAAGTACGCTCCAGGTGCTTTCGGGTAAGAGGGGAAGCAGCGCGGCGATGTATCTGAGCGCGAACGCGATAAGGAGGGCGACAGCAGTGAGGATGAGGAAAGAGCGGAAGCCGCCTCTGCCCTCTACGGTTTCCGATGGGGCCGCTTCCATGGTTTTGGTCCCGTTCCAGCGGTCAAAACGGCGGGCAAAGGGAACGGCAAGCAGCAGGGCGCTGACCCAGAGCGTATAGAGCAGTGAGTCGACGACCAGCGCCGGCCCCAACTGGGCTTCGGAGATGCCAAGGGCCGCGGCGACGGCGAGCATATTGGCCGTTCCGCCGGTCCAGCTCCCGCCAAGCGCTCCGAAGACGCCGGCGGCTTCTGGTCCGAAGTCAAAGAGGGCAAAGATGCCGAAGAAGGCGCCGGCGATGGAGAGGACGGCAGCACCGTAGGCCAGTAGCAAGGGTCTGCCCAGCGTGAGGAATGCACGCAGGTCCAGCCGGAGCAGCATGATGAAGAGCATCATCGGCAGGAGCCAGGATTTTACCTCTTTATAGGCGAAGGTCTGTGCAGCGTTCTGGGCGAAGAGGCCGCTTTGAGAGAGCGTAATGGCAAGGAGATAGATCAGGACGATGGCGGGCAGCCAGGTAAAGAGTTTGAGAGGGGTGCGCGTCTCGATCCGCCAGAGTCCGCCGCCGAGTGCGAGCACAATACCGAGATAACCGAAGACACTTGATATCATGGGACACATTGTAGACACTTTTTGGTTAGTTACGGGTTTGCTATGGCACAATGACAGGATGTTTTATTCACTCCAGTTCTCTTTTTGGTACCTCTTTTTCGGAACGATTCTCACCTATCTCGTCTGGGGCTTCATTGTCTCCTTCGAGGTCAACCTGGCGATGGGGGGGTCGAAGATGGCACGGCGGTGGATCCGTGCGCACCACACCTATAAACAGCTCTATTACGAGGTCAAGATCTTCTACCCGATGATCTATGTAGGCTACTTTTTCCTCGAACTGCTGCCGCATCTGCTGTGGAAGACGCCCAAGGCCGTGTTTGATATGGAGCGGCTTTTCAACGAACTTTTTGACGAGGAGGAACGATAGGCATGGCGAAATTCGTATTGCTGGACACGGAGACGACGGGGGCAGGGGAAACGGACCGCATTATCCAGCTTGGATTCATTGTCCTGGAAGCGGGACAGCAGACGGAGGTTTACAACGATTTCTGTTCCGCGGAAGTGCCGATCGCGTTCGGCGCGATGGAAGTGCACCACATTACGCCGGAGATGATCGAAGGTAAACCCCTCTGTACCGAGACGGCGGCGTACCGGGCACTCATGGCGCTGAACCGGGACGAGAACTACCTCGTGATCCACAATGCCCCTTTTGACCTGGGGATGCTGGAAAAAGAGGGGTTTGCCAATGGCATGAAACTCATCGATACTCTGCGCTGTGCCCGCCATGTTTTCGAAGAGGAAGAGGCCCACCGGCTGCAGTATTTCCGCTATAAGATGGGGCTTTACAAAGAGGAAGCGGCGGAAGCGCAGAAACTGGGGGTCGAGATCAAGGCCCATGACGCCATCGGCGACGTCCTGACGCTGAAACTCTTTTTGAGCCGTCTGCGCGCGCGTGTCCAGGAGCGTTTTCCCGGAGAGAACCCTGTCGAGAAGATGGTCGCGCTGACGAAGGAACCGGTCTTTTACAAAGGGCCGATGCGCTTTGGCAAATACAAAGGAAAGACGCTCTTTGAAATCGCGGCGGATGATCGCGGGTATCTACAGTGGATGATGGATAAGATGGAAAACCTGGACGACGATATGCGCTATTCGGTCAATCGCGTTCTCTCAGGCGTGTAGGGGGAAAAGGAGGGAGCCCGGCCGATCAGAGGATCAGCTGGGAGATCTTTGCGCTGAGCTCTTTCTCACGCACCGGTTTCATCAGGAAGCCGTTGGCACCGGCTTCGAGGGCCTCGGCTTTTTTCGTCTCGTCCGTCGTCAGTACGATGACCGGCGGCTGCTTCAGGTTCTCGTCTGCACGCAAGACGCGAAGCATGTCCAGACCGCCCATGACCGGCATGATAATGTCGAGAAGTACGACGTCGATGTCCGCGGTATTTTTAAGCTCACCGATGGCGTCGGCACCGTTTTTGGCTTCAATGACTTCGGCGACATATCCTGTTTTCATCAGCATGGACTTGAGCAGCTTCAGGTTGATCAGGTCGTCATCGACGGCGAGTACTTTCAGTTGTTTGTTCGGCATTCAGTTTCCTTTAGAGTTTATACGTATTTTTCAAAGATCAGACGCAGAAGGTCTTTGTTAATGACGTTTTTGATGACGTCGTTCACGCGGCTGCGTGTGGTTTCATCGGGCTCGACACCCGGGTCGACCATCATGACAGTCGCGGTTTTATGCCCTTTGCTTTCCAGCGTCTTTTGCAGGCTTTCTAAGTCAAGCCCCTCGATCTCCTGGTCGAACAGCACGAGCTTGTAGGCCTTCTCTTCGAGGGCATGCATCATGTTTTCGGCACCGCTTTCGCTGTCGTACGTGAAGCCGAGATCGGCAAGAAGTTGCCCGAAAAGCTTGCTCTCAAGAATCCCTTTTTTCACCAGCAGGATATCGGCGCTATAGGTGATCTCCGGGGCAGCAGCGGCAACCGTTTCTTCCGGGGCTGCTTCTGCTGTGGTCGGGAGCGTCTCCTCGGCTGTTTCCGTTTGGCGGACATCGACGATCTTGTCGCCGATGAACTGGCTGAGCAGGTTGAGGATTTCGGTACGTACCAGCGGTTTGGTCGTATACTCATCCATCCCGACGTCCATAAACCGTTCGCGGTCCCCTTTGAGGGCGTTGGCCGTCAGGGCGATAATAGGCACGTGCGGCTGATTTTCGTCCTCTTCGAAGTCGAGGATCTCCATGGTCGCTTCCATCCCGTCGAGGACCGGCATCTGGATATCCATGAAGATAAGGTCGAAGTTGCCGTTTTTACGTTTCTCGAAGGCTTCGAGACCGTTATTGGCGATGGTGATCTCCAGGCCGAGCTCTTCGAGGGTGCGGCGGATCAGCTTCTGGTTGATGATGTTGTCTTCGGCGACGAGGACCTTCGCGTCGAAACGGCTGTCAGCGCTGACTTTTTTACGTTTTTTCTGCGCTTTTTTGACGACGTAGTCTTCGGCGTCGAAGGATTCGAGCACCGACTGCAGTTTCGTACCGTTCAGCGGCTCGTAGAGGACCTTGAACAGTTCGAGCTCCATACTCTCGATCTTCTTCATGTAGTAGGACTTGGTGATCAAGATGGTTGCTTCCGGCGTTGTACTGACCTGTTGCAGGACCTCTTCGTCACAATAGTCGAAGTCGGCGATCAGAATGTCGTAACTGCCCTTCTGCTGGAGCTGCTGCAGCTCGCGGAGGTCATTGAATGTCGTATGTTTGACGCCGTAGAAGTTGAGGTACTCGAGCAGGTATTCCGTCTGTGCCTTCTGGCGCGTTTCATCGTTCATAATGAGCGCGTTGATATTGGTGAAACTGTTTTGAAGCGATTCGTTAAGGGTCTCGATCTCTTCGAGTTCAAGGGTGAAGAAGAAGGTGGTTCCCTGTCCCGGTTCGCTTTCAAGGTCGAGTTTGCCGCCCATCAGCTCGATGAAGCTGCTCGAGATCGTCAGACCCAGGCCGGTACCGCCGTATTTACGGGTAATGGAGGTGTCCGCCTGACCGAAGGCCTCGAAGATGCGGGCTTTCTGCTCCGCGGTAACGCCGATCCCGCTGTCTTTGACATCGAAGCGGATGCGGGCGCGGTTTGGCGTATCGCACGCTTCGCGGCGGACATTGACGTTGATCGCGCCGCCGCTGTTGGTAAACTTGACCGCATTGGAAAGGAGGTTGATAAGGACCTCTTTGATCTTGGTCGGGTCCCCTTTGAGCGGACGTTCCAGGCTCGGGTCGATGAAACAGCCGAGGTCGATATGTTTTTCGGAAGCACGGACGGCATAGACTTCGACGGCGCTTTCGAACTCTTCGAGAGGGTTGAAGGCGATCTCTTCGATCTCGAGCTTGTTGCTTTCGATTTTGGAGAGGTCGAGAATGTTGTTGATAATTTCCAGCAGGTTCTCGGAGCTCTTCTCAATGATATCGATGAACTCGCGCTGTTCCTCCTGGAGGTCGGTGTCTTTGAGGAGTTCGGTAAAGCCGACGATCCCGTTGAGCGGCGTACGGATCTCATGGGACATGTTCGCCAGGAACATCGATTTCGCTTCACTCGCTTCCTGGGCGGAGACCTTATCCATCCGGGTCTGCTCAATGACCCCTTCAAGCAGGGCGTAGGCCTGCGCCGTACCCTTCGCTGTTTCGAGGTTGATATCGGAACTTTCGGTCTCGATACCCTCTGCCGCACGTTTCAGGACCGATTCGAGGTCCTTGATGTTGCGGGCGATATCGTTGGCAAGGAAGTAGCCTAGCAGCGCGATAATGATCGCGATGGCCCAGATGACGACGGCGGCGGTCAGGATCTCGAGGGCCTGGGTCTGGACGACGGCCGCCCGTTTGTCCATCGCCTCGATCAGAACAGTTTCGGCTTCGGAAAGAAGGTTGGTTTTTTCCGAGAGCATCGCGAACCAGACACCGGACTGTGTCGAGTAGAGCCCGTCGTTGATGGCCTGGATGATCTCGGCGCGTTCGGCGGTGATATCTTCAAAGAGCTCGACATTGTCCTCGCTCTTGAAGAGGGCATCCATGGCGGCTTTGAGGTCGGCGTCGAGGGCGGTATCGTAACTGATGGCGTCGGCCCGGCCGATCAGTGAGAGCCAGCGGTTGACCTCTTCCGTCTCAAGCGCGGTGGAGCGGGCGAGAATGAAAGAGATGAAGTCGCGTTCGGAAGCGGTATAGAACTCCGACTGGAGCAGATTGTAGTAGGCGGAGGCACTGGAGGAGAGCGCCTTGTCGTCGGAAATCTGGGTGATGTGCCCGAGAATATCGAGGATTGACGTCAGCAGGCTGCCGTAGGCTTCGGCATAAACGGATTCAAACTCTGCGTTGCCGGTATCGACGGCGTTGCGGACCTCTTCGATGGTGTTGGCCGTTCCTTGCAGCGCGGTGCTGTCCTGGGCGTTCAGCGTACTGCTGAGCTGTGCCAGGCCCTGGTCAACGATGTCCCGCTGGGCCAGCAGCGATTTTTTCGTCGCTTCGGAGTGGTTACCCATGTACATAACGGTCATCCCGCGTTCGCGGGAGATGTTGGTAAAGAGTTCATTGAGGTATTTGTTCTCTGCCAGTTTCGTTTGGAGGACTTCCGCGGACTGGTAGTCTTTGAACGAGGTATAAACGTAGAAACTGGCAAGGCTCAGCAGGAGGAGGATCGGCAAGAGGCTGATCAGACGCAACTGGCTTTTAAGTCCCAAATTCATATAGCTTCCTTTTTAGAGTTGTTTCAAGAGTGAATAAAAGTGTTCCGCTTCCTTTTTCAGGGCCGGAAGTTGCTCATGTCTAAGCAGCTTGGTCAGGCTGCGGGAGACGTCTTCGATGCGAAGGTTGTCTGAAAGGCCTTTGAATTCGAAGGCCACGGAGCGCACTTTCTTCAGGTTACCGTCATCGATCGCCTGCATGATTTCGCTTTTTTTCTTTTTGGCGTCTTCGACGAAATCTGTCACCAGACTTTTGACGAAGGATTCGCTCAGACCGATTTCGGCCGCGGCCCGCGTGAGGTCGTAATGGAGCTTGGTCTCCTCGGCACCGGACATCAGGGCGCTATCTTTTGAAGCCTCGCCGCTGAGTTGTCGGTAGTGTTCCCCCTCTTCGGCATCGTCGATCAGGTGCTGCTCCTCTTCGGGGATGATATCGAGGCTGAAAGGTTCGACATCCTCGACGGGTTCGCGGGGCTCCTCCTCGATTGCCGGGGCATTTTCATCTTTGATCGGCGGCAGTTCGATATCGTCGTCCATCAGACTGCCCAGCTCCAGAGACGCCGGCTCCTCCTCGACGGTCGGCGGTGCAGGCTCCTCTTTGGGGACCGGGGACTCTTCCGGCGCGGAAGTGCCCAGAAGGTCGCCGAAGTCATAGAGGTCGTCCTCTTCCGCCGGCTCTGAGACAGCAGGCTCGCTGGCCTCGGGTACGACGGTTTCGCTTGCCGGTGCCGCCGCTTCGGTCATTTCCGGAAGCGGTTTGCCTTCCATTTTGGCAACGATAAGGTAGAACTGCTTCAAGTTGGCTTCGATCTCGACCTGGTCACGTGAAGAGTTGACGACGCTCAGAACCTCGAAGGCGTCTTCGATCCGCAGGTTGGCCGCGACCCCTTTGAGTTTGTGCGAAAGGAGGTGGACTTCATCGAAATCCTCTTCATGGTTGGCATTGAAGAGCCCCGTTTTGAATTCGTGGGCCTGCTGGATAAAGTCACCGATGAACTCCTCGATCAGTTCGACGGGAAGACCGAGTTCGCTTGCAGCGATATTGGGGTCGAAAACGTAGTCATGATCCGTCTGAAGGTTGTCCAGATAGGCCTGCTCTTCCTGGTTGATATAATCGCCGAGCATCGGCCTTTCGGTTTTCGCCGGGGCGGAAGGCGGTTCAAAGGTTTCCGGCATATAAGGCTCTTCTTCCAGGGCGAAGGGCTCGGGTTCGTGGCTTTCGAGTTCAAAGCTCTCCGGTTCGCTCAGGGAGCCGTCAAGGTTGATGTCTGGCAGGTCGATCGCCGGGAGCTCCTCAAATTCAAACTCCTCTGCCGGTGCAGGCGGTACGATCGACGCTTCGGGTTCGGGGGAACGTACCGGGAGCTCTTCAAATGCCGGCGTCTCTGCCGGGGAAGGACGTTCAAAGGGCTCCATCGCCCCGCTGAGGGCCTTAACCTGTTTGAGATGAACGACATACCCTTCGTTGTCAGGGGCATCGGTCATGAAGATCGGCGACAGGGCCAGTGTGCAGGAGAAGTGGACCTTGTCGTTCTGGATAATGGCACGGGTGTCTTCGGCGTCGGCATGGAGGACGAAGTCGATCCAGGGGAAGTTCTGGAAGTTGTGGATGTAACCCGGTTTCTTGACAAACATTTCAGCCACATCCCTATGTTCTGCCAGAAATTCGGAAAGGGTTTTGTATCCGAGATGGTGTAGTGTTTCGTCGTCAATACCCACCAATTCTTTGTTGTGGTTGTAGATCAGCACAATGCCTCCTTCAGGTTATGATTCTGCTTCTTCGCCGCGCAGGCGTTCGTAAAGCGTTTCGGCCTCTTCGATGGCCGCTTCGCTGGCACCTTTGCGCGCAGCGGCATATTTGGTGATCGCTCCGGTATCGTCCTGGATCGGTGTGATCGTTGTTTCAACCCAGTAGTACCGTCCGTCTTTGCGCAGGTTTTTGACAAGACCGGTCCACACATTACCCTGTTTGATGGTATTCCACATCATCTCAAAGGCCTTTTTCGGCATATCCGGGTGACGGATGATATTGTGCGGCTGTCCGATCAGCTCCTCTTTGGTGTAGCCGGAGATTTCACAGAACTTCCGGTTGGCAAAGGTAATGATCCCATTGAGATCCGTTTCGCTCACGATCGCACGGCCTTCGAATTTAAACTCTTCATCTATCGGTTCTACTACCTGCATAGTCGGCCTTGTTTTAATTTGTGTCTGGATAAATATAGCATATTAACCGCAAAATGCAACTTATCGATAACTGTTTTTGATCTTTTTTGCATCAGCAATGTTGAGGAGGGCGGCGAGTTCCTCTTCGGGGGCTGCATAAACGGCTTCAAAGGTACCGAAATGGTTGAGAAGTTTTTTGACCTTGGCCTCGGAAATGCCCTTCAGTTGCAGGAGATTTGAACTTTTTGCCTCCTTTTCTCGTTGCTTTTTGTGAAAGGTGATAGCAAAGCGGTGGGCTTCATCCCGCAGCCGCTGTACCCAGTGCAGACGGGGGTCGGTCGTCGGGAGTCTCAGGGTCTCCTCAAACGTATGGATCAGGTCGGCGGCTTTGCCTTTCGCGCGGTGTGCTTTGGCATCGATTTTTTCCTTGCTGACAGCGATGACATCGAGGTTGACCCCGGCGGAGGCGAGAAGGTCCGTCGCCAGCAGCAGCAGGGTGCGCCCTCCGTCGATGATCCAGAGGTCCGGCGGCGGGTTGGCGCCGAAACCCTCGATCCGGCGGGTCAGCATTTCGCGCATCTGGGCGTACTCGTCCCGTGAGTCGAGGTGGTAGTGGCGGTAGGCCTTTTTGAGGAACGTCCCCTTTTCGGCCACGATCATGGCACCGACGGGCGCGACCCCGGCGAGGTGGGAGTTGTCGAAGACCTCGACGCGTTCGGGGAAGGCGGAGAGTCCGCAGAGCTCCTGCAGGGCTTCCGCGGTCCGTTCGGCCCCCGTATGCCGCTGCTTCTGGAGCAGCTCCTCGGCATTGAGGCGCGCGGTATCGATCACTTTGCGTTTTTCGCCGCGCTGGGGGACATGGATCTGTACTTTGCGCCCCAGGTGTTTTGAGAGCGCCGATGCGACCCACTCGCGGGTATCGAAATCATCCGCAACGAGGATGGGGGCGACGATGGGGGGCTGGTCATGGACGTAGAACTCCAGCAGGGTACGTTCATAGAGTTCGCCGGGGTCGAAAAGCGCATTAATGCGGATCGTGTCGAACGCGGAGGAGACGATCTTGCCCCGTCGCATGAAGAGGCGGACGATGGCGGCATATTTGTCGTTGTGGGCGACGGCAAAGATATCGTAGTCCGCGGCGTTGGCCAGGTCAATCTTGGAGAGCTGTTCGCTGCGCTCGATCCGTTCGATCCGGTCGCGCAGTTTCGCCGCCTCTTCGAAGCGAAGCGATTCGGCGTAAAAAGCCATCCGCGCCTCCAGGCGGGAGAGCAGTTTCCGTTTGGAATCGATAAGGCTCTTGGCCTCGTCGATAAGGGCGGCGTAAGCCTCCGGCGTCACCAGTCCTTCGCAGGGGCCGAGGCACTGTTTCATCTGGTAGAAAAGGCAGGTCTTCCCCCCGCCGAGGCAGCTCTGCTTCTGCACGAGCGGTACGAGGTCGTAGAGAGAGTCGAGGATGTCCCGCGCCCCGACGGAATAGGGGCCGAAATATTCGATACGACTGCCGGTAATGACTTTGCGCGTGATCTCGAAACGGGGGAAGGGGAGGGCGCGATCGATGTAGATATAGGGGTAGGTCTTGTCGTCGCGCAGCAGGATGTTGTATTTGGGCTTGAGCTGCTTGATCAGAGAGTTTTCCAGGATCAGGGCGTCGTGTTCGCTTTCGACGACGATATAGTTCAGTGAAACGGTTTCGCCGAGCATCTTGCGGATGCGGGGGGAGAGGGTCGGGTTGGGGGCTAGCACGGGGGTAAAGCGGAAATAGCTCTTCACCCTTTTCTTCAGGCTCTTGGCCTTGCCGACGTAGAGCAGGTGGCCGCCGGCGTCGTAGTAGTGGTAGACGCCGGGACGGTCAGGCAGGTTCTGAATCTGTTCGAGCATGGATGTGTTCTCTGATCCGTTCGATGAGACGGTGCAGTTCGGGGTGGTGGGCTTCGTTGCCGAAGGCGCCTTCCGAGCGTTCGGTGTAGTGGGTTTCGCTGTCGCGTATCATCCCCTTGTCTTCGCTTTTTGCCGCTTCGATGCGGTGGGTGACGAAGGCGCGGATGTCCTCGGGCAGGTGCTCCCGGCACTCCGGCGGCGTATAGAGTTTTAAAGGGGCTTTAATCGATGCAATGATATTATCGAACTCCTGTTTGGCGCCCGGATGGCTAAGGACAAAATAGAGTATTTTGTTGTGAAAATAGCCGTACCGCACCAGCCGCTGCAGATGCGGGGGAAAAAGCCCCTGGATGCGGCGGATGCACTCGAAGTGCGCCAATTTTGAAAACGACGGCTTTTGCCGCAGCGAAGCGAGAATATGCGAAGCATTTTTCATATGATGATTATAGCGGTTTGCCTGTTAAGCCTTTCTGGATGCGGCTACAAAGGTAATCCCTACTACGAAGCCCCGCAAAAGGTGCGCTGATGCAGTATGACGTCCTCATCATCGGTGCCGGGGTCGCCGGACTCTACGCCGCGCTGAACATTCCCACCGACAAAAAAGTGCTTCTGATCAACAAGACCCGCCCCTGGGAGTGCAACACCTATTACGCCCAGGGCGGCGTGACGACGGCGCGCAACGACGCCGACATCCCCATTCATATCAAAGACACCCTCGAAGCGGGTGCGGGCATGTGCAACGAGGAGGCGGTCCGGGTGCTGAGCGAAACCTCGCAGACCGTGGTCCGTGACCTGATGGCACGCGGTTTCAAGTTCGATACGGGGGAGAACGGGCGTCTGCTCTATACCAAAGAGGCGGCGCACTCCGCCGACCGGATCCTGCATGCGGGCGGCGATGCGACGGGTCGGCACCTCCACCATTTCCTGCTGCTGAACAACCCCCACCCCATGCTGGCCAACGCCACCGTCATCGATTTTCTCATCGAGGAGGGGCAGATCTGCGGGGTCGAGGTCGTTTACAAGGGCGAGCGCAAAGTGATCCTCGCGCACCAGGTGATCCTCGCCAGCGGCGGGGTGGGTTCGCTCTACCGTTTTCACACGAACGCCTACAGCATCAGCGGAGACATCCAGGGCATCTGTGTCGAAAAGGGGATCGCCCTCGAAAATATGGAGATGATGCAGTTCCACCCGACGGTCTACCTCGGCAACCAGTCCGTGCAGAAGCAGCTGCTCAGCGAAGCGCTGCGCGGCGAGGGGGCGCAGGTCGAGGATGAAGACGGTTACCGTTTCCTCTTCGATTACGACCCCCGGGGCGAACTTGCCCCCCGCGACATCGTCAGCCGGGCGCTTTTCGACTACCGCCGCAAGACGAAAAAGCAGATCTACCTCTCCTTCCGGGAGTTCGATCCGGCCTATTTCCACAAACGCTTCCCCAATATCAGCGCCAACCTGCGGGATATGGGCTTTGACGTCCCCAAAGACCGGGTGCCGGTCTCCCCGGCGTTTCACTACGCCATCGGCGGGATCAAGACGGACCTGGAGGGCCACGTTGCCGGTATCAAGGGCCTTTACGCCATTGGTGAAGCGGCGTCGACGGGGGTCCACGGCGCCAACCGTCTGGCCAGCAACTCGCTGCTGGAGGGGCTGGTCTTCGCCAAACGCGCGACCGCGGCGCTGCTGAGCGAAGCGGGGAGCCGCTGTTCCACCCCTTTCGCCCCGGGAGATGAGCCCCTGTTTGTCGAGGGGGACAAAGAGAAAAAGGAGCAGCTGCGCCGTATAATGTGGAAATTCGTTTCCATTGTCCGGACGACAGAAGGGCTCCAGGAAGCACTGGCCACGCTCGACGCCATGCTTGCTTCCCCGATCGGCCGGATGCTGAGATTGCGCTTGTTGACGGCGCACGAGATCGTCCGCGCCGCCCTGGCCAGGGAAGAATCGGTCGGGGTCCATTACCGCGAAAACTGAGTCATGACACCGTTGGAGGTGTGAAATATATTTCAATTGGGAGTTTTATATGCATGATACCATGCTTGACCTGACCTCGACGTGGGTCGGGATCGCCGTGCTGGCCGTCTTTATCATCGGCTATTATTTTATTGCAACGGAAGAAAAATATGAGTTGAACAAGGCCAAGCCGGCGCTGTTCATCGGGACGTTCTCGTTTATGCTGATCGGGATCTATTATGCGCTCAACGGGCTCTCTCCGGACCCGCTGCACGAGGAGATGCGCACGCTGATCGAGGAGATCGCGGAGATATTCTTCTTCCTGTTCGTGGCGATGACTTTCATCGAGACCCTGATCGAACGGGGCGTTTTTGACGTCTTGAAATACAAGCTCGTCTCCAAGGGATACAGCTACAAGAAACTTTTCTGGCTGACGGGCCTGCTGGCTTTCTTCATTTCGCCGGTAGCCGACAACCTCACCACGGCGCTGATCCTTTCGACGGTACTCTTCACGATCGACCGTGACAACCACAAGTTCCTCGTACCGGGGGCGATCAATATCGTCGTGGCGGCCAACGCCGGTGGTGCCTGGAGCCCCTTTGGGGATATCACAACGCTGATGGCGTGGACGGCGCAGAAGGGCGAATTTATCGACTTCCTTTTCCTCTTCGTCCCCTCCATCGGCGGCTGGGTCCTGACGGCATGGCTGCTGGCCCGTTTCGTTCCGGCGGGTGCACCGGCGTTTGACGCGAGCAGCGAAGCGGCACCGCAGATGCGCGACGGCGGGATGACGGTTGTTTACCTGGGCGCTGCAACGATCGTCATCGCGGTCCTGGGACACCAGTTCTTCCACTTCCCGGCGATGTGGGGCATGGTCTTCGGTCTGGCGCTGCTCAAGCTCTACTCTTTCCGCCTGACGAAGCAGAAGCGCGATTCGTTCGATATCTTCGTCAATATGCAGAAGATCGAGAACGATACGCTGCTCTTCTTCTTCGGAATCCTCTCCGCCGTCGGTGCGCTGCACTATGTCGGTTTTCTCAACTACATCCACGATCTCTACGGGGTGATCGGTGCGACGGCGTCGAACATCGGCGTCGGCTTCCTCTCGGCGATCGTCGACAACGTCCCGGTCATGAGCGCGATCCTCAAAGCGAGCCCGGAGATGGGGCTGGACCAGTGGATGCTCGTGACCATGACGGCGGGAATAGGCGGAAGCCTGATCAGTTTCGGATCCGCAGCCGGCGTCGGCGTCATGGGGCGTCTGCGCGGGATCTACACCTTCGGCGCGCATATGAAATATGCCTGGACGATCCTGGCGGGCTATCTCCTCTCGCTGCTGCTCTGGTACATCCAGTTTGAGATCCTCGGCCTCTACTAGGCGCCTCTTTCGGCGTTGCCTGCCGGGGCGGAACACCCCTCCGGCGCACCGCCCGACACTAACCCAAATCTAACCCCTTTTAAGCTATCCTTTCATTATCAATCAACCATTCATAAAGGTCTTACCGTGAAAGACGTCAGCATTATCGTACTGGATTTCGGATCGCAGTATACGCAGCTTATTGCACGCCGCCTGCGCGAGGAACGCATCTACTGTGAAATCGTTCCCTACTTCACCAAGGTCGAAGAGATCACCGCGAAAAATCCCAAAGGGATCATCCTCAGCGGCGGCCCGGCTTCGGTGTACGACGAAGACGCCTATGAAGTGGACAAGGCGATCTACGACCTCGGCCTCCCCGTGATGGGTATCTGTTACGGGATGCAGCGTATCGCCGTCGACTTCGGCGGTTCGGTCATCCGCTCCGATCACCACGAATACGGCAAGGCGGAGCTCTATATCAACGAGGAGCACGGCAACGTCTCCCCGCTGTTCGAATCATGCGAGAACGGCCGTGTCGTCTGGATGAGCCACAGTGACCGTGTTGATGTTCTCCCGGAGGGCTTTGCCCCGATCGCCCACTCCGACAACTCCCCCTTCGCGGCGATCGCGAACGAGGAGAAGCGCGTCTACGCTATGCAGTACCACCCGGAAGTCCAGCACAGCGAAGAGGGGTACCTCATGCTGCGCAACTTTGCCCGCAAGATCTGCGGCGTGACCGAGAAGTGGGATATGGGTCACTTCCTCAAAGAACAGATCGCGAAGATCAAAGAGCAGGTCGGTGACGGCAAGGTCCTCTGCGGGCTCTCCGGCGGGGTAGACTCCTCTGTCGTCGCGGCGCTGCTGTACGAAGCAATCGGCGACCAGTTGATCCCCGTCTTCGTCGACAACGGGCTGCTGCGCAAGGGCGAGCGCGAACAGGTCGAGGAGGTCTTCAAGGTCAACCTGAAAGTCCCCCTCGTCGTGGCGGACGCTTCCGAGCTCTTCCTGGAGCGCCTGGCGAACGTCACCGACCCGGAGACGAAACGCAAGACGATCGGACACACTTTCATCGAGGTCTTCGAAGCCGAAGCGAAGAAGCACTCCGGCATCAAGTTCCTGGCCCAGGGTACCCTCTACCCCGACGTCATCGAATCCGTCTCCGTCAAAGGACCTTCCGAGACGATCAAATCCCACCACAATGTCGGCGGCCTGCCGGACTGGATGGATTTTGAGCTGATCGAGCCGCTTCGCGAACTTTTCAAGGATGAAGTCCGCAAGCTCGGCCGCGAACTGGGGCTCCCCGAATCGATGATCAACCGCCACCCCTTCCCAGGACCGGGTCTGGCGATCCGTATCATGGGCGACGTCAACAAGCCTGACCTCAACCTGCTGCGTGAAGCGGATGTCATTCTGCTCGACGAGCTCAAGGCGAGCGGTTACTACACCCGCACATGGCAGGCGTTTGCCGTGCTGCTAAACGTCAAGAGCGTCGGGGTCATGGGCGACAACCGTACCTACGACAATACCGTCTGTGTCCGCGTCGTCGAGGCGGTCGACGGGATGACGGCGACCTTCGCGCACCTCCCGCACGACCTGCTCGAGCGCATCAGCCGCCGCATCATCAACGAAGTCGACGGGATCAACCGCGTCGTCTACGACATCAGCTCCAAGCCGCCTGCAACAATCGAGTGGGAGTAAGCAGCGCCCCTTAGGGCGGTGCTCCCGTATCAGCAATCCTTATCTCTCCTCCTTTTGTTTCCTCTTTGTATCAAATTGCTATCAATTTTTTTGTTTTTGTCATTAAGTATGAGATTTTGACGTGCTATAATGCAGCAAAATGACGTACTTCCCATGAAGTGAGGGGAAATTTCGTTATAAATTAAAGGAGAAACAATGCGCAAACTAGGCTTTTTCATGTCTGCGGTCACTGCTGCGGTACTGGCATCAACGGCTTCAGCAGGAGATTATGAAGTGACGGCGATAGTCGGTGGAGTGATCCCGGAAGGTAATCTGGAGATGAACAAGCAGGGGACGATCGGTGCAGCGGTCCAGTTCAATGCGATTTTTGAGAGTATCAAGCCCGAGCTTGAGCTGCTCTATTCGCCGGATGTCGTCTACAAAAAAGCAGGCGGCCAGACGACGATCACCCGTGTTATGCTCAACGGTGTTCACGAATACGGTCCGCTCGGGACGGCGATCCCCTATATGAAAGCCGGTCTGGGGTATGAAAACATGACCAAGCTGAAGTATGACAATGAAGACAGCGTGATGGCCGATGCCGGCCTCGGGTTTAAGTTCCCGATCGCCGAAGAGGTTGCACTGAAACTCGAAGCGCTCTATATGCTGAAATACAATGACGACCGCTGGGATAACAACCTGGCAGTTCTTGCCGGTGTGAATGTTGCTTTCGGCGCTTCCGAACCGGCGGCCGAGCCCGCACCGGAACCGGCACCTGAGGTCGCTGCGGCACCGGCGGACAGCGACAACGACGGGGTTGCAGATGACGCGGACAAATGTCCCGGCACGGCAGCCGGCGTGAGCGTTGATGCGAACGGATGTGCACTCGACAGCGACAACGACGGCGTGGTCGACGGGGCGGACAAGTGCCCGGAGACCCCTGCAGGCGCGACGGTCGATGCGATGGGATGTCAGCTTGACAGCGACCATGACGGTGTGGTCGATGCTTCCGACAAATGCCCCGGTACCCCGAAAGGTGCAAGCGTAGATGAGCTTGGATGTGCAGTGGACAGCGACGGCGACGGCGTCAGTGACCTGAAAGACAACTGTCCGAACACGCCGGAAGGGTTCAAGGTTGATATGGTCGGCTGCCCGGTCGTCAAGACCCTGAAGATCCGCTATGAGACGGCTTCTGCCGTCATCGCAAAAGAGTCCGAAGGCAAAGTCGTTGAATTCGCAGAGTTCCTGAAAGAGAGCCCTGCATACAATGTGAAGATCCTCGGCCATACGGACAGCCGCGGCAGCGACAAGTACAACCAGGGGCTTTCCGAAGCGCGTGCGAACAGCGTCAGAACACTCCTGATCGCCAACGGTATTTCCGAAGACCGTATCATCGCCGAAGGCAAGGGCGAGTCCCAGCCGATCGCCGACAACGGTACCAAAGAGGGCCGCGCGGCAAACCGCCGCATCGAAGTCTGGCTGCTGAAATAAGGAGCCGCTTCACACCTGCCGGTGCGCCGTTTTCTCCGGCGTCTCCGGAATTATGGTATAATTGAATGTTTACTTAAACACGGGGCTGACCTGGTTTCGACGGGAGCAGGTCGCCTACGGTTGCATGCCGGGCTGAGCATCCCGTTATACGGCTCAGATTGCATAACTGCAAACAATACAAATTATCGTCCTGCTTACGCTGTAGCGTAAGTTTTAACTAACCTTTAGGACTGCTTCGCCTTCCGACTCTGGATAGGAAGGATTTTGAAGTATCACCCTTCTCCAGATATATCTGCAGCTTGTCTCATCTGCAGAAGAACTTCGAGACTCGCCTGGTCTAGCTTTGCAGGTTGTGTGAAGCCCGGTTAAACCAAACAACCTCTCTAAGCATGTAGACGCCGCAGGTAGCTTGTTTTCGGACTGGAGTTCGATTCTCCACAGCTCCACCAATCTTTCACAATTACTTTTCATTTTCACCATACTGTTTTTCAACAATATCCATCGCATCGAGCTGCAAAAAAATTGTCAGCAATGCCGGATCGTGCTTGGTACCGTTTTCGCTTTGCATAATCTCAATGGCATCGTTGTGCTGCATGGCCGCGCGGTAGGGGCGCGTTTCGCGCAGGGCGTCGTAGCTGTCGAGGATAGAGAGCATCCGGGCGATGCGTGGGATCGCCTCGCCTGCAAGCCCGTCGGGGTATCCGCTGCCGTCAAAGTGCTCGTGGTGGTATCGCACATAGTCGGCAATCCTGTCGCCCTGAGGCAGCTGCATCAACCGGACGATCGCTTCGCCCATGGTGGAGTGCTGCTGCATCGTTTTGCGCTGTTCGGGCCCCAGGGCGTCCGGGTGCAGGAGGATGCTGTCGGGTATGCCGATTTTGCCGATATCATGGAACATGGCGCTGTAGAGCAGCTGGACCTGCTCGTCCGGGGAGAGGGCACAGGCACGGCCGAAGGCGTCTGCGAGCAGGACGACCCGTTCGCAGTGCTCGTGGGTCTGGATATGGCGCTGCCGAAGGCTTTCGCGCAGCCCCTTGATGCTGCACGGCTGGGCGTGGAGGGATTCGAAAAGGTTCATGGTTCCCCTTTGCATGCGCAGTAGTTTCCTGCGGGCAAGAGATCGTTTGGGAACCATTGTAGCAGAAGATAAAGTCGATGGAATCGGACGGTCGCCGTTGCGTAATGTCGCGGTAACCGCCCGAAGGTATCATCCGGCGATTTTTGCTGGAGGTACGACATGGACAGACGGGGCTTTCTGAAGCATTTTTCGGCGCTGGCAGCGGCCGGGGCGGCCGCAACGACGATGGCAGGATGCGGCGACAGCACGACGACGGGGAGCGCAACAGAGCCGGACGGCACGTTGCTCGGATTCGACCCGGAAAATATGAGTGAAACGGTTTTTCCCCAAAGCGTCGCATCCGGCGATCCGGCGACGAACGGCGTTGTCCTGTGGACACGCGTCTCTCCTGATGTGATCACGGACAGCACTCTGCCGGTCGGCTACGAGATCGCATCGGACGAGGCTTTTGAAAACGTGCTTTTGCACGGCAGTGCCGTTGTTAACCCGGCGGAGCTCAACCATACGGTAAAGCTCAAAGTGGCTTCCGACCTTCTGCTCCCGGCAACAACGTATTATTACCGCTTTGTCTATGCGCAGACGGCCTCCCGGACGGGACGTTTCAAGACCCTGCCGGACACGGGAGTGGCATCGGTACGCTTTGCCTTTTTGAGTTGCCAGGACTATACCAACGGTTACTATACGGCCTACGACCATCTTGTGCAGGAGGAGATTGACTGTGTCCTCTGGCTGGGCGATTACATCTACGAAGCCGTCGGCGACCCCTCTTATCAAAATAACCTTGTTCGGACGATCGCGCTGCCCAGCGGCGCGCTTTATGCCCAGGATCTGGCGGACTATTACCACCTGTACAATACCTATCGCAGCGACGAGAAGCTGCAACGGGTCCACGAACGGTTTACGTTTATCACGATCTGGGATGACCACGAGTTCGCCAACGACTGCTACGACGGCGACCATGCCCCCGACCACAACTATACCGCCGACGGGAATGCCGAAGGGCTGTTCAACCTTCGTCTGGCGGCAAACCTCGCCTGGTTCGCCAACCAGCCCGTCGACGTCTGGTACGATGCACAGAGCCCCACCCCGTTCAACATCCGCGTCTACCGCACGTTCCGTTTCGGCGAACTGATGGAACTCGTGCTGACGGACCAGCGTCTTTACCGCTCGGCCCATCCCTGCGGGGAGGGGGAGTACGGCGAGCGCTATGTGACCCCGGGATGCGATGCCATTGCCGACCCGGGACGGACGATGCTCGGCAGCGAACAGAAGCGCTGGTTCCTCGATACGGTACGCCGTTCGGGGAGACGCTGGGTTTTCTGGGGGAACGAGGTGACGCTAATGCAGATGAAACTCACCGGCATAGCCGGGCTGCTTGATAGCTATTTCAACCTGGACCAGTGGGACGGATTTCAGGCGGAGCGGCAGGAGATCATTGATGCCGTCGCCGTCTACAAGGCCGAGGGGACGCTGCAGAATTTCGTTGCGCTGACGGGGGATATCCACAGTTATATTACAGGGCATCTGACCAAAGACTTCAACAACCCGCTGGCCGAAATCATCGCACCGGAGTTTGTCGGGACCTCCGTTACCTCGTCGAACCTCTACGAGCTGGGACTGGGCCTTGCCAGCAGTGTCTCGGGTGACAGTACGCTCAGTGCACTGCTGCAGCCGCTTATTGAACAGATGGGGCCGGAAGGAGTTGAGGAGGCGATGCGCATTCCCAACCCGCATATCGGCTATTTCAACTCCCATCAGCATGGTTATGCGGTTGCCGAAGTAAGCGCCGAACGGGTAACGGTCTCTTTCAGAGCCGTTGCGACGATCCGTGAAACATCGGCAACCGCTGAGACGATCAGGCGTTTTGAAGTCGGTGACGGCACGCCCGTCATGAAGGACGTCACGGCGCTGTGAGCGGATTTTGTACAGAGATGTAACCTAATCTATACACCATTTCTACTATAATGGCGGCATAAATTATCCTACGAGGAAATTATTATGGCAATCAAAGTAGCGGTAAACGGAACGGGACGGATCGGCCTGATCGCGATCAAGATCGCGGCGCAACGCGACGATATGGAACTGGTGGCAATCAATACGACCGCCAAACCGGATATGCTGGAGTACCTGCTGAAATACGACTCCGTTCACGCGGGAATCGATACGAAAGTGATCGATGAAAATACCATCGAGGTCGGAGGCAAACCGGTCATGATGTTCAGCGAACGCGACCCCGAGTCTCTGGACTTCAGCAAAGCGGGCGCGGAAGTCGTCGTCGAGTGTACCGGCGTTTTCCTGACGACGGAAACCGCCTCCAAGCATCTCAAGGGCAGCGTGAAAAAGGTCGTCATGTCCGCACCGGCGAAGGACGATACCCCGACATACGTCATCGGGATCAATACCGACAGCTACAAGGGCGAAGCGGTCATCTCAAATGCCAGCTGTACGACCAACGCCCTGGCGCCGGTGACGAAGATCCTTGATGACACGTTCGGGATCGAGAACGGTCTGATGACGACGATCCACTCCTATACGAACGACCAGAATCTGCTTGACGTCAAGCATAAAAAAGATATGCGCCGTGCCCGCGCGGCGGCGGTCAATATGATCCCGACGACAACGGGTGCCGCCAAGGCGATCGGCCTGGTCATGCCGCATCTTCAGGGCAAGCTTAACGGCTACGCCATGCGTGTCCCGACGACGGATGTTTCCGTCGTCGACCTGACGGTCAACCTGAAAAAAGCGACAACGAAAGAGGAGGTGATTGCCGCCTTCGAAGCCGCCGCGGCGGGCGAGTATGCTGGCCGTGTCGAGGTCGACCACGACAAGCGCGTCTCCAGCGACTTCGTCGGTTCCTCCTACAGCTGCACCTTCGTCCCGGATATGCTGAGCGTCATCGACGGTACGGTCGTCAAGGTCCTGGCATGGTACGACAACGAGTGGGGTTACACCGAGCGTCTGATGGACATGGCCAAGTTCGTCGGCGAGCACTGAGGAGCGCGGATGAAAAGCATTATCGGTCACTGCAACAGCAGCATCGCGTCACTGAAACTCTCCGACGATATTCTTGACAAGAATACGCTGATTCTCGGCGAGGAGGGATCAGGCAAGACAAACCTCGCCTCGAAGATCCGCGAGTTCGTGATCGCCAGCGGTATTTCGACGCTCTACATGGACTTCTCGGATCCTGCCATCGATGAGGTTGAGGCGCGCTACAAAGACGAGCACTTCTTCTACATGCAGTTTGAAGAGAGCGATGCCTTCGACGCGGCGTTCGACGAAGCGGTCAAGGCCGGCAAGCACATCTACCTCGCCGTGAACCCGACCTATTTCTCAAACAAGCGGGATGTCAAAAGCCGTCTCTCGCAGACCATCTCCAAGCAGGAGCTGCTGGACAACTACTACTATTTTTTCCATGAGATTGCGCAGCTCGGCGGCTTTTACACGAAGTTCGAAGACTTCCTTATGTACATTTTCAACATGATCAACATGAAAAAATACGGGCTCACTTTCCTGTCGCAGCCCCACGAGATCTTCGAGAACGCCCAGCTCAAGCTGCTCTTTACCTTCCTCTTCCTCGGACGCTGTTCCAACGCGAACTACTACAACACCTCCGAGCTCAAGAACATGAAGCGAAACCAGTTCTACTATCAGCGCCGCATGAACCACAAGACCCTGCTGTTCAACGATATCCGGAGCGACGTCGTCACCGTCGACGAATAAAAAGGAGCGCACATGGCACTGGCCATCATGTGTTCGGGCGGCGATGCGCCCGGAATGAACCCCGCGATCAAGAAGTTCGTCGATTACGCCTTCAAGCGCGGTCAGAAGCACTACTTCATCCACCACGGCCTGGAGGGAATGATCGACGGCGAGATCACTGAAGCCTCCCACAGCGACGTTGCCGGGATCCTGCACCGCGGCGGCGCCATTATCCGCTCTTCACGCTCCAAACGCTTTTTCGAATACGAATACCGCAAACAGGCCTTCGAGAACCTCAAAAAGTACGATATTACAGGCCTTGTCGTGCTGGGCGGGGACGGCTCTTTCCGCGCGATGCAGCGTTTCAGCGAGGAGTTTCCTCTCAATTTCGTAGGGATCCCGACGACGATCGATAACGACATCTACGGCACGGACTACTGTCTCGGTGTCGATACGGCGCTCAACGTTATCCGCGACGCCCTGGATAAGATCCGCGACACGGCGTCGACCTTCAACCGCGCCTTCGTCGTCGAGGTGATGGGCCGGGAGTGCGGCTACCTCGCCGTGGTTTCGGCCATCTCCAGCGGGGCGGAGATCTGCATCATTCCCGAAGCCGATTTCAACATCAAAGTGGCGGAGAAGAAACTGCTTGAAGAGGTGGCCGGGGGGCGCGGTTACATTCTGGCCGTGGTCGCCGAGGGAACGGGGAAGACTGCCGAGATCGCCGAGTGGCTGGAGTCGACCATCGGCCTGGAAACAAGGGTGAGCATCCTCGGGCATATCCAGCGCGGGGGGAATCCGACGGTGACCGACAGGCTGATGGCCTTTGAGTTCGTTATTCATGCCATCGACCACCTCCTGCACTCCCGCGATGCCAACAAGGTCGTCTACTACCGCGACGGTGCCTACGGCCTTATGGAGATCGACGACGTCGTCTCCCACTCCTACACGATCGACAGCGAACTGCTCTCCACTATCAACCTGATCGACTGAACGCCGCAGCGCTTTTTTCCGGGGTTTCGCACCCCGAATATCTCCATTCGGTTGCAAACCGTTTTTTTTAATCGTTGTCTATAGTGCGTCGGAGTACAATGACTCCAAATGAGTCAATGAATCACTATAAGGAGCCGGGTATGTCACGGATCGTCATGGACGCCAACGAAGCGGTTGCGCGTGTTGCATTCAAAACCAACGAGGTGATCGCCATCTATCCCATCACCCCCTCATCCCCCATGGGGGAGCATTCCGACGAGTACGCGGAGAACGGGGAGAAAAACATCTTCGGTACGGTGCCGGACGTTATGGAGATGCAGAGCGAGGGGGGCGCGAGCGGCGCGGTTCACGGTGCACTGCAGGCCGGGGCGCTGACAACGACCTTCACGGCCTCGCAGGGGCTGCTGCTGATGATCCCGAACATGCACAAGATCGCCGGGGAGCTCACCCCGACCGTTTTCCACGTCGCGGCCCGTTCGCTGGCGGCGCAGGCGCTCTCCATCTTTGGGGACCATACTGACGTCATGCAGTGCCGCCCGACGGGGTTTGCGATGCTTGCCTCGTGCGATGCCCAAGAGGCGCAGGATTTTGCTCTGATCGCCCAGGCGGCATCTTTGGAGGGTCGGCTACCCGTGCTGCACTTCTTTGACGGTTTCAGGACGTCGCACGAGCTGATGAACGTCGAAACCCTCGACGATACGGTGCTCAAAGCGATGATCCCGACCGAGCTGGTCAACGCCCACAAGGCCCGTGCCCTGGACCCAGAAGCCCCGGTCCTGCGGGGGACGAGCCAGAACCCCGACGTCTACTTCCAGGGGCGCGAGAGCGTCAACCGCTATTATGACGCCTTCCCCGGCATCGTCCAGGAGCAGATGGACCGTTTTGCGGCATTGACAGGGCGGCAGTACCGCCTTTACGAATACCACGGCTGCCCCAACCCGAAAAAGTTGATCGTGCTGATGACTTCGGGTGCGAAGACGGTGAGAGAGACGGTGGATGCGCTCAATACACTCGGGTATGAAACGGGGGTGCTGATCGTCCGCCTTTTCCGTCCTTTCGATGCCGAGCGCCTGCTCGAAGCGATTCCCAAAAGCGTCGAGGCAATCGCCGTCCTTGACCGCACGAAGGAGCCGGGCGCCTACGCGGAACCGCTCTCCGCGGACGTGATGCACGCCTACGCCGAAGCCTTCGCCCAGGGACGGTGCAAGTCCATGCCCCGCATGATCGGCGGGCGCTACGGGCTCTCGTCCAAGGAGTTCACGCCGGCCATGGTCAAGGCGGTCTTCGACGAATTGAAAAAGGCGGAGCCGAAACCGCGCTTCACCGTCGGTATCACCGACGACGTGACCCACCTCTCCCTCGATATCGCTCCCTTCGAGACGCCGGGCGAGGGGGTGACGCAGGCGCTCTTTTACGGCCTGGGCAGCGACGGGACCGTCGGTGCGAACAAGAACTCCATCAAGATCATCGGGGAGGAGGGGCGGCATGTGCAGGGCTACTTCGTCTACGATTCGAAGAAATCCGGCTCCATGACGACCTCGCACCTGCGCTTCTCCCCGGAACCGATCCAATCGACCTACCTCATTGACACGGCGGATTTCGTCGGGGTGCACCAGTTCGTCTTTATTCTCAAGTACGATATCCTCAAACAGGCGAAGCCGGGGGCGAAGGTGCTCATCAATGCACCCTACGACGCCGACGAGGTGTGGACGCGCCTGCCGCGGATCGCCCAGGAACGGATCATCGAGAAGGGGCTGAAGCTCTACACCGTCAACGCCTACGAAGTCGCCAAGGGGTGCGGCCTGGGGCGGCGGATCAATACGATCATGCAGACCTGCTTCTTTCATATCGCCGGTGTCATCCCGCCGGAACAGGCGATCGCGAAGATCAAGGAGAGCATCGAGAAGACCTACGGCAAAAAGGGCGAGATGATCGTGCGGATGAACTTTTGCGGGGTTGACAAGGCGATCGAGAACCTGCACGAGATCGCCGTGCCTGACGCGGTCGGCTCCGGGGCGGACCTGCTGCCCGTCTACAAACTCGACGTCGCCGACCCGTTCTTAGAGAACGTCACGGCGAAGCTGGAGGCCTTCGAAGGCGACAGCGTCCCGGTCAGCGCCATCCCCGCAGACGGCACCTGGCCGCTGGGAACGACCAAGTATGAGAAACGCGAGATCGCCCTGGATGCCCCGGTCTGGGACCCGGATGTCTGTATCCAGTGCGGCAAATGCATGGAGGTATGTCCCCACGCCGTTATCCGTGCCAAGGTCTTCGATGAAGCACTGCTCTCCGACGCCCCTGAAGGCTTCAGCGCCGTCAAGGTGAAGTCGAAAACCTTCGAACCGAACGAACAGTTCACCATCAAAGTCTCCGTCGAGGATTGTACAGGGTGTTCGCTCTGTGTCGAGATGTGCCCGGCCAAGAACAAGTCCGATCTCTCCAAAAAAGCGATCAACATGGCGCCGATCGAGCCGATCCACGACGCGGCGGTGGCGGAGTGGGACTACTTTCTCTCCCTGCCCGAGGTCGACCGCAGCCGGCTTGATCGCACCAAGGTCAAAGAGGCGCAGCTACTGCAGCCGCTCTTCGAGTTCTCGGGTGCCTGTCCGGGCTGCGGGGAGACCCCCTATGTCAAACTCGCTTCCCAGCTCTTCGGCGACCGGATGATCGTTGCCAACGCGACGGGCTGCTCCTCCATCTACGGCGGGAACCTTCCGACGACCCCCTGGGCGAAGAACGCGCAGGGGCAGGGGACGGCCTGGTCCAACTCCCTCTTCGAGGACAACGCGGAGTTCGGTCTGGGGATGCGCGCGAGCATCGACAAACAGTCGCTTTTCGCCCGGGAGCTGCTCGAAGCCCTGCGCAATGAGGTCGGGGCTGACCTTGCCGATGCGCTGATAGGCAATGCGCAGAAAACGGAAGCAGAGATCGCCCGCCAGCGTGCGAACGTCAAGGCCCTCGAGGCGAAACTCGCCGGCATCGACCGGGAGGAGGCGCGGCTGCTGGAGGGGGTGAGCTCCTACCTGATCCGGAAATCCGTCTGGGCAATGGGGGGCGACGGCTGGGCCTACGATATCGGCTACGGCGGCCTGGACCACGTACTCGCTTCGGGACGCAACATCAATATCCTTGTCATGGATACCCAGGTCTACTCCAATACGGGCGGCCAGACCTCCAAGGCGACGCCGGTCGGGGCGGTGGCGAAGTTCTCGGCCGGGGGGAAACCCGCCGACGCGAAGGACCTGGCGCTGCATGCGCTCAGCTACGGCAACGTCTACGTCGCCCGGGTGGCGATGGGCGCCAACGACGCGCAGACGCTCAAGGCCTTCGTGGAGGCCGAAGCCTACGAAGGAGTCTCCATCATCATCGCTTACAGCCACTGTATCGCCCACGGGTATGACCTGCGCTACGGCATGCAGCAGCAGAAGCTCGCCGTGGAGAGCGGGCTGTGGCCGCTGATGCGCTACAACCCCGAGAAGATCGGCAGCGACGAGAACCCCTTCTCCCTCGATTACAAGGAGCCCAAGGCGCCGGTCAAGAGCTATATGTACAACGAAGCCCGTTTCAAGATGGTGCTGAAGATGAATGCGGAACGCGCAGAAGGCTTCCTGGACGCGGCAACGCAGAAGGCACAGCGGGACTGGATACGCTACCGCGACCTCGCCGACAGCGGGAACCTGACCTTTAGCAAGGAGATCGTATGCAAATGAGTATCGAATACCTCGGACTGACCCTCAAAAGCCCCCTGATTGTTTCGGCGTCGCCGATGAGCCAGCATACCGACCGCTGCCGCGCCCTTGAGGACCACGGCGCGGCGGCCATCGTGATGCATTCGCTTTTCGAAGAGCAGATCAACGCGGAGCTGCATGAGGTCGATCATATGCTCTTTCACGGCAGGGATGCCTTCTCCGAAGCGCTGAGCTTTTTTCCCGAGGGAGCGTTTGAGAATTACGAGATGGAAAACTACCTGGGGCGGCTCCGCGCGCTGAAAACGGCCCTGGACATCCCCGTGATCACGAGCCTCAACGGGGTCAGTACCGGCGGATGGACGACCTATGCCAAGATGCTCGAAGACGCGGGCGCGGACGCACTGGAGCTGAACCTCTATTACCCGGCGAACAGGGCATGGACGTCCGCGGAGCAGGTCGAAGCACATTACCTTGAGGCGATCGCCTCCGTCCGGCGGGAGACGACCCTGCCGTTCGCCGTCAAACTGGCGCCAGCGTTTACCGCGCTGCCCCATTTTCTCAAGGCGGCGGAGGAGGCGGGGGCGACGGCCGCCGTGCTCTTTAACCGCTTCTACCAGAGCGATATCGACCTGGAGGCGCTGGAGTGGACACGCACACTCTCCAAAAGCTCCCCGGCCGATTTTGCCGCAGCCCTGCGCGCCGTCGCCGTCTGTTACGGCCAGAGCGCTTTGCAGTTCTGCGCCGGGGGCGGGGTGACCGAAGGGAGCGATATCGTCAAGGCCGTTATGGCCGGGGCGAATACGGTGGCGGCCGCGACGGTCTTCCATGAACGTGGGGAAGCCCATGCCGCCGTGATGCTTGAGGCAGCCGAACGCTGGATGACGGAGCACGAGTATGAATCGTTCGATCAGATGCGCGGCGCCATCAGCTACGCCAAGGCCCCCAACCCTTCGGCCCTGGAACGGGCAAACTACGTCGATCTGCTGCGCCACGGCGACGAATTGTGGTTTTAACGGCGTCCCTGCTGCTTCCTAATGAAACTTTTATCCCCCCGTGCGGCGGGGGTTTGCTTTTCTTAAAGCTCCTTTAAAGCGACTGTAAAATATAATTGCGGGATTTTATAAAGACACTTTTTGTGCGGAACAGGCGCCGCCGGTGTGAGAGAGGAGCGTGTTTGATGGGTCAAAAACGGGTGTTGGTAAAGTTTTCAGGTGAAGCACTGGCCGGTGAAGCCGGTCACGGGATCGACACCCAGATCCTCAATTACATCTCCCAGGAGATCAAGAACCTCGTCGACGCGGGGATCCAGGTCGGTCTCGTCATCGGCGGCGGCAATATCATCCGCGGCGTGACGGCGGCGCAGGACGGGATCATCCGCCGTACGGCCGGGGACTACATGGGGATGCTCGCGACGGTGATCAACGCCGTGGCGATGCAGGAGGCGTGCGAACACGCCGGATTGAAAGTGCGGGTGCAGACGGCGATCAAAATGGAACAGATCGCCGAGCCCTACATCCAGCGCCGTGCCGTCCGTCATCTGGAAAAGGGACGCGTCGTGATCTTCGCGGCGGGCACGGGGAACCCCTTCTTTACGACCGATACCGCCGCGACGCTGCGGGCGGTCGAAATCGGGGCTGACGTCATAATCAAGGCGACGAAGGTCGACGGCGTCTACGACAGGGACCCGAACAAATTCGCTGATGCCGTCAAACTGGACGTCCTTTCGTATGATCAGGCGCTGCACGACCACATCAAGGTCATGGACGATACGTCCATCGCGCTGGCCAAGGACAACAAACTGCCGATTATCGTCTGCGACATGTTCAAGCCGGGGAACCTGCTTGAGATCATCGGCGGCGATTACACCAACTGCTCCATCGTACAGCAGTAAGCAACTTACCAAAGGAAAACACCATGACAAACCTTCGTCTTGAAGAGATCACTGCCAAGGCCCTCAACACTGCCGGCATCGACCGCTACCAGCTCGCGATTGCCGTTGCACAGCGTGCGAAAGAGCTCGAGAACGGTGCCCAGAGCAAGCTCAACCTTGACCTGAAGACCACCAAGTCGACTGACCTCGCACTGATGGAGATCGCGGAAGGCCTCGTCCTTATCAAGGGCTTCAAGCAGAAAGCCTGACCCCCCTCCCTGCGCCCGACGGGCGCTCCCACATCTGACCGCAAAGAGCAGCCATGGCAAACAATTTTGATATCAACCAGATCCGCGCCATCCGGGATATTGAAAGTGCGACGGCCCTGCTGCACGAAAATATCCCCTTCGATGAACAGATCGAGGATGCACTGCTCTTCTCCAAAGATGCCCATGCGCACCAGACGCGCAAAAGCGGCGAACCCTACGTTGTCCACCCAATCCTCGTCGCCGCGCTGGTGGCCTCCATTACCGGCGACCGGGCCATGGTCATCGCCGCGTTGCTGCATGACGTCGTCGAGGATACGCCCAACACCATCGAAGCGGTGGAACTGCGCTACGGCTCCGATGTCGCCCACCTGGTGCACGGCCTGACCAAGATCGACCTGATCCGTGACAAGGAGCTGATCCCGTCCCACTCGGATGAGAAGCTCGTCGTTTCGGCGCTGACGTTTAGAAAGATGCTGCTGGCCTCCATCAAAGATATCCGTGTCCTGGTCGTCAAGCTCTGTGACCGGCTGCACAACATGCTGACCCTCGACTCGCTGCCGCCGGCCAAACAGCGCCGCATTGCCGAAGAGACCCTCGTCGTCTACGCCCCGATCGCCCACCGCCTCGGTATCTCCTATATCAAGAACTTCCTCGAAGACCTGAGCTTCTCCTACGTGTTTGCGGAGGAGAAGAAGCGCATCGACGATTATCTGAAGGTGAACTATCACGACATCGAGCTACGCCTCAACGGCTTCCGCCAGAAGATCGCGAAGCTGATGGAGCGTCAGGGGATCATTCCGGGCAGCTACGAGATCCTTAGCAGGATCAAACACGACTACTCCATCTACCTCAAGATGCAGCGCAAGGGGATCAGCATCGACGAGGTACTCGACCTGCTGGCGATCAGGGTGCTCGTCAACGACCCGACCCAGTGTTACAGCGTCCTCGGGCTCGTGCACCTGCATTTCCAGCCGCTGACCTCGCGCTTCAAGGACTACATCGCAATCCCGAAAGAGAACGGCTATCAGACCCTGCATACGACGGTCTTCGACGACACCTCCATCATCGAGGTGCAGATCCGTACCTTCGAGATGCACAAGACGGCGGAGCTGGGGGTCGCGGCCCACTGGAAGTACAAGAGCGGCGGCAACAATATCAACCTCGATTGGCTGCAGAATCTGCAGTACCAGGAGGAGTCGATTGAGGATTTCTACGAACTGGCGAAGACCGATCTCTACAGCGAGGACATCAGCGTCTTCTCTCCCAAAGGCAAACCCTATACCCTTCCGCGCGGGGCGACGGCGCTCGATTTCGCCTACGCCGTCCATACCGAGATCGGCGACCGGGCGGAGTCGTGCCTGGTGAACAAGGAGAGCAAGAGCCTGCTGGCCGAGCTGCATAACGGCGATATCGTCCGGATCATGACCGCAGAGGAGAAGCTGCTGCGCTGCAGCTGGATGGATGCGGTCAAGACCTCCCGGGCAAAACAGCACATCCGCATCAACTGCCGCCACCGCATCCGCGACATCGACAGCCGGAGCGGTCTGCTGATCATGCGCGGCGTCATGCAGCTCAACGTGACTCGCATCCGCGAGTGGCTGCGCGAACACAACCGTCTGCAGAACGCCTGGATGATCGCCCGGGACGTGGACTACCTCAGAGAGGTGCTGCACCACTACCTGAAGGATCTGCGCTCGCACAAAAAGTTCGGCGCGTTCCTGGCGTCGCACCGCTTCAAGCTCAAACTCTACCGTTTCGGCTCGATCGAGCTCTTCTCGAACCACACGATCTCGGATGTCGTTTTCGATTTCTGTTGCCACCCCAAGGCCGGGGACGAGATCGTCGGGTTTGTCAGCAACGGCAAGGCGCACATCCACCACAAGATGTGCCAGCACGCCGCGACGCTGATCGAGGATGAGGAGCCGATGCTTTTCGTGCGCTGGAAGCAGGAGAGCATCTTCCACTACCACATGATCGTCAGCATGCAGAACGCCAAAGGGGCACTGGCGGATTTCCTCACGTTCCTGGCGAAGCTGGGGGCGGAAATCGTCAGCATTGAACTGGGCAAGGAGCGCCAGGAACACCAGCAGCTGTGCGAGCTGGAGTTCCAGAGTTCGGAAGCGGATATTAACCGCCTCCGCGCTAAAATTGAACAAAAAATTCATATCATACAGTTTATTCGAACGGACGACGCGTATCGGTCCGTGTGAGAGGTGAAGGGAAAGAATGACAGTAACAGAAGCATTGGCTGAGATCCGCCGCGGTACGGCGGAGATCATCGACGAGGAGCGTATCGAGACGCTGGTAAAAGCGGCCCTGGAAGAGGGGAAAACTTTCAGCGTCAAAGCCGGGTTCGACCCGACGGCACCGGACCTGCACCTGGGCCATACGGTCCTGCTCAACAAGCTGGCCGCTTTCCAGCGCATCGGCGGACGCGTCCAGTTCATCATCGGCGACTTTACGGCGCAGATCGGGGACCCGACCGGCAAGAGCGAGACGCGTAAAAAACTGCTCCCGGAGCAGATCGCCGAAAATGCCAAGAGCTACAAGGAGCAGGTCTTCAAGATCCTCGACCCCGAGAAGACGGAGGTCCTCTTCAACGCCGACTGGATCAACCCCATCGGCGCGGCGGGGATGCTGGAGCTCACCACCCTGATGAACGTCGCGCGGATGCTTGAGCGCGACGATTTCGAAAAGCGCTACAAGAGCGGTACGCCCATCTCCATCAGCGAGTTCATCTATCCGCTGCTTCAGGGCTTCGACAGCGTGCACCTTGACAGCGATATCGAGATCGGGGGAACGGACCAGAAGTTCAACCTCCTCATGGGTCGCCACCTGCAGCGCGCCTACGAGAAGGGCAAAGAGCAGGCGGTGCTGATGATGCCGATCCTCGAAGGCCTCGACGGCGTTCAGAAGATGAGCAAGAGTCTCAACAACTATATCGGCGTCGCCGACTCCCCGGGGGAGATGTTCGGCAAAATGCTGAGCATCTCCGATGACCTGATGTGGCGCTACTACGAACTGCTCAGCCACAAGAGCCTCGCCGAGATCGCGCAGCTCAAAGTCGACGTCGAGGAGGGCAAGGCCCATCCGAAAAAGGTCAAAGAGGCGCTGGCGATGGAAATAGTCGAACGCTTCCACAGCGCAACGGATGCCGAAGCGGCGAAGGCGGAGTTCGACCGGGTCCACGCCAAGAGCGAACTGCCGAGCGACATGCCCGAATTCGAGCTCGACGGACCGGTCTGGATCGCCAAAGCGCTACAGGATTGCGGGCTTGAGGCATCTACATCGCAGGCCCGGCGCGACCTTAAGCAAGGAGCCGTTAAAATGGACCAGCAAAAAGTGGATGACGAACAGCTTCAGCTCGAAGCCGGGGAGTACATCCTTCAGGTGGGCAAGCGCAAGTTTGCACGCGTAAAGGTGAAATAGATGAGCTTCGAACCGCTGAAAATCGGCAAATACACCATTGAAAAACCGATCGTTCAGGGCGGTATGGGCGTCGGCATCAGCTGGGACCGTCTGGCCGGCACCGTTTCCAAAGAGGGCGGCCTCGGCGTCATCAGCGCCGTCGGGACCGGGTATTACGAGCAGAAAGAGCATGCGCACAAACTCGTCTCCGGACGCCCGCTGGACGTGGAGAACTTCTACTCCAAAGAGGGACTCACGGCTATCGTCAACAATGCACGCAAGATCTGCGGCGACGCGCCGCTGGCGGCGAACATTCTCTACGCCATCAACGACTACGGCCGTGTCGTACGGGACGCCTGCGAAGCGGGAATCGACATCATCATCACCGGGGCGGGACTGCCGACGAACATGCCGGAATTCACCGAGGGGTATCCCGATGTGGCCCTGGTACCGATCGTCTCCTCGCCGAAGGCGCTCAAGATCATCTGCAAGCGCTGGGAGAAGCGTTACAACCGCCTCCCCGACGCCGTAATCCTTGAAGGCCCCAAGAGCGGCGGCCACCAGGGCTTTACCTATGAGCAGTGCTCCATGGAGGAGCATCAGCTCGAGAACCTGGTCGCTCCGGTCGTCGAAGAGGCGGCCAGCTGGGGCGAAATCCCGGTCATTGCCGCCGGCGGTATCTGGGACAAAAAGGACATCGAGGAGATGATGGCGCTCGGTGCCAAAGGGGTACAGATGGGGACCCGGTTTATCGGGACCTACGAGTGCGACGCCCACCCGAACTTCAAGAAGGTCCTCCTCGAAGCAAGAGAGGAGGATATCCACCTCATGAAATCCCCGGTCGGTTACCCGGCCAGAGGGGTGCGTACGAACCTGAGCAGCCTCGTCGAAACCCGCACGGGACCGGCGATCAAGTGTATCTCGAACTGTGTCGCCCCCTGCGAACGCGGGGTTGAGGCGAAAGCGGTCGGTTTCTGCATCGCCGACCGCCTCAGCGACGCGTATGAGGGGAATACGGAACTGGGCCTCTTCTTCTCCGGTACGAACGGCTACCGGATCACCGAACTCATCAGTGTCGCCGACCTGATGAAAAAGCTGACCGAAGGCGAATAGGTCGCAATGACGTTGAAGCGGCTCCGCGCAATCGTCACGGCTCTTATGCTGACCGCGAATACCCTCAGCGGTATGAACCTCTCCCAGGCGGAGACGGTGCTTCAATCCAATAAACAATCCGAAATTTTCCAGGCATATGATACGTTCAAGTCCGCCTATATGGACGCCACGGTTGAAGGGGACGCCGCTAAAAAACGGCGTGCACTGGAGGGGATCGTTGCCAGCGGAAACAAACTGCATATCGACGTCAGCGACTACCGCAACAAGCTCAAAACGCTGCCGGCGCCTGCAGCGGACGTCAAACCGGCCCCGGTCGCGGAGCCGGTCGCAAAGCCGGAACCGGCATCCAAAGGCAGAGCGAAAGCGCCGAGCATCAAAGGGCAGAACCGCCTGGAAGAGGTCGAATGGGACAGCGGTAACCTGGTATTCCGTTTTGAAAAGACGCTTTCGAACAAAGATGTCAACTTCTTCAAGCTGAAAAAGAGCGGCAAGCACGGCTACCGCTATGTCCTCGATATCCATGCGGTGCTGGACGAGTCTCATACGCTGACCCACCGTGACCTCAAGCGTATCAGCCTGACCCAGTACAAACCGCAGACCATCCGCCTGGTTTTGGAAAGTTCTAAGGCACTTCCGGTACGCTTTGCCAAAGCGGAGAAGACGTTGACGGTACGTGCCGGGCTCTCCGGGGTGACGTCGCCAAAGCACGTGCCCGTGACAAGCCCGGGCCAGGCCCGCAACAAAGAGCGGGTGATCGTGATCGACCCGGGCCACGGAGGCAAGGACGGCGGGGCCGTCGGGCACAACCGTTACAAGGAAAAGGAGATCGTCCTTTCCCTGGCGGCAAAGATGGCCTCACGTTTGCGCGAACGCGGCTACACCGTCTACATGACCCGCAGCAAGGACAAGTTTATCAAGCTGCGCAACCGTACGGGCTACGCCAACAAGAAGAAAGCGGACCTTTTCATCTCCCTGCATGCCAACGCCGTGCCCAAAAGCAAGGCGCGCAAAGCGTACGGCATCGAGACCTACTTTCTCTCCCCGTCACGTTCCAAACGGGCGACGAACGCCGCGGCCCTGGAGAACAAGGCGGAAGTCGAGGATATGGATTTCTACGGGAAAAGCACCTTCCTGAACGTCCTCAACTCCGAGAAGATCGTCGCATCGCATAAACTGGCAATCGACCTGCAGTCTAGCGTGCTCTCTTCGCTGCGGGCCCGTTACAAAGAGGTAAAGGATGCAGGGGTCAGAGAGGGACCGTTCTGGGTTCTGGTCGGTGCACAGATGCCGGCGGTCCTCGTCGAAATAGGCTTTATCACTCACCCTAAAGAGGCGGTACGGATTCACAGCAATACGTATCAGGATTATTTTGCCAGGGGCCTGGCGGAGGGTGTAGAGCGCTATTTCGCGAAAAACCGCTAGGGCCCTATTCGCTTTTCTGCGGCAGTTTCCCGGAGACGGATTCGCGTTTGGCGATCAGGGACTCGATCTGCGTTTTGACTTTGTCATAGCGGAACTGCTCTTTGAAGCCCTGGATACGTCCGCCGGAGGCGTTGGGGTGTCCACCGCCGCCCGCCCACTCCTTGGCGATGAGGGAGACATCGACCTGGTTGTTGGCGCGCAGGCTCATCGTCCCGCGGGGGCTGATGTCGACAATGAAGTCATACTCCGGGTAGGCGACGAGGAAGCCGTTGCCGATAATGGAGGTGTTGCCGACGGCATAGCTCAGAAAGCCGCGGTAGCCCTTGTAATAGATCGTCATCTCTTTGCGCTTCGCCCCCATCAGGGAGACGATGTACTTCGTCACCAGGTTGTCGAGGGTGTTGTTCTCATTCTCGCGGAAAAACCCCTTCTTCATCAGATGGATCTTCTCGTCCAGCACGATCGGGGCGTCGGGCAGAGCGATCATCGCTGCGGCTTCGGTCAGCAGGCTCAGCTTGTAGGCGCGGTCCTGCTCCGCGAAGAGGGTGCGCCCCAGCTCGCGGGTCTCGCTGACGAGGCGCATGAGCACCTTGCCGTATTCGAAATTCTCCGTTTCATCCTGCAGCCAGAGATCGACGGCGTTGACGACGGCGACATAGGCCTCCATCCACGCAGGTTCCTCCTGCAGCCAGCCGTGCTCTTTGGCGAATTCGTAGGTGATCTTCGTCGCGCTGCGATCCGTGTCGAGCGTATACCATGTATAGCGGGCCGCACTCTCCTTGCCGCTGCCGTGGTGGTCGAGCAGCTGCAGGGTGATTTTTTTGCCCGATTCGTTGAAGCGCTTGACCTCGGCGTCGAGCCAGCGGGATTCGTCGGGGGTCAGGTTAAGATCGGTGACGAGGATCATCGCCTCGGATTCGTGCGCGATTGCCTCGACGATCTGGCGCAGGCGTTCGGGGACCTCTTCGCCGTAGTTGGCGTTGTAAAAATGCATGGTGTGGGGCGTGTGCTGCAGCACCAGCTGGCAGCTGTAGCCGTCGAGGTCGATATGGGAGAGATGGTAAATGGTCACAATGGCCTTTCTTGGGTTACTGTTCGATCAGGTCGGCGAGGGTGAGTTTCTCGAGGAAAGTGTCGATCTTGTCCTGGAGCCGGTTGACGACGGGCCAGATCTGGCAGGTGGTCGCTTTATCGGAGGGGCAATCTTTTTGGGATTTGGAGCAGTCGAAAACGGAGGGGTTCTTCCCCTCGGCGGCGCAGGTAATGTCCCTGACGGTGATGTCGTGCATATCCTTGGCCAGGGCGAATCCGCCGTTGGCGCCCTTGAAGGAGTTGAGAATACCGTTGCGTGCCATCGACTGGAGGATCTTCGCGAGAAAGCTTTTGGAGATATCGAGTTCCTTCGAGAGGGTATCGGCATCGAGGGGCTTCTCGGCCTTGGCCAGGACGATGAGCGAGAGCAGGGCGTATTCGCTGGCACGGGTGATGAGCATGGCGTCACTTTCCGATCCCATGGTGCAGGAGATCTGGTTTAATTAAGAGAAATTATATCCGATTACCCTAAAGCGTAGCTCAAAAAAAACGACTATAGAGGAGAAGTTTAGTAAAAAGCGCCGGCGAGCCGTCCGGGAAGATTGCCAAAACAGAAAACATTCGCTATAATTTCGCCCTTGTTCGATTGTGAACGAAAAATTTATTATACCCTCAGGAGGCTATTATGGCTTTGGATGCGGCGAAAAAACAAGAGATTGTTAAAAAATTCGGACGTAACGAAAACGACACCGGTTCTTCAGAAGTGCAGATCGCACTGCTCAGCACACGTATCGCTGAACTGACTGAACACCTCAAAACTTTCAAGAAAGACCACGCGTCACGCCTCGGTCTGCTCAAGCTCGTCGGTCAGCGCCGCCGTCTGATGCGTTACTTCAAACGCACAAACCGCGTAGCATACGACAAACTCGTTGCCGATCTCGGTATCCGCGACAACATCTAACGAGCTTCTACTTTTCCGGCTTCGGCCGGAGACCTCTTTTTTACTTTTTCAATAACCGACATTACTTTTTGAACACTCTCCATGGCATATGCCCATGCAGTACGCTGGCGTTTCAGGGCTTTTAATCCGTGACGGATCCGTTTTATTGGACCCCAAAGATCTCTTTGGCCCGTTCCAGATCCTCCGGCGTGTCGATGCCGAAGCCGGTGCTGGCGACCTTGACCATGCTGATGGGAAGCCCGTGGTGGACGGCGCGGAGCTGTTCGAGCTTTTCGATGTCCTCGATCGGCGCGTCGTCGAGGGCGCAGAAGGCGTGGAGGCTCCTCTTTGTGAAGCCGTAGATGCCGATATGGCCGAAGTAGGTGGCCCCGCCGCCCCGGTTGTAGGGGATCATTGAACGGGAGAAGTAGATGGCGTCATGCTTCGCGTTCACGACGACCTTGACGAGGTTCGGGTCGTCGGCGGCTTCGGCGTTGACGGCGTTGTAGCAGCTGCCCATGACAAAGGGGCGCCCCTCCGCCTTGAGGGCAGTCAGGCGGTCGATCAGCAGGGTCAGGACCTCCGGCTCGATAAAGGGCTCGTCGGCCTGGATATTGATGACGAGTTCGTCATCGGGGATGTCGAGCAGCTGGGCGCATTCGTTGATGCGGTCGGTGCCGCTTTTGTGCGTCGTCGACGTGAGCATCGCTTTGACGCCGTGGGCTTTGCACACCTCGATGATGCTCTCATCGTCCGCGGCGACGACGACATCGTCGAGGTGGGCCACCTGACGTGCCGTGCGGACGACCATCGGCAGTCCGCCGATATCCGCCAGAACTTTTTGCGGGAAGCGGGTGGAGGCAAGACGGGCGGGGATGATGATCATGCGAATCCTTTCTTTTGGGCGAGAACGCCGCGGCACTGTATAATGACGGAAATTATATCGACGGGGGGACTAAATGCTGCTTTACCAGCCGCAGGAGGGGTACTGTTACAACAGCGACTCGATCTTCCTGTATGACTTCATCTCCTCTTTCGCGCCGCGGGGCCGTATGCTCGACGTGGGGGCGGGCTGCGGCGTCGTCGGGCTGCTGGTGGCCCGCGACAACCCGAAAGTGCGGCTCGAGGCGGTGGAGAAACAGGACGCTTTCGTGCAGTACGCTTCGAAGAATGCGGAGGTGAACGGGATCGACTACCGGGTCCACCACACGGATTTTCTCGCCTTCAAGGACCCGGAAGGGTTTGAGTACATCGTTTCCAATCCCCCCTTCTACCACGAGGGGGCCTCGCGTTCGGAGAATGAGATGGTGCACACGGCGCGCTACAACCTGCACCTGCCCATCGACGCGTTCATCTCCCATGCGGCAAAACTCCTGCGCCCCCAGGGGCACCTGCTGCTTTGCTACGACCCCCAGCAGTTCGCCCACCTCTGCGCCGCCTGCGAACGCGCCAAATTAAGAGTGGTTGATGTACAATTCGTTCATTCGAAACCGGATCGCAATGCGACCCTGGTGATGCTGCACGCCCGGAAAAACTCCCGTTCGCTCATGCGCGTCCGGCCGCCGATTTTCGCCTTTGACGAAGATGAGTTTTCCGCCAAGAGCCTGCAGGTCTACCGCGATGCAAGGACGCACAGTATAAAATGCACCCTATGATAAAAGAAGACGGCTACCCCTACGCGTTCGACCCCTCCGCCTGCGCCGGCTGCGGCGGACGCTGCTGCACCGGTGAAAGCGGCAATATCTTCGTCTCCCCCGACGAGATCCAGGCACTGGCCGCGGCCCTGGAAATGGAGGAGCCGGACTTCCGTCGTACCTACCTTGAAAAGCGCGGTTACAAGTTTTCGCTCAAGGAACGGATCGTCGGCATGTCGCACGACTGCGTCTTTTTCGACCGGGAGACGAACGGCTGCCGCGTCTACACGGCCCGCCCCGCCCAGTGCCGTACCTTTCCCTTCTGGGAGTATTACAAGACCCGCGTCGATGAGCTCAAGCGGGAGTGTCCGGGGATCGTCGATGTTTAAACGTATTACCTGCACGGCCCTTTTGCTGCTCTTTTTCGCAGGCTGCAGCCTGAAAGAACCGACACTGTCGCCGCAGACGAAGGCGTTCGAGGAAGAGGACGCCTACGCCCTGTTTGCCCTTGACGCGGAGGCGCACGGGCAGTACGCGACGGCGGCGCAGCTCTATGCGGTGCTCTACGAGAAGGCGCCGCGGCTTCCCTACCGGGACCACTTTTTTGAAAACCTGCTGCATGCGAAACAGTATGACGATGTGCTAGAAAATGCCCAGATGTTCGAGGAACAAGAGGGATTCAATGCCCAGATAGAGCGTTACCGGATCCGGGGACTGCTCGGCAAGGGTGAGGTCAAAGCGGCCGAACAGGCGGCGCTGGTACTGTTGGAGAAGACGAAGGCAAAGCAGGATTACATCGGGGTCTCGGAGATCTACGCGCGCCAAAAGCAGTACAACACGGCGCTGCGCTACCTGGAGAGCGCCTACGACCTCGATTACGACGAGGCGGTCCTCGACCGTATGGCGGTTATCCTCTACGTCAATCTCGACCGCCAAAAAGACGCCATCGCCCAGCTTGAAACCCACATCCGTCTCCACGGTTGTTCCCAGCGCATCTGCAAACGGCTTGCCGGGCTCTACAGCGAGCAGAACAACGTCGAGGGGATGCTGGGGACCTATCTGCGGCTTTACAGCAACTATCCCACCCAGGATGTCGCCGATGCGATCGCCCGCATCTACAGCTATCAAAACGACATGGTGCATCTCAAACAGTTCCTGGAACAGCACCATTCGGATGATGCCATGCTGCTGAAGCTCTATATCAACGCCAAGGAGTACACCGCCGCCTCCGAACTGGCACAGAAGCTTTACGAGCAGAGCGGCGATGCGACCTACCTGGGACAGAGCGCCATTTTCGCTTTTGAAGCGGCCGAGGACAAAACGGATCCGAAGCTGGTCGCGGAGATCGTCGACAAACTGAAGACGGCGGTCAAGAGCGAAAAAGACTCCCTGATGCTCAACTACCTGGGATACCTGCTCATCGACAACGACGTCGATCCCGCGGAGGGGATCAAGTATGTCGAGGCGGCCCTGCGGCAGGAACCGGGTTCGCCTTTCTACCTCGATTCGCTTGCCTGGGGCTACTACAAACTCGGCCAGTGCCGCAAGGCCGACGCCACGATGAAAGAAGCCCTTAAAGCGATGGGGGGCGAGCGTGACCCCGAGCTGGACAAACATGTCAAAGCCATTGAGGAATGCATGAAACGTTTACGTAAAACAACACAAGGAAAGCAATGATTCTGGATGAGATTATCGCGAAGACCAAAGAGGACCTCGCCCGCCGCGAAAAGGAGTATAGCATGGATTGGCTGGGGCGTTCCCTCGCCTTCAATGCTCGTGCGCCGCGGCCGGTCATCCCGCATCTGCAAGCGACGGAAGCGGAGCCCTACCGCATCATCTCCGAAGTGAAAAAAGCGAGCCCGTCAAAGGGCGTGATCCGCGAAGACTTTGACCCGGTGGCCATCGCGCAGGCCTATGAGCGCGGGGGTGCGAATGCCATCTCCGTGCTCACCGAACCGCACTATTTCCAAGGCAGCCTGGACTACCTCGCGGAGATCCGCCGGTACGCGGCCATTCCGCTCCTGCGCAAGGATTTCATCGTCAGCAAGTACCAGCTGGTCGAAGCCCTCGTCTACGGCGCGGATTTCGTCCTGCTGATTGCCAAGGCGCTCTCGCGCAAAGAGCTGAAAGAGCTGCTTGACTACACTCGTCACCTGGGGATGGAGGCGTTGGTCGAGATCCACGACAAGGCGGACCTGACCAAGGCGATCTTCGCCGGCGCCGACATCATCGGCATCAACCACCGCAACCTCGAGACCTTCGAGATGGATATGGAACTGAGCTACAAGCTTATCCCGCTCATCCCGAACAACAAGATCATCGTCGCCGAGAGCGGCATCTATGAATACGGCCAGCTCGAAGATCTCGGCAAAGCGGGCGTCGACGCCTTTCTTGTCGGGGAGTCGCTGATGCGCCAGGACGATGTCGAAAGTGCGTTGCGCTGCCTGAAAACGGGCGAGGGGTGCCCGAAATAATCCCCCTCAAATTCCGGTAAGAGCCGGATAGAAAAGATCCTGCTAACGTCTCAATGCATCATGCCGCTGACGGGCATGGTCGCCGTCAATGCCCCCCGCCCATCAACTCCGATGCTTCCATCACAACGACGACACCCGAAGGGTCATACGCCTGGACGATCTGCCGGACGCTCTGGACTTTATTGTTATCCACGATGAGCATCAGCAGCCGCCGTTCGTCCCCCGTGTGGAGCGTCGTCCCTTCGAGAATGACCCCGCCTTCGTGCCCCAGTTTGTGCAGGAGGTGGGCTTTGAGGGTTTCGGCGTTCTCCGAAGAGATATGCAGCACTTTTTTGGAGGGGCGGCCGGAGAGGATCAGGTTGATGCCCCTGGCGCTGATGTAGACGCCGACCAGGCTCCAGAGCATGCTGTCGAGTTTCGGGAAGACGAATCCGGCCGAGAAGACGATCAGGGCATCGAGCGCGATGATGAGATCCCCCTCCTTCCAGTGGGTCCTGTGGGCGATCATGCCGGCGATGATGGAGGGGCCGCCGGGCGATGCGCTGGCTTTGACGATCAGCCCCACCCCCAGGCCGATAAGCATCCCGCCGAAGACGGCGCCCAGCAGCGGTTCCTGTGTCAGGGCGGGGAGCTTCAGCATCTCCAGAAACATATCCGCCGACATGGCGATGACGACGATGGCGAACACGGTCCGAAATGCATATCCCCGGCCGATGAACTTCATGCTCATGAGCACCATCGGGATGTTGATGGAGAGCATGATCGTCCCGATGGAGATGCCCGTAAAATAGTTGACCAGGATGGCCATCCCGGGGGTGCCCCCGGAGGTGATATGGTTGGGCACAAGGAAGAGGGTGACCCCCGCCGCCAGTACCATACCGCCGATCAGGATCTGCAGGTAGCGTCTCAGCTCTTTTATGATTTTCGTTGTCATGACTTTTCCTTGGTGAACATACTATCGGACAGTGCTCGGAACTCTGGACGGCAGAAAGGTGTCGTGAAGAGAGGGTTGGGACCGCTCCGTCCGGGAAATGACGGAGCGGGAAAATTTATGAAAGGAGTGTTTTAACGCAGCTGCTGATGCGTTTGCCGTCGGCCTGGCCTGCGAGCTCTTTGCTGGCCATTCCCATGACCTTGCCCATATCTTTCATCGTGCTGGCACCGGTTTTTTCGATGATCGCCTTGACGGCGCTTTCAAGCTCGGCGTCGTCGAGCTGTGCCGGAAGGTAGGTTTCGAACACGGCGATCTCGGCCATCTCTTTGTCGTACAGCTCGTCGCGTCCGGCGTCCTTGTACTGGGCCGCCGCGTCGTTGCGCTGCTTGATCTGTTTTTGGATGATGGCGATGACATCGTCGTCGCTGAGCTCCTTGCGTTCGTCCACCTCGATCTGTTTCATGGCACTGTTGAGCAGTCTCAGCGCGTCGCGGCGCTGGACCTCCTTGGCTTTCATCGCTTCTTTAATATCGTTTCTGATCTGGTCTTTGAGCTCCATAAATTATCCTTTGCATGTGATGGCGACATTATACCCGCCTTAGATAAGCCTAAAAGAAGACGCCTTCTATCACGGCTTTTCATATTATTAACCCTTATGCTATAAAATGGGGACAATTGGAGTGGAAAGGAGTCCCGTGAAGCTTTTCAAGAAAGAGTATATGAACATCTATTTTGTGACGGCGGTGCTGGTGGCGGCGTTTGCTTTTATGGCAATCAGTACCTGGGACATCGTCGGCGACGTCAACGAGCAGACCAGTGCCGATCTCGCCATCGACCGGCAGGTCGACGCCTGCTGGGACGAGAACAACCTCGACAAGTAGCTCAGGCTTTCGTACGGCTGAGCATCAGCGTGCCGAGCAGGACACTGAGGGCACCGAGAAAAACGATGGTGTAGCCCGTCGGCAGGTCGAAGGTGTAGGATGCGGCGATCGCCGCGGCGCTGAATGCCCAGCCGAAGACAAAGGCGAAGCCCAGCGGCGGGAAACGCTTCTGCATGGATGCCATAAAGACCGGTGCGATCAGCAGCGTAAAGACGACGAGCACGCCGGCAAGCTGGACGGATGAGGTGACGGTGACGGCAAGCATGACAAAGAAGAGCAGCTCCTGCATGAACCCGTTAAGACGCGGGTAGAGCTGCCATATCAGAAGCCCCAGCAGGGCATAGACGCCGCTGCTGTAGAGCACGTGCTTCATCGGCGTGAAAAGGATATCGCTCGCCAGCAGCGCCTTGAAGTGCTCCATCCCCTCGGCGGAGTTGGCCAGGACCATCATAACGCCGCTGGCACCCAGGACGTAAAGAATCCCGATAAACGCCTCCAGGTGCAGGTTCCTGTGCGATGCGAACGCGATGAGCACAGCGCTGAACAGGGCGCTTCCGAGGGTGAGCACATAGAGATACTCCCCGTGAAAAAAGCCGAGGCTGACGGCGCTGCCCAGCGCCGCGAACTGTGCGATGGCGAGGTCGGTGAAGATGATGCCGCGCTCGAGCACCCCTTTGCCGAACCAGGCGTGAATCATGACGAGCACGAAGACGAGCAGCAGCGGCGGCAGGAAAATATCAATCATCGGTGAGGGCCTTTGTCAGATAGTCAAACAGGGCGGTGAGGGAGTCGACAGACTCCAGCGCCCCGATATCGTGGGGCATCAGGATGACCCTGATCCCGGTCTTGTCCCGGATGTATTCCGCGGTCTTGGTGGAGTGGTAGACGTCGTGCAGAATGCAGCAGGGATGCTCGGCGCGGATTTTCCCGATCACGTCGAGGGTATGACGCGGGGAGGGCGGGATGCCCGGCAGCGGCTCGATCGTGGCGATGTTTATGAGGCCGAAGGCCTTGTTGAAGTAGGCGAGGTTGTCGTGGAACTGCACGACTTTCATCCCCTGTTTCGGCGCCATGACCCGTGTCCAGCGCTCGAGATTTTTCCCCCATTCCGCATTGAAATTTTCCAGGTTCTTTTCATAAATGCTTTTGTGCTCCGCATCGATTGATGCCAGAAACAGCGCGATCTGCTTTGCCAAGAGCGGGATGTTGTGCGGATCGAGGTGAAAATGGGGATTGCCGGCAGGGTGGATATCCCCGTTGGCCCGGTCGACCTCGCTCGGTTTGTTGATTAGCTCGATCCCCTGTGCCAGGTTCAGAAAGGTCGGCGCAGAGGGGTTGACCTTGGGGTTGTTTCCGCGCCGGATCAGCGGCGGAAGCCAGCCGATCTCCAGCTGCCCGCCGTTCATGATCAGTGCATCGGCCCGGCGCATCTTGGCGATGAGGGAGGGGCGGGGAACGACGAAGTGGGGATCCCAGTTCCCCTTGGCCAGCACGACGGTCGTGACGTGGTCACCGCCGACCGCCCGTGTCAGTGCGCCGATGTAGGGGTAGGTGACGGCGATATTGAGGTGGGCAAGGAGCGCGGCGGGCAGTAGAAGGATAAAAAGCAGTTTTTGCATGTCAAACCTTAGTAATTAAATGTCGCCTCATACTAAGCGCCGAGGGCACGCGCCCGAAGGAACTCCCCTCGGAGGATGGGTCTCTCGGCAGGGGAGACCCGGTATTGACACTGCGGCCGGGAGACCACCCCTGTCGCAGCGTCAACGGCCTAAAAGTCGTGGGCCGCGTGCGCCCCGATGGCAATATTGGCCTGCAGCATAATCGTATCGACGCTTTGGCGGTCGCCATCCTCGTTATAGAGGGCCATGTTGTGATTATACTGAAGACGGAAACGGCTGAACTCGCTGGGGTGGTACTCCACCATGGCGCTGATCCGCTCAAAGCTGTTCTCCATCTCCTGGGCTGTACCGTTCTTCGTGACATCGTTTTGATAGATATTGTCGTAGCGGACGCCGGTGCGCCAGTTCATGTTGTAGGCATAGACGAGCTGGGTGTAGTAGCCTGCCTGCTCTTTGCGCAGGGAGACCGAGGTCGTCGTATTGGCATCGGGCTGCGCATACTGGGTGCCCTTCATGTCGCGCATCATCCACTCGCTCTGCCAGGTCAGGAAGCTGTAGGAGTCGAAGTAGTGTTTGACGGTCAGGTCGGCACCGTAGAGCGAACTCATACCCGAAAAGGCGTGGGGCGTTTCATCCTCGAAGTGGTCAAGCCGCGAGGTGCCGCGTGCGTAGGAGATGCCGGGCATAACGGTCGTCTCGCCGATATCAACGGCGGTTTTTGCATAGGCGACAAAGAGGGCGGGCGCATCGGCCGATTCGGCCAGCGGCGCGGCATCGGGGTCGGTCGCGGTCGGGTCGGCGATGCTGGCGGTGCCGAACATCATCTCGTTCTCGCCCTGGAGTACCTCGCCTCCGAACATCAGGTAGGTCTCCGTCGGAGCGACCCACTGCAGTTGGACCCCCTTCTCATTGATGCCGTGATCACCGAGGAAGGCCTGATAGACGAGCGGCATGTCCCCGAAATCCCAGTAGTGGTGGTGCTGAGAGTTGAGACGGCCGAAGTTGGAGAGCAGTTTCCCCCCGCGCAGACGCAGGCCGTAGGGGAGAGCGGTCGAGGTGAAATAGGCCTCTTCGATCTCGACGCCGTTTTCGCTGAAGTGGAAGGTGCCGTCAAGGGTGAAGTAGGGGTCGACGGAGCTCGAAAGCACCAGTTCGCCGTAGTTGAGATTAAAGCCGTTGTAGGCGTTGTAGGTGGCGTGGGAGTGCCCGTCGTGGGCGTGGGCCCCCATGATGCCGTGGGCGACACCGGGGATCTCGTAGTGGGCGATCTCGTCATCTGTCTTGTTGCGGGTGACGTAGGATGCATCGAGGATCAGAGAGATGTCCGGAATAAACTTGGACTGTTCGAAGGTGCGCTTTTCGACCGGGAGGATCGTGGCGGCATCCGCGAAGAGCAGTGCGCAGAAAAGGGGCAGGGAGATAAAAGTTTTTTGCATTATATAGACTCCGTTTAATCAGTGCACCCGGGTTGGATTTGTGATGGGTGCTGCATAGTGCTATGGTTTTTTTGTAGGGATTAAACGAAGCGGGGAGGGGCCCGGGCCGGAACGAAATGGAGGGCAAAGCTGCTGTGGGCTTCGGCGGCCGGGCAAGGCTCTTCAGTGTCATGGAAGAGGATAAACGGCTCGAACGGTTTGACGATATCGGGTGCTGCCGCGTGGGCGGCGACGGTACAGACGGGACAGTGACTCCCGTCATGGTGCGCACTGAGGGTGTGCAGCGCTTCGCCGCTGAGGGCGACGAGGAACAGCAGTAAGAGCAGCAGGCGTCTGGTTCGCATGCGGCATTATAGCGCACCGCCGATCTCCCCGAGGCGTATCAAATGTGATAAAAATGCTATATAACAATTATATTTATAAAAAATTAATATATCGGTGCTACCATATTGTTTATTGTTTTTAAAAAGAGTAAATATGAAAATTTTTCCGGCAAAAATCCTGGTCGTTGACGAGTCTCCGAAGCACATCGTCACCGTCAGGGAACTGTTCGCCAAAGAGGGGTGCAGCGTTTTGGGGGCAGAGAACGAAGACGCGGCAATGGCGATAGCGGGCGCGCTGAATATCGACCTGATCCTGCTTGACGCGACGGCGAAGAGTATCGATGGCTACGGGATCTGCAAGCGGCTGAAATCGGAAGCCAAGACCCAGGAGATCCCCGTCATTTTTACCGGGATGATCCCGGGGGCGCAGGAGATTAAACGCAGTTTTGAAGCCGGCGGTGCGGACTGCATCGTCAAACCCTTCAATCATTCGGAACTCTATGCGCGGGTCCGGACGCACCTGGAGTTGAGAAAACATCGGGAACGGCATGCTGAAGAGACGGAGGAGGATCTGATCTACACCCTGGCGTATGTCGGGGAGCTCCGTTCGCAGGACAAGGGACATCTCAAAAGAGTCGCGGGGTACAGTGCGCTGCTCGGCGAGCTCTACGGACTCCGCCCGGAAGCCGTCGAGATGCTGAAGATGGCATCGGCGATGCATGATATCGGCAACGTCATTGTTCCCGAGCGGATCCTGAACAAACCTCTGCCGTTAGAGGCCAAAGAGCGCGAGGCGGTGGAACACCATACGCAGTGGGGGGCCCACATCCTCAGCCGCACCAAGCGGCCCGTGCTGAGGGCCGCAGCGATCATCGCCGCCCAGCACCACGAAAAGTTCGACGGGAGCGGCTACCCGAAAGGGCTGAAGGGGGAAGATATCCATATCTTCGGGCGCATCGTCGCCGTGGCGGACGTGTTTGACGTGCTGCTGAGCAAACGCAGCTATAAGGAGGAGTGGCAGGTGAACAAGGCGCTGGCCTATCTCACCGAAGAGAGCGGCAAGCATTTCGATCCGAAACTGGTAGAGCTCTTTGTCGATAATCTTTGGCAGTTCCTGGATATACGCCAAAAACATGGGGCGTGATCAGAATTTGATCCAATCCTAACCGCTCCTCTGTTAAAATTCCGTCAATGAAATACATGGGCTGCAAGCCCGAAAAAAGGCGAAACGGAATGAAAAGAGCACTGCTGAGCGTCAGCGATAAAAGCAATATCGTCGAATTCGCGGCGTCCCTGGTGAAAAACGGCTATGAGATCATCTCAACGGGCGGGACGTTCAAGATGCTGAAAGAGGCCGGTATCGCGGCCATCGAGATCGATGAGGTCACCAAATTCCCGGAGTGTTTCGAGGGGCGCGTCAAAACCCTCAACCCCTACATCCACGGCGGCATCCTGCATCGCCGCGACAAGCAGTCGCACCTGGACCAGGCGGCAGAGCTGGGCGTCGAGCCGATCGACCTCGTCTGCGTCAACCTCTACCCTTTCAAGGCGACCATCGAGCGTACGGACGACTTCGAAGAGATCATCGAGAACATCGATATCGGGGGGCCGGCGATGGTCCGCTCCGCCGCGAAAAACTTCGACAGCGTCATGATCGTCACCGACCCCTCCGACTATTCGCTGGTCCTTAACGCCATCGAGAATGATGAGAACAGCGTCGAGTTCCGCCGCAGCCTGATGATCAAAGCCTACGAGCACACGGCGGCCTACGACAGCATGATCGCCAACTATATGAACAAGCGTTTCAACGACGGTATGGGGGCGAAGCAGTTCGTCGTCGGCAAGAAGGTGATGAATACGCGCTACGGCGAGAACCCGCACCAGAAGGGTGCGCTGTACGAGTTCGAGGAGCATTTCAGCAAGAACTTTACGACCCTCAAAGGCGAGGCGAGCTTCAACAACCTGACAGACATTAGCGGCGCGGTCAAGATCGCCGCGGCCTTCGGCGACGAAAATGCCGTCTGTATCGTTAAGCACGGCAACCCGTGCGGCTTCGCCATCCGCGACAGCCTGCTTGACGCCTATACCGAAGCGCTCAAATGCGACCCCGTTTCCGCCTTTGGTGGCGTCGTCGCCGTTAACGGTGTCGTCGACAAGGCGCTGGCGGAGAAGATGAACGAAATCTTCCTTGAGGTGATCATTGCCGGCCGTATCACGGCGGAAGCTCAGGAGGTGTTTGCGGCGAAGAAGCGCATCAAGCTTTTCGAATACGGCAGCGACAAGATCGTCCTCGCCAACGATGCCGTTGACTTCAAACACATCGACGGCGGGTTTGTCTTCCAGGATGCCGACAAGGTGGCAGCGGATGAGATCAGCAACGCCGAGCGCAAAAGCAAACTGAGCGCGGATGCGGTGGCGATGAAAGATGCGGAGATCGCCTGGAAAGTCGCGTCGCTGACAAAGTCGAACTGTGTCGTCTACGTCAAGGACGCGGCAATGGTCGCCGTCGGTATGGGGATGACCTCGCGCGTTGACGCGTCGCAGTGTGCGCTGAAAAAAGCTGAGGCGATGGGCCTGGACGTCACCGGTGCCGCGCTGGCATCCGAAGCCTTCTTCCCGTTCCGCGACTCCATCGACGCAGCGGCGGCCGCAGGCGTCAAGACGGTCATCGAACCGGGCGGCTCCATCCGCGACGACGAAGTCATCGCCGCGGCAGACGAGTACGGCATGGCGCTCTATTTCACGGGTGTCCGCCACTTCCTACACTAAACCCTCTGCGGCTCTGGCCGCATATGCTCTCGTAAACCTAATCCCTCATATACATCATGGTAATTTTTGTTCCCTTTCTTCTTTGCTCGCACAAAGAAGAAACCGAACCCGAAAGAAGAAAATGCGAAAGGCTGCCGCTTTCGGGATATGCCATGCCGAGGTGATCCGCCTGACACGCTAATGATCGTATCTGACTTGACAATAAAGGAGGATTATATGCTGTATTTAGTACGTAAAAATGCTTGATTTTTCGATGTTGTTTTGATGGATTTTTTCTGGAAATGTTTTAGGAAGAAAGTCTCTCGATGGTCGGGGTGACAGGATTCGAACCTGCGGCCTCTTCGTCCCGAACGAAGCACGCTACCAGTCTGCGCCACACCCCGAGGGCCGAAATTATACTACCGCAAACTTAAAAGTTTCATAAAGTGCGATAAAACAAACCTTGATTGACATCGACTCAACTTATATGCTATAATCACTGCTAAAAATAAAATATATAACTAGGTAACACTGCATGAGCAAAAGCCTTTATGAAACCCTTGGCGTCAATGAAAACGCGACCGAATCGGAAATCAAAAAAGCCTACCGGAAGATGGCGCGCCAGTACCATCCCGATGTGAACAAGTCCCCCGAAGCGGAGGAGAAGTTCAAAGAGATCAATGCCGCGTACGAGGTCCTGAGCGATAAAGAGAAAAAAGCGCAGTACGACCGTTTCGGCGACCAGATGTTCGGCGGCCAGAACTTCCAGGACTTTGCGCGCGCCCAGGGCGGCAATGTCGACCTCGACGAGATCCTGCGCCAGATGTTCGGCGGCGGGGGAGGCTTCGGCGGTTTCGGCGGCGGAGCCGGGGGTGCAGGCGGTTTCGGAGGCTTTGGCGGTTTCGGGGGCGGCGGTTACCAGCAGCCGGTCAACCTCGACCTGGAGACCTCCATCACCGTGCCGTTCCAGACGGCTATCCTCGGCGGCAAGCACCAGGTAAACGTGGAGGGGGAGAGCTTCGACATCAAGATCCCCGCGGGGGTCAAATCGGGCGAGAAGCTCCGCGTCCGCGGCAAAGGGCGCAAACAGGGCGGCAGCGCAGGCGATCTCTACCTCAAGATCAACATCGCCACCAACCCGGAATACGAGCGCGACGGCGACACGCTGATCAAAACCTTCGACGTCCCGCTCTACGCGGCGCTTTTCGGCGATAAGGTGAGCGTCAAGACGCTGGAGAAGGAGATTACCCTCAAAGTACCGCAGAACACGAAGAACGGGCAGCGTTTCCGTGTGAAAGAGATGGGGGTAATGAACCGAAAAAGCAACGTACGCGGGGACCTCTACCTTGTCGCGAACATCATCCTGCCGAACGTGGACGACCTTGATTCAGAGTTGACCGAGGCGATGAAAGCGCAACTACCTAAGGAGTAAGCCATGCATACGTACGACGAACCGGTCTACCTGATCAGCATCGTGTCGAAGATCCTCGACATCCATCCGCAGACCCTGCGCCAGTATGAACGTGAAAACCTTATCACCCCTTCGCGTTCGGACGGCCGGATTCGTCTCTACTCCCAGCGCGATATCGACCGCATCAAGCTGATCCTCCGCCTGACCCGCGAAATGGGCGTCAACCTTGCCGGCGTCGATGTGGCGCTGCGCCTCAAGGAGCAGATCGATACGATGGAGCAGGAGATTGCCGAGCTGCGCTACCAGCTGGCCCAGGCGAAGCAGAGCACCAGCGTACCGCCCGAGAAGGCGCTGGTGACGAAAAAAAGCATCTACGAAATGATCATCTTCGAAGAGAAGTGATCTCCCCTTTTCTTTTCCCTACTACTCTTTCAGGCGGGCGATGTCCGCACCGATCAGGCTGAATTTCTCTTCGAGCGCCTCATAGCCGCGGTCGAGGTGGTAGATGCGGTGGATGTTCGTCTCACCCTCTGCCACCAGCGCCGCCAGTACGAGGGCGCTTGAGGCGCGCAGGTCCGTGGCCATGACATCCGCGCCGAAGAGCGCCGAGGGGCCTTTGACGGTGGCGGTATTGCCTTTGAGTGTGATGTCGGCGCCGAGGCGCTGCAGTTCGCTGACATGCATGAAGCGGTTTTCGAAGAGGCGCTCTTCGACGGTCGACGTCCCTTCGGCCTGGGTACAGAGCGCGAGGAACTGCGCCTGCATGTCCGTCGGGAAGGCGGGGTACTCCATGGTCGTGATGTCAACAGGTTTCAGGGTCTGCACAGGCAGGACGGTGATCGTGTCCTCTGTCGTTTCGATCCCTACGCCCATCTCTTCGAGTTTGCCCAGGACCGCTTCGAGGTGGTCGGGACGGACATTTGTCAGGGTCAACGGCGAGCGTGAAATGGCCGCGGCGCAGAGGTAGGTTCCCGCTTCGATACGGTCGGGGATGACGGCGAAGGAGGCGATGTCGACGAGTTTGCCCCCGGTGCCCTCAATGACAAGTTCGGAACTGCCGATCCCTTCGATGGCGACCCCCGCATCGCGCAGGATCTCGCAGAGCTGGACGACTTCGGGTTCGCGCGCGGCGTTCGTGATGGTACTTTTCCCTTTGGCCAGAGCGGCCGCCATGACGATATTGGCCGTGCCGGTGACGGTGATCTTGTCGAAGAGAATGTGCGCACCCTTGAGGCCGTCGGGGGCTTCGGCGCGGACGTAGCCGGCATGGATGGTGATCTCCGCGCCCATATGCTCCAGCGCTTTGAGGTGCAGGTCGATGGGACGCTGCCCGATGGCGCATCCCCCCGGAAGGGAGACCTCGCAGTGGCCGAAGCGCGCGAGCAGCGGGCCCAGTACGAGGATGGAGGCGCGCATCGTTTTGACGATGTCATAGGTCGCCATCGTGTGGTTCACGGGGCGGGTATCGATGGTGACGCGGTTGCCGTCGAGTTCAAACGCCGCACCGAGGTTGGTCAGCAGTTTGAGCAGGGTCTTGATGTCGACGACGTGGGGCAGGTTTGTGACGGTTACCGGCTTTTCGGCAAGGATCGTCATGGCGATCAGCGGCAGGGCGGCATTCTTGGCGCCGGAGACGGCGACGCTGCCCTCCAGGGTTTTCGGTCCGTTGATCTTGAAATAATCCATATCACCTCACAGGCGCGATGCGCCAAAGTTTTTGCTGATTATAAAGCACGGTTGGTTAAACTGCTATGATAATGCAGTAGATGGCTTGTGTGTCGAGCATCTTAATGTTATCGCTCGCGAAGGTGACGTTCTAAAAGCGCGACGGTGCGCGCCCGGAGGAAGTACCCTTGGGGTGCGGGCCCTCCGCCGAGGATGAACGAAGGAAATGCCGGGGCGGAACAAAGCGTTAGCGTAGGTACGGGGGCTTTTGCTCCCGGAGCGTATGATATGGAAAGGAGCGCAGACGTGTCAACGGCACTGGATCGTCTGAAAAACCTTACGGCAAAGATTTCAAGCTACGAAGTCGCACGCAAGGAGAACATGGCTGCGCTCGAATCCCTCTACCACGCCCTCGGCGTCGATGAAAAGGTGCCCGAATTCGCGGATCTTTTTGAATTCAAGGCGATGAACCTCGCCGGGATCTCCCTTGCCGAAGATACGCTGGGCACGCCGCACGAAGGCAAGTATGTCCAGATCATCGCCATCACCTACGACCGCGAGGCGAAAGTCAGGAACAAGAACAGTTCGCTGGCCTATTTCGGGCGCGCCGAAAAGCTCGAATCTTCCCAGCGTGACGCCGTCGTCGCCTTTGTGCTGCGCTGGCGCTTTGAGAAGAGTTTCCGGACCCTTGAACACTACCATACGCTCCTGCAACGGTTTTGATGCTCTGTTATCTTGACGTCGAGACGACCGGTGTCGAAAAAAAAGACCGCATCTGTTCGGTGGGGATAATCCTCGAAGATGAGGGCAGGTACGAGACGCTCTATGACCTGGTCCGGCCCCCGAAAAAGGTGCCGCCGGCGGCGATGGCGGTCCATCACCTGACCAACGAGATGCTCGCGGAGGCCCCTGAGTTCGATGCGACCGGCGCGGCGAAACGGCTCGAAGCCCTTAACACGCCCGAGACGATCCTTGTCGGTCACAATCTCGCGTTCGACCTCGAGATGCTCTCCAGGGAGGGGGTGACCTGGCAGGGGGGGATGATCGATACGCTCAAATGCGTCAAGCATCTGCTCGGCGGCGAGATCGAGCACTTCTCCCTGCAGTACCTGCGCTACGAACTGCGGCTCTACCGCGAAGAGCAGGCCCTTGCCGACGAACTGGGTATTCCCCTGAACGCCCACCATGCGCTCAGCGACGCCCTGCACACGCTGCTGCTGCACCGCTACCTGGAAGCGATGGCGGACAACGAGCGGCTGATGGCGCTGACGACGGAGCAGGCGCTGGTGCACAAGCTCACCTTCGGCAAATACGGCGGCAAATTCATCGAAGATGTCGCCCGCCGGGACCCCGGCTACCTGGAGTGGATGCTCCGCAGCCTCCCGGACCTGGACGAGGATCTGCGCTACAGCATTGAATATTACATGAACGAGGTGCGAGGATGAAACCGCTGACAAAGAAGATCGTGGGAGGCAAGTACAAGGGCAAGCTGCTGAAGCTGCCTTCCAAAACGACGACGCGCAGTTCCAAGGGGATCGTGCTGGAGTCCTATTTCAACACCCTGCAGTTCGAGATCATGGACAGTGTCCTCGTCGAGCTCTTTTCCGGCAGCGGTTCCATCGGCCTTGAGGCGCTGAGCCGGGGGGCGAAACGCATCATTTTCATGGAGCGCGACCGCGACGCCCTGAAGGTGCTGCGAAGCAACATCGCCCAGACCGATCCCGCGGCCTGCGAGGTGATCGCCGGCGATACCTTCGAGACGATCGCTCAGACGATGGCACGTCTCAAGCAGCTTAGCGCGCCCGCCTATTTCTTTATCGATCCCCCCTTCTCCATTCGGGAAGGGCACGAGGATATCTACGACAAAATGCTCGGCCTGATCGCGAAGCTGCCCCGCGAATCGGTCAAGCTGATCACCATAGAGCATATGAGCGGGCTCGAGCTGCCCGACGCGATCGGCTCCTACAGTCTGCAAAAGCGCAAGAAGTTCGGTAAGACTTCGCTGAGTTACTATCTGTAAATATAGTTGGCTATACTTGCGTCCAATCCAATAAAAGAGCCGCCATGGAGTACTGGAACCACATCTACGAACATTTCAATCCCGTCGCCTTTTCGCTTTTCGGCCTGCCGGTGCACTGGTACGGGTTGATGTACGTCCTGGCCCTGGTCGCCGCACTCTACGGGGCAAAATGGTACGTGCGCCGGGACGGGGTCCCCGTCGACACGCTGACGCTGGACGCCTATTTCATCTGGGTCGAGATCGGCGTCATCCTCGGGGCACGGCTGGGGTACATCCTCTTCTACGATCCCGACACGGCCTACTACCTGATGCACCCGTGGCAGATCTTCAACCCGTTTAAAAACGGCGAGTTCGTCGGCATCCGGGGGATGAGCTATCACGGGGCGGTCATCGGCTTCTTCATCGCTTCGGCTCTCTTCAGCAAACGCCACCACATCCATTTCGGCCTGCTGATGGACATCGTCGCCGTCGCCGTTCCTATGGGGTACGTCTTCGGGCGCATCGGCAACTTCCTCAACCAGGAACTTGTCGGCCGTGTGACCGAGGTGCCCTGGGGGATCTATGTCCACGGGGCGCTGCGCCACCCGTCGCAGCTTTATGAGGCGGTACTGGAGGGCATCGTCGTTTTTGCCGTCATCTGGCTCTACCGCAAACACCGCCGCTTCCGCGGGGAGCTGATCCTGCTTTACGGCTTTGCCTACGGTGCGATGCGTTTCGCGGCGGAGTTCTGGCGCGCCCCGGACCCGCAACTGGGCTTTATCTGCTGTGGCTGGATGACGATGGGGCAGCTGCTGAGTTCTCTGATGATGGCGGCGGCCGTCCTGCTCTGGCCGCTCTTCTATGCCGTCGGGAAAAAGCGGAGTGCCCGCTAAGAACTACGCTTCGTAGATCCCCTTGCTCCCGCCTTTCCAGCGGCGGTGGCACCAGAACCAGAACTTCGGCTCCTCCCGTATGATCCGCTCCATCACATCCGATTGGCGTTGTGTCGCGACGCGGATATCCTCTTCGGCGTTCTCCGTATGCGGTACGGGAACCTCCTCCTCAAAGCGGACGGTGTAGTGTTTTTCATTGTCAGTGTGGATAAAGACGGGGATGACCGCCGCGTTGTACTTGCGCGCCAGGAAGGCGGGAGCGGAGGTCTGGGTCACCTGCGTGCCGAAGAAATCGACAAAGATACTCTCCCGCGGCCGGATGTTCTGGTCGATCATCAGCGAGACCGCCTCTCCCTTTTTCAGAGCCCGGGTCAGGTGCTTGACGGCGCCGTGCTTTTCGGCCATATGCATCTGCAGGCGCGAACGCGACGCGAGCAGGTAGCGGTCGAAATAGGGGTTGTTGAGCTGCTTGTGGATGCTGACGGTGGGCATGATCTGCGAGGCGATGGCCGTCGCTCCGAGCTCCCAGTTGCCGAAATGCCCGGAGACGAAGATGACGGGGCGTCCCGCTTCACGGGCGCGGTCGACGATGTCGCGGTTGGCAAAGGTGACCAGCTCCGCCTGCCGCTGCGGGGTCATGCGCTGGTTCTCGAGGACCTGCAGGAAATTCAGCAGCAGGTTACGGTAACAGTAGCGCGCGATCGTCTTCTCTTCGGCTTCTCCGACGTTCTTCCCGAAAGCGATTTCGAGGTTGCGGCGGATGACGGCGCGGTGCTGGCGGTCGACCGCGTAGGCGAGGGAAGCGAGGCCGGTAAAGAACGCTTTACGCAGGGCGTAGGGCAGGAGCATCAGGCAAAACTCGACGGCGCGGAAAAAATAGTAGAGGATCATAGCAGCTCTTTCGCTTTCTGGATTACCGATGCGGGGGGGATCGCCCCGATGCTCATGTCGGTCTTGTCGATACGGAGGATATCGACCTCCGAGTCCGATTCGACCGCGACGTTCAGAGGGGTCTCGAACATCATCCGCGGGGTCGTCGGGCCGTAGAGGACGACAGAGGGGCGGTTCAGTGCCCAGGCGAGGTGGGTCGGCCCCGTATCGCCGCCGATCGCCAGTGCCGCGTGGCCGATGAGGTCGCGCAGTGCGGGCAGGTCGATTTTCGGTGCAACCCGGGCGTTGGGGGCCTCTGCTGCGATCGCTTCGGCATCCATGCGCTCACCCTCGGAACCCCAGACGAGGATGCAGGGCAGAGGCAGGGCGTCGCAGACGGCGGCCAGCTGCGCCGGCGGGTAGCATTTCGAGGGCCAGGAGGCTCCGACGACGACGGCAATGTAGGGGACGTCGTCCAGGAAATCCGGGCGGGGTCCGACCGGCAGCGCCGGGGTCTTGGCAAGCAGCTCCGCATCGCTGATCGCAAAACCGAGGGCTTCCGCGACGATATCGCAGTTGCGGCGGATGATGTTGGTCTCGTAGGGGATGCGGCTTTTGGTGCGGTAGAAGAGCGCCGCGGCGCCCTCCCGGGCCGAAGCGGCATCGAAGCCGTGGACGTTCGGGCCGAGCAGGCGGGCGACGAGGGCCGATTTGAGCAGCCCCTGCATATCGATGATAACGTCGTAGGGGCCCAGCGCGCGCAGCTGAACGATCGTGTCGCGCAGCAGGCCGAAGCGCTTTTCGCGTTTGAGCTGTTTGAGGGGAATGCCGTGGACCCGGTCTAGCGCCGGGTGTCCCTGCAGCATGGGGGCGAACTGCGCCTCGGTGATCCAGTCGATGCGGGCCTCGGGGCGGTGTTTGCGGATGAACTGCAAGACGACGGCGCTGTTGATGATGTCGCCCAGGGCGCTGAGACGGACGATGGCGATACGCGGGTGATTCATGGCGCTATTATAGCGTCAAACCCTTGAGCCTTTTGGGTGCTCCCCTTCGTCCTTTAGCGCTTTGCCATCAGGGGTGCGGTATAATCACGTACTACTATTTGAGGACGGGAATGCCATGGTCGCACGCGACATACAGAACTTTTCCGAGATCCGCACGAAAGCGCGGGCCTATTTTTGCTACCTCTTCTCCAAGAACCTGCCCAACCGCCTGCCGTCGATCACTCCCGAAGCGATCATGGTGCGCATGCAGAAGATCATGGGCGATCTGCGGGATGCGGAGGGAATCTACCTGCTGGACCAGAAGGGCGTGCAGGTCACCCCGACCTTTCTGCCCGGGGATAAGCAGACGGACGAGGATTTCGGGCGCATCCGTTCGGACCGCGCCTACTACTACCGGGCGGCGCGGGAGAAGCGCTGTACCATCACCGACCCGTACCCGTCGCTGATCACCCAGGACCTTACCATTACGGCCTCGCAGCCGATCTTTGACGAAAACGGGACACTGCTCTATGTCGCCTGCCTCGACATGCCGTTGGATGCGGTACTGCAGATCGCGCACCCGATGGCGCTGCACTCCTTTTACGGACGCCTTTTCCGTTACGGCTACGCGGCCTTTACCTTTATGCTGGCCATGGTGGCGCTGCTGCTCTTCATCAAGGGGGTGACGACCTTCCTGCACTTCGGACTGGACGTGCGCAATATCGAGATCAAAGAGGTCTTCGAGTCGACGATTCTCCTGACCCTGGCCCTGGCCATCTTTGACCTTGTCAAGACCCTCTTCGAGGAGGAGGTCCTGGGGCGGCACAGGCAGGACAGCGGGGCATCCGACCCGCATAAAACGATGGTACGTTTCCTCGGCTCCATCATCATCGCCCTCTCCATCGAGGCCCTGATGCTTGTCTTCAAGTTCGCGATGACCGAGCCGGCGATGCTGGTCAACGCCATCTATATCATCGGCGGGGTCTCCATCCTGCTGGTGGCACTGGCCCTCTATATCAAATTTACGAAAAGAGCGATTGAAGAATGATAGGTATCTGTGACTACAACATGGGCAACCTGGCCAGCGTGAAAAATGCTTTCGCGCTGCTGGGAGAGGACGTGGCCGTCGAAAGCGATCCGGAGAAACTTGCCGGGTACGACCGGCTGATCCTGCCCGGTGTCGGGGCTTACGGAGACGCGATGGAGCACCTGCGCGAGCGGGGCATGGACGAGGCGCTGAGAGCCTATGCGCGCAGCGGCAAACCGATGCTCGGCATCTGCCTCGGTATGCAGCTGTTGTTTGAGAGCAGCGAGGAGTTCGGCCCGAACCCGGGGCTGGGGCTGATCAAAGGGAAGGTCATCGCCTTCGATACGGCGAAGTTCGACCATCCGCTGAAGGTGCCGCACATGGGATGGAACCGCATGTTCACTCGGGAACATTCCCTTTTCGCAGGGCTTGACGAGGCGCACTACCTCTATTTCGTCCACTCCTTCCACGCCGTGGCCGGCGAAGATGCGGACATCATCGGGGAGACGGAGTATGGCTACCGCTTTACGAGCGCCGTCGCCCACGACAACGTGATGGGTATCCAGCCCCACCCGGAGAAGAGCCACAAGAACGGGCTGCAGATCCTGAAAAATTTTATCAACCTGTGAGGAAGCAACGTATGACGATATTACCGGCAATTGACCTGAAAGACGGTGAGGCGGTCCGCCTCACCAAGGGGCTTATGGAGAGTGCGAAGGTGTACTCCTCCCAGCCCTGGGAGCTTGTCAAGCGTTTCGAGGAGCTGGGGGCTGAATGGGTCCACCTCGTCGACCTTAACGGCGCCTTCGCCGGAGAGCCGAAGAACCTCGAACAGATCGAGAAGATCCGCCAGAACTGCAGCGTCAAGCTGGAGCTGGGCGGCGGGATCCGCGACGAAGCGACGATCAAACGCTACCTTGACCTGGGCATCGACCGCGTCATCCTCGGCTCCATCGCCGTCAAGGACCCGGATTTCGTCAAAGCGATGGCGGCCAAATACCCTGTTGTCGTCGGCATCGACTCCATTGACGGTTACGTCGCCGTCGAGGGGTGGGGCGAAGTGAGCGAGATGAAAGCGACGGACCTGGCAAAGGCCTTCGCTGACGCGGGTGTCGAGGCGATCATCTGTACCGATGTCGGCCGTGACGGGACGCTCAGCGGCGTCAATGTCGATTTCACCCTCGATATAGCCCGCGCTTCCGGCATCCCGACGATCGCCAGCGGCGGGGTTCGCGACGACAGCGACCTGGCGGCGCTGGCAGTGACCGACGAGGTCGCCGGAGTGATCATCGGGAAGGCCTTCTATGAAGGGACGATCGACCTCGAAGAGGTGCTGAAGGTGTACGGGAATGGATGAGATCTACTATGAACTGACCGTCAACCCTTCGTCGCACCGGGAGCTTTTTGCCGATTTCCTGGCCGATACTCTCCCGGTCGGCTTTGAAGAGACCGACGAGGGCTTTATCGTCCGCAGCGAAGATGACCTCTCTACCCTGCAGTGGGGCCTGGAACAGTTTGCCGAAGCGCTGCAGAAGGCACTGGGGAGCAGCATCGACGTCGAGATGACCCTGGAGAAGAAACGGACCGAGGACTGGGTGCGTGCCTATCAGGAGAGCGTCACCCCCGTCGAGGTGGCACCTTTTTACGTTCACCCGACCTGGAGCGATCCGCATCCTGAACGGGTCAACATCGTCCTCGACCCGGCACTGGCCTTCGGGACGGGGCACCACCCCACGACGGCGTCATGTCTCGAAGCGGTCGGACGCTTCGTCGAACCAGGCGATGACGTCATCGATGTCGGCTGCGGCAGCGGCATCCTCTCCATCGCCGCCTGTAAGCTCGGCGCGAATGTCGATGCCTGCGACACGGACCCGGTCTCGGTCGGCAACACCCTGGAGAACTGCGAACTCAACGACGTGGACCTCCGCCACATCTGGGAAGGGTCGGCGGCCCAGGCGACGGCGACGTACGACGTCGTCATCGCCAATATCGTCGCGGACGTTCTCGTCTTCATCGCCGACGAGCTGAAAAAGCTGTTGCGGCCGGGCGGCAGGCTGATTCTTTCAGGCATATTGGATAAATATGAAGCTAAAATTGTGGAGGCTTACGCGGATATGGATGTCGCGGAGCGAATCGCAAAAGAGGAATGGGTCACCCTTGTCGTGACACCAAAAGGATAATTATTTTATGGCGCAACAAGATAACAATCAAGAGAACAATAACAAGAACTTTTTTAACCAGAACCCCCTGATCACCTTCGCGATCTTTTCGGTCGTCGTCATTCTGATCTTCAAAGCCCTTATCGGTGAGCAGGGCGGCAACGGCGTAATGGGTCAGAGCGTCAGCAAGACGCAGGAGGTCAGCTACTCCGAGCTCAAGGATCTTATCAAGAGCAAGAGCATCTCCAAAGTGGCGATAGGCCAGTCCTACATCCGCGCCTTGGGTGAGCAGAACGGTCAGAAGATCACCTATACGGCGCGCAAAGTCGCCAATGACGATACCCTCGTACCGCTGTTGGATCAGGAGAAGATCGACTACAGCGGCTTCTCCGAATCCAACTGGTTTACGGAGATGTTCGGATGGCTGCTGCCGTTCCTGATCATCATCGCCATCTGGATGTTCATGGCGGGCCGCATGCAAAAAAACATGGGCGGCGGCATTCTCGGCATGGGCAACGCCAAGAAGCTTGTGAACTCCGAAAAGCCCAAAACGAAGTTTGAGGACGTCGCCGGGGCGGAAGAGGCCAAAGAAGAGGTCCACGAGATCGTCGACTTCCTCCGCTACCCGGAGCGCTATGTCGAACTGGGTGCCAAGATCCCGAAGGGGGTCCTGCTGGTCGGAAGCCCGGGGACGGGTAAGACCCTTCTGGCCAAGGCTGTTGCGGGTGAAGCGGACGTGCCGTTCTTCTCCGTGTCGGGCTCGAGCTTTATCGAGATGTTCGTCGGGGTCGGTGCCGCGCGGGTCCGCGACCTCTTCGAACAGGCGAAGAAAGATGCCCCCTCCATCATCTTTATCGACGAGATCGACGCCATCGGTAAGAGCCGTGCCGCCGGCGGTATGATGGGCGGCAACGACGAGCGTGAGCAGACCCTTAACCAGCTGCTCGCCGAGATGGACGGTTTCAGCACCGACACACCGATTATCATCCTTGCCGCGACGAACCGCCCGGAGGTTCTCGACCCTGCGCTCCTGCGCCCGGGCCGTTTCGACCGCCAGGTGCTTGTCGACAAACCCGATTACGAGGGGCGTATCGCGATCCTGAAGGTGCATGTCAAAGGGATCAAGATCGACGAGGATGTCGACCTCGAAGAGATCGCGCGCCTGACCGCCGGTCTGGCGGGGGCAGACCTTGCCAACATCATCAACGAGGCGGCGCTGCTCGCGGGCCGTAAGAGCCAGAAAAGCGTCCACCAGCGCGATATCCGCGAATCGGTCGAGCGCGCCATCGCCGGCCTGGCGAAGAAGAGCCGCCGCATCGACGAGAAAGAGAAGCGGATTGTCGCTTACCACGAGAGCGGCCACGCTCTGCTGGCTGAAACGACAAAGGGGGCGAAGAAGGTCTCCAAGGTCTCTATCGTTCCGCGCGGCCTTGCAGCGCTGGGGTATACCCTCAATACGCCCGAGGAGAACAAGTATCTGGCGCAGAAGCACGAACTGTTCGCCGAGGTTGATGTCCTGCTGGGCGGCCGTGCAGCCGAAGAGGTCTTTATCGGCGAGATCTCGACGGGGGCGAGCAACGACCTCGAACGTGCCACCGATATCATCAAGGCCATGGTCCAAATGTACGGCATGAGCGACGTCGCCGGCTTGATGGTCCTCGAGCGCCAGCGCAGCACCTTCCTCGGCGGCGGGATGAGTCAGGCCCGCGAATACAGCGAGAAAATGGCGCAGGATATGGACGCCTTTATCAAGCAGACGCTCGAAGAGCACTATACGGACGTCAAAGCGCGCCTGGAGACCTACCGCGGCGCGATCGAGGATATGGTCTCCCTGCTGTACAAACGCGAGAACATTACCGGGGCCGAGGTGCGCGAGATTATCCAGGCGTTCGAAACGGCCAACGGCATGGAAACCCTGCTGGACGAAACGGCGGCGGCCAAAGCCGACCGTGAAGTCTCCGAAGATATGTCGCAGGCCTCTGCGATGCCTGAGGACGGCACGGAGCGGTCATGAACGCCCTGAGAGACCTGATCGTCAAAGAGGGATGGAAGCCAATAGGCATCGCCGCGGCTGCGGCCCTTCTTTGCGCGTTTTTCGATTGGGAACTCATGTCGTGGTTCTTCATTGCCGCCGCGGGGTATCTGCTGTGGAAATACCGCAAACCCGCCCGGACGGCGGCCTATTTTGAAAAAGGGAGCGTGACCGCGCCCTGCGACGGAAGGGTGACGGCAATCGATACCCTTCCCGACGGCAGCGTTTTGGTCGAGATCGAAACAGGCTGGTTCGATGCGGCACTGCTGACCGTCCCTTTTGTGGAAGGTGTACCCTCTTTCGAGACGGTGACCCGGGGGAGCCGGCTGGCACGCCGCTCTCCCCTTTTTGAAACGCTCAATGAACGGGGGGCGATCGTGTTTGAGGACGAAGAGGGTCGGAGCGTCACCCTGACGCATATCCTGATGCTCACCCCCTTTGCGCTCCTGATCGACACCAATCTTCCCGGGAAGCGCCGCATGCGGGGCGAACGCTACGGTGTACTGACCCATGGGGTGACACGCCTCACATTGCCGGCTTCGACGCGGGTCGCCGTCAACCCTGGTGAGAAGGTCTACGCCACCCAGACCCTGCTGGGGTATATGAGGTAATTCATGGCCGCACCGTCGCGCTCACTTGCTTTTCTGCTTCCGAACCTCTTCACCGCCGCAAGTATCTTCGCCGGTGTCTACAGCATGATAGCCGCCACGCAGGGACGGTTCGGGTTTGCCGCGTGGATGATACTCCTTTCGCTCATCTTCGACGGACTCGACGGCCGTGTCGCCCGCCTGACCAACACCTGCAGCCGCTTCGGCGCCGAGTTCGACTCCCTGGCCGATATCATCGCCTTCGGTGCCGCACCGGCGATGCTCATCTACCTCTATGCCGGGCACGAGTACGGGCGTTTCGGGGTGCTGGTGAGCGCGCTTTTCGTCATCTTCGGCGCGATACGTCTTGCCCGTTTCAACGTGATGACCGCCCAGACGGAACCCTCAGTCTTCATCGGGGTGCCTATTCCGACCGCGGCGACGTTTTCGGCCGTGCTCGTGCTGCTGTTCACGAAATACGGGGGGCATGCCGCCTACGGCTGGATCATCCTGGCCGGTGCCCTTGTCACGGCGCTGCTGATGGTCAGCAACATCCGTTACCCCAGTTTCAAAAAGATCGATATGCACGCGATGCACGTCAAGCGGGTCCTGGTGGCGCTGTTGGTGGCGGCTTCGCTGATCTTCCTTTTCCCCATCGAGGGCGTCGCCCTGATGTTTACGATCTACATCCTCTACGGACCGCTGCGCGCCACCTGGTTCTTCTACCAGCGCTATACCCTGCTGCGCAAATACCGGCACCGGCATAAAAAGTAGCCGGGTGTCCTGGCACCCATATTGCAATAGTGCCGTCATACCACCGACACTGCGGAGCCCATGAACAAAAAGATACTCTCCCTCGCGATCCCGAACATTATCAGCAATATCTCCGTGCCGCTGGTCTCGGCGGTCGATACGATGCTGATGGGGCACCAGGGGAGCGCCGAGCTGGCCGCACTGGGGCTGGTGAGCATGATCTTCGTTTTCCTCTACGGTTCGCTCAACTTCCTGCGCATGGGAACGACGGGCATGACCGCGCAGGCCTTCGGAGCGCACGATGCGCGGGGCATCTCCCTGACGCTCTACCGCGCGCTGCTCGTGACGCTGCTGTTTGCGGGACTGCTGCTGCTCTTTAGGGAGCCGCTGGCCGTGACGGCGTTTGAGCTGATGAACGTCGGGGCGGGGTACAGCGAGGAGGCGCGGCGCTATTTCGAGCTGCGCATCTGGACGGCGCCGGCGGTGTTGATGCTCTATGCGCTGACGGGGTGGTACTTCGGGATGCAGAATGCTGTAATCCCGCTCGCGATCACCCTCTGTATCAACCTTGTCAATATCGTGCTCAGCTACTACTTTGTCATGGAACTGGGCTGGGGGATAGAGGGGGCGGCGTACGGCACGCTCATCGCCCAGTACGCCGGGCTGCTCCTCGCGGTGGCATTTCTGTTCAAATACAGAGAACGGCTGCACCCCTACGGCATGGCGGCACTGCTCAAACGCAGCGAACTGGGGCGTTTCCTGCATGTCAACAAGGATATCTTCATCCGAACGACGGCGCTGACCTTCGTCTTTGCCTTTTTTTACTCCCAGGCGGCCAAAGAGAGCGAGCAGACCCTGACGGTAATGATCCTTCTGCTGCAGTTCGTCGTCTGGTTCGCCTACAGCCTGGACGGCTTTGCCAACGCGGCAGAGTCCCTGGTGGGCAGATATTACGGGGCAAAGGAGTGGGAAGATTTCCACCGCGTCATCCGATATCTTTTCGCCTGGGGGATCGGCTTCAGCCTGCTCTATATGCTCTTTTACGGGCTTTTCGGCGAGGCGCTGCTGCAGCTATATACGGACCAGCGTGCCATTATTGAGGCCACGCTGCCCTTTATACCCTACGTTGCCGCCGTGCCACTGCTGAGCTTCGCCGCCTTTATCTGGGACGGGGTCTTTATCGGGATGACGGCATCAAGGGCGCTGCGCAACGCCATCCTCTACTCCACGGCGCTTTTCCTCGGGCTTTTTTACCTGACGGAGGGGACTGATTTCACCTATGCGCTCTGGATCAATTTCATGCTTTTCTTCCTGTTCCGGGGTGTGGTTCAGAGCTGGATGTTTTTACGCAGAAGAGAGGAGTTGGTATAGCGGTCCCCGTTGTGGAAACCGTCTAGGATCAGAGGTACTTGTGCAGGACCTGGGGGATCTCGATGGAGCCGTCTTCGTTTTGGAAGTTCTCCATAATGGCGACCATCGTGCGGCCGACGGCGAGGGAGGAGCCGTTTAGCGTGTGGGCGAGGAGGTTTTTCTTGCCCTCTTTGTAGCGGATCTTTGCCCGGCGGGCCTGGAAGTCGCGGGTGTTGGAGACGGAACTGATCTCGCGGTAGGTGCTCTGCCCCGGCAGCCACACCTCGAGGTCGATCGTCTTTGCCGCGCCGAAGCCGAGGTCGCCGGTGCAGAGGGTGACGAGGCGGTGGGGGAGTTCGAGGGCTTTGAGCAGGTCGGAGGCGCAGGCCACCATCTCGTCGAAGACACGGTCGCTGTCGTCGGCCTTGGTGATACAGACGAGTTCGACCTTTCTAAACTGGTGCTGACGGATGATGCCGCGGGTGTCGCGCCCGGCGGAGCCCGCCTCTTTGCGGAAACAGGCGGTGTGCCCCGTCATTTTGATCGGCAGCGCCTCTTCGGGGATGATCTCGTCCTGGTAGAGGTTCGTCAGCGGCACCTCGGCCGTCGGGACGAGGTAGAGATCCTCCTCCTCGGTCTTATAAAGGTCCTCTTCGAACTTCGGCAGCTGGCCGGTACCTTCGAGCGCGCGGCTGTTGACGAGTTCAGGCACGCTCATCTCCGTAAAGCCGCGTTCGCGGTTGAAGTCGAGCATGAAGTTGATGAGGGCGCGCTCCAGGCGTGCACCCATGTCGTTCATGACGGCAAAACGGCTGTGGGCGATCTTGACGCCGCGCTCGAAATCGATCCAGCCGTTGGCTTCCGCCAGTTCCCAGTGCTCTTTCGGGGTGAAAGCGAAGCTGCGCGGTTCGAGGATCTTGGCGATCTCGACGTTGTCGTTTTCGTCTTCGCCGTCGGGGACGTCGGCATCGGGCATGTTCGGGATCCCCATCGCGAGGCTGTCGAGGGCGGCCTCGGCTTCGCGCTGCGCCTCCTGCAGTTCGCCGATGCGGAGCTTGTTCGCGTCGACCTTTTCCTTGAGCTCGGCGATGTCTTTCCCCTCTTTTTTATACTGCCCGAAAAGGCGGCTCATCTCGTTCTGGGCCGCCTGCACCTCTTCGAAAGCCACCTTGGCTTTTTTGAGGGCTTCGTTGCGCGTGCGGAGTTCTTCGATCAGGTCGGGGCTGACCTTTTTGCGCATCAGCGCGGCACTGACGTTTTCGAAATCTTTCTGAAGCAGTTTGAGGTCGATCATCTGGGTCCCTGGTTAATGTATTGTCGGGGCGGCCGCGGGCGACTGCCCGCTTTTTGCGCCGTAAAAGTTGTGCAATTATAGCGAAACGGGCTACAATTACGGCATGAACGAATTGACCTACAAACAGAGGCGCGACGGGCTGTTAGCACAGATGGAAGAGGGCGCTGCCGTGCTCGGTACCGCGACGCTGAAGACCCGCTCCAACGACACGGAATACCCCTATCGCCAGAACAGCGATTTTTTCTACCTGACGGGTTTTGAAGAGGATAATGCCGCCCTCGTACTTATAAGGGGCGGCGATGCCAATAAGAGCGTACTGTTTGTCCAGCCGAAAGTCGAGGAGATGGAGCTCTGGACGGGCAAGCGCACGGGTGTCGACGCGGCGAAGGAGCGTTTTGACTTCGACGAGGTCTATTCCGTCGAGGCGTTCGAGGAGAAGTTGCCCGAACTGCTGGAGAACCTGCCGCGGCTCTACGGCGATATTTTCGGGGCGGACGAGCGCTTTGAAAGCGCCCGGAATGCGGCGGACAAACTGCGCCACAAGCGGGAGACGAAGCGACCCGTGACGCAGATGATCGACGTTACGCAGATGGTGCGGCAGATGCGGCTGCTCAAGAGCGAAGATGAGATCGCCACGATCCGCGCGGGACTGGAGATCACGGCGGCGGCGCATCACCACGCCATGGCGGTCTGTACCCCCGGGATGATGGAGTATGCGCTCCAGGCGGAGTATGAGTACATGTTCACAAAGAACGGCGCCTACAGCGACGCCTACACGACCATCATCGCCGGCGGGGACCACGCCAATACCCTGCACTACATCAAAAACGATGCGCCACTCAATGCAGGGGAACTCGTTCTCATCGACGCGGGGTGCGAATACCGCCACTACGCCACGGACATCACCCGCACCTTCCCCGTCGACGGCCGTTTCAGCGAGGCCCAGAAAGAGGTTTACGAGGCGGTCCTGGAGGTGCAGGTCGCCGTTATCGCCCAGATCGGGCCGGGGCTTCTCAAGAGCGAACTGCAGAAAAACGCCGAATGGATGCTCTGCGAGAAGATGGTCGCGCTGGGAATATTGCAAGGAGAGGTGGACGCGCTGATCGAGGCGAAAGCGCACAAAAAGTATTTCCCCCACGGCATCGGCCACTGGATGGGCATAGACGTGCACGACCAGGCCCCCTACCATGACGCGGAGGGCAACGAATTGCCCCTGGCACCCGGGATGGTGCTTACCATTGAGCCGGGGCTCTACCTGCCGGCGGGTGACACGTCGCTGCCTGAAAAGTACCGGGGGATCGGCATCCGGATCGAGGACGATATCCTTGTGACGGAGAGCGGCTGCGAAAACCTCAGCGCCGCGGTGGCCAAATCGGTCGAGGCGATCGAGGCGCGCTGCGCTCAGAACGCGTAAAGAGTGTCGTAGACGGCGCCGGCGGGCGTCAACGTGCTGCGCATCAGTTTTAACCCCCCTTCTATTTTCCCCGCAATGACCGCCTCGGCAGTCGTCTTCTCTTTTTCAAAACACGCCGTCTCGATCTTTTTGTAGCGCATCAGGGTGACGTGGGGGACGTAGTGCCGGTGGGGCTGCATTTCAAAAGCGCTGCTGAGCATCCGGTGCCCCTCCACCAGCGTCGGGTGCTCGCTCGCGGCATAAAGGATGCGGTTGTGCGAGAAGCGCTCAATTCCTTTGACATAGGCATCGGCCATGGGGAGATCGCAGCGGCGGACAATCTCGATGACCTGTTCGGGGGGGAAGCGGTCCCCCAGGAAGAGCAGCGTCGCGTGCAGGGAGGATTCCGGGCGCCACCGGCCCCGCATGCAGGGGGTGAAAACCGCTTGGATACCGGGGTAGTCGTAGAGCGTCGCCGCCTGGGCGAGAAAGAGGCGCATTTACATCTTGATCATGTTTTTCAGTGTCGGGAGAATCTCCGGCTCCAGCCCCAGCTCGTCCATCAGCAGGCGTACCGAGGCGGCGTCATCTTTTTCCAGGGCCAGGGCCAGGCCGAAGATCTTCCCGAGACGGCCCGAATGCAGCAGCAGGGCGTCTTCGATATGGTTGTCGACCGGCAGTCCGGAGAGCGCCGCTTTGAGCGGGAGGCCGAGGACCGGCTCCATCAGGGAGATCAGGGCCATGAGGCGTGCGCTGTCAAAGAGCTGTTCATCCTCGCTCTGCATGCAGCTGATGGTACAGTGCATGACGTCGATGCGCTGCTCCATCAGTTTCGAAAGGGGGCTTTTGCCCTCCTGGATCGTCTGGCCGCTTTTGGCGAAGATGATCAGCGAGAGCCAGTGTTTGAGCTGTTCGGTGCCCATTTTGACAATGATCTCCTCGATGGAGCGGTTGGGAAAGGGATTATTGAGGGAGTAGGAGTGCAGGTACTGCAGTAGCTGCATGGAGAGCTCGTTGTGGTTGCGCATCTCTTTGGCGATCTGGGCCATGGGGGTGCCGTCAAGCAGCATGTTGTAGATTTTGACAACACCCATGTGTTTGGGGTCGACACGGTTGTACTCCATCAAGACGGGGGCGCCGCAGGAGAATCCCTGGAAATAACGGAAGCCCTTTTCTCTGTAGGCATCGAAGACGTCGTCGATTTCGACGCGTTCGGCAACCAGCTGTTTCCCTTTGAAGCGATCGACGATCTTCGGCAGCAGATCGTTGTCGGTGGCGCTGGCGTCGATCTTGATGAAGTCGATAAAGGGAAGCAGAACGTCGTAAACGCCGGTGAGCCCCTGCTGCGTGTCAATGTTCTCAAGGGCGAAGCGGTAGCCGCTGTGATGCAGTTTTCTGAGGACCTCCGCCTCCCGGGTTCCCAGCTGCGCGTCGGCGGGGAGGGCGAAAACAAACAGCTTCGGCGGGACCGCCAGCAGGAGGTCCGTCAGCAGGACCGACGAATCGATGTTGATAAAGAGCGGGCGGTTCTCGGAGGCTTTTTGCAACCCGATCTGGTTGAGCAGCGCCACGAGCAGGGAGGCGGTTGCGGCCCGGGCGTTCTCGAAGCCGCTTTCGCCGACATTGTTGCGGTAATAAAACTCATAGCCGTAGATGTTCTTATCGGTATCCAAAATAGGCTGCCGCGCAAAAGTGTGTGTCGTATTCATTCTCAAGAACTCCCCTTCGCTATTTGTTTCTGTTGGTATCCTCAATCTTACCCCAAAATGGAACGTAATGTTCTTAAATAGGGTTCAGGTCTGCCTACGTTAAGATTGCACAGCCTATTTACGAGAAACGGAAAAAGCATGTCCCAACCCAAAACGATTTATTTGAAAGAGTATGAAGCCCCGGTATACCAGATCCTGAGTACGGAATTGACGTTCGAGATTTTCGAAGAGCATACCCTGGTGATTAACCGCATGGCGATCAAGCGCCGCGGAGACACTCCTGCGCCGCTGCTCCTGGACGGCGATGACCTGGAGCTGCTCTGCGTCAAGGTCGACGACGTCAAGATCCCCACGGACGCCTACGAACGGAACGAAGAGACGCTGACGATCTTCGACCCGGGTGCCGAGGCGACGGTGCAGGTGGTCACGAAGATCTATCCGGACAAGAATACGGCCCTGGAGGGGCTTTACCGTTCGGGGGGCATCTACTGCACCCAGTGCGAACCCCACGGCTTCCGCCGCATCACCTACTTTATCGACCGCCCCGACAATATGAGCGTCTTCACCGTCAAGGTGATCGCGGAGCAGTCCGCCTACCCGGTGCTGCTCAGCAACGGGAACCTGGAAGAGGAGGGGAGTTTCCCCGACGGGCGCCACTACGCCCTCTGGAAAGACCCCTTTCCGAAGCCCTCGTACCTCTTTGCCCTGGTGGCGGGCGACCTGGGCCGCATCAGCGACAGCTTTACGACGGCGGAGGGCAACGAGGTCGCTTTGCACATCTATGTCGACAAGGGTAACGAGCCGCGCGCCGACCATGCGATGCGTTCGCTTAAGGCGTCGATGCGCTGGGACGAGGAGACCTACGGCCGCAGCTACGACCTCTCCGTCTACAATATCGTCGCCGTGGACAGCTTCAACATGGGGGCGATGGAGAACAAGGGACTCAACATCTTCAACTCCCACTACGTCCTTGCCGACGAGGAGACGGCGACGGATGCCGACTTCCTGGGCATCGAGAGCGTCATCGCCCACGAGTATTTCCACAACTGGACGGGGAACCGCATCACCTGCCGCGACTGGTTCCAGCTGACCCTCAAAGAGGGGCTCACCGTCTTCCGGGACCAGAGTTTCAGCGCCGACATGCAGTCGGAAGTGGTGCAGCGCATCCGTGACGTCGACATGCTGCGCGAGCGGCAGTTCCCGGAAGATGCCGGTCCGACCGCACACCCCATCAAACCGGAACAGTACATCGAGATCAACAACTTCTACACGGCGACGGTGTACGAAAAAGGTTCGGAAGTGATCCGCATGCTTCACACGATCCTCGGGGAGGTGAAGTGGCGCGCGGCCATGGATCTCTACTTCGAGACCTTCGACGGCCAGGCCGTGCGCACGGAAGATTTCCTCTGGGCGATGCAGCAGCACAGCCCTATCGACCTCGCGCAGTTCGCGCGGTGGTACTCCCAGGAGCGGACCCCCTCGCTCTGCGCGGAGCACTCCTACGATGCGGCGTCGGGCCGGCTGACACTGAAGCTCGAGCAGATCGTCCCCGACGCGGTGGACGGCCGGAAGCAGCAGCCTTACTGTATGCCGCTGCGTCTCGCGCTGCTTGGGCATGCGGGCGAGGAGCTCCCGCTGCAGCTCGAGGGCGATACCGGGGCACAGCCGCTGCTGGCGCGGGGGATACTGCTCATTACCCACGACGAGGAGAGCTTCACCTTCGGCGGGCTGGCCTTGGAGCCCGCGCTGTCGCTCAACCGCCACTTTGGCGCCCCGGTGGTCATGGAGTATCCCCAGGAGGACGTGATGAACCTGATGCGCTATGATAGCGACGGGTTCGTTCGCTACGAAGCGGCCCAGTCCTTCGCGCGATCGACCCTGGAGGCGATGATGCGCGGGGAGGCGGTCAGCCCGCAGTTCCTCGAGAGCTTCCGGCATATTCTCGAGGATGAATCCCTCGATCTGCAGTTCAAGGCGCAGCTGCTCTCCCTGCCGACGGTGACGATGCTGATGCAGAGCCAGGAGACCGTCGACGTGCACGCCATCCTCGAAGCCTCCGACGCTCTGAAGCGCGAGATCGCCGTTGCCTGCGAAGCGACGATGCGCCGGCTCTACGCCCTCCTGCACCGTCCGGCACATATGGGGCTTGAAGCGGAGAGCATCGGGGCGCGCGCGCTGAAAAACCGGCTTCTCGGGTATCTGATGGCGCAGCAGGACGCCGAGAGCATCGACAGCGCAATGGCACAGTACGAAGAGAGCCATACGATGACGGATCGCCTGGCTGCGCTGCAGCTGCTGCACCACGGGGCTCCGGAGGCGGCGGAGGCGCCGATGCGCGACTTCTACGAGCGCTACAGCGCTGACATGCTGGTGATGACGAAGTACTTCAGCGTTATCGCCTCCTCTCCTCAGCCCGATACGCTTTCAAACGTGCGCGCGGCGATGGAGGATGAGGTCTTCAACATCAAAGTCCCGAACCTCGTGCGCTCCCTGATCGGAAGCTTCGCCCGCAACCCCTACCACTTCCACGCCTATGACGGCAGCGGCTACGCCTTCGTCGCGGAGCAGATCATCGCCCTTGACGCGATCAACCCGATGATCGCGGCGGGGCTGGCGGGTGCCTTCAAGACCTATAACCGTCTGAACGCGCACAGCCGTGCCCAGATGCGCGATGCGCTGGAGAGAGTGCAGGCGCACCGGGGCATTTCGAAAAACGTTTACGAGATCGTTGGAAAGATTCTGGCGGGATAAAGCGTTTAGTCTGCGCTGCCGTTGCGGTGGAAGAGGCGCGCGAAGAGGCGGATCACCCCCCGCAGCAGGAGCACGACAAAATAGACAAGCAGGGTATAGACCAGGGGATGGAGGTAGTTCCCCCTCCCGGTCATCTGCGAAAGACGCACGCCCGGATCGCTGAGCAGGTCCGGGTGCAGCAGCAGTGACAATGTGACAAGCAGCAGCGCGAAGATCGCGCCCTCTCTTATCATCAGTTTACGCATCTGCTACATCAGCCCCCGCATCATCAGGTACCAGTACATCGGTTTGAGCATGTACAGGTCAAAGGCCCACCACGCCCAGCGCTGCTCGCCGACGGCGAGCGGGAAGGAGGGCGCGGCACCGTCGTAGTCGAACTCGGCCAGGATGATTTTACCATACTGGGTTTTGAGGGGACAGACGGTATAGCCGTCAAACTTCTCTTTGGGTTCCTTGCCTTCCATCTGCGCCAGGAGGTTGGCGACCATGATCGGCCCGTGGTGGCGGGCACTCCCGCCCGTTTTGCCCAGCGGGATGCCGCAGACGTCCCCGATACCGAAGACATTGGGGTAGCGCAGGTGCTGCAGGGTGTAGCGGTCGACTTCGAGCCACCCTTTGGCGGAGCCTTTCTGCCACCCCAGCGGCGAGGAGGCGACGGCATCCGGCGCGCTCATCGGCGGGACGATGTGGATGAAGTCATAGGGCATCTCCACGCGGTCGACCTTGGTGATCATATCGTACTCTTCGAGGTCCTCGTCATACTCGCCTTGGACCTCGTACTTGTGTTCGAAGGTCGCGACTTTGCCGGCGGCATCGATGGCGACGAGGTTGTGGCCGAACTTGTTCGTGATGTTGCCGTAGCGCGGCTGCACCTCTTCGACCAGGGTCTTGTTTACTTCCGGCACGCCGAAGAGGCTGCCGCTCGTTGTCGCAAAGGTGAACGCCGCGCTGAGCTTGTCGCGTTTGAGGAAATCGTCGCTGAGGTAGAGGATCTTCTGCGGCGCGCCGCCGCACTTGATCGGCGTGCCCGGCTGGGTACAGATGACCTTCGGGTTCCCGGTTTTCGCCGCGGCTTTGAGGGCGTTGAACCACTCCCAGGTGATCGAACCGCCGTCGGCCGTTCCCTTTTCCGGGTCGTTCAGATAGACGCTGGAGATGCCGTTTTGGCCGATCATCTCCGCGCTCAGACCCTCGATCCATTCATAATGGTACTGCAGGCCCGTCGCGACGACGAGGTAGTCGTAGAAGACCTCCTCGCCCGCGCGGGTAATGACCCTGTTGTTGTCCGGGTCGAAGGTCTTGACTTCGTCTTTGATCCAGTTGACGTCGTCGGGGATGAACTCCCGGTTCTCTTTGACAATGTCGTCATAGGTGTATTCGCCCGCGGCCATGAAGACCTGCCCCGGCTGGTAGAGGTGTTTTTCGTTCGGCGCGATCAGGGTGATGTCGGGGTCGGAGAGGGCGCGGTGCAGGCGCGCCATCGCCATGATGCCGCCCGCACCCCCGCCGACGATGACGATTTTGCCCTTCGCGCCGGAGGCACGGGCTTCAGTGAGGCTGCTGCTTCCGGCGGAGGCAATGACCCCGGCGGCGATGGGGGAGATCCCCATCAGTTTGAGCGCCTCGCGGCGCGACAGGTTGACCGAAGGCGTTTTCGGCTCCGGGTTGTTAAACCGTTTTTTCATATTCATTTATTCCACTCCTTATGCTCCTGCCGTAAAAACGGCAGGGGTGTCGTTTAGACGGTATTGTCAGTATCGGTAGCTGACGGCAAAACGCAGGTCGGTCGCCGTAATGTCCGTTTCGACGGGCGCCACCCATCCGGCGCAGTTGATATTGGGCGTATAGTCGTGCTGCACATAGGTGTAGCGGATCTGCGACGGCAGGTACTTGACGCCGAAGAGGTCGAAGTTCCAGTACGCCTCATAAGCACTGCCGCGCACGGCGATTTTCGAGCCTATTGCCGTATCTTCCGCCCAGGTCATCGGCGTCCAGTACTTTGAACCCCGGTTGTATTCAAAGCCGAGTCTGCCGCGCTCGGTAAGCATGTCCGGAATGATGACCCCGGCCCAGACGGAGCTGCCGCTGCGACTGCCTCCGTCGGCGGAACCGATAAGCGTGTAGCCGTTCTTGGCGTTGTAGTTCGTGTAGGCACCGGAGACGAAGAGGGTCGTCTCGTCCAGGAAGTCGCTGATCTCCTCGCCGATGCCGGTGATTTTCAGACCGACGGAGAAGAGGTCCGCTGTCCCGGATGCCGCTTTGGGGATGTTCCCGTCGAGCTTCCTGCCTTTGGTATTGAAGATGTGCGCCCACTGGTACATCACCTGGTACTGCCCGTCATCATAGGCATTCCCCGGTATGACGAGGAAGTCGACGCTGGTGTCTTCGAGCGTCGTATTGACGTCGCCGCCGCTCAAGGCATAGGGCGTGCGCGCACCCGATACGTCGCCGTAGACGTCCTGCATCTCACCGCTGTGCGCGCGGCCGAAGACGAATTTGGTATAGGCGCCGTCAATGAAGCGGCCCCAGTCGAGACGGACCATGGCGCCGTTGACTTCCATATTGGTGATGTGCGCGAGCGGAGAACCGGGGTCGGTTTCGTTTTCCCGGACGTTGGCGAGGAAGCCGTTGGTGGAGGGGCGCCGGCCGATTGAGACGCTGATCGGCTGTCCGCCCAGCTCGTCGGAGTAGACAAAATAGGCTTCCTTGACGCGCATGACCGTATCGGAGGCTTTCGAACTGGCCGCCCAGTCTTTCAGTGCCGGGTCGGTCACGTAAAGATGGCTGCCCCAGGTCGCATAGACGGCGAGTTTGCCCTGGAAGGTCAGTCCCTTCATCGGCGCCGCGCCCATGGTGAGGTAGAGACGGCTGGAGAGCAAGGAGGGGTTGGTGGCATAGGTGTCGGCGTCGTTGTTGCGGTAGTCGATGACGTCAACGGCGTTCCTGAAGTCGATGCCGAACTTGATGTTGTCGTTGGCGCTCTGCGCATTAACCTGGCTCAGCTTCTTGTTGGTGCGCTTTTGCTGTTTCTCGAGTTTTTGCACTTTTTGCATCAGGGCGTCGATCTCTGCCTGCATCGATGCATCATCGGCAAGAAGCGCGCTGGAGAACAGCGTCAGTGCCGCAGTCGAGAGGAGGGTTTTTCGCATGGTTTTCCTTTTGGTGTTAAACGGGTTGTCGCGAGGGACCCGGAGGGCGTTACCCTCCGGGGAAAAGAGTCAGGCGATCAGCAAGAAGGGATGTTGCCGCTGTCGCTTGCAAAGTCGTGGACGAAGTCGTAGAGGTGCTCTTTGAATTTGCTTTCGAACTTGTCGCTTTCAAAAAAGTTTTTGCCTTCGGGGCAGGCTTCGGTCATCATTTCGGCGAGGTTGCCGTTCTCTTTGGCCTCTTCCCACTCCATCTGCGTATGCTTTGCCGCGAAGACGGCACCGGTCATACCGCAGGTCTCTTTGAGCTTTTTCTGATAGAGGCGCTGGCCTTTTCCTGCATCGGCGTGCAGTGCAGAAGTGAGGAGGCTAAGGCCCAGCAGTGCGGAGGTTGTGAGTTTTCCGAAAGTTGTCATTCTATTCCTTTGACGATGAAAATGGTGAAAATGAATAGTACTATCGTCAAAATTAAAATAAGATAAAATTAGAATAATTATAATTAATGATTATTTTATTCATTTCTTCGTCATTTTCCTTAAAGATTAAATGTAAATTTATGAAACATGTTAGAGAATAAGTTAAGCAGAACTTATCAAAGTGATAATTTTGTGACTCCAGGGTCGTAGAATTGTCATGAATGTATTTTTTTGCACTAAAATCTTCGTTAGTTTTTACGATGAGATGAGAAGGAGTAAGCATGGCAAGATTAGTCGTACTCGGCGGCGGTGTTGCCGGCCATACGGCGGCAACATTCGCCGCAAAGTGGTTGGGTAAAGAGCATGAAGTCGTCGTTGTGACACCGAATTCCAAATGGAACTGGATTCCGTCGAACATCTGGGTTGGCGTAGGAGAGATGACAAAAGATGATGTCACTTTCGATCTGGCACCGGTATATGCGAAAGCAGGTATCACCTATAAACAAGCGAAAGCGGTCTCAATCAATCCCGAGGGGGATGCGAATTCGGACAAGCCTTTTGTGACGATTGAGTATACCGGCCAGGATAAAGCCGGCGAGAATGAAGATGTCACTTTTGACTATCTGGTAAACGCCACGGGGCCGAAACTGAACTTCGGTGCGACCCCGGGCCTGGGTGAGGGCAGCGAGATCGGTGAGAACACCGTTTCCGTTTGTACCGCTGATCACGCCGTGCATGCGAGCGAAGAGCTGAACAAGATCTTTGAAAAAGCGAAAGCGGGCGAAAAGCAGAAGATCCTCGTCGGGACAGGGCATGGTATGTGTACCTGCCAGGGCGCGGCGTTTGAGTATATCTTTAACATCGAACACGAAGCGCGCAAGGCGGGGATCCGCGATAACGTAGAGATCAAGTGGATCTCCAACGAATCGTTCCTCGGTGACTTCGGTATGGGTGGTCTGCATATGAAAGTCGGCGGTTACGTCGTCAGCTCCCGTATCTTTACCGAATCCCTCTTTGCCGAACGCGGCGTCGATTATGTGATCGGTGCGCACGTCAACAACGTTGAAAAAGGCAAAGTTGGTTACGAACTGCTTGACGGTTCCACCGGCGAAGAGAATTTTGACTTCGCGATGCTGATCCCGCCGTTTGCGGGTGTCGGTCTCAAAGCCTATAACAAAGCGGGCGAAGAGATCACCGATACGGTCTTCGCGCCGAACGGCTTCATGAAGGTTGACGCGGATTACACGCCGAAACCGTATGAAGAGTGGAAAGCGAGCGACTGGCCGCGTACCTACCAGAACCCGACGTACAAGAACATGTTCGCCGCCGGTATCGCGTTCGCACCGCCGCATATCATCTCCAAACCGATGAAATCGCCCAACGGCACGGTGATCAACCCGACACCGCCGCGGACGGGTATGCCTTCGGGTATTATGGGCAAGGCCGTTGCGCACTCCGTCGTCGACCTGATGACGCGGGGTGAGAACGCGCACCTGCACGAAGCCTCCATGGCTGAGATGGGCGCAGCCTGTGTCGCCTCCGCCGGTAAAGGGTGGCTCAACGGCCAGGCGGCGGCAATGACCGTTTACCCGGTCGTACCGGACTTCGACAAGTACCCGGGTACGGGCCGCGATACGGACTACACCTTCGGTGAGATCGGTCTGGCAGGACACTGGATCAAGCATATCCTGCACTACCTCTTTATCTACAAAGCGAAGCTCAAGCCGGGCTGGACGCTGATTCCGGAATAAGAAAGGAGGAACATAGATATGAGACAAGAAGAAGTGAATTTCGCGCTGAACGACAAGTTTAACACCTCAATGATCCCGGGCCGTTTCGCCCGGATGATGCGTACGTGCAAAATCTGGCAGTTCATCCGCTTTGTGATCATCAACATCAAGATGATCATCGTCGTCCGTAAAAGCCACGGATAACACCTGCGGCCCTCGGGCCGTCACGTCAGTAACTCAACCACTTTAAAGAATCCATCAATGATCCAACCTCTGCTCAAATACCCTGACCCGCGCATACGTCTTATTTCCGGTAATGTCCGTTTTTTCAACGAGACCCTCAAAGACATTATCGCAGATATGACCGACACGATGGAGGCCAACGGCCTCGATGCCCTCTCCGCCATCCAGATCGGCATCCAGTACAACGTCATTGTCCTCAAAGAGGAGGACGCATACACCCCCTACATCAACGCCCGCTTTCTCAAAGAGAAGGGGAAAGCGGCCGCGGTGGAGCGTTCGACCTATTACGACTTTACGGCGGAAGTGGAGCGCTACACCTCCCTCACAGTCATCTACGAGGATGAGACGGGAGCGATGCATTCGCGCGACGTGGAGGGGGAACTGGCACGGACCTTCCAGCACCAGCTCGATTACGCCTTCGGCAGCACCTTCGTCGACCGCGTCCCCAAGGCGGTCCGGCAGCAGATTGACGCCTATCTGGATCAGGGACTTGTCAAAGAGAGCCGGATGCCAGGGGAAAAGAGCGGCAGCTGCCCGACGGTCTTTGTGCGCGACTACATCAAGAAAGCCTACCGGCTCGTGATGCTCGGCGTCCTGCTCAGCTTCATTGCGCCGTTTACCGTCGAAGCGGCGACGGTGCAGACCATTGCCGTGGCGGACATGGCCGCCCTCGGGCTGATCTTCGTATTGATCATTGCCTACTTTTTCTACGCCGAGTACGAGGCGAAAAAGTACAAGCAGTGCACCAGCTGCCAGACCGGAAATATCATCGGTACCGCGGGGATCGCGTTGGGGCAGCTCGCCCTGCTCGCCGTCGGCGTTTTCGCCTGGGTGCTCCCTTAGGCTTGACCGTTTCCCTCAATATGCTAAAATCAATTTTTTTCATTTAAACATCGCAGGAGGAGCGCATGCCGTCCGTTCCGCAGCTTCGACGGGTCATTGACCGTTTCAAGGAGGCCAAGGCGACGATTCTGCAGCGCTGGGTCTCCTATGAGACGGCCGAATCGGTGCTGAAGCGCCACGGGATCGAAACCGATTTTTTTATCCGCCAGTACGCCTCGGGGGTCTACGACTATTTCGAAATGGTCATCCGGGGCGAGATGCAGATCGGCGACTGCCCGGTCATGGCGGAACTGCTCGAATACCTCAAAGACAACGAGGTGACCTCTGACGAACTCTTTATGCTCTGCAGCCATTTCCGCCGCGCGATGGTGGACATCTCCTACGAGCTCGGAGTGAACTCCCAGGAGGTCTACGACGAGATCAGCTATGTTTTCGACCTCAACTTCTCCGGGGTGCTCAAGCGCTATACCGAGACGATCTACCAGAAAGAGCGGGAGATCGAGCGCAACGTCAAACTGCTCGAAGAGTACCGGCGCGCCATCGATGAGAGCGCCATCGTCGCCAAGACCGATGCGCAGGGGACGATCACCTATGCCAATGCGAAACTGACCCGTATCTGCGGCTACAGCCAGGAGGAGCTGGTCGGCAGCCCCCACACGATGCTCTACCACCCCGACATGCCGGGGAACTTTTTCAACCGCCTCGCGGCGGCCATCGGCGAGGAGGGGGTGTTCAAAGGGACGATCAAAGGAAGAGCGAAGGATGAAAGCACCTTCTATATCGATACGACGGTCGTTCCCATCACCGATACCCACAATGCGGTGACGGAGTACATGGCGATCAGCTACGAGGTAACCGACCTCGTCGTTGCCAAGGAGGAGGCGATCGCGGCGGGAGAGGCGAAGGAGTATTTTCTCTCCAACATGTCCCACGAGATCCGAACGCCGCTCAACGCCATCCTGGGCTTTGTCGCCCTGCTCAAGGACGAGGCGCAGACGGTCAAGGACCGCCGCTACCTCGACATCATCTACAGCAGCGGCGAGAACCTGCTGAGCATCATCAACGACATCCTCGACTTCTCCAAACTACGCAGCGGCGAATTCACCGTCGAGCCGGCCCCTTTCAACCTGCACAGCACCATCAGCCACACCCTGGAGCTCTTCGTGCCCAGCGTCAACCAGCAGCATCTGACGCTGACAAGCTTCATCGATCCGCGCATTCCTTACGAGCTGATCGCCGACCCGCTGCGGATCCAGCAGGTGATCTCGAACCTGCTCAGCAACGCCATCAAGTTCACCCCGCCGGGGGGAGAAATCACCGTGGAGGCTTTCTACACCGAGGGGCGCATCAGCATCAGCGTCATTGACACGGGCATTGGCATCGCGGCCAAAGACCAGCACTACATTTTCGACCCCTTTTCCCAGGCCAGGAACGAGGATCTTCCCGGGGTGGGAGGCACGGGTCTTGGCCTCTCCATCAGCGCCCAGCTTGTGCGGCATATGGGCGGGGAGATCACGCTGCATTCGCACCCCGGGATCGGGAGCACGTTCACCTTTACCCTCCCCGTCATCGTGGGGGATGAGACCCGGCCGCTTCTGACGGACCTTGAGTGTATCCGCAAGCACCGGCTCGCTCTCTACTGCCCCGAACAGAAGTTTGATACGATGGCGGCCTCCCTGATGCGCTATCTGCAGAGCTTCGGCGTGAAAATCAAATCGGTCGAAGCGCTGGACGGCAGTTACGATCTGCTCTTTTTCTCGGAGCACTGTGTCGGAGAGGCGCAACGTAAGGAGCTTCTGGCGGAGGGGTCGCCAAAGGTGGCGCTGATGGATGCGCCCTACGACACCTATGAGAACGTTTCCGGCGTGACGCCGCTTGTGATGCCCCTGTACTGCTCCAAACTCCAGGAGGTGATCGAGACGGCGCTGATGGGGGATGCGGAGCCGGAGCCGAGGGCGGACACTGCCGGGGTGCGTTTTAATGCCCACCTGCTCGTCGCGGAGGACAACGAAGCGAACCAGGAGCTGATCGGCACGCTGCTGGGCAACCTCGGTGTCAGCTACGAGATCGTCGGCAACGGTGCGGAAGCGCTCAAACGGATGCGGACGGAACATTACGACCTTGTACTGATGGATGAACAGATGCCGGTCATGAACGGACGGGATGCCGTCCAGGCGATGCGGCACATCGAAAACCGCGAGGGGCGGCAGCACTTGCCTATCATCGCCCTGACGGCAAACGTGCTCGGGGGGATCGAACAGCGGCGCATCTACGACGACTTCCTCGGCAAGCCGATCCGGATGGCAACGCTGATCAGTTCGCTCGAACGTTTCATCCCCCGCGCGGAAGATGCCGCCGCCGAGGAGACGGCCCCGGAGACGGTGCTCCCAGAGCACAAGGAGCTGCGCGAGATCCTGCAGGTCACCGAAGCGCAGCTGCAGATGCTGCTCGGCGTCTACCGCGAAAAGATGCAGAGCAGTTTTGAGGAGCTCGAGGCGGCCATTGACGCGGAAGATCTCAAACAGGTGACGCTGCTTGCCCATTCGATCAAGGGTTCCAGCAGCAATTTCCGTTTCGACAGCATGACCAAGCTGGCCGAAAAAATGGAATGGGAGGCGCGCGCGGGCAACGCGGCATTGGATTATACGGGGATGCTCGGTTCGATGCGCGGCTGCTTCAATGCCTTCATCGGGGAGGGAAGCTGATTCGTTTCGAAACATTTTCATTATTTGGTGAATTCTGTTTTATGTGACACTTCTATGATAACTTTGTAATAAAGTCCTTTTTCACTATAATTATTTTTAATGCACTTTTTGAGGGGCATTATCGAGATTGTTTAAGGGTTGGGATGGAAAGTTACAAAGTCATGATCGTCGAGGACGATCCCGTTACAGCGATGAACCTGCAGATCGCTTTGGAAAACCAGGGATATGAAGTCGCTGCCACGGTAGATTCTTCGATCCAGGCACCCAATAAGATCAAGGTGTATGAGCCCGATATCGTCCTGGTCGATATCAGCCTGCAGGAAGATGCCGACGGTATCGAACTGGCGAAGTATATCCGCGAGAGGCATTGCCTCCCTTTCATCTACCTTACCGCCCACTCCGATGCCGACATCATCGACGAGGCGAAACAGACCGAACCGTACGGCTATATCGTCAAACCTTTCGACCCGGAGTCGCTGCATGCGACGATCCAGATGGCGATGTACAAGTTTCATGTCGAAAAGGAGCGCGAAGAGAACTTCGAGGGGTTGAAGAACGACAAACTCAACCTCGAGAAACTGCTTTACAACAAGAAGCTCTCCGACAAGCCTATTGTCCCCTTCGGAGAGGACTACTACCTCGACATCAGCGTCTGCGAGACCTTTTATCAGGGTAAGAAGATCAAGCTGACCAAGAAAGAGAACGCCTTCATGCGGCTGCTGGTGGCCCAGTTGGGCTTGGTGGTCAGTTTCGACCAGGCGATCAATTACGTCTGGGAGGAGAAGGGAGCGACGGAGAACAGTGTGCGTACCCTGGTCTGGCGTCTGCGCAACAAGCTGCCCACGGATATTATCCAGAACGCTTCGGGTATCGGGTACTACATCGAGGATTGAGGTGTAAAGGAGGGGGCGGCGGTTCTTAGAAGAACCACTGCGTCGTCAGCTTGAAGCGCGTATCGGTATAGTCGCCGAGATCTTTTCCGTAGGTATCCTCCTGGAACACGAGACCGACTTTGGTCGAGTTGCCTCTGAGGTACCAGTTCACCCCTGCCATTTTCGATTCGAGTTTCCAGTCCCCTTTCCCGTCGTATTTGTCCCAGTTTTCGTAACGGACAAAAGGTGCGAGGTAATTCAGCGCTTCGATGACGTACTCCCCGGTCACGTACCAGCCGCTGGATTTGCCGGTCTCGGCTTCGCCCCAGTTCTTGACGACACCGTCGAACTGGAACCACTCCGCCTGCACAAAGGCGCCTTTGTAGTGTGCCGACATCTCGAGGTTGATCAGCTCGTGGTCGATGGTCTGTGACACGTTGCTGTCGGCATATTCGATGCCGGGGCTGTTCCAGTAGGCGGCACCGATCTCGAAGTGCTTGCCTTTACCGAAGTAGGTTTCGGTCCGCTTGGTCTCTTCCCAGCCGTCAAACGGTGAGAGGACGACTTTCCCGCCGTAGAAGAAGCTCTTCTGGTTGAAAGCGTCCCCGTCGAAGCTGCTACCGCCCGCGTCTTTGAACTTGCCGGAGTAGACGCCGTCACCGAAAGCGACTTCGTAATAGATTTTCTTCTTCCAGTCCCCGTACATCTTCGCATTGGTTCCCCGGCGGTTGTGGGTGATGTACTGGGCCGCTTCGTCGGCGACGTGCGGGCGGTCGTAGTGCAGCACGTAGGCGGATTTGACGGTTTCGGTACGCGACACGTCGATCTTTCCGCGGTAGAGGCGGAAGTTCACGAGGGATGTATTGAAGGGTTTGCTGATCTTGAGGTAGGCATCACCGACGTTGAACTTCTGCTCGCCGTCATCTTGATAGTTGGCCTTGTCGTTGCGGATATCCATCGTGAACGAGACGTGCTTGCCGAAGCCCGCGGCGGCTTCGAAACGCGTACGGCGGAGGTAGGCGTCCCAGTTGTCGGTGTCGCTCTTCGCCGCGTCTTCGTAATCGCGCTGGTAGTTTTCAAACGTCCCCTGGATGCGAACCCCGAGTTTGAGCCACATGTCCGGATTGTCCGACGCCGTGAACTTCATGTTCGGCGCCGTCTCTTTGCCCAGCAGGAACTCCGGCGAATCGCCGTTTTCAACGGTCGGGCCCTGCAGCGTTGCCGTTTTTTCGTTGGCTTTCGCGCTTTCGGCAGGGATGAACTCTCCCATTTTGACGCGGTTTTCGCCCTCTTGGGTAAAGACCTGACCGGTGGTCGGGTCGGTGTAGAGTGTCGTGCTTGTCGCATGGGCAGCTGTGCTCAAAGCGACAACAGCCAAGGATGAAATCAATGTGCTTTTCATGATTGGGTTACTCCTCAAAATAGGTGGCGGCATTGTAGAGGCTAAAGATTACAAAAGGGTTACATTACTGTAATGAAAATGTTCTCAATACTGCGTCATCTGCTTCATGCAATGAAACGCGGAGATCGAGCTGCAGAAAAATGGGGGAGATAGCTGGAGCGTTAACCGTCCGCAGAGCCCAAAAGAGCTCCGGGAACTGTTCTGCCTCCTGGGGTAGTGTTGTCTGGCGGGATTTACCAGCTGACTTCTGCGGTCAGCATAACCGCGGTGAAGTCCTGGGTATAGCTGCCGGCATAGTTCTTCTTGTCGTTGGCGACATAGGTCTCGCCGGTCAGGAGCCATTTGAGGTTCTTGTTCTGTCTCCATGCCGCACCGTAGATGTAGTTCTCGGTGTTCAGATCCGGATTGTTGTCCATCTTTGCCGTCCAGTTGTCGTAACGGGCCAGCACTTCGAACTCGTAGGCGTCGCCGAAGCGGTATGTTCCGTTCACAGAGAAGCCCGAACCGCTCTTCTTATAGGTCGTGTCATTGTTGTTCTCCGCGATAACATATTGTGCAGAGAGCAGGAACGAAGGCATATTGTAGACGGTGTGGAAGCCGTAGAATGTATAGGTCTGCGCCGTTCCGTTCATTTCGTTGCCGTCGTTGAGCATATTGTACTGGCCGAAGAAAGAGAGATCCAGGTAGGTGTTCTTGGTCGCCTTGCGTTTCACATCGCCGTCTCCGAGCGCGGCAGCCGTGAGGCGCCATTCGATGGAGTTCCCCGTACCGATCTTGTCGTTGTTGCCCTGCGTCCCGTGGTAGCCTTCACCGTTGAACAGACCGATCTCGGAGGTGAAATAGGGGAGTTTGGTCTTGAAGTTGATCCCGGCATCCGCAGAGTTGGTCAGGTCGGCAGCCTGCGCCGATTCCACCATCGTTTTGGAGATTGAACGGTACCACCAGCCGTTGTGCTCTTCGTAGTCGATCCAGGGGCGGTGCGCCATACCGAATTCGACACCCGTATAAGGCAGGATGTTGTTGAGGTAGATGTAGGCGTACTTGACGTACATGTTCGCATAACCGCCGGTCGAGCTGTTGGTCGCGTCATAGGTCGTGTCAAGGGTGACGCGGAGGTAGCTTTTCGGATCGTCGAAGAAGAAGGCTTTGACCTGTATGTAGTTCCGTCTGAATTCGAAGTTCCCCGTTTGCAGCTCTTCGAGGTTGTCCTCGGGAAGGGCTTTTTTGTCTTCATAGGTGTAGCCGAGATAGTGCAGGCCGCTGAACTCGAGCTTGGATGATTTGGCAAAAACCGGTGTTTCCGATTCCAGTGCCGTTCTGTCCTCGGCCGGTTCGGTAAAGACCTGGCCCTTGCCGTCGACATAGAATTGGGTTGCGTTCGCAGCCGTGGCGCCCAGCAGGAGTGCGGTAATCGTCGTGAAAACGATCTGTTTCATTTTTCGGTTCCTCATAATAAGTTGCGGGAATTGTAAAGCAGGTAGATTACATAAAGATTACAAAGCTGTGTCTTTATGTAACCAAAGTGCGACTGTCATGTAACCGGATGCGGTTGTGCTGAGATGAACCGTATCGGGTTCAGTATAGCACAGGGTGCTTTCAGGCAGAAACGGTTGAAATAGTGTTTTTAGAGGAGTGAAGCGGCTCGCAGGGAGCGCTTTGAAGGAGAATCGGCGGCACGAAGCCGCCGCAAAAAAGAAGGGGAACCCCCGGGTTATTTGATGTTGGTCGTCCAGTACTCGCGGATCATCTGCTTTGTGCTTTCGGGCAGCGGGATGTATCCGAGCTTTTTCGCACTGTCGTCACCCTTTTTGAAGGCGTAGTCGAAGAAAGCGGTTACCTTCTTGTCCATAGCCGGTTTCTCTTTCGGCAGGAGAATGAAAGTCGCCGCGACGATCGGATAGGAAGTGTCGCCGGGCTGCAGGGCGAGCAGCGCGTAGAAGTTGTCCTCTTTCGTCCAGCTGGCGTACTTGGCAGCGGCTTTGAAATTCTCTTCACGCGCCGCGACCCATTTGCCGTTTGCCGTCTGCAGCGTTGCCGCGGCGAGATGGTTCTTCTCTTTGTAGGCGCTTTCGATGTAGCCGATCGTGTACGGGGTCTGTTTGAGGAGGTTGGAGACACCTTCGTTTCCTTTGCCGCCCATACCGACAGCCCAGTCAATCGCCTTGCCGGCACCGTAGTTGTTCGCCCAGTTTTCAGAGCTCTTTGTCAGGTAGTAGGTGAAGTTGTACGTTGTGCCGGAACCGTCGGAACGGTGGACGACGATGATCTTCTGGTTCGGGAGTTCCAGCCCTTTGTTCTCTGCCGCGATGGCAGGATCGTTCCACATTGTGATCTTGCCGGCGAAAATGTCGGCGACGATGCCGTTGGAGAGCTTGAGCTGTTCGTCGGCGATCCCCGGAAGGTTGTAGGCAACGACGATGGCGCCGATGACGGCCGGGAACTGAAGCAGTTTCGCTTTGTTCAGCTCCTTGGTCTTGAGGGGTTTGTCGGAAGCACCGAAGTCGACGATACGGTTCGTGATCTGCTTGATCCCGCCGCCGGAACCGATGGACTGGTAGTTGACGCGGCTGTGAGTCTCTTTGCCATAGTTGAAAGCCCAGTCATAATAGAGGGGGGCAGGGAATGAGGCACCGGCACCGCTGATCTTGTCGGCGGCAGCGGCAGAGGTCAGTGCAAGCGATGCAAGCGTGAGGGCAGTTGCAATGCGTTTGAGCATAAACGATCCTTCGTGTTGTGATGGCGGCATTGTAAAATCGTATGGTTACAGAATGATTACGCTTTGCGGCGGAGAGGGCGGATTTTTTGTAACCTTTATGTTACCAAGCCTCCGTATAATCGCGCCCGACATTTATAAATATATCGCATAGCACGGCCCGAAACGGTGATACCGCCGCAGGCCTGAATTGTGATAAACTATCTGAAAGAAAGTAAGGATAAGCATGCTTCCACGCTACGAAACGAAGTTGCGCGAGATTCAGGGGATGATTGCCGAGATCATTCAAAAAGAGGTCACGGCGAACCGTATGGCCCTTGAGGCGTACAGCGCCAAGAGTGCAGAAGGCTTCGAAGCGGCAACAGACACATTGAAGATGATCGAAAACGACGGCAACACCGTCGACAACGAGATCGTCAAGACCTTCGCACTGTTCGGTCCGGAGGCCCAGGAACTGCGGGGGCTGGTCGCCTACCTCAAGATGACGAACGAACTGGTACGCATCGCCGAAGGGACAAAAAAGTATGCCCGCCGCATCCGTGAGCTTCTGCAGAGCGACTGCGATCTCGAACCGTTTGACAACGCCATCGTGCAGCTGCACAAGAGCGTCGTCAACGCCCTGGCCTGCATTCACACCTGTGTTTCCGATATCGCGAACTGCGATGTCGAAGAGACGTACCGCAAGGTCATGGTCGAAGAGAGCAAGAACGATGATCTCTTTGCGATCCTGGAAAAAGATATCATGTCAATGATTATTTCCGAACACGAGCTTTCCGCCGAATATGTGCGTATGCTCGGAACACTGCGCAAGTTGGAACGGGTATGTGATCGTGCCGTGAACGTCGCCAACCTGCTGATGTTCGAACAAAAAGGCGGAAAACTTCAGAGCTATTGACAAGGGAGTGGGAAACGCAATGCATACGACGATAGTCATCGTTGAAGATGAAGAGGATCTGCTCGAACTCATCGAGTACAACCTGGAAAAAGAGGGCTTCGAGACGATCGGTTTCTTGAACACGAAGAACGTCCGCCGCGTGCTCGACGAGGAGTCCGTCGATCTGATGATCATGGACCGGAACCTTCCCGGGGCGGAGGGGAGCGAGTTTATCGCTTCACTGCGCAAGGAGGGGGTCCAGACCCCCGTCATCTATCTCAGCGCCAAGAACAAAGAGAGCGAGATCGAAGAGGGATTCCTGCGCGGCGGGGATGACTATATGACGAAGCCTTTTAATATGAAAGAGCTTCTGCTGCGCATCAACGCGATACTCCGCCGGACCAAGGGCAGCCCTTCCGAAGGTGTCGTCGCCTATCGGGACATCCTGCTCAACCTCGCTTCGCGTGAGGTGACCATAGAGGGGACGCCCATCGCGCTGACCAAGCTCGAATTCGATCTGCTGCATACGCTTATCTCAAACCAGAACGTCGTGCTCGACCGGGATTACCTGCTGGAGCACGTCTGGGGGGGCGATGAGGTGTACCAGGACCGCACCGTCAATGTCGCCATCAACCGCCTCAAAGAGAAGATCGACCCTGACAAAAGCAAAGAGTACATCAAAACGGTACGCGGAGTAGGGTACACACTTTGCTGAAGATCCACCACTCCTTTATCCTCCAATTTCTCGGCATCTTCACGCTGATGGGGCTTATCGCCTCCTTTGTGGGCTACTTTACCCTCAAAGAGTCCGTTATCAGCGACTACGAGGTACGTCTCAAGCAGGAGATCGGACTGATAGAGTCGACCCTGCAGTATGTCACGAACATGGACCGCTATATTGCGGAGACGGCGCCGCAGATCGGGAAGCGTATCACCGTCATTGCCGTCGACGGCACCGTGGCGGCGGAGAGCGATGCGAACCGTGAAGAGATGGAAAACCACGCCAACCGCGAAGAGGTGATGGCGGCGGCCAAGGGCGAGTACGGCCAGGCCGTCCGTTTCTCCCATACGATCGGCATCGATTTTCTCTATGTGGCAAAGCGTATCGTCTGGCAGGGCAGCACCTATACGCTCCGTCTTGCGGTCAGCCTTCAGAAGGTACTCGACGACTTCTACACGCTGCTCTTCCGGCTCGCAACCGTGCTGGGGCTGCTGCTGCTCGTCGTGGTCTACCTCGCCATACGGATGAGCCGCAAGATCCGTTACGACATCGCCCAGCTCTCGGCCTATCTCGAAGAGATCAGCGACAAGAACTACAAGGCGGTGGTGAAACCCCGCTACTTCACCGAGTTCCTGCAGATCTCGCTGCTGCTCAAAAACCTCGTCAAAAAACTGGCCAAGCGCGAGCGTCAGAAGCGCAAGTACACGGCGCGTCTGCGCCTGATCAACAAGCAGCGCAACGATATTCTCTCCGCGATCAGCCACGAATTCAAAAACCCGATCGCCTCGATCGTCGGCTATGCGGAGACCCTCTACGACGATCCGGAGATCGACGGCCGGATCCGCCAGCGCTTCTTGCAGAAGATCACGGCAAACGCCCAGAAGATCTCGACGATGCTTGACCGCCTGTCGCTCTCCGTCAAACTCGAGAACAACGACCTGGCCCCTTCATACAGCCGGTTTGACCTCTGTGATCTGGCAACGGAGTGTGCGAACAACATTACGAAAAAGTACACGGACCGTACGCTGGAGGTTTCCTGTGAATCCATCTTCGTCGAAGCGGACCGCACGATGATCGACCTGGTCGTCACCAATCTGCTTGACAATGCCATGAAGTACTCCGAATCGGCCGTGCTCCTTGAGATCAATGAGGGGACACTCTGGGTACACGACCGCGGGATCGGGATCGCCGCCAAGGAGATCGAGCGCATCAGCAGCAAGTTCTACCGCGTCGAAAAGAATACCTGGGACAATTCGATGGGGTTGGGGCTCTCCATCGTCAGCTATATCCTGGCACTGCACGGCACGAAACTTCAGATCAGCAGCGTGGAGGGAGAGGGCTCCTCGTTTGGTTTCGGCATCACTCCCCTGCTGCAGAAGCCGACGGACAGCGCACTTCCGGCGGGGGGACCCCTGGAGGAGTGACGGCCTTTTCCCCGGTCTTTTTACCCCCGTCGTAATTATTCTGTAACATTTGTGACTTACCATTGCGCCCACTATATTAAGGGCCTACAAACCCTATGAAGAGAGAAGAAAGTTTGACACTTCTGATTGACAAACTGTTTGCAAACGCGACCCGCATTATTGCCGTGGCCATACTGCTGCTCGTCGCCTGGATCTTTACCGTGCTTTTCCAGCACTCCACCGAAGCGTTCGCTGCTTTTGGCTTCGATTTCGTCCTGGGGGACAAGTGGGCACCGAACCTGGAGAAATTCGGCGGGTTCGCCGCGATCGCCGGTTCGGTGATCTCGACCTTCCTGGCGATGCTTTTTGCCGTGCCGGTCGCCATCGGGGTGGCGATCTTCCTGAGCGAGATTGCTCCGGCCAAACTGAAATCCCCCGTCGGCGTCTCCATCGAGCTGCTGGCGGCGATCCCCTCGGTCATCTACGGGATGTGGGGGCTTTTCTATTTCGTGCCGATTATCCGTGATATTTTCGGAGGTCTGGGCATTGGGATGCTCACCGCGGGGATCATTCTCGCGATCATGATCCTGCCGTTCATGGCGGCGGTGACCCGCGACGCGATGAATACCACGCCCGACATCCTCAAAGAGTCGGCTTACGCCCTCGGCGCGACGAAGTGGGACGTCATCAAGGATGTCGTCATCCCCTATGCGAAAGCGGGGATCATCGGCTCGCTGATCCTGGCCCTCGGGCGCGCTGTCGGCGAGACGATGGCCGTCACCTTCGTCATGGGGAACGTGCACAAGATCTCCCTCGACATCACCGCGCCGGCGACGTCGATTCCCGTCACCCTGGCCAACGAATTCACCGAGGCGGATACGGACCTCTACTTCTCAAGCCTCTTCGGATTGGCGCTGATCCTGATGGTGATGAGCTTCGTCATCATTGCGATGTCCAAGTTCTACTTTTTGCGCCGTACAAGGAAGGTAAAATGACCGCGATTCAAAAACGGCTGCTTATCAATAAAATCGTGCTGGGGCTCTCCAGCCTTTCGGCCCTCGTGGGCATAGGGTTTCTCTTCTGGATACTCTACGTCCTCGTCGCCAACGGCATCGATGCGATCAACTGGAACATCTTCGTCTTCGAAGGGGCCCCTCCGGGCTATGAGGAGAGCGGGCTGCGGCAGGCGCTGATCGGTCAGCTCATCCTGGTCGGCGTTGCGACCGTCGTCGGGGTGCCCCTGGGGATCCTGGCAGGGACCTACCTCAGTGAGTACGGCCAGAAGTCGAAGCTTGCCGAGGTCATCCGCGATATCTCCGACATTATGATGAGTGCGCCGAGTATCGTTATCGGCTCCTTTGTCTACGCGATTGTCGTGTTGCCGATGGGGCACTTCAGCGGCTGGGCCGGCGTCATCGCGCTGGCGATCATCATGATCCCGATCATCCTGCGCACCACCGATGATATGCTCCAGCTTGTTCCCTCGACCCTGCGCGAAGCGGCCTTTGCACTGGGGGCTCCCAAATACAAGGTGATCATGCAGGTCGTCTACCGCGGCGCGAAGGCGGGGGTGCTGACCGGCGTCCTGTTGGGGATCGCCCGTGTGGGGGGAGAGACGGCGCCGCTGCTCTTCACCTCGTTCAATGACAACTTCCTCAACTACGATCTCAGTGAACCGATGGCGTCGCTGACCGTGACGATGTTCAACTATGCTACCAGCCCCTACGAGGACTGGCAGAAGATGGGATGGGCTGCGGCGTTCATCCTCTCGATGTTTATTCTCGGCCTCAACATTCTGGGCCGTCTGATCCTACTCAAGAAAAAAGGGAGATAGCCTATGGCGACCGTTATCGACATTCCGTCCGAGAAGGCGATCGAAGTCAACAATTTCAGTTTCACCTATGCCGGTGCCACGTCACCGAACCTCAAAAACATCTCTATGCCGATCGCGAAAAACTCAGTCACGGCCCTGATCGGACCTTCCGGATGCGGGAAGACGACGCTGCTGCGCTCCTTTAACCGGATGCACGACCTCTACCCGGGGAACGCGTATGACGGCAAGATCATGTTCGAAGGGCGCAATATCGTCGAGAGCAAGGAGGATCTGATCAACCTTCGTATCAAGATCGGGATGATCTTCCAGAAGCCGACGGCTTTCCCGATGAGCATCTTCGACAATATCGCCTACGGCATGCGCCTGCAGGGACTGAAAAACAAAACGGAACTTGCCGACCGTGTCGAGAAGGCGCTGCGCGACGCCGCGATCTGGGACGAGGTAAAAGACCGTCTCAAGCATGACGCGAACGGCCTCTCCGGCGGCCAGCAGCAGCGCCTCTGCATCGCCCGCGCCATCGCCGTCGAGCCGGATGTCCTGCTCTTTGACGAACCGACCTCGGCCCTCGACCCCATCTCCACCCAGGGGATCGAAAAGCTGGTGATGGAGCTGCGCGACCGCGTGACGATCATCATCGTTACCCACAACATGCAGCAGGCCGCCCGCGTCAGCGACTATACGGGCTTTATGTACCTGGGCGAACTGATCGAGCTGAACAAGACCGACGAGATGTTCGTCACCCCGGCGGAAAAACTGACCCAGGAGTACATCAGCGGCAAGTTCGGTTGATCACCTTTTTCTTGACGGTATACGGGCTAAGCCCGAATTACCTACGCTAACGCTGTGTTTGTCCTCACGGCGTTGCGAAATTCCGCTGCGCTGCATCTTCAGCAGAGAGCTCATACCCGGAGGGTACTGCTTCCAGGGCGCGCGCAGTTGAACCGCGCTACCTTTCGTTTCACTTCTTGTCTAAAAATATTTTTTGATTTTTTTGTCGTTGTTTGCGGTGCGGGCGCACCGATTAGCGGATCATGTAGCCGATGCCGCGGACGGTTTTGATGTAGTCTTTGCTCTTGTCCGGGTCGATCTTCTCTTTGAGGCGGTTGATGGCGACGTTGACCGTACGCCCCTGGTAGCTGTCGCTTTTCCCCCAGACGCTTTTGAGCAGGTAGTCGCGCCGCAGCACGGTGGTGCGGTTCTCGATGAAGGTACGCAGCAGGTTGAACTCCAGCTTGGTCAGTTCAACGGGCATCCCGCTGATGAAGGCTTCGCGCGAATGCAGGTGCAGTTCGATGTCGCGGTAGGTGACGACCTGCTCCTCCTCTTCGCCGCGGGTACGCCGCAGCACGGCTTTGATCCGCAGGATCAGCTCATCGATTTCAAACGGTTTGGTGATATAGTCGTCACCGCCCCGCAGGAATCCTTCCTGGACCTGGGCACTGCTGTCTTTGGCCGAGAGAAAGATGACCGGGGTTTTCAGACCCTGGTAGCGCAGCATCGCGATATATTCGCTCCCCTCGACATCGGGAAGGTTACGGTCCATGATGATCAGGTCGACCGGTTCCTCGGTCAGGACCTGCTTCACGTTTTTCGTATTGGTGAAACCGACAACGTCGAAGCCCTCTTTCCCCAGCCTGTACTCCAGGAGTTCAAGAAGATCCGTATCATCCTCGACGACGGCGATAGTTGCTTTCATACCAGCATACCTTATAGATAGTATTTGAAGTCAGAACAGTATAGAAAGGATATTACGCTTGGGTTACATATATATTACGGAGAGATCAATCCGTTGTAATCATCCTGTTTCACTGCTGTATGGCGTCCGTAACACAAGCATCCTACACTTCCGGCAACTTTTCAACTTTGGAGTAAATGTATGGCGAATTTTTATAAAACTTCGACAATTGCCCTGAGCGCAGCAGCTGCTGCAGTACTCTCCTTTACAGGCTGCGGTGGCGGCGGTGGCGGTGGCGGCGGTACGACTGCCGTCTGTGACGCTTCTGTCATCGATGTGGTCCTGCCGGCCGTCATCGACGCAGACATGACCCTGGACAGCGCACTGACCTACGGTCTGGAAGGCAAGGTTAACGTTACGAACAACGCTGTTCTGACGATCCCTGCCGGTACAACGGTAGCGGGTTGTGCTCCGGCATCCTTTATGGTTGTCGAGCCGGGTTCCCAGCTTGAAGCTGTCGGTACGGAAGCGGCACCGATTACGTTTACTTCCCAGAAATTTGTTCAGGGACTCTCCAGCCAGAACGCTGCGGGCGAATGGGGCGGTCTTATCCTTGCGGGTAACGCTTATACACACTACGGTGTCGCACACTACGAAGCGGACGAAACGGTTGCTTTCGGTTGTGACGACGTAACGGTTCCTTGTAACAATACGCAGTCTTCCGGTCACCTCGAGTATGTCCGTGTCGTCCACACGGGTTACGAAGTCGAGAAAGACAAAGAGCTTAACGGTCTCTCCCTCGCGGGTGTCGGTTCGGGAACAATCCTGAAAAACATCGCGATCATCGGCGGTCTGGATGACGGTCTGGAGATCTGGGGCGGTACGGTCAATATCGACGGTCTCTATGTCTACAACGCCAACGACGACTCCGTTGACACGGACCTCGGCTACCGCGGTACGATCCAGAACGTCCTCGTTCAGCAGGTCAACGTCGACAGCACGAACGACCACGACTCTGCAGGTATGGAGTTCGGTAACGATAACAACACGATCGTGACAGACGATTCAAATGCGACACAGCCGAACATCATCAACTATACGGCTTACGTCAAAGGCGGCGGTTTCTACAACAAGTATGACGCCGGTTTCAAATGGAACAACGTCAAGTTCATCAGCGACAAGACGGCGGACGAAGCGCAGGTTCACTTCCGTGGCCAGGATGCTTATACGACGGGTGCAAAACACATCGACGGTCCGGTCTGTTTCAAAGATACGGCGCTCACACTGGATGACAACAGCACGTATACAAACCTCAACTCCAAAGATGCGACGGCAGATACTGCCTATGCATACTTTGTAACGAACAAGCTCTATGCGGGTGCCGGCACGATCTATGTTGACGCGAACACGACGACAATGGATACGGTCTGTACGGGTGCCGATGAAGCGACAATCTGGAAAGGTTCTGAAGGCTCTCTGGATCCGCTGGAGACTCCGCCGGTTATCTATACGGCGCTTCCGAGCGAGATCACAAGCGACATGACGCTTGACAAAACAGTCAAATATGCAATCGACGGCAAGGTTAACGTCAAAGCACCGGCGGTGCTGACGATCCCTGCGGGTACGACATTGGCCGGTGTTACGCCGAACTCTTTCATGGTCGTCGAGCCGGGCGCGCAGATGATCGCCATCGGTACGCAGGCTGAGCCGATCGTCTTCACCTCCAAGAAGGATGTCGACGGCAACTCCCATGACAACGCTGCGGGCGAATGGGGTGGTCTTATCCTTGCCGGTAACGCTTACACACACTACGGTGTCGCACACTACGAAGCGGACGAAACGGTCGCCTTCGGTTGTGACGGCGGTGTAACGGTCGCTTGTGACAACACACAGTCTTCCGGTCACCTGGAGTATGTTGCTGTCAAGCACAGCGGTTACGAAGTCGAGAAAGACAAAGAGCTCAACGGTCTCTCCCTGGCCGGTGTCGGTTCGGGTACGATCCTCAATCATATTGCGATCATCGGCGGTCTGGATGACGGTCTGGAGATCTGGGGTGGTACAGTCGATATCAACGGTCTCTATGTCTACAACGCCCAGGACGACTCTGTCGACACGGACCTCGGTTACCGCGGTACGATCCAGAACGTCCTGGTCAAGCAGGTCTTTGTCGACAGCACGAACAACCACGACTCTTCAGGTATGGAGTTCGGTAACGATAACAACACGATCACAACGGATGACACGAACGCGACACAGCCGACTATCATCAACTATACAGCGTACATCAAAGGCGGCGGTTTCTACAACAAGTACGATGCCGGCTTCATTTGGGACAACGTCAAGTTCGTCAGCGACAAAACGGTTGACACTGAGCTGATCTTCTTCCGCGGCGAGGATGCTTATCTGACAGGTGCGAAGCATATCACGAGCAACGTCTGTTTCAAAGACACGAACGTGGCACTGACAGACGCAACGACGTACTCTGACACGAACTCAAAGGACGCAACGGCCAACACGGCATACGCCTACTTTGTAACAAACGTCGGTACGACAGGTCTTGCAGCGGTTGACGCAGCCTACCTCAACGTCGATGACAACACATCATGCCTCGGTGTGACCGAAGCTGACGTCTGGAAAGGTAAAGCCGGCACCAACGATCCGCTGGAACAGTAACCTTCTCTCTCCCCCCGACCGGGGTTTCCCCGGTCTTCCTCCCCTTTGACACCCAAAAATGTTTCCGTTATGTAATCTTTCGGTGACGGTAGCGTAACACAAAAACTGTACCCTTCGCCTATCTTTTTTATGTGGGGTATGTATGGTACCGAATACGATAAAACTCTGGCTGGCCGGTTCGCTCATTGCAGCGACAACACTCGCAGCAAGTACCGAAGAAAACATGGCGTCATCGCTGATGAAGCTGCGCGCCGAAGTCGAACAACTGAACACGCAGATTCAGGAAGAAAAAGATGACACGAAAGCGACAATGCGTTCGCTCGTCATCGAAAAGAACGAACTTGATGCGACGATCGGACGCGAGAACCTGAAGATCAAGCAGATCGAGCAGGAGATCGCCAAGGTCCGTCAGCAGATCGCCGCGGCGAGCAAAAACAGCGAGGGGATCAAGCCCGTCGTTGTTGCCGCCATCGCCGAGCTCAAAACGCAGATCGCTTCCGAACTTCCTTTTAAAACAGCGGAGCGCCTTGACGATGTGGCACGTATCGAGTCGCAGATGAACGAGGGGCTTATCACGCCGCAGAAAGCGCTGGCGCAGGTCTGGAACAGTTACGCGGACGAAGTGCGCATGACCAAGGAGAACGGCCTTTTCAAACAGACGATCAAGCTTGACGGCGAAGACCGTCTTGCCGAGATCGCGCGCCTGGGCACCGTCATGATGTACTTCATGACGCCAGACGATCGTGTCGGCTATGTGGCGAAGGACGCCAGCGGCTGGTACTACAAAGAGTCCGTGAACAAGGCGGAGCAAGAGCAGATTATCGCGCTCTTTGACGCGATGCACAAACAGATCCGCACCGGCTACTTTACCCTGCCGAATGCCATTGCGACGACGGAGGTGAAATAATGAAACGTATTGTCCTTATCCTGATGATGGCGGTACTTTCCCTCTCCGCCGCGACAGAGACAGAACTGCAGCGCGCCTATGCCAAAGAGTTTGCGTTCCTGAAAGCCCAGAAAGAGATGCTGCAGCAGCGCCTTTCCCAGGTGAAAAAAGAGGATGCGGCACGTATCTCTTCTGCGAAAAAAGAGATCGCATCTCTGCAGAATGATGTTCTGGTCAAGACCCAGACATCCGACCGCCTCGGCGAACAGCTTTTCCGCTCACAGCAGAACGCGGAGAACATTAGCGACGATACGGCGCTGCTTGAATCCGTCGCCCTGCAGGGACAATCTTCCCTCGCACCGTACGGCATCAAGCTTGCCATCGACAAGAACGATTACCCGGCGACACTGAACCAGCTCTTCGCAGAGACGCTGAAGCTCAGCCGTGATCTCTCTTCTGTCAACGTCACCGAGGGGAGCTTCTACCTCAAAGACGGTACGGAGCAGAAAGGCAAGCTCGTCAAGGTCGGTAACATCGCGACCTACGGCGTTGCCGAAGGCGTTTCAGGTGTCCTGGTCCCGGCCGGCGGCGATAAGCTGAAACTGTGGGACGCACCGGCGTCCGCGGCGACGGCAACGGCGCTGGCTGCAGGTCAGATGCCGGCATCCCTGGAGATCTTTGTCTATGAGAACGTCTCCAAAGAGGTTGAGGACAAGGCGGACAAGGGCGTTATGGACGTCATTGAGTCCGGCGGTATCATCGGCTGGGTCATCGTCGTGATGGGCCTGTTCGCACTCCTGCTTGTCGTCCTGCGCGGTTTCTTCCTCAGCGGTGCCGCGTCCAAGACGCTGCCGGTAGCGAAAGAGACGCTGGTCGAGCTGCAGTCCAAGGGCGTTGAAGCGACCCTGAACTTCCTCAAAACCCGCAAAGGGGCGGCGGCCCGCGTTATGAAGGCGACGGTGCGTAACCTCGACCGCGACCGCGAACACGTCGAAGATATCGTTGCCGAGGCGATCATGCACGAGAGCGAACGTCTCGACCGTTACGGCTCGGCCATCATGGTCGTCGCCGCCGTCGCGCCGCTGCTGGGTCTGCTGGGTACCGTGACCGGTATGATCGCGACCTTTGACATCATCACCGAGTTCGGTACGGGCGATCCGAAACTGCTCTCCGGCGGGATCTCGATCGCACTGGTCACAACGGAACTGGGTCTGATCGTGGCGATCCCGCTGCTGCTGCTGGGCAACATGCTCAACGGCTGGGCGGAGCGCATCAAAGACGGTATGGAGCAGTCCGCGCTGCACCTGATCAACGAGTATAACAAGCAGAAATAATGCAACCGGCACTCCATAACCTTTTCGATCAGTTTCTGGTCTACATGCAGAGCGGCGGCTTTGTCATGTGGCCGCTGTTCGTGCTGGTCATCGTTTTGTGGTACGCGCTGGGCTACCGCTTCCACGCAATCAAGCGCGGGTCGCAAAAGAGCGTGCGGGTTCTGATCCGCAAGTTCGACTCCGGGAAGCGCGAAGTGCCCCGGGGGCTCATCGACGGCGCGATCGTTGACGCCCTGCAGATCGTCAACGAGGGGTACCGCGGCACGATCGGGCGCGAACTGATCGAGGATGCGTTCTTTCCCTATTATCAGGAGCTCAAAAAGTACCGCAAAACCGTCAACACCATCGTCATGGTCTCACCGCTGATCGGTCTGCTGGGAACGGTAGCCGGGATGATCGAGACCTTCGATTCGCTCGGGAGCATGACGCTCTACAGCCAGGGCGGCGGGATCGCCGGGGGGATCTCCCAGGCGCTGTTTACGACGCAGCTGGGGCTCGTCGTCGCCGTACCGGGTCTGGTCGTCGGCCGTCTGATCGACCGCCGCTCGAAGATCATGGAACTCGAACTGGAACAGATCAAGGACATCGTCTGTTCGGAAGAAGAAGGAAAGTAAATGCGTTTTAGACAGAAAAAAGAGCTGGATCAGGCCGTCGATATTTCGCCGCTGATCGACATGGTATTTATTCTGCTGATCTTTTTCATGGTCAGTACGACCTTTGTCAAAGACATGAAGCTCGACCTTGAACGTCCGGGAGCCTCTTCGGCGACGCGGGCATCGAGCAAGGTGATCAAGGTCTACCTCGACAACCAGGCGCAGGCCTACATCGACAACCAGCCCATCAAGGTCTGGGCGTTGCAGAGCAAACTGCGCGACATGCTGCGCACCTCGACGGAGAAGTCCGTCCTGGTCGTGACCGATGACACGATCGCGGTGGAGAAACTGATCGAAGTCGTCGACCAGTGCCGCCTCTCCGGCGCGAAGGATGTTGCGGTCGCCACGAACAAAGAGGTCGGATAAGGTGCGCAACGCTTCCCCGCTGAAAAAACATGCGCTGGCCCTCCTGTGGAGTGTCTTCGGCCTCTTTTTCGTCTTTATCGTCGTGATCGAGATGAACAACGAGGGGTGGACGGAGCCGCCGAAGAAGAAGATGGCTTCGGCGCAGTTCGATATGCAGCAGGTTGCCAAGCCCAAACCGAAGCCCAAGCCTAAACCGAAGCCGAAGCCGAAAAAGGTGAAGCCGAAGCGCAGCGCGCCGACGCCGAATCTCAGTTCGCAGCTCTCGGGCCTCGACACGGGCCTGGAAGCTTTCCAGGCCGATGATCTGCTCAGCGACGATGCGCTGCTGGGCGACGTCGGCAACGATATGGTCATGACCGACGATACGGTCGACCAGGCGCCGCAGCCCTCCCGCCGCACGCCGATCGAGTATCCGAAGAAGGCGCGCAAAATGGGCGTCACGGGGTATGTCCTGATGAACCTGCTTATCGACAAGCAGGGGCGTGTCGAAAAGGTCAAAGTGCTTGAGAGCGATCCGGCCGACACCTTTGACGATGTCGCCGTTGCGGCCGTCAAAACCTGGGAATTCAAGCCGGCGCAGTACCAGGGTCAGCCGGTCAAAGTATGGGCGAAGCAGAAGATCCGCTTCGACCTCAATTAAGGAGGAGAACCGATGAAACGTTTTTGGATTATAGCGGCATTGGTCGGGGCTCTCTCCGTCCAGCTGGCGGCAAAAACCGATGATGTCGACTATGTCGAACTGGGCGCGATGATGCTGCGCGACGGTCACGTCGAGCGTGCCAACGATGCGCTGAACATGGTCGATCTCAACGACACAGAGCTCGACCTGCCGCGCTATTACATGCTCAAGGGGCTGGTAGAGACGAAAAAGAGCTTTTACAAAGAGGCCAACGTCCACTTTTACAAGTCTATCGAACTGAACGAGGATACGAACGCGTCCAAACCGCTCTACCTCTACATCGCCCAGAACAGCTTCAAGCTGAAAGAGTACAAAGGGTGTATCGCGGCGCTGGACAAGGTCCCCGACCTTATGGCGCAGAACCCGAAACTCTTCGGCCTCAAGGCGGAGTGTTTCTGGCGCGAAGGCGACAAGGACGCGGCGCTGGCGGTCCTGCGGGATGTGAACAGTCGTTTCCCGGCGTATTGGGACGCCTACAAACAGCGCTTCTACTACCTCGTCTCCCTGGGGCTTTTCCAGGCGGCGCTTGATGATGCGCAGGTCTACTTGAAAAACGCGAAGGCGAACGAGACGATCCTGATCAACTTCATCAACGCCCTGCGCCAGAGCGGCCAGACGGAGAAGGCGATCGAACTGGGCGAGGAGGCGAACCTGCGCTACCCGAGCAGCGCCAAAGTGACGGTGATGCTGGCGCACCTTTACATCGACAAAGAGATGATCGGTGCCGCGGCGGAGCTCTTTAACGAGGCCTCCATCGAGGACGGGAAGTACACCAACGAGTCGGCGGAGATGTACCGCCGCGCCCGCGACTACGTGATGGCGCTGCTCAAGAACACGCAGATGCTCGACACGAAAGAGAAGTACAAGCAGCGCATCGCGATCTTCCTGGAGTACGGGGACTATGAACGTATCATCGTCACCCGCAAGGCGATGGCGCGCAGCGGCCTGATGGAAGAGGAGGGCATGCGTTACGCATTGGCGTACGCCTACTACATGGAGGGGGAGTTCGAGCAGACGGAAGCGCTGCTCGAGACGCTCTCTCAGCCTGAGCTCTTCGCCAAGGCCGTCGAACTGCGCAAGAAGATGGAAAAATGCAAAAATAATATATGGGAGTGCCAGCAATGACGCGTATACTTTTTCTGGTTTCACTGCTGACAATGAGCCTCTTCGCCGCAGGCGGCGAACTGGCGCTTTACGTGCTGAAAGACGGCAAACCGCTGCCGACGCAGGAGGTCTTGATCATGAACCTTTCCGCGGCAGAAGCGGCAGCGGCCAAGCCTGAAACGATGACGTTTACGACGGATGCCCAGGGGTATCTGGGAACGACCCTCCCGGAGGGGAACTACCAGCTGCAGCTTCTGGCAACGGAGAACGGCGCGCCGCAGGCCTTCGTCAAGAAGAATTTTGTCATCGCCTCCGACAAACAGACCCAGATCATTCTGTCGCTGAAATCGGACAAAACGCTGCAGTTTGCGGATGTCGAAGCGCCGGAAGGGAATGTGACGCAGAGCGATGCGAAGCAGGACGTGGTCAAGGTCAACGGGACCGTGGCACTGACGCTGCTCTCATCCGAAGATGAGAAACCGGTCGTAGGCGCCCGCGTCTTCGTACCGGGGATCAAAATCAATGCCGTCTCCGATGCACAGGGCCATGTCGTCATCGACCTGCCGGAGGGGAACCGGACACTCTCCATCATCCACACGAGCTTCTCCTCCCAGAACGTCAAGGTGACGGTACTGCCCAAAGAGATGGTCAGCCGCACGGTCGAGCTGAGTCCCGCGGCGATGGAGCTGGAAGAGTTCATCGTCCTGGCGCCGCATATCGAAGGTTCGGTCGCCGCCGCGATCACCGAAGAGCGCAACAGCGACGCGGTCGGGAACGTCCTGGGCTCCGAACAGTTTTCCAAAAGCGGTGACAGCAGTGTCGCCGCAGCCCTGAAACGTGTCAGCGGTATCACGATCGTCGGCGGGAAATATGTCTATGTCCGCGGACTCGGGGACCGCTACTCGACGGTCATGCTCAATGATCTGCACGTGCCGTCGCCGGAACCGACGAAGCGGGTCGTCCCGCTTGATATCTTCCCGACCTCCGTCGTCGAGAGCATCACGATCCAGAAGTCCTATACCGGGGATCTGCCGGCCTCTTTCGGCGGCGGTACGGTCCTGATCAAGAGCAAGGATATCCCGGCGGGCGACGAAGGGTACGCCTCTATCGCCGTCGAAGCGATCATGAACAGCAATACGGGCAACAAGGCGACGACCAACGGCGACAACAGCGTTCCGCTCCCCTCCAGCGCGCTGAGCGGCGGAAACAACGTCGGTGGCTGGGCCGTGACGCAGGATGTGCTGCACAGCCGTTCGCTGAACCGTGAATCGACGACACTGCCGCCGGGCGGCAAGCTTGAAGTCGCGGCCGGGAAGAGCTATGCCTTCAACGACGACCTCTCCGTCGGTGCCTCCGGGACGGTCTATTACAAGAATACGTCCGATAACGACAAGACCGAGTACAACAAGTTCTTCTACGATATCAATACGGGTTCGATCTACCACGACAACCATACGACGGCGGATGTGACGACCTTCAAAGAAGAGCTCTCAGGGATGGTCAATCTCGGCGTGAACTACCTGGAGAACCAGAAGTTCAAGTACACCTTTTTTGCGACGATGCAGACCAGCGACAAAACGACGCTCTCCTCCGTCGATTACACCGGAAGCAGCGAGGACCGCGAAAAGACCTACTACGAGTATGTCGAGACGGGCCTGACGATGCACCAGATCAGCGGCAGCAACGAACTGCGGTTCGGCAGCGGCACGGACGGCTATTTTGACAACCTCAAAATCGACTGGGCCTACGAGACGGCGGAAGCGTACCGCGACGAGCCGGGGACGGTGGAGTACAACTATCTGCACCAGACCTCCGGGCTCAACTGGGACCGCAAAAACTGGTACTACTACTTTATCCTCAACGATACGGTCGACAATGTCCGCGGCGACTTCACGCTGCCGTTCGAGTTTAACGGGAACGAGAACTATACGAAGGCGGGGGTGTTCGTCTATTCGAAAGAGCGCGACTTCGACAGCCGCCGCTTCAAGATGCTCAGCTCCAACTTCAGCGATATGCCCGAAGATATGGACACGATCTACCAGAAGTACGCCAACGACCTGGATTTCTCCGCCTCCTACCGCCTGACGGACTCCTACCGGGCGACCCAGGACGTGACGGCCTTCTACCTGAAGCAGCTGCTCTCTGTCACGCACGACTTCGACATCGTCGCCTCGGTCCGCCAGGAGGATTCGTCGCAGCAGCTCTTTGACGCGGCGGCAAGCTACGCGCCGCTGGAGACCTCGGACCTTTTCCCGAGCCTGGGGGCAACCTACCGTTTCGACAACGACGCGATGCAGCTGCGCTTTGCCTACGCCAAGAGCATCAGCCGTCCGGACTTCCGGGAGTTCAGTAACAGCCGTTACAAGGACCCGGTGACGGAGAACATCGTCTTCGGTAACCCGGGCCTGAACGCGACCTATATCGACCACTACGACCTCAAGTACGAGTGGTATATGGAAGCGGACGAGATGTTCTCGATGGCGCTCTTTGCGAAGATGTTCGACAACCCGATCGAAAAGGTCATCAAGCGCGATGACTCCCAGGACAATACCTTCCTGGAGACGTACATCAACGCCGACTCGGCGACGAGTTACGGCGTCGAGGTCGACCTGCGCAAACGGTTCGGTTTCGTCAGCGATTCGCTGAGCAACCTGCTTTTCGCGACGAACGTGGCGCTGATCCAATCAGAGATCAAGCTCCCCAAAACCGATGCGACCGATCCGTTTTACAGTTACATCAATACGCTGACCTCCAAGAAGCGTGCGATGCAGGGGCAGTCGCCCTATGTCGTGAACCTGACATTCGGTTACGATAACGCGGATACCGGCGACAGTGCGCTTTTCCTGTTCAACCAGATCGGTGAGCGCATCGTCTCGCTGGGGACGGAAAAGAACAAAGACGTCTACGAGCAGCCTTTTGCGAAGCTCGATTTCGTCACCCAGTGGAAACTGAACAACTACTTCTTCAAAGACAGCGACTTGATCTATTCGGTCAAGTTCAAGGCCAAAAACCTGCTCGACAGTAAGCTGGAGTACAAGCAGGGGAATCTTAAGACCGCCTCTACGACGCCGGGGCAGGAGTTCAGCCTCCAGTTCAAGATCGCCTACTAAGGCCTGTTTTATCCCCCCGCAAGCCCCTTGCGGGCATAATAGCATCTTAATTTTCCTTGATGGGACAGAGCATGCTTGATTTCGCAAAATTCACCAAATATTCCAGACCGGGACCGCGCTACACGAGTTACCCGACAGCCCTGGAGTTCAGTACCGATTTCGCATACGAGACCTACCTCGAAAAGCTGAAGGGGCAGGACAAAAACCGCCCCCTTTCGCTTTATTTCCATCTGCCTTTCTGCCGTAACGCCTGCTACTTCTGCGGCTGCAACGTCGTCTTTACCTCCAAGGAGGATAAAAAGATCCGTTACATCGACTACCTGAAGCGCGAGATGGATATTCTCTCCCAGCACCTCGATACATCACGGGAGGTGATCCAGCTGCACTTCGGCGGAGGGACGCCGACCTTCTTCAGCGCCGAACAGCTCGATGAGATCATCTCCGCCATCAAGAGCCACTTCCCCAATTTCGCCGCCGACGCGGAGGTGAGCTGCGAGATCGACCCGCGCCACATCGACGAGGCGCAGATGAAGGTGATGAGCGATGCCGGGTTCAACCGGGTAAGCTTCGGTATCCAGGACTTCAACGAGAAAGTGCAAGAAGCGGTACACCGGGTCCAGCCCTACGACATCACGAAAAAGGCGATGGACCTGGCGCGTAAATACAATATGGTCAGCGTCAACGTCGACCTTATTTACGGTCTGCCGCACCAGACGCTGGCGACCTTCATGGAGACGCTGAAGCTCGCCGTGACGCTGAACCCCGACCGTTTCGCCGTCTTCAACTACGCTCACGTGCCGTGGCTGAAAAAGACGATGCGCAAGATCGACGAGACGACCCTGCCCCGGCCGGACGAAAAGCTCTCCATCATGCAGCAGACGATTGATTTTATGGAGAACAACGGCTACCGGATGATCGGGATGGACCACTTTGCCAAGCCCGAGGACGAGCTCTTCAAGGCGATAGAGAAGGGGGAGCTGCACCGCAACTTCCAGGGCTATACGACCAAAGGCGGGGCGGACCTCGTCGGCGTCGGTCTCACCTCCATCGGCGAGGGCGTGGACTACTACGCACAGAACTTCAAAGATATGCCCTCTTACGAAGCGGCGATCGACGCGGGGCAGCTGCCCTTCGAGCGCGGTGTCACCCACAGCGCCGATGACCTGATCCGCCAGCACGTCATCATGGAGCTGATGAGCAACTTCAAGCTCGACATCAACCGCTTCGAGACGAAGTTCGGCGTGAAGTTCGACGAGTACTTCGCCGATGCCCTTGATGAGCTGCAGCCGATGGTCCACGAAGAGCTGCTCGAGATCGCGCCGGAGAAGATCGAGTGCTCCCCGACGGGCACGCTGCTCATCCGCAACATCGCGATGGCCTTCGATGCCTACATGAAAAAACATGCCGGCAGCAAGAAGACTTTTTCGAAAACTGTCTGATTCGTATTAATGATCAAAAATATAAACGAATTGAAAAACATTCGCTAAAATTGCGCCATGACTAAACGGTATACGGAAGAGATTTTCAATTTTACGGCCACCTCTGATGCGTGCATCAAGTGCGGGAAGTGTATCCCCGTCTGTACGATCCACAACGTCAACGCGGACGAGGTCACGAGCCCCCGCGGTTTCATCGACCTGCTCGGCGCCTACGAGCGCGGCCAGCTGGAGCTGGACAAGACGGCCAAGGATATCTTCGAGAGTTGCTTCCTCTGTACCAACTGTACCGACGTCTGTCCCAAATCCCTGCCCACCGATATGGTCATCGAGCAGGTGCGCGCCGACATCGCCGACAAGTTCGGCATCGCCTGGTTCAAGAAGGCCTTCTTCTTCCTGTTGCGCCACCGCCGCCTGATGGATTTCTTCATGAAGTCCGGGTACGCTTTCCAGACCTGCGGGTTCAAGATCAAAGAACAGACCTCCTCCATGCAGCCGCGCTTCTCCCTGCCTCTCATCAAGAAAGAACGCCTGCTGCCCTCCATGGGCAAAAAGTCTTTCCTGAACTCCTACCCTGAGATGACGGACAATGGCGGCAAGCGCAAAGTCGCCATCTTCATCGGCTGTCTGGCCAACTACAACTACACCGGCATCGGCAAATCGCTGATGGAGATCCTCGAAGTGCTGGAGATCGACGCGTTCATCCCCAAAAAACAGCTCTGTTGTGGGGCGCCCGCCTATTTCACGGGGGATTTCGCGACCGTCGACCACAATGCGAAGAAGAACATCGAGTACTTCGAGAGCTTCATCGACGAGGTCGAGGCGATCATCATCCCCGAAGCGACCTGTTCGGCGATGATCAAGATCGACTACGAGCACTTCTTCCACGACCAGCCTGAGTGGAAAGCGAGGGCACAGAAGCTCAAACACAAGGTCTTTATGGCGACGGAGTGGCTGGAGCAGAAGACGCACCTCTCCGAACTGCTCGCTTCCAGGGGACGGCGCGATCTCACCGTCACCTACCACGACCCCTGCCATGCCCGCAAAATGCAGGGGGTTTACCAGGAGCCGCGCAAACTGATCGGCCAGAGCTACGCCATCAAAGAGATGAGCGACCCGAACGCCTGCTGCGGTTTCGGCGGGGTGACGATGCAGACGGAGAAGTACCACTTCGCCGAAGCGGCGGGCAAGCCAAAAGCGGCGATGATCAAAGCCAGCGGCGCCCAGGTCGTCTCCGCGGAGTGCTCGGCCTGCCGGATGCAGATCAACAACTCCCTGCACCAGGCCGAGGCGGAAACGGTCTTTAAAAACCCCATCGAACTCATTGCGGAAGCCCTGGCGCCGAACCCTTCCTGAACGGCCCCGGCCGCTCGCACTCTGCTCACACAGTTTCCCTATCATTTCGCTGATTTTATTCAAAGGAAACAGTATGAAAAAGCTGATGATTGCGTTCGGAATTGCCGGTGCACTGGCCTCAAGCGCCTTTGCGCACCACATGGCATATTATGAAGATGCGGGGATCTATATCCCGGAGTGGTCACCCCACCTGCTGATGGAGTTCTTCTAGGCGGCGAACGCCGCTACCGCTTTGAGGACGAGCTGCCAGACGAGCGCCGTGGAGATCCCCGCGAGCACGCCGGCGAGCAGGTCGTCGCCCATGACCCCGATTCCCCCTTTTGCCTCACGGTCGATACGGCCGATCATCGACGGTTTCTTGATATCATACAGTCGGAAAAATGCGAAGCCGAGCAGGCTCTGGATGACAAAGCCGTTCTCCCATGTACCGAGGGCTTCGGGGGCGATCATCATCCCCGGCGCAATAGCGAGGGCCAGCCACATTCCCGCCAGTTCGTCGATGACGATGCGCTGGTCGTCATGGGGGTTGCCTGCACGTTCATGGGCATCGATGGTTTTGACGGCGATCAACGTGATGAGGATCGTCGCCAGGAAGAGGGTCTGCGGGCCTAGGAAGAGCAGAATAGCCATGCCTACAGGCAAAGAGACCAGGGTGCCTACTGTGCCGGGGGCTTTGGGGGAGAGACCGCTGTAGCCGACGGTCAGAAACATCCAGTTGAGTTTCAAATAGTGTCCTTTCAATACCGTCTTAGGTCAGCGACGTCGTCTGGTAGAGTTCCATCAGTTTGATGTAGAAGTCGCGGTCGGTGTGCTCTTCGAGCAGACCGTTGACCGGCATGATGTCGTAGTAGAGCTTCTCGATATTCTTGATGCGGCCCGGGAAGAGGCGGCAGAGCAGGATCGCGGAGATCTCCTTGCGCATCAGCACCGCCGGCGGCATGAGGCCCGTCTTGACGAGCTCCAGAATGGAGTCGGCGTGATAGGAGATGTGGTGGTGGTTGCCGTGCGGGCAGGTCTGGGTACTGACCAGCGTCTTGCACTCGTTGCAGTAGACGTATTCGCGGGCGATGGCGACCTCGATGTCGATACCGTGCATGCGGTCTTTGACGGACTGGTTGCTGTTGTGGTCGTAGTACATGCCGACCCCGGCGTGGTTCTGGCCGATCATCAGGCGGTCGCAGCCGAAATTCTTGGCGACGATGGCGTCGATGATCACCTCGTTATAGCCGGCGAAGATGTAGCTGTACTCCAGCGGGATGATGACGACGCGGTTCCGGGGGAGATAGTTCTCGACGAAGTAGGTGAGCGCCTGCTCCCGGATCTCATAACTGAGGTCAGCCTGGTTGTAGGGTTTGAGTAGGAAGATGACGACGAGGTCGGTACTGTCCAGTGTCTGCCGGATAAGACGCTCATGGGCACGGTGCAGGGGATTGGCCGCCATCATGATGGCCGTTGTATGCTTGGCGCCGATACGTTGTTTGGCCTCTTCGATGTTCTGCAGGATCGGCGCGACCGGGTCGTTTTCCAGAGACAGCGCTCCGCTGACGGCCAGTCTGCCCAGCCGCTTCAGGGTAGAACTGACGCCCGGATGCGAGGGATTGTCCGTCCCGTAGATATGGCGGACGCGCTCATTGGGGTCGATTTCGAAGACATCCCCAACCACCAGCGTCCCGGAGCGTTCACCGTCGACGATCAGGTCCAGTGTCTCATCGGGCTTGGCGCTTGCAAGGATTTTTTCGTTCGTACTGCCGGCGGGGGCGAGAATGAAAGGGAAGGGGAAGGTCGTGTCATTGAAACGGCCCGTTGAGAGGACCTCTTTCATCTGCGCTTCGTTCATCAGTTCCGTGACCGGCGAAAGCATGCCCGCTTTCAGGATGCTGAGGGCGGACAGGGCTTCCTGGTCGAGAAAGAGGGCGTTATTTTTTCTTGATGATGCCATACTTTTTACGCTTCTCCCAGAGGCTTTTACGCGAGATTCCCAGTTTCTTGGAGAGTTCCGTATCGGGGAATTTATGCTGATAATTTAACACGATATATTTAACATAGTCCTCGATCGGGAGGATATCGCCCTGTTCGAAGACGGTGCTGTCACTTTTTATCTCAATCACCTGTACGCCTTCGAGATCGACGGAGTCGGTGCTGGAGACGATGACGTTGCGCGTGTTGATAAGTTCGAGGAAGGGTTTGCGGTCGGCTTTTTTCAGCGACTGGAAGTCGGTGATATAGAGCAGTGCTGCGGCGGGGGCTTTGGAGATGTCGTTAAAGGCGTTGCCGTTCTCCAGACTGATGTAGACCAGCTCCCGGCCGTTGGTTTTTGCGTAATCGAAGGCGAAACGGTCGGCGTATTTCTGGAAGTTCGAGGCGATGAAGACCGGCGGAGTGACGTTGTCGAGGTCCTGGGTGATCTTGACGCCTTTGAAGTGCTGGTCGAGGTAGCGCTTATAGGTCTCGTTAGCCAGTTTGAGGCGGTTGAACTCCTGGAAATGCTCGATTTTGCGGATCAGCTCCTCGATCATGAAGGGCTTGAGGATATAGTCTTTCGCCCCGGCGGCCAGAGGCTTGGTGACGGTGTCGTTGCTGATATATGATACCATCAGAATGACGACGGCGTCGCGGAACGCCTCGATGACGGGGTAGATGTCCTGGCCGCTGATATTGGTCGAGAGCAGCACGACGTCGTAGGCGACCCCTTTGAAAGCGTCCTGTATGGAACTGCTGATATCGCATTGATAGCCCAGTTCTCCCAGTTTGCTGGCGATACTCTGTGCCAAATAGATCTCATTCTCAATAATCAATACTCTCATAACTGTGTCCAATCCATATAGTTTATCGTTGCGGTGGCGATCACGGCGACCCCCTCTTTCCGGCCGACGAAGCCGAGTTTTTCCGTCGTCGTCGCCTTGACGCCGACCCGTACGGGCGGCAGACCGAGCAGGGTGCCGAGCCGCTGCCGCATGGCCTCTTTATAAGGTGAGAGACGCGGTGTCTGTGCCGCTATTGTGATGTCGGCATTGACGATGCCGAAGCCGTAGCGCTTTAAGCGCATGACGACCGTCTCGAGCAGCTCGGCGGAATCGATTCCTTTGTAGGTGTCGTCAGTATCGGGGAAAAGCATCCCGATGTCCCCCATACCCGCGGCGCCGAGCAGGGCGTCGATCAGGGCATGGATGGCGACGTCGCCGTCGCTGTGGGCCTTGAAGCCGACGGGATGGTCGATGGCGACGCCGCCGAGGACCATGCTCCCTTCGGTATCGAAGGCGTGGACATCCAGGCCGTTGCCGGTGAGCACGGTCGCCGCCGGTCCTTCGAAGCACGCCATTGCCCGCAGGTCGGCCAGCGTCGTCAGCTTTCTGGCGGCCTCGTCCCCCTCAACGAAGTGGCGGCTGCCGCCGGCGGCAACGATAGCGCTGCTTTCGTCCGTGTAGGTTTCATTGGTAGCCAGGGCGGCTTTGAGCACGTCCGTCTTGGAGAGTTGGGGCGTCTGGATACGCAGCAGTGCGCCGCGGTCGATCGTCTCGCCGTGGAAGGTGACGGTATCATGTACGCCAAGGGCCGGCACGATGCAATCTGCTTTGTCACGCTCCGCGATCAGCCGGGCAATGAGCGCCGCATCGATGCAGCCGCGGGCGACGTCCGTCACCATGACGTAGGGCGTCTTGACTGCGGCCAATGCATTGCCGAGGGAGCTCTGCCGGTCGCTGCCGCCGCTGACCACATGGTAGTTTCCGTGCAGGCGCATATAGGCGGCTTCTTCGGGGTGCGCGGTGATGATCACTTCTGCAAATTGTTTGCTGCGGATGAAACGATTGGTAACAAATTGCCACAATGGTTCATCGCCGATACGGAGCCACTGTTTTTTCACGCCGCATTGGAAACGGCGCGAATCTCCGGCAGCAAGCAGGATAAGCGTTAAATCAGACAAAAATTATCCTCTTTACGGAAAAATGTTACGAAATTATACAGGTCCAAAGCTTTTGTGCGCCTTGTGTAGAATCGTAATACTTTTTCTTTTCAGCCTAGCGATGCAAGCGGAAAATCGCACCGGATAATGTATGATTCCACAAATAAGATTGCTGCAATTCGGAGTAAATTTCTCTTAATTTATTTTGAAAGATTGTCGCTCGTTCGATATGCCGTTTGGCTTTTTATCGGCGGTGACTATATTACGCCAAAGAATTGCTACAGGAGTTCGCTATGAGAACCTCATGGGTAGAGAAACGTAAAAACGATCAAGTCCGTACGCAGATGTATTATGCCAAGCAGGGCATTATCACCGAAGAGATGGAGTACGTCGCCAAAATCGAGGATCTGTCGCCGGAGCTGGTACGTTCCGAGGTCGCCCGCGGCCGCCTGATCATCCCGGCCAACGTCAACCACACGAACCTTGAGCCGATGGCCATTGGGATCGCTGCGACCTGCAAGATCAATGCGAATATTGGCTCTTCGGCGATCGCCTCGGATGTCCAGGGCGAGATCGAGAAGGTTCAGGTTTCCCAACATTATAAAGCGGATACGGCGATGGACCTCTCCACCGGCGGCGACCTCGACGAGATCCGTAAAGCGGTCATCGCCAACTCCAAGATCCCCATCGGGACCGTGCCGATCTACCAGATCCTGCACGACGTCAACAACAAGATCGAGGACCTTACCATCGAGAAGATGCTCGAGGTGCTCGAACGCCAGGCGCAGCAGGGAGTGAGCTACTTCACGATCCATGCTGGCTTCCTGCTCGAGACGATGCCGAAGGTTGCCAAGCGCAAAATGGGGATCGTCAGCCGCGGCGGTTCACTGATGGCGGCATGGATGATGCACTACCACCGCGAGAACCCGTTTTACACGGCGTTCGACGAGATCCTTGACATCTGTGCACGCCACGACGTCTCCCTCTCCCTGGGCGACTCGCTGCGTCCGGGCTGTCTTGCGGATGCCAGCGACGATGCCCAGCTGGGCGAACTGAAAGTCCTGGGCGAACTGACACTGCGTGCCTGGGAGAAAAACGTCCAGGTGATGATCGAGGGACCGGGGCATGTGCCGCTCAACCAGATCGAGCGTAACATGAAGCTGCAGCGTGAGCTCTGCCACGAGGCGCCATTCTATATTCTCGGGCCGCTTGTGACCGACATTGCGGCGGGATACGACCATATCTCCTCCGCGATCGGTGCGGCCGTCGGCGGCTGGCACGGAGCGTCCATGCTCTGTTACGTTACACCGAAGGAGCACCTGGGGCTTCCGAACGCGGAAGATGTCCGCGAAGGGATCATCGCCTACAAGATCGCGGCGCATGCGGCGGACATCGCCCGCGGCCGCAAAGGGGCGCGCGATATCGACGACGAGATGAGCGATGCACGCTACACCTTCGACTGGGAAAAGCAGTTCGAACTGGCACTCGACTCCGAACGGGCCCGTGAGTACCACGACGAGACCCTGCCGCAGGACGTCTTCAAAGAGGCGGAGTTCTGCTCCATGTGCGGGCCGAAGTTCTGTTCATACAAGATTACACAGAACATTATGGATAACCCAGAAGCTATCGAAGCCATCGCCAGAGAAGCGGCGGCGGCACAGCATTAAACTTTAAAAGGAAACAGTTATGACAGAAGAAATTGTAAAATCGGCATTGTCTAACGTGACGTACCCGGGCTTTACGAAAGATATCGTGACCTTCGGATTCGTCAAAGAGATCAGTGTCAGCGGCAGCGACGTTGCCGTCACGGTCGACATCACCTCCAGCGCGCCGGAAGTCGCACAGCAGATCACTGACGAGGCAACGGCGGAGCTTAAACGTGCCGGCGCGGCCAATGTCACCGTTAACATCGCTGCACCGAAGATGCCGCGCGAAAGCTCCTCAAAGGGCAAAAATATCGCGCCGCAGGTGAAGAACTTCATTATGGTCAGCTCCGGTAAGGGCGGCGTCGGTAAATCGACCAGCTCCGTCAACCTGGCGATCGCGCTGGCGATGCAGGGCAAGAAGGTCGGTCTGCTCGATGCGGACATCTACGGCCCGAACGTCCCGCGTATGCTCGGCGTCGAGGATATGAAACCGGAGATCGAAGGCAACAAGGTCCTGCCGATCAAAGCGTACGGGATCGAAATGATGTCCATGGGCTCTTTGATGGAAGAGGGGCAGTCACTGATCTGGCGCGGTGCGATGATCATGAAGGCGATCGAGCAGTTCCTGCGCGACATCCTCTGGTCCGAACTGGACTGTCTCGTCATCGACATGCCTCCGGGAACGGGTGACGCGCAGCTCACCCTGGCGCAGAGCGTTCCCGTCACCCTCGGTGTGACGGTCACGACACCGCAGACGGTCTCCCTGGACGATTCACGCCGTTCACTCGACATGTTCAAGAAACTGCATATCCCCATCGGCGGTATCGTCGAGAACATGAGCGGTTTCATTGCGCCGGATACGGGTGTCGAATACGACATCTTCGGCAAAGGTACCACAGCACCTCTCGCGAAGGAGTTCGGTACGCATATCCTCGCCGAGATCCCGATCGAGCCGGCGGTCCGCATCGGCGGTGACGAAGGCAAACCGGTCACCTACGCCAAGCCGGAATCCGAAACGGCGAAACGTTATATGAAAGCGGCCGAGGATATCTGGGCGCAGATCGAAAAGATCAACGAAGAGGGCGGTGTCGACAATAACGCTATCCAGCCGAACACTCCTCCGGGTGTCTCCGCCTGCTCGACGGCTGCGGCCCCGCAGCAGAGTGAGCAGAGCAGCGGCGAAAGCTGCGGCACAGGCTGCGGCTGCCACTAAAATAGACGCCCCTGCGGCGTTTTCTTCATCAATTGTTAACCATAGTTTTCCTCTGTTTAGCTTGTTGTTACCATCTATAGACTATAATCCCCTCGCATTCTAAGAACGATCTGGAGTTCCCATGTCCCTGCGACTGTTTACGATTTTGACACTTTTTTCGCTGTTTGTGTTCAGCGGCTGTTCGATGAAGGAGTACCGCCTTTTTCAGGACGAAAATATTTCCGATGAAACGACGGCGATTTCAGCGAAGGAGTACCACGACGAAATGGTGTACGAGAACATTATTGCGCCCAATGACCGGGTGTCGGTGATGGTCTACAACCAGTCTTCGGCAGATTCGCGGCAGATGACCTCGATGGTCAGTAGCCGGGGGGGAGCCAGCTCCGCTATGTATGCTGGCAGGGATGAAACTTTGGGGCTCCTGGTAACCCAGGAGGGGACGATCCGTCTTCCCCTGATCGGCCGGCAGAAGATCACGGGGATGACGGAGGATCAGGCGGCCAGTTTCCTGATTACGCAGTATCAGAAGTACCTGCGCAACCCCTATGTGACTGTCGAGATCATGAACCAGCGTATCTTCGTGCTGGGTGAGGTCAAAGATCCGGGTGTCGTGTCAGTGACGAACGGGATGATGAACCTTGTCGAGGCCCTGGCCCGCTCCCATGACCTGACTGATTATGCCGATAGGACCAATATTAAGATCATTCGCGGGGATCTGCGTTCACCGGACGTGCGTGTTGTTAACCTTACGGAGATGTCGGCGATCCGTCTGACAAGCCTTTTCCTCAAACCCAACGATATCGTTTATGTACAGCCAAGAGCGATGAAAGGCTACAACATGGCCTTTAAAGAGATTGCACCGCCGTTCCAGCTCCTTGCGGCCATGCTGCAGCCGTTCGTCAACATCGTCTATCTTGATAAGAATCTTGGGAAGTAATATGGCACAGGACAACATGACAACTATTGAAGAAGATGAAATCGATCTGAAAGCGCTTTTCGCAACAATCTGGCGCCGCAAAATTGCGGTTATGACGTTTACGGTCGTTATCGCATTTGTGGCGGCCGTTTTCGCCTATATTACGCCAAATGTCTACCGGGTCAACACGATGATCGAGGTCCAGGAAGAGAGCAACAAGTTCGGCAATGGGTTGGGCAATATGGATATTATGTCGCAGGCCTTTGGGATAAGCGGCGTTAACCTCGATAATGAACAGCTAGTGATCAAATCGCGTTTTTTGCTGCAAAAAGCGCTGGGTTACCTTGATATCGGCACCCGGTACTTTACGGTCAAGCATTTCCGTGAATCTGAGCTTTACAAAAATGCGCCTTTTATCGTCACGACAACCTTTATCGATGAGGACGCCTACGGGGTCCGAATCAAGCTGATTCCGATAGATCAGGATCGTTTCGAACTGAAAATCGATCCACCATCGATGCTCAACCCTCGGGTGATTCTGCGTGAAATCGGTCTCTTGCCGCCACCGGAGCATGCGCCTGTCGTTTATGAGGGGACGCATCGATACGGCGAGATGATCACGTCGCCGTGGTTTAAACTCAAGGTGAACCGTATTACGGAGCTGACAGAAGATGAATACAGCTTCAGTGTCACGCCGAACCAAGAGATGTGGGAAATGCTCCAGGAGAACCTGACGACATCCCTGGCATCCAAAATGGGCTCGATCATGATCATTTCGTATGAGGATAACGTCCCGCTGCGTGCCCAGGAGATCGCCAATGCGGTGACGCGGGCTTACCTCGATCAGGAGATTGAAAGCAAAACGGCCGAGGCGGACCATACCCTCGCTTTCATCGACGACCAGCTCAATGCCATCAACAAAGCGCTGCAATCATCGCAAAAGAATCTGGAGCGTTTCAAGCAGAGTAACATCGTTGTCGATATTTCGCAAAAAGCATCGATCACGACGGATAAATTGAGCGAATACGAAAGCAAACTCCAGGAACTCGATATTCAGGAGAGCGTTCTCTCCAACTTGCAGCAGTATATGCTGAACAATGCGGATATCTCAGGAATTGCACTGGGATCGGCTGGCTTTGCCAATCAGGACCTTGTGGCGATGATCTCGGACCTCAAAGAGAAAATGGTACAGCGCAAAACCCTCTTGGTCGAATATACGGAGCTGCACCCCGATGTCATTAAGCTCTCCGAGTCCATCAGTTCAATGCGCAAATCGATCCTCTTCACCATCGACAGCTCTTTGAAGGTGATCCAGCAGCAAAAAGATGCCTTGACCAAGATTGTTAATGATTACAAGCGGTCGCTCGAAGCGCTGCCCGGACAGGAGCAGAAACTCGTCAACCTGACCCGGACAACGATGGTCAATGAGAAGATCTACAGCTTCTTGCTGGAAAAACGGGCCGAAACGGCGATCCTGCGCTCTTCGACGGTCTCCAAAACACGGATCATCGATTCGGCCCTGCTGCCGAAATCGGATGAACAGGTCAAACCGAAGCGCGCGCTTATTGCAATGGTCGGGCTGATTCTCGGCTTTATCCTCGGAATTTTCTACGCCTTCGTGCGTGAATTCCTTGACAACACGGTCAAAAGCCAGGAGGACATTCAACGTCTGACGAGTATCCCTGTATACGGAATGATCCCGACGGTCAAGGGGAAGAAGTTCAATTCGATCTTTTACGAAGCGTTCCGGGCCCTGCGTACCAATTTGGAGTTTATGCGCAGTGACAGTGCACACAAAACGGTCGTCGTTACCTCGACCGTTTCGGGGGAGGGGAAGACGACGGTCTCCGCGAACCTGGCGGCGATCTATGCAAAGAGCGGGAAAAAAGTCGTCGTGCTCGATCTCGATATGCGCCGGGCGAAACTGAGCGAATATTTCGATCTAAGGAACGACAAAGGGCTAAGCACCCTGCTGAGTCACCGTCATAACCTGGATGAAATTATTCAGCACTCCGAGCAGGATGGTGTGGACGTGATTGCCGCCGGTCCGGTCCCGCCCAACCCGTCGGAGCTGATTATGTCCGACTATGCCAAAGAGATGATGGAGACGCTGCGCGAACGCTACGATTACATCATCTTGGATACCCCACCGGTCGGCCTCGTGACGGATGCGGCGATCCTGATGCACCAGGCGGATGTGTCTTTGCTGGTGACACGCTTCGGCTATTCGAAAAAAGAGTTTGTCCGGGGGCTGGACCGTCTGGTGCAGGAGCACAAGATTGATCATGTCGGTATCATCTTCAACGGCGTAGATATTGAGAAAAACTACGGTTACGGCTACGGCTACGGCTACAAGTACGGCGGCGACAAGTACTATACGTAAACGCGCCCTCTAGAGGGTGTTGTTGCGGAGGGTATTGTTGCGCTGCACCTTGGCGACAACGTCGGCATGCAGTGTTTTGGTCAGGGCGTCGATATGGCGCCGGTGGTGCGTGTCGGATCCCAGGTAGCTGATCCACCCGTTGTCCATCAGACGGCGGGCGGCTTTCTGTACCGGTTTGGAGTAGTATCCTCCCAGGGAGTTGATATTGACCTGGAAGCGGACGCCCTTCTCCTTGAGGCGGGCGTAGGCCTCTTCATCTTTGTGCATATAGAGATAGCGCTCGGGGTGGGCGAGCACGGGCTGGTAACCGTGGCTCTGGAGCTCGAAAACGATGGTCTCCAGGTCGATGGGGGGGATCACATAGGAGAGCTCGAAAAGCACTTCATTCTCGCCGAAGGTGAGCAGCTCCTCTTTGTCGATCAGTTCACGGAAGTGTTCATCGACATAGTACTCGGAGGCCGCGTCGATGCTCACGGGGATACCTTCGGCATCGACTGCAGTGCGGAGCGTGTCCAGCCCTCGCAGGATCGTGTCGCGGGAGTTGGGAAAGCGGTGCATCATGATATGCGGGGTCGTGATCAGGCGGCGATACCCCAGGTCGTAGAGGGAACGCACGAGGCTCAGCGATGTTTCAAGGTCTTTGGCCCCGTCGTCGATGCCGGGAACAAGGTGGGAATGCAGGTCGGTCGTCAGCGGTTCTGAGTTCTTTTGTTCGGGCCGTATCAGGCGTTTCAGTCTCTCGTACATCGCGCAATCATAGCAGAAGCAGATTAATACTTCTGTAATACTTTTCGGTTAGGATACGGCATGGCACGTTCCCCGCAGGCATTTCTGGTTTCACTGTCGCTGCACCTGATGATCGGTATTCTGTTGCTGATCGTCGTACTGCCGAAAATTCCGCTGTCGGTTTCGGCGGAGGCCCCGCACTACTGTCTTTCGCTCTCACGGGTGGCGCCGACACTGCCACCGAAGAAGAGTGAGCAGGCAGTGTCGCCGGCGCCAGCTGCTGCAAAGTCTGCCCCAGTTCGGAAGAGAGAGCCGGAGAAGGTTGTAAAGCGCAGGGAGGTCGTCAAGCCTGCAGTCGTCATGAAAGCCCCCGCGGTCAAACCGGTACCGGTCGTCGAAGCAGAGCCGGAGGTGGAACCGGCACCGGTCATTGCAGAGACAGTGCCCGATACCCCGGCGGAAGTGATGGAGGAAGCCGAGCCTGTCGCGGCGGCCGAAGGAGAAAGCACGGCCGAAGCGCCCGCTGCGGCGCAGACCGGAGCAGCGGATAGTGCTGCGCAGCAGAGCAGCGAGAGTTACATGAATGAACACCTGGCGATCATTGCGCAGCTGCTGCAGCGCCACCTCTATTACCCGCGGATGGCGCGCAAACGCCATATCGAAGGGGAGGTCATCGCCAGCTTCAGGGTTGAAACGGACGGCACGGTCCATGATGTCTCGGTCACGCGGCATGCCCGCGCCATTCTGGACCGGGCCGCCATCCGTACGATTACGTCGCTTTCGGGCCGTTTGCCGCACCCGAAGCACGCGCTGTCACTGCAAGTCCCGATCCGCTTTGTGCTCAAATAAATCCGCGAAATGTTAGAATAAAGTATTGATTAAGACTTCAAGGATTTTGATGAAAACACATACGCTTTTAATGCCACTGGACATGCACCTCCACCTCCGTGACGGGGTAATGCTTGAGACGGTCGCCCCGCTCAGCGCCTACAGCTTCAGCGGGGCGGTCGTTATGCCGAACCTCGTCCCGCCGGTCACGACAAAAGAGGATGTTCATGCCTACAAAGAGCGTATTTTCACAGCCCTCGGAACGCCGCTGAGCGACGAGGACGATCTGTTTGAAACGACAAATGCGGACTATTTCGAGCCGATGATGACCCTTTTCTACCAGCATTATGAGCGCGATTTCCTCGAGGAGGTGCGCGACGACATCTTCGCCATCAAGCTCTATCCTGCCGGGATCACGACGAACTCCGAAGGTGGGGTCAGCAGTTTCGACCTTGACGCCATGCGTCCGACCCTCGAGGCGATGGCAGCCCTGGAGATCCCGTTGCTGATCCACGGCGAGACCGACGGTTTTGTCATGGACCGCGAAGCGGAGTTTATGAGTATTTACGAGATGCTCGCCTCCAACTTCCCCGACCTCAAAATCGTGATGGAACACATTACGACCAAGGCGGCAGTCGATATGCTGGACAAATATCCCAACCTCTACGCGACGATCACCCTGCATCACCTCCTCATCACCCTCGATGACGTGGCCGGCGGCCTGATGCGGCCACACCTCTTTTGCAAACCGATTGCCAAGCGCCCCGAAGACCGCGAGGCGTTGCTTGAAGTGGCGCTTGAGGCGCATCCGAAGGTGATGTTTGGCTCCGACTCCGCACCGCACCCCCAGCATAAAAAGGAGGCCTGCGGCTGTGCCGCCGGCGTCTTTACGGCTCCCATCGCGCTGCAGGCGCTGTGCGAGCTCTTCGACCAATACGGGAAACTGGAGAACCTGCAGGCCTTTATCAGCGACAATGCCCAGAGCGTCTACGGCATCTGCCCCGAGTTCAAAGAGGTGACCCTCTCCGACACCCCCTTCACCGTACCGGCCAAATACGGCGACGTCGTTCCGATGTTCGCCGGCGAAACGCTTGGCTGGAGTATCGAAGACGTGCTATGACGACGGCCAGCATCCTCCTGCTTGAAGACGATCTGCTGCTGGGCGAAACGCTCGGTGATCTGCTGGAGGATGAGGGGTACCGTGTACGCTGGTGCCGCAACGGCCAGGAAGCACTCGATGTGACGTTCGGGGAGAGTTTCGACCTCTACCTCCTTGATATCAATGTCCCGCAGGTTGACGGGCTGACGCTGCTCTCCGAACTGCGTTCCGCGTCCGATACGACGCCAACAATCTTCCTGACATCCCACAAAGAAAAAGAGAAACGCAAAGACGGTTTTACAGCCGGGGCGGACGACTACATCACAAAACCCTTTGACAACGATGAGCTGCTGTGGCGGATCACGGCGCTGCTGCGCCGAAGCGGCCGCCTCGAGGGGCTTTGCAACGGGCGTCTCTGTCATGATGCGGAACATCATACCGTCCTCTTTGACGGCGATCCTCTGGAGTTGACGCGCAAAGAGTACGACCTGCTGACCCTTCTGATGCGTCATTGCAACAAGACCGTCACGAAGGGGATGATCGAGGAGGTGCTTTGGAGCGCCGGCGAAGCGGGGAGTGAAGGGGCAGTACGCGTCTACATCAACCGGATCAAACAGCTGATCGGCGCGGAGATGATCGAAAATATTCGCGGGGTGGGGTATCGCCTTGTTTCGTAACTTTTTCCTGGCGATCGCCTTCTTCTATGTCGTCTCGGTGCTGACAATAGTCGCCGGGGTCTTTGTTCTCCAACTGCAGTTCGGGATCTTTTCCATTGTCTCGCTGCTCTTCATCGCCTTGCCCTTTGCCCTGCTGCTGGGGTGGATGTTCTCCAAGATCGCGATCGAGCCTCTTATCAGCCACTTTGAAACCCTGGAACGCTTTTCCAAGGAGACGCTGCACGAGTTGAACATCCCTGTCAGTACGATCAAGACGAACGCCCAGATGCTCGAGAAGGGGTGCACAGATGAGAAGGCGCGCAAGCGGATCGGCCGGATCGCTTCGGCCTGCGAACTCCTCGAAGCCCGCTACGACGAACTGGACTACCTGATCAAAAGCCAGATGCAGAAGGAGCGGATCGACACCGTCGCGGTCGCCCCGCTTTTGCAGGAGCGCTGCGAGGCGCTGCAGGAGATCTACCCCGGCACTAAGCTGGCGTGCGATTTAGAGCCCATTAGTCTGAAACTCGATAGAATGGGCCTCATTAAAGTCGTGGACAACCTGATCGACAATGCGGTCAAGAACTCCCCCAAAGGGACGACAATCAGCCTGAGTTTGAAGGCCAAGCGCCTGGAGATCCGGGACGAGGGTCGCGGCATGGACGAGGTCGAACTTTTCAAGGTGTTCGACCGTTACTATCAGAGCGACGACTCCCTTCCCGGATACGGGATCGGGCTCGATCTCGTCAAACGCTACTGCGACCGGCACAAGATCGGGCTCAGTATCGATTCGTCGCCGGGGCAGGGGACGACGGTAACACTTAATTTAGCGGAGGTAGCAGAAGATGCAGGGTAATTGGTTGGAGTTGGCAGAACAGTTGTTGGACTATGGAGTCATGGGGACATTGCTGGTGATGAGTGTGATCGCTCTGTGGCTTTTTATTGAGCGGCTGATGTATTACAGAGGCGTCGACGTCAACTCCTATGAGAGCAAAGAGCTGCTGGAGCTTGATCTGAGCGACAATCTCTCGACGATTTCGGCGATCGGTGCCAATGCGCCCTATGTCGGGCTGCTGGGAACGATCCTGGGGATCATGATCACCTTCTACGGTCTCGGCGAGATCGGCGCGGTCGATACGAAAAAAGTCATGACGGGGCTGGCGCTGGCGCTGAAGGCGACCGGTTTCGGTATCCTTGTCGCGATCCCTTCCATCGTCTTCTATACGGCGCTGCTGCGCAAGATGGAACGGCTGCTCACCTACTGGGACGTCAACACGCAAAAAGGGAATCAGCGGGATGCAGCGTAAACGCTTTGATCAGATCAACGTCATCCCGCTGATCGACATCCTCCTCGTGCTGCTGGTCATGGTCGTGACGACGGCGACATTCATCAAGCAGGGGATTCTGCCCGTGGAACTCCCCGATGCCAAGTCCGCGGACAAGAAAGAGGACCACAAAGAGATCGACGTCTACGTCACCAAGGACGGGAAGTACCACCTCGATAAGACGCCGATCAGCGTCGCGGAGCTGGAAAAGCGCATTGCGGAGATCCCCAAGGACCAGACGGTGGTGCTGCGCAGTGACAAGGACGCGACCTTTCAGAACTTCGTGACGGTCATGGACCTGCTCAAGAAGTACAACCACGAGCAGCTCTATATCGTGACGAAAGAGTAGGGCGACAGAGCAATGGCGGAGAAACCCAAAAGCAGACCGCAGGGGAAAAAGCCGGGAGGTGCCAGGCCTGCCGCTTCAAAAGCCGGCGGCAAGCCGAAGCCCACAAGCCAGAAGCCCGTAGCCCTCTTTACGGCGCCGGGCTGCTCCTGGTGCGATAAGGCCAAGAAGTACCTCAAGAACAAAGGCATCAGGTTCCGCACCATCGACATCTCCAAAGACGCCAAGGCGGCCAAGGACTGCATGCGCCACGGCTGCCGCGGCGTCCCGGTCGTGCTCATCGGCAACCGCTGGATCTGCGGCTTCGACCAGAAGAACATCGACAAAGAGCTGGGGCTCTCCTAAAGCTCCGGAGCTGATTCTGTTGCCGAGGGTACGCTCGTATCACCGGTATCACCAGTGAACGCGAAAGGAACCATATGGCGAAGACGGCAGAAGGCGTAGAAAAAAGTGCGGCAGACGCGTTTCGCAAGGAACACTGGGAGAACCTTTTCAGGTCAAAAACCTATACCGATGTCTTATGGCATCAAACCACGCCTGCCAAATCCCTAGCGCAGATAGAGCGATTTGCACAACCGGATGACGCAATCATCGATGTGGGCTGCGGAGCCTCCTTGCTGGTCGACAATCTTATCGCGAAAGGGTATCGCGACCTCTGTCTGTTGGATGCCTCCGAAGCGTCGCTGCAGATCGTGCGGGATCGGCTGGCGTCGGATGCGGACATCCCCGTCTATGTCTGTTCGGATATCGTCAATCTTAACCCTCAGAAGCAGTTCCGGGTTTGGCATGACAGGGCGATGTTCCACTTCCTGCAGGATGCGACAGAGCGCCGTCAATATTTTGAAATAATGCATGCCTCCCTGCTGCCCGGCGGCACCGCCGTTATCAACACCTTTGCCGCTGACGGGGAAACCGAATGTGCCGGTTTGAGTACGATACGCTATGATCGGGAAAGGATGGCGGCGGAACTCCCTGTAGGTCTGCAGCTTATCGAGGCCGAGGATTTTGTCCATACGACGCCGAAGAATACGGCACAAAACTACGCAGCTTTCTATATCAGGAAAACATGCTAAATAGGTGATGGCAGCATGCCAATGATGTAAAAGGGCACGCTTCGAACATAATCTGCAGTCTAGTAATTCGCATATTCAAATCAAAGGAAACTAAATGTCAAGTCATCATCAGAAAATACTCATAAGAAGTATTGAACAGCGTCTTCAGCATATCGACATGGCGTTTGAAAACCTGAACAAAATCGGCACGTACGATCGCGACGATTTCTATTTTGATGAACCGGAAATAAGAGAAAAATATGTCCAGGTGCGTGAGTCGTTAAAGGAGATACGCAATTATCTGAATGACGCTGTAATGAAACTTGAAAAATGAGAGAAAATAGGTATATACGATTTTGTAAAAAACACTAATGACGTTATGTCCTATGTCACATGTAATTGCAAGGGGATGAGAATGACCCCGAAGCACAAGACATTCGTTGACAAAGACAAACGGCGAGAGGAAGCAGCATTACTTCCCACACCGCATGTCGTTGACATGTGGCGACAGGAAAGATCTCATCAAACAATTAGAATGACTGCCAACCTGTTTGATATTCGTTATGATTGGCATCTTCCAGACGCATCCCCCAAGTTGCAAGCATCGAGATAGTCCAGGTGTACGATGTTTCGGGAGTATCTTGATTGGTGAAAGTAATCGTATTTCCGCTATAGGTAATGTAGAGGTGAACCGTCTCGTTAGAAGAACCATTCATTATCAATACATCTGCATTTTCCCCGTCAACGCTAAGGTGAAATTGAATGCCTCCTTCTATTGGTTCACCAGTATAAGAGACGCCCATCAATTCGAATTCTTTTCCTGCTAGTGATGCAGAAATAACATCGGAGTAAGCGTCCTCCTGATTCGTGAAGTAGAGTTTCCCCTGGGTTGTATCCATATAGGTGTCGGTGATGGCCAGTACCACAAAGGTTTTTGTTTCTTCCCCTGTAACGGTAAAGTACCCGTCACTATAGCCGATCTTCATCTTGCCGGACCACGACCCCCAATAATCAACACCGGACATTTTTGCACTTAACCCGTCCGCAGCGAAGATCCACTCCTGTTTTGAACTTGTTTCATCTGAACTAAAGTACAGCTCTCCATCCTGGATCAATTGTGCATACAGTGAGGGGTAAACAGTTTTACCCGCCAGAGCAGCTTTGATGTCATCGGCACTAAACTCATCGTTGGGAATAGCGGCATCCAGTGCACTCATTGCCGTCGTTTCGTCTACAATGTTTTTTCCCAGTGCAGTTGAGACGATAGCGTCGAAGTCGGGATCATCCAGTGCGACACTCAACGTCCCCATTGCGTCAAACATGGCACCGCTCTGTTCGATTGTTATTCCATTGGATACATCACCGTCCGAATCAAGGGTCTGCAACAGCTGGGCGATATTGGTGACGACGACAGGATCGGTACTCAGATCATAGGGCGTTAGCAAATTGGAAAAAGCAGTGGAGCCGATGCTGTAGCCATTAATGCTGAATTCGATTGTTTGATTGTCTTCTTGGCATGTGTACGAACCAACTGGATCGGTAAATGGCAATGGATCATCCAAACTGGTTTGAGACTGTGGATCAAAACAGGAGTAGGATAACCCAGCAACCGCAGGACCTAAAAATTTTCCTATGAAGATGGTTGCTCCATCTTCAGAATCTCCATCACCACCTGAACCTCCGCCAACACAGGCTGTCAATAGCATTACTATCGGTACTAGAACGATAAGACCTTGCATCATTTTCATGTGCGCTCCTTTATATTCTCTTTTCCCAATTGTATGCACTGCACGTCACATATGGTGTCACATGAGAGCAGGGTGGATAGTTTTAAATAATTGTTATATTATGATCAGGTATATTGTTTCAGTGTAAAAATATGAAGATCCATTATGAAAATATTTCTCCTTGTACTTGGTATATTGTTGTCAAGCCAAGCTTTTGCGATCGATGTCACAGAAGATGTAGGAACGATTGACGTACTCTCTCAGAGTCAGGTTTTTATCGATCATTCCAATAAGGTGGCTATAGATAGCATTGATCGCTATGAAGATGAATTCACTAGGAATGAATCTAACATCCTCCAATACGGCTTAGCTCCTGGGTTCACGGTATGGGTAAAATTCGAACTCTCCAATAACTCAGATGTTCCTGTCAAAAAGTTGTTGAAATACGCCAATCCGGTCACGACTAATCTCACTCTTTTTAGCGAGAACGAGGCACGGCATGAAGGGCTCTTTCATGTCGCGGATGATCGGATGACGACTACCCCTGTCTTTCAGATTGTTTTGCCCGCTCACACGCAGCGTACATACTACCTGAAAGCCTACTCTCTCATCTTACCGTTGACCCTGGGAATGGCACTTGACGATCCGCAATACTATTACAAAGAAGAGATGCGGCATCAGCGCAACATCGCCCTCTTTTTCGGGGGGATGGCCGTACTATTTTTGTATAACCTGTTTATTTTCTTCTTTACCCGGGACGTAAGCTATTTATACTATATTGGCTTTTTACTCGGCGCAGTACTCAACCAGGCCCATGTTACCGGTTACTTCTATCTTCTTTTCCCGCAAACTATTATTACCGTTATAGGCATTTACGGCATACCGTTTATCATAGCCCTGCTGGTTTTGACCAGCGCGCTTTTTGTACAGACTTTTATCAATACCAGGCAGTATCCCTTGCCGCATCAGATCTATAAAGTATTGCTGTACCCGGTGCCGTTCGTTGCGCTGTTGTTCTTTACGGGCAAATTGGCACAGCTCGACTTGTTCTATTTCCTGATCGTGCAGCTTTATACGGCGTTCATCACTCTCTATGCGGCAATTAGGCGCAACCGGCAGGCTTACTTTATCTTGGCAGGACAGGCTTGTATTGCTGTTGTGTATATTCTTGTCGTACTGGATTCTACAGGGATCTATTCTATTGCCAAAGTATTCAAGTACCCGGCTGAAACAGGTCTGCTCTTGGAAGCCCTGATTTTTTCTATTGCCCTTGCCGACCGTTTGAGACAGCTGCAGAAGCAGAAAAACAGACTCAATGCCCGACTGATCAACCAGCAACGTAGCGAAGAGATACGACTTAAATACCTGATTGAACAACGTACGAGCGAACTGAAGAAGGCTTTAGAAGAAAAGGCGTTGCTTTACAAGGAGATCCATCACCGTGTTAAAAACAATATGCAGCTGATACTCTCTTTCTTAAACCTACAGGGGAATATGACGCAAGAAAAGAGAGTACGCGATCTTTTGCAGGTCTCTCAGAGCCGTATAAAAGCGATGAGCCATCTGCATGAGCTGCTTTATATGCAGGAAAATATGACGCATATCGATGCACAAACTTATTTCGAACGGATCATCGCAGACCTGAAAAACGTGCTACAGGCTTCAGGAAAAGATATTACCGTTACCTACAGCATCGAGACCACTATTCCATTGCAGCAGGCAATCTATTGCGGTCTTATTCTCAATGAGCTGGTTTCCAACAGTATGAAACATGCATTTGATGGAAATAAAGGCAAAATAGATATCAGTCTAAAACGCGAAGGTGACTTGTATACGCTGATCGTTAAAGACAATGGAAAAGGGAATACAGCCAGAAGTTCCAGTACGTCGCTGGGGCTAAAGATTGTTGATATTTTGGTGACGCTGCAACTTAAAGGAAGTATCGATACCCAAAGCCGAAAGGGTGTGACCCATACTATTATCTGGAAAAGCAATGAATGAGTGCTCGATCCTAATCGTAGAAGATGAAGCTATTGTTGCGTTTGACCTCGCAGGGATTTTAGAAAAATTGGGATACAAGGTCACCGGTTACCTGTCAGAATTCGATGAAGTTGTTCGGCAAATCCAAAAAGAGCTACCGGACCTTGTTTTGATGGATATCAATCTTAATGCGTCGTATGACGGTATAGATATGGCCGAATTTTTACTTGAAAAGTACAATATCCCTGTTCTTTATATTACTGCCAATAGTGATGAATGTACCGTCGAGCGTGCAGCGAAGACACAACCGTTAGGATATATTCTCAAACCGTTCTGTGAGAATGATATCAGAACGAATTTGCAATTGGCGCAATACAAACTTAATAGACAAAAAAAGTATCAACCCGTTTCCAACTTGTTTCATCTAGGAGAAGGATACTCTTTTGACAGGGCAAGTGAAAAGCTCTACCACTGCAACGTAACTGTTCCCCTGGGGAAGAATGAATTGCAACTGCTTTTGCTTCTCATTGATGCCAACGGGGGGACAGTGACCTTCGAAATGATCGAAAATCTCATTTATCAAGACAATCCAATAAGCACATCGACTGTCCGGACACTTATATACCGGCTGCGTACAAAACTTAATTGCTCATGCATTGAAACGGTGTCGGGTATAGGCTGCAAAATCAGTCTAGAATGATGCTTTCTATGAATAGATACTGGGTAATATTGTACCCCTCACAAATATACCGAAAGAACTGCTTGAAGGCTTGTAGCTCATTGATGCCGAAGAACGAGAAGGCTTCTTATATCAGGAAAACACTCGGAGTAGATGCCGGTAGTATGCCGCTGGTGCGTCAAAAGAGCACGAATCGGATGCGTTTAAAATGCATAGGTTTGAAAGTCTGAAAAAAGGAAAATTGATTAGGATGGTGTCAAGAGAGAGACTTGAACTCTCGACCTCCGGCTTATGAGACCAGCGCTCTAACCAGCTGAGCTACCTTGACATCCGTTTGAAAGACCGAAATTATAGTTTCAGAGTCCTTAGATTTTCCTAAAAGTATGCCTCTTGTTTTCGGCAATAGTTTAGCTAAACAGTTTATATGGTAAACGGCTAACTATTCTTTAGCCAAATAGACTAAAGTTCTTGACAATTAAATGCCTATCAAGTAAAATTAGCGCGTAAAAAATATGGCACATCGTGCTTTGTATCGCAAAGGAGAACACATGAACTTTCAACCACTTGGTAACCGTGTGCTTGTCGAGCGCGTGGAAGACGCTCAGACCACCGCTTCGGGGATTATCATCCCGGACAACGCAAAAGAGAAACCTTCCCAGGGCAAGATCGTAGCAATAGGCGGCGACGTGGAGACCATTACTGTCGGCGATACTGTTGTCTTTGGCAAGTATTCCGGTAACGAGCTCTCGCTTGACGGTCAGGAGTATCTCATCATGGATGCAGACGACATTTTTGGAATTATCAAATAAATTTTAGAGGAGACAGAAAATGGCAAAAGAGATTCATTTTTCGGATGAAGCACGCAATACTCTCGCCGCAGGCGTACAGAAGCTGACGGACGCGGTCAAGGTCACCATGGGACCGCGCGGACGCAACGTCCTGATCCAGAAAAGTTTCGGTTCTCCGAACATCACCAAAGACGGTGTTTCCGTCGCCCGTGAGATCGAACTGAAAGATCCGCTCGAAGACATGGGCGCGCAGCTGGTTAAGCAGGTCGCCTCCAACACGGCCGACGAGGCGGGTGACGGTACGACGACGGCGACGGTCCTTGCCAACGCCATCTTCCAGGAAGGCCTGCGCAACATCACCGCAGGCGCGAACCCGGTAGAGGTCAAGCGCGGTATGGACAAGGCGACCGAAGCGATCCTCGCCGAGCTCAAAGCCATCTCCAAATCCATCAAGGACAAAACAGAGATCGCCCAGGTGGCGACGATCTCCGCGAACTCCGACAGCGAAATCGGCAACATGATCGCCGAAGCGATGGAAAAAGTCGGTCAGGACGGTGTTATTACCGTTGAAGAGGCAAAGGGTATCAGTGATGAACTCGACGTCGTCGAGGGGATGCAGTTCGACCGCGGCTATCTCAGTCCCTACTTCATCACCAACAGCGAGAAGATGATCGCGGAGATCGAAAACCCGTTCATCCTGCTCTTCGACCAGAAGATCAGCAACCTCAAAGACCTGCTTCCGGTCCTCGAGCAGATTCAGAAAACGAACCGTCCGCTGCTCATCATCGCGGAAGACGTCGAAGGCGAAGCGCTGGCGACTCTCGTTGTCAACAAACTGCGCGGCATTCTCAACATCTCCGCGGTTAAAGCACCGGGCTTCGGTGACCGCCGCAAGGCGATGCTGCAGGATATCGCTATTCTCACCGGCGGCCAGGTGATCTCCGAGGAGATCGGACGCACGCTGGAGTCCGCGAACCTTGCCGACCTCGGCCAGGCGTCCCGCGTCGTCATCGACAAGGACAACACGACCATCGTCGACGGTATCGGCGACAGCGCGGCGGTCCAGGCGCGTATCAACGAGATCAAGACGCAGATCGAAGCGACGACCTCCGAGTACGACAAAGAGAAGCTCCAGGAACGCCTGGCGAAGCTCTCCGGCGGTGTGGCGGTTATCAAAGTCGGTGCCGCGACAGAGACGGAAATGAAAGAGAAGAAAGACCGCGTCGACGATGCCCTTTCCGCGACGAAAGCCGCCGTGGAAGAGGGGATCGTTATCGGGGGCGGTGCTGCGCTGATCCGTGCCGCGTCCAAGGTGCAGCTCGACCTCGAAGGCGACCAGAAGATCGGCTACGAGATCATCCTGCGCGCCGTTAAAGCACCGGTCAAGCAGATTGCTGCCAATGCGGGCTTTGACACGGGCGTCGTCGTCAACGGTATCGAGACGGCTGCGAGCGAGAACGTCGGCTTTAATGCGGCAACAGGCGAGTATGTCGACATGTTCGAAGCGGGCATCATCGACCCGCTCAAAGTCGAGCGCGTCGCCCTGACAAACGCGACTTCCGTCTCCAGCCTCCTGCTGACGACGGAAGCGACGATCCACGAGATCCCGGAAGAGAAGCCGGCCGCACCGGATATGGGCGGCATGGGCGGCATGGGCGGTATGCCGGGTATGATGTGAGTTCGGAACAATAAACGCCAACTTCTTGGCGTTTATCCGAACGAAACCAGAAGCGATGTGCCGAAGGCACCGCTGGCGGCTTGAAATCAATAGCCCAACATTGCAAAAAACGTCAACTTGCTGTCAAAGAGTGATAGCTTCTACTTCCCTATTTCGACTTCACCGTTTTTATCTTTTCAATGATCAAATCAAAGATGACCGTTATACCGGCATGTTATGTCTGGAGCATTCGCGCGGAAACAAAGATGTAGAAGGGGGCTTGCTAAGGATATAAGTGTGTTGGGCTTCCGCTCCCATCGGAAGCAGAGGAGGGGAGAAAGGGTTACTTCAGCCCTTTGGCCGAGGTGAACGTCACCTGGTCGGAGATAAACTTGATATCGATCACGGCACCGTCGCTTTTCCACTGGCAACTGCTGATGCCGAGGGTCTCCGAACACCCCTTGGGTTTGCCGATCAGTTTGACGACTTCGTCGTAGCTCATGCCGGACTCGATTTTGTCGTAGTTCTCTTTGGTGACTTTGCTGCAGCCGCTGACGAGAACGATAAGGGCAGCGAGGATCATGAAGCGTTTATACAAGAGGATTCCTTTGTCGTGGTAGTGGCAAAATTATAACACGTTGGGGCCCGATAAGGGCAGGGGCCGCGTTAGGCCGTTTCGTATGCGTAGGTCCAGCCCGTCAGCTGTTTCTCTTTGACTTCCGGGAAGTTGTCGGAGTCGGCTTCGAAATCCATCACGAACATGACCGTCGAGGGGAGGCGCATTTTGTCTTCCGGTTTGAAGACGTGCAGCGGCATCGGCGTTTCCTGATTTGTCACGGCGAAGGCGACGCGGTCGGGCTGGCTGAAGAGGTCGGCAATATCGCGGAAACCGTACTGGTCGGCGAACTTCTCGAGGACGGCCTGCTGGATGTCTGCGGGCAGCATGTCGACGGTGTTGAGAAAAAGCGTGAAGTGGATCGGCGCTTTGGCGTTGTCGCGTACGGCGGGGGCTGCCATGACGATGTACTCGACGCCTTCGAGGTGCGCAGCGATCTCTGTCGGGTTGAGGTACTGTTCGGTTTTGAGGGCCGGGTGTTCCTGCGTCATCATCTTTTGCCTTTATTTCATCAGGGGTTCGAGCACACCGGCAATGCCCGTGTGCAGGTTGTAGTGCGCGATCGGGAAGTCGAGCGCTTCGTTCTCGAGGTTGACCGTGTAGCCGCTAAGGTAGGTGCCGAGCTCGGTCAGGTCGACGGGGGTATAGGCTGCGCAGGCTTCGCCCGGGAGGGAGGTGCGGAGCAGCCGGCCGGCTTCGTTGCTTTTTTGCAGCGTAAATGCCAGGGTCTTGAGGCTGACCAGGTCGCACCAGCGCAGGAGGAGCGCAGGCGTCAAAGCGGGCTGGGGCTTGCCTTCGGGATCGAAAAGCAGCCCCTGATCGCGCAGCGGCACGAGGACGGAAAGAACGGCATGCGCCAACGGCATGACCTTTTGCGACCAGAACGGCGATTCGTTCGCGTTGTCCAGGGCGACGTTCAGGGCGCTTTCAATGGTGTCGATTTTTTCCTCTGCGAGGAGTTGGGCAAATGTTTTAATCATGGCGCGATTATAGCAAAGCGGCCATTTAGAGGCGCATTAACACTCCGGAAAATAAACACGCCTCAGACGGTCTTAATGGTCACTTCGCCGATATGGATGGTTTCGCCGGGGCGGATCTTCGCCCGTTTGCGGGTTTCGACCTCGCCGTTGCGGTAGACCAGCTCGTTTTGAATCAGTTGTTTGGCCTGCCCGCCGCTGTCGACGAGGTCGAGCAGTTTAATGAGTTTATAGAGTTCAATGTACTCGTCTTCGATCTTGTAAGTCATACGGAATTATAGCCTGAATCCGGGGCTTTCGCGGTGGCATGAGAACCGTTTACCCTTTAACGGTAGACTGTTCCAATACAAAATTAACGGCAAGGGAGAATGTATGCGACCGGTCATGACAGTTATGGGCTCTTTGATTCTGGCGGGTAACCTACTGCTTGCCGTACCGCTGCGTCCGAATGCGGTGACGGTCCGTAACGCGGAGCAGTCTGAACATGAAGTGCGAAAGGCCGTTGCCGAAGCACTTGTTGCCAAAGGACTCGAAGCACAGAGCGCCCAGCAGATCGTGGCGGAGCGCTTTGCGCCGGAGAGTGGCAGCTTTGCGGTCGTTTATGCCCATTTCCGGATGCTCTTTCCCGAATACTCCAGTGACGCCGTCCTTTCCGAAATGGCCAGACGCGTCCTGCACGGCGAACGCCTGACCTTTGATGATTACGATCAGCTCGTCGGGATGCTGCACCGACTCGAAGGGGTTGCTCTGACCCCTTCCCACTACGAGCGCGCCCGCCACTGCGCGCTGCTGAACCGCTACCGTTCCCAAGCCTAGTTCTTTGACGGCATTGCATGGTATGATGCGGCCTTGATTTGAAGGAGGACGCATGCAGTGTTATTGCGGCAGCGGAAAAACGTTTGAAGCGTGCTGTGCGCCGCTGATAGACGGCATTGCGACGGCACCGGGGGCGGAAGCGCTGATGCGCTCCCGCTACAGTGCCTACGTCGTGGGAGCGGGGGAGTACCTTGTAGCGACGACCGTTCCTGAGAAGCAGGTTCCCGAGGATGCTGAACTGATCCGGCAGCATGCGGAGGCGACGAGGTGGCTTGGACTGGAAGTGCTCGATGCAAAAGAAGCCGACAGTGCGGCAACGGTGAGCTTCAAAGCCTACTACCGCGAAGGTGACGGTCCCATCAGGGTCCACCACGAAAAGAGCACCTTCCGCCGCATGGACGGCCGCTGGTACTATGACGAAGGCACCCTCTATGAAGCCTCCGTCGGGCGGAACGATCCCTGCCCCTGCGGCAGCGGAAAAAAATTCAAAAAGTGCTGTATGGTATAATCGCGAAAAAATTACAGAAGCGACGACATAATGGTACAAGTAACAAACCTGACAAAACGCTTCGGCAGCCGCGTGCTGTTCGAAGGCATCAACCTCAAACTCGACCCGCATAAACGCTACGGCCTGATCGGGGCCAACGGCGCGGGCAAAACGACCTTTCTCAAGATCCTCAGCGGCCAGGACAAAGAGTTTGAGGGCGAGATCTCCATCGAATCGGGACTGAAAGTCGGTGTCCTCGGACAGAACCAGTTCGCTTTCGAAGATTTCACCATCGCAGACGCGGTGCTTTACGGCAACAAGCGTCTCTATGATGCCATCAAAGAGAAAGAGGAGCTCTACACCAACGGCGATTTCGAAGACGACGCCGTCAACAACCGCCTGGCGGAGCTGGAAGTGATCAGTGTCGAGGAAGACCCAACGTACGAGTATGATGTCAACATCACGAAGATCCTCGAGAACGTCGGCATCCCGGCAGAAAATCATCACGACCTGATGTCCTCGCTGCCGAGCGGCGACAAGTTCAAGGTCCTGCTGGCCCAGGTCCTCTTCCCGAAACCGGACGTCCTCTTCCTCGACGAACCGACCAACAACCTCGATATCGAAACGATCAGCTGGCTCGAGAACGAACTGCAGCGCCACGAGGGAACGATGGTCGTCATCTCCCACGACCGCCACTTCCTCAACGCCGTCGTCACGAACATCCTCGACGTCGACTTCCAGAAGATCCGCGAATTTACCGGTACCTACGACGACTGGTACATCGCCGCAAACGTTATGGCGAAGCAGATGGAGATGGAGCGCGATAAGAAGCTGAAAGAAAAAGAGCAGCTCGAAGCCTTCGTCCGCCGCTTCTCCGCCAACGCCTCCAAAGCGAAGCAGGCGACGTCCCGCCAGAAGCAGCTTGAAAAGCTGGAGATCGAGGATATCAAGCCTTCCTCCCGCCGCGATCCGAGCATCGTCTTCAAAGCCAAGCGCCAGATGGGCGACGAAGCCCTGGACGTCCTTAATGTAAGCCACGACTACGGCGAGGGCCCGGTCCTGAACAACATCAGCCTCCATATCGAGCCAGGCGAGAAGATCGCGCTGATCGGCCCCAACGGTGTCGGTAAAACGACGCTCTGCCAGATTATCATGGAAGAGCTCAAGCCCAAAGAGGGGGAGGTGAAGTGGGGCGCGACCATCGAGCCGGGCTACTTCCCGCAGGATACGACCGACCGCATCAAGAGCAACGACACCCTCTATGACTGGCTGCGCGCTTTCGACCCGAAGGCGGACATCTCCGAGATCCGGAACTGTCTGGGGCGCATGCTTTTCAACGGCGAGCAGCAGGAGAAAGCGGCGACGAACATCTCTGGGGGTGAGAAGCACCGGATGATGCTGAGCAAACTGATGCTTGAAGGTCCGAACTTTCTTGTCATGGACGAACCGACCAACCACCTCGACCTCGAGGCGATCGTCGCGCTGGGCGAAGCGCTGTTCGAGTTTGACGGCAACGTCATCTGTGTCTCCCACGACCGCGAACTCCTCGATGCCTTCGCGTCGCGCATCATCGAGCTCAACCCTGACGGCACCTACAACGACTTCAAAGGCAGCTACGAAGAGTACGTTGAGGCGAAAGAGAATGGAAAACTTTAACGCCTACGCCGGGTTCGGCATCGCCGGAAACTTCGCCCTGCACCTGGAACAGGCCGGTGAAATAGAGGATTTCAAAAACCTCGAGGTCGCCGATGAAAACGGTCCCAAAGGGATCTTCCCTTTCTACATGCCGGGCCGCGACGGGCAGATCGGCGTCTACCCCCTCTCCTCCGGCACCATCAAACTGCCCGAAGACGCCGCGCTGAATGTCCAGGCGGAACCGGAAGTGGCACTGGAGTGCCGTCTGCGCTATGAAGATGGAAAGGTCGCTTCGATCACACCGGAGCGCTTCGCCCCCTACAACGACTGCTCTATCCGCCGCCCAGGGGCCAACAAGATCTCCGAAAAGAAGAACTGGGGTGCGATGAGCAAGGGACTCGGAGCGGAGATGACGCCCATTGACACCTTTGCCGAAGGCGGCGTGATGGACAGCTGGCACATCGCCTCCTTCCTGCGCCGCGGCAGCGAGCTGCACCGCTACGGCGAAGATGCCGCGCTCACAGGCTACAGCTATTTTCACGACAAGCTTACGGATTGGATCGTCAACCAGCTCAATACACAAACGGATACCGGCCCGCTGGAGCCGGTGCTCTCCTATCTTTCAGCGGCGGGGTACCCCGAGAAGATGATCATCAGCATCGGCGCGACGCGCTACACGGCTTACGGTGAGACGACTTTCCTGCAGGCGGGCGATGAGGTGATCGTCGTACTCTACGATACGCACTGCTGCGACGCCGACACCGTGATGGAGAGCATCGACGCGGGCGCTTACAAGGCGAACGGGATGCGTGTCCTCTCCCAGAAGGTCGTCGGTGCTTAAACCGGGCCGCTACCAGCACTACAAGGGGAACCACTACGAAGTGATCGGCGTAGCTAAACACTCCGAGACGGAGGAGGAGCTTGTTGTCTACCGTGCCCTCTACGGCGAACACGGGCTCTGGGTCCGTCCGCTTTCCATGTTTACCGAATGCATCCCCCACGAAGGCGTCTGCATCAAACGGTTTGAATATATCGGAGAAGCCCATGAGCCGCGGTAAGAAGCTCGATCTCTTTATCGGCGGAGACCTTGGAAGCGGCTGGTCGGAAGTGCAAGAGCGTGAGGCGGAAACGCCGCAAGAGCTGCTTGCACCCGAAAAACACTTTCTCGTCTTCAAGCGCGAAAAGCGGCGGGGAAAAACCGTGACTCTGGTTGGCCCCTTTGCCCTGGAGAAAGGCGATGCGGAGGCACTGCTGAAGCGGCTGAAGAAAAAGCTGGGCTCCGGCGGCGGCTACAAGACGCCGTGGATGGAGTTCCAGGGCGAATGCAGCGACAAGCTGCGCACCCTCCTCGAAGCCGAAGCCTTCCGCTTCAAAAAATAGTCTTTAAAGGGCACCTCTAAAAACCCTGTACGGTCTCAGCGCTGCAGAGAAAGTTATAATCAAGGCGACGCTTTGCACCCGAGGGCATTCCCTTTGGTCAAGGCCTGGCCTTAGCCAAGTCGAAAAGCGGCAACGCCGAGTATGGCTTTTCTCTGAAGCGCCCTTCGGGAGGGCTTTTGAAGCACGATCTTTCCTCCGTTTTCTTCTTGACTTAGCTACGGCTAGGCCTGCGCTGAAAACAAAGAAAATCTTACGCTTCAAAATCTCTCTGAGATCCATACAGGGTTTTTAGAGGTGCCCTTAATACAGTAACAGGTATAAAAATCCCCAGAAGAGAAAGACGATCAGCGCGATGACGCCGAAAACAACGGCGACCCGCAAGAGAATCAGCAGGGCGATTTTAAGCGGTTTCACTGATAGGGGACGATGGGAAGCCCCGCGCGGTAGGCGGTCATGATGCCCCCTTGCAGGTTGTAGACGGTATAGCCGTAGGTCTGCGCCAGGAAGGGGGCGAGCATCGACGTGCGGCTACCGGTGCGGCAGATCAGGGCGAAGGGTTTTGTCGTATCGACCTTGGCTTTGAGCTGAAGCATGAAGCGGTCGACGTTATAGCTCCCTTTCTCGTCGAAGAACATGATGGGGATGCTCCCTTTGACCAGGCCGGTCTCTTTCCATTCGCCGGGGGTCCGGATATCGACAATGGGGATCTGCTTGGCGAGAAGGGCCTGGCTTGCCGGTGCGTTGATGACCTCGGCATGCAGGAGCCCGGAAACGATGAGGCAAAAAAGAATCAGTTTTTTCATAGAGCGTTGCAACCTTATTAGAATAGGTATAATTATACCGTTTGAGCTCCCCCGAAAGGTGAACTATTGGCAAAAGCGTCGGCGAAAAAAGTGGAAGATGCCGCGAGGCTCCGCTATATCCGGGTACTCGAGCGTTTTACGAGCAGTATCACCAAGTATCTCTTCAAGGCCGAAGAGCCGACGCGGGAGCAGTTCGACAAGAAAGTCGACAACAACCGCAAATACCTCGACCGCATCGAGAAGGTCCCGCTCTACAAAGGGGACTATAACGACCTCGAAACCCTCGTGACAAAGATCCTCGCCTTCCGCGACGGCGATGCGACGATCGAAACGCTTAAAGAGGATATCCTCTACACGGCCAACCAGATCGAAAAGTCCATGAACCGCCGCCGCTATAAAAAGGACAAACACACCTCGGACAAGTTCAGGGATTGGGAATAATAGTAGCACTTCTTCTCTCTTCCGCATTTTTTTTCAGTGCATACCTTTTAAGAAAAAAGCCATTTTGAGCGCATATTTCTCGAAAAAGTATCAATTTTACCCATTTTTCTTAAGCCATCTATTCCCTGTGTCACGGAAGGTAGCAACATTTTTGTATTAAATCTTCTTAATAATTTTATTTAAAACGATTATCCATCGACCTTCAACGCACATTTCCTGTAAAATTCCACGCATTTTTTTGACGAGGAAGCTTTATTGAAACGTCTAGTGATACTTTTCTATGCCACGACCGAATTCCTGCGCGCCGCGCTCACGCCGGAACAGCTCTCGACACTGCAGACCGTGCGGGATGTCGCGCGCAGCATTCCCGACCGCAGCGGCGAGACGTACGAGAACACGCTCAGCGCCATCTGTCTGACGGAGAGCAGTGCCGGTCGGAATATCATCGGGGATTTTCATAAAGGGGTCGACATCACCAAGGCATCGCTGGGGCCGATGCAGGTGCAGGTGGCCACAGCCCGTTATGTGGCCGCGCGCGTCAAGACATTGGCATGGCTGAAGGCGCGCAGCGATGTGCAGATCGCCAACCTACTACTCACCGACCTCAAACTCTCCGCCGGCATCGCCGCGCACTACCTCGTCATCCTCAAAAACCGCCGCCACGACTATATGAAAAGCGTCAGCGGCTACAACGGCGGCATGGTGAACTGGCCCTATTTCGGACGGGTCATGAAGCATATGAAGCTGGTCAAACGCCTGGTGGCCTCGGGCGCGCTCCAGTAATAAACGCAATAAGAGCATCTTTTATTATTTCAGTATTTTTCAGTGTAAAAATGGTTGGGAAGGTGGTGACCCCACGGAGACTCGAACTCCGGTAACCAGAATGAAAATCTGGGATCCTAACCGCTAGACGATGGGGCCACTAAGGAGTAACAATGGTGTCCCGTGTTGGATTCGAACCAACGGCCACATCATTAAAAGTGACGTGCTCTACCAGCTGAGCTAACGAGACATTCAAACGTTAAGATAAGCTCTCTTCGTTTGTGGACGGGAATTATACGAAAAACGCACTTCAAAGTCAATAGTTTTTCGGCAGATATGCCAAAAAAATCAAAAAAATGTGCACCGGCACTTTTTCGGCGCCGAAACGGGATTTTTTTTCACCTTCCCTGCACGCATCCAACGGCATCGGGGCAGGGCAATCTATACCTTCAAAACGCTATAATGGCCCCATTGTCCTTATGAAGGTTTTTAATGTACTCCAAAATCGAAGCGATCAAGTCCGAGGTGGCCAAAGTCGTCGTCGGTCAGGAAAAGATGATCGACGGGCTGCTTATCGGCCTGCTTTGCGAAGGCCACATTCTTATCGAGGGGATCCCCGGGCTGGCGAAGACGACGACGGTGAAGGCGCTGTCGCAGAGTCTGGGGCTGCAGTTCAAGCGGGTCCAGTTCACCCCGGACCTCCTCCCCTCGGACATTCTCGGCGCCGAGATCTACGACCCGCAGCATAACGCGTTCAAGATCAAGCACGGGCCTGTGTTCACAAACCTGCTGCTGGCCGACGAGATCAACCGCGCCCCGGCGAAGGTGCAGTCGGCCCTGCTGGAAGTGATGCAGGAGCGTCAGGTGACAATAGGCGAGGAGAGCTTCAAGCTCGCACCCCCCTTCTTTGTTATGGCGACGCAGAACCCCGTGGAGCAGGAGGGGGTCTACCAGCTTCCCGAGGCGCAGCTCGACCGTTTCATGCTCAAGCTCAAAGTCGGCTACAACACGAAAGAGGAGGAGCTCGAGATCGCCCGCCGCATTGCTGCGGGCGTTTCCGAGACGATTAACGCCGTCATCTCCCATGAAGACCTGGAGGCTCTCAAAGCGGAGGTCAAACAGGTCCACATTGATGAAGAGGTGGAACGCTACATGATCGAGCTGGTCACTGCGACCCGCGAGCCCAAGGCGTACGGGCTCGATGACCTGGAAGATCAGTTGCAGTTCGGTGCGAGCCCCCGGGTGAGCATCGACATGTTCAAGGCCGTCAAGGCCATGGCCTACCTACGCGGCAAGGATTACGCCAGCCCTGTTGACGTTGCTTTCATTATCAAAGAGCTGATGCGCCACCGTATCGTGCTCAGTTACGAGGCCGAAGCGGACGGCGTCACGGCGGACGAAATCATCGACCGTGTGATTGAAGCGGTCCCGCTGCCGTAGGAGCCTTATGGGAACGGTTCAGCGCATCCTCGTCAAGGCCCGGCGCCAGGTCTTCAGCGAACTCATCGGCAACAACCCTTCCATCTTCCATGGGGAGGGGTACGACTTTATTGAGCTGCGCGAGTACATGCCCGGCGACGATATCCGCCATATCGACTGGAATATCACGGCGAAGATGCGCACCCCCTATATCAAGATCTTTCGCGAAGAGCGGGAGCTCAGCGTCGTTGTCGCGATGATGCTCGGCGGCAGCGTCCATTTCGGTCAGCACCGTTTCAAGCAGGAGGTGATGGCCGAGATCGCCGCGACGGTGGGTTACGCCGTGCAGTACAACAGCGACGCGCTGGGCTATATGCTCTTTGCGGACCGTCTTTACGAGGAAGGGCGCCCGACGAAGAACCGCTACGCCGTCTCCGAGCTGACGCAGAAGGTTGATGCTTTCGAGGCGGTCGGGAAGAAGAGCGATTACGACGCGATGGCCAAGACGCTCTACCAGCGCATCCGCCGCCGTTCGCTGCTCCTCGTCGTCGGGGATTTCTTCGAACTTCCCCAGCTGCGGCTGCTGGCAAAGAAGCACGAGGTCGTCTGTATCATCGTCCGCGACCGTCTCGAAGAGCATCCGCCGCCGTTCGGTTTCGCGTCGCTACGCGACCCCGAGAGCGGGATGCTGCTCGAAGGCGATTTCAACGCCCGGACCGTCCGCAATTATGAAGCGAAGGTCCGCGAGCATGATCATGCCCTCTACGAGCAGCTTCGCAAAGACGGCATCCGGTTTACGAAGGTCTACACGGATGATCATATCGGCGTCAAACTCCGGCGTCTGTTCGAGGGGTGATGATGCGTTCAGACGATATCCCGCTGCATGACATCAAGCCCCTGGTCGAGATCCATGACTACACGCCTTACTACCTGGCGGCTGCGGCGGCCGTAGTACTTTTTTTCCTGCTGCTCGTTCTCTATTTGCTGATTCGCCGTTATCGCGAGGAGAGAAGGGAGAACGGCCGTCGGACGTCTCTGAAAGCATTGGAAGCGGTCAACCTTGACGATGCGAAGCAGGCCGCCTACGCCATCACCCGCCTCGGCCGCCGTTTCGCGGAGGACTCCCCACAGCTTCAAGAAGCTTTTATGAACCTGGAGCAGCGCCTAGAACCCTACAAGTTCCGCAAGCGCGTGCCGCCCATCGACGAGGAGACCCGTGCGTATTTCAGGATCTATCTCGGGATGATCGATGTTTGAAGGGGTCTTTTTCGAATTCCCGAAAGTCATCTCCTTCCTCTTCATTTTTCTGGCCTGCGAGGCGCTATGCCGACTACGCCATCAGGGCTTCTACTTTCCGCATCTCGCCGCCTTCGCCGCGGTCACACTCAAACCCTCTTTCTGGCTCTGGCTGCTCAAATGGGCTTCAGTGATCCTGCTGCTTGTCGCATTGATGTCGCCGGTGAAAGAGCGGGTCTACCAACCCGTCAGTACCCCGGGGTACGCGATCAGCCTGGTGGTGGATGCCAGCGCCTCCATGCGCAACGGTGACTTTGACCCGGATGACCGCACCCGCAGCCGGTTCGAGGCGGTCCAGGAGATCCTGCAGGCCTTTGCGGCGCAGCGCAGCAGCGACAGCGTCGGCCTCGTCGTCTTCGGCACCCATACCTTTACGGCCGCGCCGCCCACGACCGACATGGGGATGCTTTCGCAGATCATCGGGCAGCTCTACGTCGGCATTGCCGGCAAATACACGGCGCTCTACGAGGCGATGGCCCGGGGGATCGTCTCGCTGCACGGTGCGAAGAGCGCCGAAAAGATCGTCGTGGTTCTGACCGACGGCCGGAACACGCCCGGCGCTCCGGTGGGCAGCGACGTTGCCCTTGGGCTGGCGGCCAAAGAGGGGGTGCGCCTCTATGCCGTCGTTATCGGGGAAGACCCCGCCCCGCAGGAGTCGATTCTTGAGACGCTCACGGCGCAGAGCGGCGGCGCGTATTTCACGGCAAGCGATAGTGCATCCCTTGCCGATGTCTACGCGCAGATCGATACCTTGGAGAAGTCGCCCCAGCGTCCGCCGGTGCTGATCGTCAATGAGTATTACTACATCTACCCGCTCTTTGCCGGCTTTTTGACGCTGCTGCTCTATATCTATCTGCGCAACCGGAGGGTGGCATGACCTTTCTCCACCCCGAGTTCTTCTACCTGATGCTGCCGCCGGTTCTGGTCCTATTCTACTTCATGCTGACCCAGAAGGAGCCGGCGGCGGAGCTCTTTGCCGGCCCTGTTTTCGAACGGCTCCGGGTGAACGAAAAACGCCTCTCCCTCCGTCAGCGCAACCTGATCTATCTGGCCATATTCGTCCTGCTGATTGCAGCAATGTCCCAGCCGGTTCTTACCGAGGCGACGGCCGTCGTGAAGGCGCCGGACGAGGCGTTGACGGTCGCCGTCGACATTTCGGCATCGATGCAGACGGAGGACGTCTACCCCTCCCGCGCTGCCGTTGCGAAAACGAAGATGCTTGCGCTGGTCGCGCGGGCGAAAAGAGAACAAATAGGGGTATTGGCCTTCGGCCGGGACGTCTATACCGTAGTGCCGCCAACGGCGGACAAAAGTGCGCTGACGGCGCTGCTGGAAGATTTCGCGTCCGACACCTACGCTGAGAAAGGGACCGATATCATGGCGCTGCTGGCCGCGGCGAGCGGCGTGATGGGCAAGACGGGGCGGAAAAATCTTCTTTTGCTCACCGACGGAGGCGACGGTCGCGACTTCTCCGAAGCGATCGTTTACGCGAATGCGCAGAAGCTCCACCTCTACATCCTTGGGATCGGGACGGCTGAAGGGGGCGTCTTGCAGCAAGACGGTACCCCTGTCCTGCGGGGGGAGAAGCCGGTCAGGACAGCGCTGAACCCTTCTTTGCGCTCCCTGGCCGAATCCACGGGCGGCGCTTATGTTGACACGACGGTGGGCTCCCGCGACATCGCCGCGCTGCTCTACGAGCTTCGCCGCCATGCCGAAGGGGGCGAGACGGGGGTCAAGGAGATCCGCCGGTACGGTCAGCTCTACATTTTGCCGCTGGGGCTGGCGCTCTTTTTGCTGCTCGTGGCGAACGCCTCGATGAGCCGCCGCGAGCGCGTGGCCGTTCCTCCGGCACTGCTGCTGGGGGTTCTGCTGTTCGGACATACGGCAACGCTGCGGGCGGAGTCCTTTGACTACGAACTGCTGGAGACGGCGCAGCACTATTATGAGCAGGGCGATTACGATCGCGCGGCCCGCGCCTTTTACCGCTACGGCGTACGTAAGGATAACGACCCCCAAGCGATGTACGACAGCGCCCATGCCCTCTACCGTGCGGGCAGATACGACGCGGCCGCGGCATTGTGGGGACGGATTCGCACCAAGGAGCGGCTGCTGCAGTTTGCAACCCTGCACAACCTGGGGAACGCCCGGGCGATGCAGGGCGGCAGGGAGAACCTTGAAGCGGCGATCAAGGTGTACCAGAAGGCGCTCTACCTCCAAAACGACCCGCAGACGCGGGAGAACCTCTCCATCGTCCGGGGGCGGCTGATGCGCCTGGTGCAGGCGGAGCGACGCCGCAATGCAGCGGCCGCAATGACGGAAGCGGGCGGGGAACACAGTGCCTCCGACGCTTCCTCTCCGGCAGGCGGCGCACAGGCCCCTTCCGCGCAGACGGAAACATCCGAGGGGCAGGAGGCAAAGCCCTCCGAAGCCTCGGGCGAAGCGAAGACGGCGGCGATGAGCGATTACGAGGCGGCGATGTGGCGCCAATCGCTGCAGCGGCAGACCCGGACGCACCTCTACAAGATCTCGCCGAAGCGCGCGGGGGGAGGCGACCATGTCGATCCGTGGTAAAGCGCTGGCTCTGCTGATGGCTGTCAATGCGCTTTCGGGGTACGAGCTGACGGTCGAGAGCTCCTCACGCCAGGTCTACCAGGGTGAACCGCTGCAGCTTGTCTACCGTTTTGCGCACACCGCGCCGGACAAGGGGGTCGATTTCCGTTTCGCGGCGCCGGAACTGGCGCATTTCCAGCTGCTGCAGAGCCATGCCGAGGAGCGGAACGAAAACGGGAAGGAGCTTTGGGAGAAGACGTACGTCGTCGCCCCGCTTCAAGGCGGGGAGCTCTCGAGCGGCACGGCGGCGATGAACGTCGCCGAACGCACCTATACGCAGGATGCGTGGGGGCAGTGGATGCCGTCGGTGACATGGCAGCAGCATCTTTTCGAACCCGTAACGCTCTTTGCCAATCCTGTCCCGGGCGGGGTGCAGGCGGTCGGCGATTTCGCGTTGAAGGCCGTCATCGACCGCAACACGACCGAGAGCGGCGGACCCGTCCGCCTTACCTTGTCGCTCTCGGGGTGCGGCAACCTGGCAACGGCACAACCGCTGCGGATGGCGGTTGCCGGTGTGAGCGTTTTTGACGAGGGGCATACCGCGAATGCTGCGTGGAAGGACGGCTGCTATTACAATGAAGTGAACCGGACCTTCGCCCTGGTCGGCGCGCGGGACTTTACGATCCCTTCGGTGCGTTTTCGCAGTTTCGACCCGGCGACGCAGCGCGTCGTCACGGCGTCGTCGCTGCCGATACCGGTCCACGTCCGTGCCGCGGTGCATTCACAGCAGAGAGAAATTCCAAAGGAGGAGACGATGACGATCTGGAGTCTGGCGGCGGGGAGTGCCGCCGGTTTTGTCCTCGGCGTCGCGCTGACGCTGCTTGCCGTGCGCCGCAGAAGCAAAGAGGAGCGGGTCCATGTCGACTCGCTGCGCACGGCGCTGGTGGCACTGTTCAAGCACCTGGACGATCCCGAAGCGAAAAAGAGCGCAGAGGCGGTAGAGAAGTACCTCTACGAAGCGGCGGAAGCTCCGGACAGCAGCAAGATTGCCATGTTGCTCGGCCGTTTGAAACGTGGGGAGCGGAAAGCGCGTTGAGGACATACTCATGCAGGTTTATTCGCTATACTTGTATGAACACGGAGGAGTAAAGCATGCTCGATTGGTTGAACGCAAACGTGGAGTGGTGGCACTGGGTGATCCTGGGGATGGTGCTGATAGGCCTGGAGACGATGGCGCTGACCTTTCTGCTGCTGGGAATCGGCGTCGCCGCGATCCTGACGGGTACGCTGGCCTATCTCTTTGATCTTTCATTTTCTACGGAACTGCTGATCTGGTCGATCCTCTCCACGCTCTTTGTCGTGGGGTGGTGGCGTTTTATACGGCAACGGACCGTGTCGGAGAGCGGTCAGCCCAATTACAGGGTCGACACAAAGGGGACCGTCACCGAGGGGATCGAACCGCCCCAAAGGGGAAAAGTGCTCTTTGATATCCCTGTCCTGGGCAACCGCGAATGGCCCGCTTTCGCCGACGAGCCGCTCGCCGTAGGCACCAAAGTTCGTATTGTCGACGTCAGCGGCCAGCTGATCAAAGTGACCCCCCTCAAGGAGAACTAAATGGTTTCACTCTATCTTATCGGCGTCTTCGCCCTGGTTATTATCGTCACACTCTACAAAGGGATCAAAGTCGTCCCTCAGGGCGAGGAGTGGGTCATCGAGCGGCTGGGCAAGTTCTACCGGACCCTCACCCCGGGGCTCAATCTCATTATCCCCTACATCGACGGCGTGCGCGAGCGGATGACGACGCGGGACATCATCCTCGACGTCCCGCAGCAGGAGGTCATTACGATGGATAACGCCGTCATCCTCACCAACGCCATCGCCTTCATCCGGGTGACGCGCCCCTCCGACGCGGTCTACGGCGTCGAGGATTTCCGCATGGCCATCGTCAACCTCGTTATGACGACGCTGCGTTCCATTATCGGGGAGATGAAGCTGGACGAGGCGCTTTCCAACCGCGATATGATCAAGGCCCGCCTGAAAGAGCAGATCATCGACGACGTCGCCGACTGGGGCGTCACCGTCAAGTCTGTCGAGATCCAGGACATCAGCCCGAGCCCTTCCATGCAAAAAGCGATGGAACAGCAGGCCGCCGCCGAGCGCGAACGCCGTGCCGTCGTCACCAAGGCCGACGGGAACAAGAACGCCATGATCCTGGAAGCCGAAGGGAAGCTCGAGGCCGCCAAGCTCGAAGCGCAGGCCCAGGTCGCACTGGCCCAGGCCTCTGCCGAAGCGATCGCCCGTATCTCGGAATCGATCCAGGAGAAGGAGCTGCCCGCCATGTTCCTGCTCGGCGATCGCTACATTGCGGCACTGGAGAAACTGAGCGAGAGCCAGAACGGCAAATTCGTCGTTTATCCCGCAGACGTTCAGCAGGCGGTCAAAGGGATGCTCGGCAGCGTCTTCAAATAACGCCGCTCAACCTGGCCAAAAGGAGTGACGATGAAAGGCATCACGGGGACAGCAGCCGTACTGCTGCTGGTAAGCGTGCTTGAGGCGGGGGAAGTGGGCCCTATGAACACCTTTGTCGCCAATACGCCGGCCCTCGCCGATGAGGTCAACGCCAACTTCGGCGAGCATACGACGTAGATCAACGACAACAACAGCCGCATCTCGGCCAACACCGCCGCCATCGCCGCGATCGGTCTGGTGGGATGGAGTACCCTGGCCGTCCCCCGGACGACATCCCCTCTTACCGGGACGTTTGTCGGGGAGTTCGTCAAAATAGGCGATATGGGGAGCTATGTCAAGCAGCAGGACGCATCGGTGCTCGAGATCCAGTACAGCGGCCGCATCTGTGTCGGGGTCATTGCCGACGATCAGGTCATTTTCGAACTGCGGGTCGACGACACACCTTCGTCGGCGGGACCTGCGCGTACGATGCTGCAGTATGGCGAAGAGGGGGTCTTCCTTCGCATCCGGCGACGATCACGGGGATCTTCGACGGCCTCTCGGCCGGCAGCCATACCGTCAGTATGTGGGTCAGAGCCGAGTCGTCCGGGATGGCTGTCGGGTCGACAAATGCGCTGTACAATCCTGCCGACAGCAGTGCGGATCATCTTGTCATCAAAGAGTTCGGTACGCCGTAAGCCGGCATTCTCCGCAAGGCTAGGTTCATCCGGTTATACTCCGAAATAGGGTTCGAGTTCGACATTGGCCATGCAGCCGGTGTCGATGTCCCTTAAATGCCTGAACAGCTCCCGCAGCAGCGCATGGCGTTCTTCGCCGGAGGACATGACAAACGAAAACTGCAGGTTCCGATACCGGTCCAGCTCTTCGTCGATGTACTCACCGGACACCTTTTGCTCGAGACTCATGCGGTCGACATCGGCGACAGCGTTGATCGTGCGGATATACTGCTCGACGATCCACCGGGCCTCGTCATTGATACGCGTGTCCATAATCCCGCCGAGATCGTAAATGTCGATGGTGAAGGAGCCGAGATACCTTTTCATAACACTCCTAGTACTTGCTTCTGCTGCAATTTTTACGCTTCATTATCATCTAAAAAGTGCATCCCCCTCTCCACTTTGCAGTACAGCGGCGGAACTATCGGCTTGGAATGAGAAAGAGGACGACAAAAAAGTGAAAAACGCTGCCGCCGAGGACAAAGAGGTGCCAGACGGCATGGTTGAGATGCAGTGAATCCCAGACGTAGAAGATAATCCCCAGGGTATAGGTGAGCCCGCCGGCAAGCAGGAGGGAGAGGGTGAGCGTGTCGACGTGGGCCAGCATCGGTTTGGCGGCGACGAGTACCAGCCAGCCCATCAGGGCGTACAGGACAAGGGAGAGGGTTTCGAAACGGCCGTGGTAGGCCACTTTCAGATAGATGCCCAGTGCGGCGACTCCCCATTCGACGCCGAAGATGATCCAGCCGAATGAGCCCTGGATGCCGAGCAGGGAGACGGGGGTATAGGTCCCGGCGATAAGGAGGTAGATGGCGGAGTGGTCTAGCTGCTGGAGAATCCGTTTCGCCATGGGAGCGGTGACGGCGTGGTAGAGGGTGGAGATGCCGTACATCAAAATAAGCGCGATGCCGAATACCAGGGCGCCTGCGAGCGCTTTGCCGCTGCCGCTCTGGGCTGCAAGCAGCGTCAGGATGCTCATCGCCGCGACGCTGAGCAGCAGGCCGAGCCCATGGGTGACGGCGTGCCAGATCTCTTCGGCGATGGAAAAAGAGTTGATATTCTGTTTGATTACGGCGCCTTTTGAGGAGGTTGTCACATTATACTCCAACAAAAATTTCCGTCTTATTACCGCCGGCGCGCTTGAAGATTACTGCGGGGTGGGGAGGGCGCCCAAGTGCCCGGCGAGGTAGCCGCTGGCGAAGGACCACTGCAGGTTGTAGCCGCCGCAGGGACCGTCGAGGTTCATCAGTTCGCCGCAGAAGTAGAGCCCTTTGATGAGTTTGCTCTCCATCGTTTCGGGCCGGATCTCCTTGAGGGAGACCCCGCCGCGGGTGATCATCGCCATCTTGAAGCCGTCGTGGCCGGTGACGGTCAGGGGGGTCCAGGCGAGGAGCCTGAGCAGGGCATCGCGCACCTTTCCGCCCAGTTTATTGAACATCGTCTGCGGGTCGGCGTGGGCGAGGGCGCAGAGTTGCAAACTTAGGGCCTCGGGCAGCAGGGTCATGACAAGGTCGATCGTGACGGCGTCGGGATGGTCGTTTTGGTATGCTCTGAAATGCTTGAGCAGGTCGTCCTCGCTCATCCCCTTCGTCATATTGATCAGCAGCGGTACTTCGCCATAGGTCTCCAGCAGCGGGGTGACGTCGCGGGCGAAGTCCAGCACGGCGGGCCCCCTGATGCCAGTCTTGGTGAAGATGAGGTCCCCGGTCGCGCGCAGTTTTTTCGCCTTTTTCAGGTCGACTCTGATGGTGACCTTGGGGATCGTATCGGCGCGGCAGTGCTCTACCCAGGTCTCTTTGGTTTTCAGCGGCATCATGGCGGGGTAGAGCTCGGTAACGGTGTGTCCCGCCTGCTGCGAGAGGGCGTAGCCGTCCCCTTCGGCGCCGAGCTGGGGGTAGCCGAGCCCCCCGGTGGCGAGTACGACATTTGGGGTGGCAAAGACGTCCGTTTCCGTCGTCACCCCGGTGACATGATCGCCGTTATGCTCGACGGAGATGACTTTCTGATTGCAGCGTACCTCGACCCCGAGGCGCTCAAGCTCCTTCTCCAATGCCGAGAGGATCGTCTCCGCGCTATGGGTAACGGGAAAGACCCGGTAGCCGTCGGGGGCGTGGGTTTTGACGCCGATCTCACCGAAAAAAGCGATCAGGGCTTTGTGGTCGAAGGCCTCCAGCGCCGGGGTCATGAAGCGGCCGTCGCGGCCGAAGCGGGCCATAAAGGCGGTGTTGTCGAGGGTATTGGTGAGGTTGCAGCGGCCGCCGCCGGTGGCTTTGAGCTTGGCGCCGGGTTTGGAGAGCTTTTCAAGCAGCAGCACCTGATTGCCCTGCCGGGCCGCGACGATGGCGGCCATCATGCCTGCGGCGCCGCTGCCGGCGACGATGACGTCGAAGGCGTTCATTCGACCTTTTCGGATTCCAGCTGCATCCGGGCATACCAGCGGTGCAGGGCAGGGGCGATCTGCTCCAGGTACTCCCAGAGGTTTGCAGGCGTATCGGCCTGCATCGTCAGACCGTAGGAGACCTCGCCGAAGAGCAGGGGGTCGTAATCGGTCGCGTTTGCGCGGGCCTCTTTGATCATCTGCTGCGGGTTGAAGGTACCGGCGAAGTTCGTGTCGAACTGCAAGAAGGTGTGGACGTCGTTCGTCGCGACGAGCAGGCCGTACTGGGTCATGGCGAGCAGGTCGTGGCAGTCGCTGTACTGCTTGTCGTTGTGCAGGTCGTAGCTGGCGGTGTAGATGTGGCGGTCGGAGCCGTTGAGGCGGAACTGGACGATACAGAGGGCGATGGTCTGCCCTTTGTAGTCGACGTTGAAGATGGAGGGTTTGAACTCGCAGGTGACGGCGTTGTCTTCGAGGAGCTTACTGTTATTGTCCGCGACCTTGACGGCGACGAAGGGGATCCCCTGCTGGGTCCCGAGCGGCACGGCCTGCACGAAGGAGAGGTTGGCAATGAGGTCCTGGAGATTCTGCGGGAGAATCGTATTGGCTTCGGTCACAGGAGGATCTCGTGCAGCTTTTTACCGGTCTCGAGGCGATTGTGCACCTCCTCCCACGCTTCATCCTTGATCGCCTTTTTCATAGCGTCTAGTTCGTTTTCGAAGAGGGTGATCGCTTCGAGGAGATGCTCCTTGTTCTGGCGGAAGATATCTTCCCACATATTTGGCGAACTCTTCGCCAGGCGGCTCATGGAGCGGAAGCCCCCCGCGGCCAGGGCGAGGATGTTGTATTTGTCCTCCTGGTTCAGTACCGTATTGGCCAGGGAGTAGGAGATGGCGTGGGGCATGTGGCTGATAAACGCGGCGTGGCGGTCGTGGTCGTGGGCGCGCATGTAGTGCAGCCGCATGTGTAGGCCCGAGAAGAGCCGGACGGCCGTCTCCTGCTGCTGCTTGCCCGAATCGGCCATGTCGCACAGGACGACGACCTTGTCTCTGTAGAGACCAGAGACCGCGGCCTGGGGGCCGAAGTTCTCGGTACCGGTCATAGGGTGGGCGGCGATGACGTTGCGGCGGATGCTCTCCGGGATGCTTTCGACGATCCGGGCCTTGGTACTTCCCAGGTCGATCACGGTCGCGTCCGCGTTGATGCGGCCGGGCATCTGCTGCAGGATGCTCATGATGCCGTCGACGGGGACGGAAAGGAAGATCGTATCGCACTGAAGGACGGTGTCGAAATCAACGACCCTGTCAACGAGTCCCAGTTCCAGCGCCGTGGCGCAGTGGGAGGCGTTGTGGTCGTGTCCGATCACCTCATTGACGAAGGGAAGCTGCCGCAGGTCCATTCCCAGCGAGCCGCCCATCAGTCCCAGTCCGATAATTCCCAGTGTCATCACACCTCCTTAATGTCGCGCTTATTGTAGCGCCCGCAGGATTAGAGGGGGCTTTTTACGTCCTATTAACCTGCGGGCTGGTAGAATCCTTGTTTCCAAAAAACAAGAAAATATGCATATAGGGTTCTGATGAAACAGTGGTCGGCACTGATAGCGGTGTTTTTGACGGCTTCGACGCTCGCGTTCGCCGCCGAAACCGTTGAAAAAGTACAATTCGAAGGGCTGGTCCATATCTCCGAGGGGGTGGCCGAACAGCTGTTGGTGCAGAAGGCGGGGACGCCGCTGGAGACGGAGAAGGTCGACAAGACGATCGAGCGCTTTTTCGGGCAGGGATATTTCACGGACATCTACGCGACGTACGACGCGGGTGTACTGACCCTTCATTTCACTGAGAAGCCGGTCATCTCGCGCATCGAGCTCAAGGGGTGGAAAGAGAAGGACGAGGATACGCTGAAAGATGTCGTCCAGCTGAAAAAGGGCACCCTCTACGATCCGAAAAAGCTCGAGGCGGCGAAGAAGCGCATCGTCGACAACCTTTCGCAGGAGGGGAAGATCGACTCCGTCGTCGAGATCGAAACGGAGCATCTTGATAACGGATCCGTCGCCGTCACCTTCGTCGTCAACGAGGGCGAGACGATTCTGATCAAAAAGCTGAATTTCAGCGGCGTGGAAGGGCTCGATCCCGACGTTTTCGATGAAAACATCGCCAACAAAGAGCATCAGTTCATGGGGTGGTTCTGGGGCCGCAACGACGGGAAGATGATGCTCGACCAGCTGCAGTACGACCCGATGCGCATCCGCGACACCTATATGCAGCACGGCTATATGGATGCGAAGGTCGATGCCCCCTTTACCCGGATCGACTTCGACGATTATACGGCCGAGATGAGTTACCAGGTCTCGGAGGGGCAGGTCTACATCACCAAGGCGATCGAGCTGCATCAGCAGACCCACGTCATTGACGATGCCGTCCTGCGTGACGTTATCACCCTCGAGACGGAGCAGCCGTTCAATATCAAAACCTTCCGGGAGGACGCGGAGCGGATCAAGACGAAGATTGCCGACCTGGGCTACGCCTACGTCCGGGTGCTTCCGGACCTGCGCAAGGACAAAGAACACGGCACGCTCGAGGTCGTCTACCGCATTATTCCGGGCGAAAAGGTGTGGATCCGCAACGTCGTGATCTCGGGGAACAACCGCACCCTCGACCGCATCGTCCGCCGCGAACTCTACCTGGGGCCGGGTGACCTCTATTCGCTGACGGACCTGAAAGATTCGCGCAACGCCCTGGGGCGTACCGGTTATTTTGACGCCAACACCATCGAGGAAAAACGGGTCGACGACCACTCCATGGACCTGGTCGTAAAGGTCAAAGAGGCGCCGACGGGCAACATCCAGCTTGGCGGCGGTTACGGCAGCTACGGCGGGTTCATGCTCAGCGTCGGGGTCAATGACCGTAATATTTTCGGTTCGGGCATCAATGTCGGGCTGCGTCTGGAGCGCTCCCAGCGTTCAAATAACTATTCGTTCAACATCTCCAACCCGCGCCTCAACGACAGCGATTTCAGCGGAAACTTCTCGATTTTCTATAGCGATTTCCAGTACAACGACTATACGACCCACTCCGATGGGGTGACGCTTGGGACGGGACACCGTTTCAGCCGTTACATCTCCGGATTCCTCAACTATACCTACTCCAACGTCAACTACCGGGACGTGAACCTGTCGCTCTATTCGCAGGATCAGCAGCGCTTTTTCGAGAGCTATGACAAGAGCGCCGTCTCGGTCGCGATGAGCTTCGACAATACGGATGACTACTATGTCGCGCGGAGCGGGTGGGCGATCTCGGAGAGTATCGAGCGGGCCGGGCTCGGGGCCCAGGCGAACTATGTCAAGAGCCGGACGGAACTAAGCAAATACAACGGGCTGGACGAGTGGCTCGGCTTTGACCTGATTTTCCGCTACAAAGCGCGTTACTACCTCGCACGCGATACGGGTTACCTGCCGCTGGCGGAGCGCTTCTACATGGGCGGGCTCGGGTCGGTCCGCGGCTACGAGTCCTACTCCATGCCGTACTACCGCAATACCGTCTCCGGCGACAACGTCCGCATCGGGGGGAAACAGACCTTCTCGCACAATGCCGAGCTGAGCTTCCCGCTGGCCCCGAAGGCGAAGATGCGCCTGACGACCTTCCTGGACTGGGGCTGGATCGGTACCACGTCGCTGTCGGAGTTCTCCCGCGGCGGATACGGTGTCTCTCTGGAGTGGTTCTCACCGATGGGACCGCTGCAGCTGGTCTTCGCCAACCCGATCAACCCGGAAACGGACGACCGGATCTCCCACTTCGAATTTACCATCGGGCAGCGCTTCTAAGCCGCCCCTTCCATCCTGCGATCAAATTTCATGCGGCATTGCTGCCGCAGCTACGCAATCTGAACCGTCAGCTCTTTCTCGATACCCAGCCGTGCGATCTGCTCTTTGGCAAGATAGAGGGAGCTGCCCTCTTTGGCCCGGACATGCAGGACACCTGTTTCATCGAGAGAGAGGTCGAAATCGATATTGCGCGGCCGGTGGGTCAGCAGGGCATCCGAGAGCGCGAGCAGCAGGTTGAGACGGTTGAGGGTTTTCGCCTTCGGGAGCAGACGCTGATAGTCGCTGTAAAAAGGTTTGGCGATTTTTCGCGTTTTGTGATAGCGCACCAGTGCCGCCACCGTCATGATCTCTTCGTGGCTGTAGCCGTACTCCAGGGCGCTTTCTACCAGGTACTGGCTGTTCTTGTGGTAGGAGTAAAAATGGACCGACGCGCCGACCTTGGCGAGCTGGGCCGCAATCTTGAGGAGACGTCGGGTCTCCTCGGGAAGGTGCATGGGGGCTTGCAGCAGGTCAAACAGGCGCATGGCGACGGTCGGGAGCTGGTTGGAAAAGCTTGTTTCGATCGTGTGGCAATCGAGGAGGTAGCGCAATGAGGGGTTGTAGCCCGCCGGGAAACGGTGGCGGTTGTGGCGCAGCAGGTCGGTGAGGTAGAGCCCCTCGCGTACCCCGGCGCCGCTTGTGACAAGGGTTTCGCAGCCGACATGCTGCAAAAAGCGCATCAGGATCAGGGTTCCGGGCCGGATGACGTCATAGCGCTCTTTTTTGACGCCGAGCTGTTTGAGCGCCTCGTCGTCGGGGGCGGCGAGGATCTTTTTCCCCAGCGCCATCAGCGCATCCGCGCCGAAGGTAAAAGCGTGCAGCTTCTTGATGGGGTGGGCCTGGTTTTTCTGGATGATCTGGGCCAGGGCACGGAAGGTGCCGCCGATACCGATGACAATGGGGCTCGTAACCGGCGGCATGGCGGCAAACTGTGCATCGATATAGGCGCGGGCGCCGTCGAGGTCGCCCCGGTCGCAGAAGAGCTCTTTGAGCCGGACGGTGCCAAGGTTGAGCGAAGCGCTCTGCATGACGTTCCCGGAGGCGATACAGGCGTATTCCGTCGAACCGCCGCCGATATCGATGGTGCGGGCGCTCATGGCCGGAAGAAGGTTGGCCGCGGCGACCCCGCCGAGATACGCCTCCTTCTCCCCGTCGATCACTTTGATCTGCAGGCCGAGCTCGTTACGGGCGCGTGAGAGGAAGAGGGCTCGGTTGGGGGCGTCGCGTACGGCGGAGGTGGCGACACAGAGGAGTTTGCGGCTCCCGTAGGCGCGGGCGATGCTGAGAAACTCGCCGAGGGCCTCCAGGGCGCGGTCGATGGCGGCACTCTGGAGGTTGCCGTCGTCGGCATAGGCTCCTTCGCTGATCCGGACGCGGCTCTTGGACTCATGCAGCAGCGAGAAGGCAAAGCGGCTGCTTTTTTCGAAGACCACCATTCGAACGGAGTTGGACCCGATATCGATGATCGCGGTACGCTTTGCCATGAAGTCCCTTGTGTCGGCATTGGAATAATGAAGGGATTATAGTCTTTGTCGTGTAAAAGGCTCCTAAGATAGGAGTGCATGGAAAGGGGGATTAAAAAAGATTGTGCCGTCGCATACAATGTGCGGCGACGGCGGGAAGAAGTAGCGGAATCAGTCCTCGTACTCGGCCATGATCTGGTCGTGTTTGAATTTCAGTTCGGCTACGGTTTCAACGTTGTCTTTGTCCGGGACGATACAGTCGACCGGGCAGACGGCGATGCACGCCGGTTCGTCATAGGTACCGACACATTCGGTACAACGGTCGGGGTCGATGATGTAGATCGGATCCCCCTCCTCAATTGCTTCGGTCGGGCACTCTTCTCTACAGGCATCGCAGGCGATACACTCATCATTGATCAGCAGGGACATACATACCTCGTTTGTGACGCGCTCGCGTCAGTAATTTAATTGCGAGTTATAGCAGAAGAAACCTTTGGCGAGTTTGAAGTGTAAAGCATTCGCCCGAAAGGTGTCATTCGGATTAGATTTCGTGATAAAAAGGGGGAGGAAGGGGCGCCCTATTTTTTCTTCTGCTGGGGAAGGGGACAGCAGAGTTTGGCGCGCAGCACCAGCCTCGCTTCCGTTCCGTCGACACCGTCGGTTCGGTTGCGCAGCGTGATCTCCGCTCCCATGGCGTCGGCGGCGCTTTTGGCGAGGAAGAGTCCCAGGCCGACGCCGGACTTGGTCCCGAGGCGTTTGAAGGGGGCGAAGAGGTCGACGCTGTCGTCGATCCCGCACCCTTCGTCTATCACCCGGATAACAAGATCCTCCCCCTCCGCTCGGCTGGTAAAGGTGACCTTGCGCCCTTCGGGGGTGAATTTGACGGCATTTTGAAGGAAGTTCTGCAGGATCTGGTTGAGCAGTCCCTCCTGGATCGTCGCTTCATACGATTCGGGCTGGAGGTCGTATTCGAGGGTTTTCTGTTCGGCCCGGGCCAGCAGCGCAAAATCCTCCCCCTTGCGCCGGAGCATGTCGATGATGTCCCGGCGCACCGGCGCTTCGAGCTGCGCCCCCTCCTGGCGGCCGATGTTGAGGATATCGGCGACGATCTTGTTCATCTCGTCGACGGTCTCGTTGGTCTTCTTGATCGCCTCGATATACTCTTCGGGGCTCCGTTGCTTGATCAGGGTGACCTGGTTTTTGAGTTTGATGACGGCCAGGGGCGTTTTGAGCTCATGCGCCGCACCGATGAAGAGCTCTTTTTGGTATTTGACGAAGTTCTGGATCCGCGCCAGGAGGCGGTTGATCGTGACGCCGAGGGGTTCGAACTCTTCGGGCAGATGCTCGACGCGGATCGGGCGGACAAGGTGCTCGTTCATATTCGCCAGGCGGTGGCTGAGCTGCCGGATGGGGATGGTGAGCATCTTGGAGAGGGCGATGGCGTAGAGGACGATGATGAAAAAGCCGATGGCGTTGATGATGAAGATCGAACGCAGGATCTTTTTGAGCAGCTTCTTCATCGTACTGATGTCTTTGGAGACTTTGAGATAGGTCTTTTGTGCCTGCTCGAAGGGGTAGAGGAGGACCAGGTAGTCGCGCCCGTTGTTGCTGTCGTCAAAAAAGTGCGGTTCGTCGCCGGAAGCATCGTAGAAGATCAGCTCCACGCTGACGCCCAGCAGGGCGTCGGTGTCATTGCTCATCGTATCGGAGAGGGACTGGAACTCGGTGATGTTCTTGGCGAACTGCAGCATCTCATGCTGTTTCTCGTCATAAATGTTCTGTCGGATGTAGAAGTAGAGAATAGAGGAGAAGATGATCAGCAGCGCCGCCGAAGCGACGATCAGCTGAATGAGGAAACGGTTCCTTATGCTTCTTTCGGAAAACAAAAACGGTATCCGCGGCGGCGTACGGTCTCGATGGTTGTGATGTTGAGGGGTTTGTCCATCTTCTGGCGGATCTGGTTGATCGCGACCTCGATAACGTTTGGCGTGACGAGTTCGGGCTCTTCCCAGATGGCGTCGAGCAGCTGCTCTTTGGAGACGATCTGGTCGCGGTGGCGGGCCAGGTGCGTGAGGACCTCGAACGGTTTGCCCTTGAGTTCGATCTCTTTCTCTTTGTAGATGATCTTCTCTTCTTCAGGGTTGATGATCAGGTCTTCGATCTCGATAATGTTGCTGCCGCCGAAGCGCAGGCGGGCTTCCAGGCGTGCGACGAGGACGTCGAAGTCGAACGGTTTACGGATAAAGTCGTCTGCACCGGCACGCAGCGCGGCGATCTCGCTCTCGTTGTCGTCGCGGGCGGAGAGAACGACAACGGCCGTTTTCGGTGTATTGGCCTTGATGTCGGGAATAATGTCGATGCTGTTACCGTCGGGGAGCATCCAGTCCATCAGAATCAGGTCATAGTTGCGGATATCGAGGTAGTATTCACCGTCTTTGAGGGTTTCGACGACGTCGCTCTGGTATCCAAACTCTTTAAGCCCTTCGGCCAGAGTTTTGTTGAGTGTGATCTCATCTTCAATGATCAAAATGCGCATGCATTAATCCTCTAATTGTTGAAAATTTTCGCGAAGTATAGCACAGTTTTAGAAAATTTTAAACTTTTTTTCAATTTTCTTTAAAAATTGGATTTTTTTGTGACAGAGACCCTGCAGTCGGGGAGGATGTCCGGTTTGGCGACGGTGAGCGAGAGGCTTTTTATGCCCGGAAACGCCTTTTTCAGTGTAATAGAAAGCGCTTCAAGAGCCTCTTCAACGAGGGCGAACTTTTCCTGCCGCATCTGTGTCCTGATATGGTCGGCGACGGCGGCGTAGTCGATGAAACGCTCCGCCTCATAGTCGTAGTCGATGACCGCGTCGACAATGACGCGCTGCGGGGTGACCCGCTCGAAATCAAGAATGCCGATGATGCAGTCGAAGGTGAGGGCGCGGATCTCGATGGTCATCAGACGACGCGTTTCTCCTCGCCCCTGACGAGGCGGACGATGTTGGGAATATGTTTGTAAAAGAGGAGCACGACGATCAGGATGACCGGGGCGTGCGCCATCTCCGGATGGAGGATGAAGCTGGCCACGAGCAGGGCAAGGACGCCGCTCAGCGACGAGACGGAGGAGATCCGAACCGTTTTGGCCAGGATCCCCCAGACGGCGAGCGCGATCAGTGTCTCAAGCGGCAGCATGACGAGCATGACGCCCATACCCGTCGCGATCCCTTTGCCCCCTTCAAACCAGAGGTAGGGGCTGAAGCAGTGGCCGGCAACGGCCAGGACGGCCACGCCCCACTGGGCCGCTTCGCTCATCCCGAAGGCTTTCGCGATCAGCAGGACGACGACCCCTTTGAGGGCGTCAAGAAGGAGGGTCGCGATACCGAGTTTTTTCGCGAGCGCGGGGTTGGTCTCTTTGACGACGCGCAGCACGTTCGTCGCGCCGATGCTTTTCGAACCGCCCTCTTTGACATTGACGCCGGCGAACAATTTGGCCAGGACGAGTCCGAAGGGGATACCGCCTACAAAGTAAGCCAGCAGGTAGAACTGTACATTGGGATTGAAGAGGAAGTCCATAAAAACAGGGCCTTGAGAGTAGATATGAATTGTAAGGGATATGGTAACGACGCTTTGGTTATAATTCCATTAATATTCCGGGCGGCGCACCGCTGGCGGCGGCCCGATACCAGACAGATAGGGGAGATGATTTGACGGATAACACCGAAGAACTCAAAGCAAAGATCCGCGCGCTCAAGGAGAAGCTGAGCGTAACGGTCGTTGCACACTTCTACCAGCGCGACGAAGTCTTTGACATGGGCGACATTACCGGCGATTCGCTGGAACTGGCCAAGAAGACGATGGCGGACGACAGCGAGTTTGTCGTCTTCTGCGGTGTCGGTTTCATGGGACAGAGCGTCAAGGTGCTCAGCCCCGAAAAACGGGTCGTCATGCCGAAGATCGCCTGCTGTGCCATGGCGAGGATGATCGATAGCCTCTACTTTGACGAATCCGTCAAGAAAATGGAAGAGGCGGGCATCGCTGAAGCGAATATCCTGCCGATCACCTATATTAACTCCAACGCGGACGTCAAGGCCAAGGTCGGCAAGATGGGCGGGATGGTCTGTACGAGCTCCAATGCGAAAACGATCATCGAAACGGCGTTGAAAGAGGGCAAGAAGATCCTCTTCGTGCCCGACCGCTGCCTGGGGCAGAACATCGCCAACATGATGGGGCTCAAATCCGCCGTCATCGGGATTGATGACAACCTTGCCGATGCCGACATCATCTGTTACGACGGCTTCTGTTCGGTCCACCAACTCTTCAGCGTCGACGACATCCGTTTCTACCGCAAGAAGTACCCGGGGATACTCATCGCCGTCCACCCCGAATGCGATCCCTCTATCGTCGCCGAAGCCGATTTCACGGGCTCGACCTCGCAGCTGATCAAGTATATCGCCGAACTTCCGGAGGATCAGAAGGTCGCCGTCGGCACCGAGTTCAATCTCGTCAACCGCCTGCGCCCTAAGAACACCTACGTCCTTTCATCAACGAAGCCGGAGTGCCCGACGATGAACGAAACGACCCTCGAAGACCTCTATAACACCCTCAAGTCGATCGACGAAGGCGAACCGATGAACGAGATCCACGTGGACGAAGAGACGCGCAAATGGGCCAAGGTCGCCCTTGATCGGATGATGGCGCTGTGAATATCGAACACTTTATCGAAGAAGTGATGGCCGAGGATGTCGGCCGCGGAGACCTCTACGCACGGGTGTCGGAGGCGGTTGAGGCTTCGGCCAAGATCTATGCCAAAAGCGACGGTGTTCTGGCCGGCGTCTTGTACGTCGATACCCTGGCGAAGATGGAGAGCATCTATGTCAAGTGGTTCGTGAAAGAGGGCGAGCGCTTTGCCAAAGGGGATGTGATCGCCCACTTCAGCGGGGATTCGCACACCCTGCTGCGCTGCGAACGCACGATCCTCAATATGATGCTGCATGCCAGTTCGATCGCGACGCTGACCCGCCAGTATGTCGACCTGATCGAACCCTACGGCACCAAATTGCTCGATACGCGTAAAACGCGCCCGATGCTCCGCAACTTCGAAAAGTATGCGACGCGCATCGGCGGGGCCGTGAACCACCGCATGGGGCTGGATGACTGTCTGATGCTCAAAGATACCCACCTGCGCACGATCAAGGACCTTGACGCTTTCATGGCCGACGCGCGCAAAAGGATTCCCTATACCGCCAAGATCGAGATCGAGGCGGAGACATTTGAGATGGCGAAGAAGGCGATGGACGTGCGGGCGGATATTGTCATGTGCGACAACATGACCCCCGTGCAGTTGCGCGAGGTGGTTGTCTACAAAAACACGAACTACCCCTACATCAAACTTGAAGCGAGCGGGAACATCTCCCTTGAAACGATCGAATCGTATGCGGCCACGGGGGTCGACGCGATCAGCACGGGTTCATTGATCCATCAGGCGAACTGGATCGATCTCTCCATGAAAATGGACTGATGCGCGAAGCGATCGAAGCCGCGGAACACATTGCGCTGATTGCCCACGTGCATCCGGATGCGGATTCGCTGGGCAGCGCATGCGCCATGTATGCCCACCTGCTTCGGCTGCAAAAGCGCGTGACGCTTTTTTGTGCAAGCGAAGCCATCGATGAACGGTTGTTCTGTTTGCCATGGGCGGATAAGATCACATCGCGTTGGGATGAAACGGCAGACCTGGCCATCGCGTTCGACTGCGGTGATTCGGCACGACTGGGCGTACTTCCGAAATGTACGTTGATCAATGTCGACCACCACGGCAGTAACGACGGCTTCGGGCATATCAAGCTCATTGACAAGGAAGCGGTCAGTACCACCGCCGTCCTTTTGACATGGTTCAAGACCGAAGCGATCAAAATCAACGCCAAAATGGCGACGGCGCTCTACGCCGGGATTACCGAAGATACTCTGGGATTTATGAGCCGTCGGACGGACGCGGCGGTTTTCGAGATGGCCGCTGAGCTCGCCCGGGCCGGGGCGGAGGTCGTGTCGGTGAATCACGCGCTTTTCCTGCGCCGTCCGCTCTCGGCACTGCGCCTTAAGGCCTTGATGCTCTCAAGCCTTGCCCTGCGCAGCGATGCACGTATCGCTTTGTTGCAGGTGACCCGGGCGATGATGGAACAGAGCGGGGCGGACGATACGGTTTGCGACGATGTCCTGCAGGAAGTACTGGGTCTGCCGACGGTCTGCGTGGCCGTGATGCTCTGCGAGCGTGAAGCGGGTGTGCTCAAAGTGTCGCTGCGTACCGACGACGGGATCGACGTCGGGGTGATCGCGGAGGCTTTCGGCGGCGGCGGACACCATTTTGCGTCCGGGTTCACGGCAACGGGGACGGCGTTGGAGCGACTGTCAGAAAAAATGATCGACATTATTGAAAAGGAGTTGGAATGAGACGACGAAAAAAGGGATACGGCGGCGTGATGTTTTTGAGCATCCTGCTCGCGGCGATCGGAGGAGCGGTCTACCTGTACACCTCGGATGCGTTCGAGCGTGACGTACCGGATATCCGCATTGAAAACAGCGGTTACTGGAACGGCGAGGCCCCGCTCAAGGTCTCCATCGACGATCAGAGCGGCATCGTGGAGTACAAGATCACGCTGATGAGCGGCAGCAACCAGACGATCCTCTCCGAGGCGAAATCGCCTGCACCGGAGAAGTCGAAGCAGTTTGAGCTGCAGGTCCCTGCCCGCACGATCGGCAAGCAGACCGATGTCGTCACCCTCGAAGTCGAGGCGCGCGACGCCAGCCGCTGGAACTTCTTCGCCGGGAACCGCGCGGTCAAACGCGTCACCCTGAAGATCGACGCCCGTCGACCGAAAGTGGGGATTATCGCCAACTCCTACAAGATCACGAAGGGCGGTTCGGCCCTCGTGGTGTTTGAAGCCGAAGACGAGAACCTCGAAGAGCTCTACATCGAGACGAGCTTCGGGCGCCGCTTCAAGGCCGTACCCTTTTATGCGGAAAATTACTATGTCGCGCTGATCGCATGGCCGGTGACTGCCGAGCGTTTCCGGGCCTACGTCATCGCCGACGACGTCGCGGGCAATCGGGCAAAGGCCTACATCCCGCTGCACCTTCAGGAGAAGCAGTACCGCGTTTCGAAGATCAAACTCAGCGACCACTTTCTTAACGGAAAGGTTTCCGATCTCGCGCAGATGTACGGTGCTCCGGCCAACGCCGATATGATTGAGCGTTTCCGCTATGTGAATGAAACCATGCGCGCGCAGAACGAAGAGCTGATCCACAACATTACGTCGAAAGTAGGGGATGCCCAGATCGACCGGTTCGACCAGCAGCCGTTCTATCCGCTGCGCAACGGACAGGTGGTTGCCAGTTTCGGTGATCATCGTCTTTACTACTACAACGGCGCGAAGGTCAGCGAATCCTACCACCTTGGGCTCGACCTCGCCAGCGTGAAAATGGGCAAGATCAAGATTCAGAACCCCGCGGATATCGTCTTTGCCGACGAGAACGGTATCTACGGTAATATGCCGATCCTGGCCCACGGTCTGGGGCTCTATACCCTTTACGGGCACTGTTCGAATCTGAACGTCACCCAGGGCGAACACGTTGATGCGGGAACGCACATCGCCAATACGGGGATGACGGGTTACGCCATGGGAGACCACCTCCACTTCGGCGTTCTGGTCCAGGGCGTGGAAGTAAGACCGGAGGAGTGGATGGACAAGCAGTGGATCCGTCTCAATGTCAGCGATGTCATCAAAGAGGCAAAAAAGGTGATCGACCGCCGCCGTTAACAGGCGGAGTTATCACAATTTATTCACGTTTTTAGGCTATAATAGCGCCAATAACGAGCCTGTAAGGGGGATGCATGAAACAGACGACGATCGCAAAACCGGTGGAACTGGTGGGAATCGGCTTACACAAAGGTTCTCCGGTACGTCTCCGGCTTGAACCTCTTGAGGCGGACAGCGGGATCGTCTTCGTCCGCAAGGATGTCGGTGTTTCCATTCCCCTCAAGCCCGAAAACGTCGTCGACACGCAGATGGCGACGGTGATCGGAAAAGACGGCTTCGTCATCTCGACGATCGAGCATCTTCTCTCCGCGGTGTACGCTTACGGCATTGACAACCTCCGCATCATCGTCGACGCCGACGAAGTCCCCGTCATGGACGGCTCCAGCGCAAGCTTCTGCCTCCTGCTGGATGAGGCGGAAACGGTCGAACAGGATGCGCCGAAGCGTATTATGCGTATCAAGAAGGAAGTGACGATCAAAGAGGGGGACAAGTACGTCAAACTGATACCCTCGAACGACCTGCGCTACCACTTCACCATCCGTTTCAAGCATCCCGTCATTTCCGAACAGCACTTCGACCTCGACTTCAGCCGTGAAACTTACAAAGCGGAGATCGCGCGTGCCCGCACCTTCGGTTTTCTTCACGAGGTCCAGTATCTCCGCTCCAAAGGGTTGGCCCTGGGCGGCAGCCTGGAGAACGCCGTCGTCCTGGACGAGAAAAAGGTGCTCAACCCCGAAGGGCTGCGCTACAGTAACGAGTTCGTCCGCCACAAGATCCTGGACGCCATTGGGGACATGTCCCTTATCGGCATCAACTTCATTGGGGAGTACGAGGCCTTCGCCGGGAGCCACGACCTCAACCACAAGCTGACCCTCGAGCTGCTCAAAGACCCCGCGAACTACGAGGTTGTCGAGATCGCGACGGCGGAAGCGAAGGCGATGGCCAAAGCATATGCATGATGCCGTCGTCATTGCACTGACCACCCCGATCGTTGTCGGGATCTACAAAGAGGGGGAACTCGTCGAGCGTTTCGAGAGTACGAAACAGAGCTCCGATTCCCTCCCGGAACTTTTCGAGACGATTCTGAAAAAATACACCCTCGCACATCTCATTTACGCTAAGGGCCCCGGCAGTTTCATGGCCATCAAGATCGCCTACCTCTACCTGAAAACCCTCAGTATCGTTCTGGGAACACGCCTGCTCGCCGCCGATGCATTTTACTTCAATGGCAACCGCCCGCTCAAAGCCGTTGGGAAGCTCTATTTCGTTAAAATGGCGGACACAATCAAGACGCAAAAGTTCGAAACGCCGGTTGAGGCGGATTTCCGGCTTCCGTCCCACCTGGATCTCAATGATTTTTCCGACGATGCATTGCCCTACTACGGGATCGGAGCCGTCGGTTAAGGAGCACGATTGATTATCAGCGTTCCGGCGACAAGCGCCAACCTCGGACCGGGTTTCGACACCCTCGGTCTTTCCGTCGACCTGCGCAACAGGGTCGAGTTCAAACCGTCGCGTTTTTTCAGCGTTTCCATCAAGGGCGAAGGAGAGGGTAACCCTCGGCTGAAGGGCAATAATATGTTTGTCAGTATCTTCAACGAGCATTACCAACGCCTGACGCACAAAAAACAGAATTTCAAATTCCAGTTTTACAACAGCATCCCCCTTTCCCGTGGGCTTGGAAGCTCTTCGGCCGTAATCGTCAGCGCCATCGCCACGGCGCACGAAGCAGCGGGTGTACGTGTCTCAAAACGCCGGATCCTGAACCATGCCCTTGTATATGAATCGCATCCGGACAACATTACGCCGGCGGTCATGGGCGGCTTCAACGTCGCCACGGTGGAGAAGAACAAGGTCTTTTCGCAAAAAAAGCACCTCCCCGATTACCTGCGGGCGGTCGTGGTCATTCCCGACAAGCCGATCTCGACGGCGAAGTCACGCACGACACTGCCCAAGTCCTACAGCAAGGAGAACGCTGTCTTCAACGTCTCGCATGCTGCGCTGACGGTGGCGGCGTTCTTTAACGAGGATTGGGAGATGCTCAAGATCGCGACCCAGGACCGTTTCCACCAGAAAACACGGATGAAAATGATGCCGGAGCTCTTTACGATCCAGAAGGCGGCGTATGAGCAGGGTGCACTGATGAGTACGCTCTCGGGGAGCGGGTCAACGTTCTTCTCCCTGTGCTACGACGAAGACGCCGCAGGGCTGGCGGCGAGGCTTGAACAGCGTTTCCCCCAGTTTGCGGTCAAAATTCTCAACCTGGACAACTACGGCCTGACGGTCGAACGCTGAAACGCTCATTCAAGGAAACTTTGGATATAATGCGCCAAAATTATTCGGGCCCCGTTCGTATGTGCGTCAGCTGTCGGAAACGGGAAGCACAGAATCAACTGTTGAGATTGCAATGCGCCGAGCGTTCCCTGCGCCCCTATAGCGGGACGGGACGGAGCTTTTATCTGTGCCCGGAGTGTTTCACTGCCAAACAGACTGCCAAA